>NZ_JAUFPZ010000002.1:0-600000 GCF_030409505.1 Zunongwangia endophytica | reverse complement strand
TTTTCTTTAAGCGGAACAAAATTGCCACCGGGCCATCCTGAAGGAATTTTTGATTCCATGGGAAATATCTATCATGGAGTGGCTAAAGCAATTTTAGGTGAAGATGGATTTGATGGTGAATATCCAACGATTACTGATGGTTTACGAGGTATGAATTTTATCGAAAAAGCCGTAGAAAGCCACAAAAAAGGAAATGTTTGGATAAGCATAGACAATTAACCTTCAAAAAAACTAACTAATGAAAACTATTAAAGGACCAGCTGTTTATTTAGCTCAGTTTATGGATTCTAAAGCTCCATTTAATAGCTTAGATGGGCTGTGCCAATGGGCTGCAGATTTGGGTTATAAAGGAATACAAATTCCCACATGGGAATCTGCACTTATAAATCTAAAAAAAGCAGGAGAGAGCAAAACATATTGTGACGAACTAAAAGGAAAGGTCGCATCGTATGGTTTAGAAATTACAGAACTCTGTACCCATTTACAGGGGCAATTAGTAGCTGTACATCCTGCTTATGATACCATGTTCGATAATTTTGCGCCAGATGATTATAAGAACAATCCAAAAGCGAGAACGGCTTGGGCAATAGATCAGTTAAAAAGTGCTGCTAAAGCGAGTAGAAATTTTGGTTTGGATGTGCATGGAACGTTCAGCGGTTCCCTCCTATGGCATACGGCTCACCCATGGCCGCAACGACCAGATGGTCTGGTAGAATTAGGATTTAAAGAACTGGCAAATCGCTGGTTGCCTATTTTAGATGTTTTTGATGAAAATGGAGTTGATCTTTGTTATGAGATTCATCCTGGAGAAGACCTTCACGATGGCGACACTTTTGAGCGGTTTTTAGCCGAAACCAATAATCATAAACGCGCAAATTTATTATATGATCCTAGTCATTTTGTGTTGCAACAACTGGATTATCTAACCTATATCGATCACTATCATGAATTTATTAAAATGTTTCATGTTAAAGATGCCGAATTTAATCCTACGGGAAAAAAAGGAAGTTTTGGAGGCTATAATAATTGGGTAGATCGAGCCGGTCGTTATCGTCACCCTGGTGACGGACAGGTAGATTTTAAAACTATTTTCTCTAAATTAACGCAATATGGTTGTAATGTTTGGGCAGTAATGGAATGGGAATGTTGCATTAAATCACCAGAACAAGGTGCAAAAGAAGGTGCTCCTTTTATTCAAAGTCATATTATTGAAGCTACACAGAAAAAATTTGATGATTTTGCAGGTTCCGAAATTGATGAAAATCATCTTAAAACAATTTTAGGGATTAAGTAAGTCTCAACCTTAGCTAAGAAAAATGAAGAAACTAGGAATAGCGCTTATAGCAAGTGCTTTTACAATAGTTAGTTGTAAAAATTCTGAATCAGATAAATCTGAAAAAGTGGCTAATGAAGAATCAACTGCCGAAATTGAAAAACCTGCAGAAGATTGGATTGATTTAAGCACGAGTAATATCAATGACCATTGGAAAGCCTATAATCGCGATTCTATCACGCAATGGACAAGCAATGATGCAACGTTTCATCTACTTCCGAAAGAAGGACGCAATCAAACTGAGAATCTAATAACTAAAGAAAAATATACCGATTTTGAGCTTTCTATGGAATGGAAAATTTCAGAGGCTGGGAATAGTGGTTTCATGTGGGCTGTCATAGAGGATAAAGAACTGGATGAGCCCTATTTAACCGGTCCGGAAATTCAGGTTTTAGACAATGAGAAACATCCCGACGGAAAAAATGGCCCTAAGCGCCATGCCGGTGCACTTTACGACATGATAGCACCTTCTGAAAATACAACGAAACCAGTTGGAGAATGGAACAGCATCATTCTAAAAATAGATCACAAATCAAATAAGGGTTCTGTTATGCAGAATGGTGTGAAAATCGTCGAATTTCAGGTTGATGGCGATGGCTGGGAAGAGTTGGTTGCAAATTCTAAATTTGCAGATTGGGAACAATTTGGAAAAGCAAAATCAGGCCACATCGCTTTGCAAGATCACGGAAATGAAGTTTGGTTTAGAAATATTAAAATTAAGCGATTGGACTAATTAGAGAAAAAAATAATTTTATAGATAATTAATATTTTTCTGAAGTCCTTAATTAGCTGAACTATTGCTGAAAGCACGCGAATACTGAAACTTCGCAATGTTAAGCTATACTTAAATCTTTGCGAAAGCACTATATTCAAAGTACTTTAGTACCTATAATCACAAAACCAATCATTATTATGAAACGTATTAGCTTATCGCTACTATTCTGCGCTTCACTTTTTATTACTAGTTGTAAAAACGAAAAAAAAGATAACGAAGAAGCAGAAGTAGATGATCAAAACACAGAAATGACTTCTGAAATGGACGAAGATATGGATGCCGAATCTTCTGAGAAAAAAGAAGTTATGGTAACCTTAGAACCTAAGAGTGATAGCAATCTTTCTGGAGAAGTAACTTTTACTGAAGAAAACGGTGAAGTAACTATGGAAGCAACTATCATGGGACTTTCTGAAGGTAAACATGCAATCCATATTCACCAAAAAGCAGACTGTTCTGCTGCAGATGGAACTTCAGCTGGTGGACACTGGAATCCTACTAACGAGCCTCACGGTAAATGGGGATCTGAAGAAGGATACCATAAAGGAGATATTGGAAACTTTGAAGTAGATTCTAGCGGAAAAGGTACAATCACTGTAACTACAGACGAGTGGTGTATAGGATGTGGAGATGACACTAAAGATATTCTTGGAAAAGCAATCATCGTACATGATGGTGTAGACGATTTCACTTCTCAACCATCAGGTGCCGCTGGTACTCGTGTAGGATGTGGAGTTATTGAAATGAAATAATTTTAGTAGAAATACTATAATATTTTAAATAAAAGCAGCTATTCATTTAGCTGCTTTTATTTTTTTATATATTTTTAAAGAAACTAACCACATTCAGATTTATGCAGCAGGATGAACTTATTCTTGAGTTACAAAAAGGGAATCAAAAAGCCTTTGAGCGTATTTACCAGCTCTACTCAGAAAGTACTTATGGAATTATCTTTAGTATAATTGGTGAAAAAGATATCGCCGAAGAAGTGTTACAGGATGTTTTTATGAAAATATGGGAAAATGCATCGTCTTACGATTCTAGTAAAGGCCGTTTTTTCACTTGGGTACTCAATATTGCCAGAAATGCATCTATTGATAAAATACGATCTAAAAGCTTTAAAAATAAACGACAAAACCTAGCTGCAGATAATTTCGTAAATATATTAGAATCAAAAACTAATTTTAGTTCTACTATAGACGCTATAGGATTGAAAAAATATATTGAAGTTCTAAAGCCAGTTTGTAAAAAATTAATCGACCTATTATTCTTCAAAGGATATACTCAAAAAGAAACCGCTGAAGAATTGGAAATGCCTCTGGGAACTGTAAAAACCAGAAATAGAGCCTGTATAAATAAATTAAGAGAAATTGTAGGAAACTAATGGCTGAGATCGAAGAATACATATCATCTGGAATTCTGGAACTTTATGTTTACGGTGCACTTAGTGACAAAGAAAGTCGCGAAGTAACTGCTGTACTTAGAGAATATCCTGAAGTAGAAAAAGAAGTTGAAGAAATTGAAGATGCGCTTCAAAAACTAGCCGCCGGTATTGCTCCATACAATCCGGAAGCGCTATTGTCGACATTAAAATCTAAATTATCTTCCCGTACTCCTGTAAGGCAATTAAGTCCTGAAAGTAGCCAGCGCACAAGATGGGTTAGTTATATAGGATGGGCTGCAAGTTTAGTATTCTTGATAGGGTTATTCTTTTTATTCCAACAGAATAGTGAACTTAGAAGATCTTTAACTGAAGCTGAAACGAAAAATAGTATTATCGAGCAGCAAATCGCAGATATACGTGACGAAGCTGAAAATACCAAACAAATTTTAGCAGCAATAAGAGATAATAATATCTCCAGAATACCATTGCAAGGTCAGGAAGGTTTTTCTGAGGCTTACGCAACGGTTTATTGGAATGATATAGATGATACTGCATATATTGATGCTAAAGGTTTACCAGAACCACCAAGAGGTCAGGTTTATCAGGTTTGGTCTTTAACAATGCAACCGCTCACTCCTACTAGCTTAGGATTATTGGATGATTTTGCTGGAGATGAAAATAAAATCTTCAGTCTGGAAAATGCGAATCAATCTGAAGCCTTTGGTATCACGCTAGAGCCAGAAGGTGGTAGTGAAACGCCAACGATGGATCAATTATATGTTTTAGGTACAGTTGCTGCACCTTAAAATGTATTTAATATTATAAAATTAAAAAGCCCGGCAATCGCCGGGCTTTTTTCATAGGTGTTTATCATTCAATTTTCAGACAAACTGAAAGGCTTGCCGAAGCAAGCCTTTCACTCTAACCAACCAAAAAAAATCAAAACTTAAATCAAAAATTCGACCAAAAAAAAATGATTCAAGCCTGAGAAGCATTTCTCACTTTGCTTCTCATTTATATTTACGTAGAAAAAGCCATCGCGGTTTTTAAAAGTTTGATTTTTAACATTTAAGCCTGTTTTTTTAAGATATCCAATTCTTGAAATCTTTAACGCGTTCCCTACTCACAATGATCTGAAATTCATTGAAGTTCGTAAGCTTCAGTTCTAATCTAGAATTTGTGTAAGAAATTATATCTTTAATAGCTTTAATATGAACAATACACTTTCTGTTAATTCTAAAAAACTTTTTAGGATCGAGTTCCTTTTCAAGCTGCTCTAAAGAAACATCCATCAAATATCCTCTTCCTTCACTATTATGAATGTAGGTTGCTTTATTTTCAGAATAAAAACATACAATGTCTTCAACATCAATAATTTTTAGATGCTGCCCAACCTGAATGGTGAATCTGGATTTATAATTTTCAGAGGAAGAAAAGCTAAGCAAACTTCTAAAATCATCTACATTTAGTTTTATCGATTTCGATTGGTAGGTTTCTTCAAATTTCTCGATCGCTTCATCTAACTCTTCATCATCAATCGGTTTCAATAAATAGTCTACACTATTAAGTTTAAAAGCTTTAAGCGCATATTCATCGTAAGCCGTAGTAAAAATAATAGCACTTTTTACCTTTACGGCTTCAAAAATTTCAAAAGATAATCCGTCACTAAGCTGAATATCCAAAAATATTAGATCTGGATGCTCATTTTCAGAAAACCATTGTATTCCCTCAGCAACCGAGTGAAGCATTACTTCTACTTCTAGTCCTTTTTTATTCAGTAAACGATTTAACCGTCGTGCGGCCGGCTTTTCGTCTTCTACAATTACTAATTTCATGTAAATATCTTATTCCCAGCGTTGTTGATCTTGCTCTTTGTTCATGTATTCGTTTATCTTTCGTTGTTCCCAATCTTTATTGAAAATTGGATTTTTATCAAAGGCTTTTAAATAATCGAATACCAAACCTATTCCCCAGCCAAATAAAACCCATAAAAACCAAGGATATTGTAGATTGATTGTGTACCAATTTATTCCGAATAAAAAGAGATTTACTACTATAAACACCGTTAAGTGCGAATAAAACTCTTTCATTTTTTTTACCTTCTTACGTGCCTCTAGGTATTTTTCTTCTGAATTATTCATAATCGATAATTTTAGTCCTTTTGATTCATTATTTCTTTGATCTTACGCTTTTCCCAATCTCTTGCTAAAAACAGATTTTTATCAAATGCTTTTAAGTAGTCAAAACCTAAACCTATTCCCCAGCCAAATGTTCCCCATAAAACCCAAGGAAATTCGATATAGTTTTTGTAATAATTAAAACTCAAAAAAACAAGGTTAACGAAAACGAAGATTATTAAATGGGCATAGAACTGTTTTAAATTTTCCATTTTTTCTCGTGCCGCAAAATATTTTTCTTCTGAATTATTCATAATCGATGATTTTAGCCCTTTTTATTCATTATTTCTTTAATCTTACGTTCTTCCCAATCTCTTCCTAAAAATGGACTATAATTGAAGGCGGAAAGACCATGAAACAGAAGTCCAAGTCCCCATCCCATAGCTGGGAAGATTACCCATAAAAAATCTATGGTTAGGTAATTAAAAACTCCTAAAGCAGGAATAATAATACAATAGGAGGTTAAATTTCCATAAAAATCTTTTTCTTTTTTAACCTGCTCCTTTGCGTATAAATAATTTTTATTCGCTAGTTCCAAATCTTTCATTTTTTCAGTTTTAAATAATTGTGCGTGCTTAGTTTTTTTCGTCAATAACGGAAGACGTACCATAAACTCGCTTTCAGTTTTAATAATCTCCATCGTTCTTTCAGTAAGCAAATTATAACGCTCTTTAATATTTAGAAGCCCTACACCGCTCCCGCCACTTCTTAGAATTTCTTTAGGTTGAAGATTATTTTTTACCACCAAAACTTTATCGGTCTCGTAAATAGTAATTACCAGTGGAGATTCTGGTGTGATTTTATTATGCTTTACGGTATTTTCCAATAATAGCTGAAGCGATAACGGAACCACCTTAGCTTCTAGATTCGAAATTTCTGTAGGAGGATTATAAATGATAGAATCTTCAAATCTCATCTTCAATAGATTCATATACACAATTGCGAATTTCAACTCTTCTTCTATTGTAACTAGCTCTTTACTTTTTTGCTCTAGAACATAGCGGTACACTTTTGATAATGAACCGGTAAATTTTTGTGCTTTATCAGGATCTTCATCAATTAAAGAACTTAGCACATTTAAACTGTTGAATAAGAAATGAGGATCTAGTTGGTTTTTAAGCGCATCGAATCTTGAGGTTGCTGTACCCGCTATAATTTTTTGCTCGTTCATTTTTTCTTCCTGTCGCGACTTAAAAAGATAAATCAAATGAAAAAACAGGGTTATCGCGGTACTAAACAAAAGCGGAAATAAATAATATCTTAATTTTTCTTCGCTAACAAACTCTGCTATTGTCTTTGTGGGAACAAGCCACACTAGATGTGTTAACCTGCACAAAAAATAAGCAACAAGTGTAACTATAATTGCACCTAAGGCCGAATAAAATATTCGTCTTGTTCCTGCATTTTCCCAACCAACATATTTTTCAAAAAGATCGGCATACAAAACATTAACGATAGTGATCGATATACTATAAAAAACCATCACTCCCCAGTTTTTTATATCTCTAAAAAATTCTATATCAAAATCATTAAATATGAAGTTAATAACGAAAACCAGAATACATACAACAATACTGATCCTGAAAATTTTAAGTAAACTTTGCATAAGCGAAATGTTATGGTTCTAAAAATACTATAAATTTTAATTACGATCTATTTCATTTATTGCTGGCAACTTTCTAAAGCTTTTATGGCCTGGTCTTTTCCCCAGTTTGGATAAAATGGTGTATCGTTTTCAAATTCTTCAAAAAGGACGATAGAAGTCTCAATATCTTTGCAAATTGGTGCAAGATCGTTTCCAAAGAATTTTGCGCTCCCCATGGCAAATTGCGCTTTTTCAAACTTCACCCGTGGATTCTTTGGCTCAAGTTTTTCAGCTTTGGTATAAATTTCATTGATTTTCGGCATATATTTTTGTCCGTTAGTCATGGGATTCTGCATAATTTTCACCGTATAAATCAATGCTTCCAAAACTAATAGCTCCGCGTTTTCTTCAGTTTTTAATAGCGCAGATTGTAAGGCACCTTCGGCCTTTTTAAGTTGAGCTTCAACTTTCTTTTTGTCCTTGGTATTAAATGCTTCCGTAGTATTCACCAGCCCTAAATAATAATCTGGTAACCAGTTTTCTTGTTCTGCCGCTGCAACACGCTCAAAAATAGCGCTAGCGCTTTCGATATTCCCTTCCTCCCACTGTTGCATGCCTTTTTGCATCACTTCCTGGTATGTTTGTGCAGAGATAACTTCTGCAGCCGTAACTAATAATAAGATAATAAGTGCTTTCATGTCTATGATTGATTTTATTTGTAGTGTAAAATTGAATAAATACACTCGTACTTTAAAGAATAGGTTACTGAACCGTCAAAACTTTATACTGAATTGTATTTTAAAGTTGATCTAGCTGATTTCGGTTTTTATTATCACTAATTGTCCAAAAGAAACCAACAAAGAAAAACCGATCTGCCGTGGGTCTAACAGCTGTAGCGGAGTATCTACCTGAAGCATTTGGAGTATTTGAATACTCGTATCCAAAAACATTTTCGGTTCCTAAAACATTAGAAATGGAAACATATAAAATTTGCTGTTTGCTAACTAAATACGCCCAATTGAAATTTAAGCTATGATAAGATTTGGTTTTGCCAGCCATAAAACTAGAAGTATTTGGATCGTTAAATGGCCTACCTGAATTAAAATTATAAGTAAATCCTGCCTGACTTCTTAAAGACTCGATCCAGTATTTACTGACTATCGACAGGTTATGATTGGCGACAAAATTAGGAATAACTTTCTCCGGATAATTTTGATATTTTCTTTCTGAATCTATAAAGGAGTACGAAACCCAATAATCTAAATTTCTGTAGTGCCCATCTCTCCAAAAAATATCAATTCCTTTAGCATATCCCGAACCTGAATTTCCGAAATTAGAATCGTAGGTTATTTCGTTACCGGTATGCGTAAGTAGATCTCGATATTCTTTAAAATAAGCTTCTGCTCTCAAGGTTTTTGAAGCTTTAGAATATTGATAATTCAGAATATAATGCGTTGCTTTTTGCTGAAATAAATTCTGATTGAATTTTAAGTATTCTTGCGAAGCCTGCTGTTTAAAATTTCCAAAAGCAGTTGAAATTTGTTGATTTTTATCTAATTTATAAGCTAGCGATATACGCGGACTCACATAAACATCATCTAACAAAGCATCTTGCGTTGCTCTAAGTCCAACTTTTGCTGCAAGATCTTGTGTAAAGTAAATGTCCGCTTCAGAAAATATTGAAAATAATCCTGAAGTATAATTTGGATTAAAATTCCCTTCTTCCGATTGGTAAGATTGGTCAAAATCGGTATTAAAATATTCAGCTCCAAAATTCAGTTTTATCTTATCAGTAAACCTTTTGCTCACTTTGGTCTTTAAATGGAAGCTATTTTCAGTATCATCAACAGCTTCTGTATCCAAATCAATATCGTTTTGGCTATTTCCGTAACTTATTCCGCTAAATAAATGCCATTTGTTTCCCAGAGCGTGATCGTAAGAAGAATTCAGATAAAAATTATTATTATTTAAATCGACAGTTCGGCGTATTCCGTCTATTGGCTGGTTTACTTTAAAAGAAGTATAATCGTAAGCGGTGTAAACCTTTAATAAGCCATTTTTCATTTGATTTCTATAAACTACTTCTCCTGCAATAGACTGAAATGGTTTATCAAAAGTTATATTTTGATTGATTAGTGATTGATAAGGCCCTAAATTGGTATAACTAGCATTTAAAGTAATCGAGCTTTTCTCCCAATTCTTGGTTTTTCCAATTCCCAAACCTAAACTCATAAAACTAAGCTCGGTATTATCTTCTTCGGCTTTATCCTGAGTATCCATTACTAAAATACTGGAAAGGGCATTACCATATTCGGCACTGTAGCCACCGGTAGAAAATGACATTCCTTTAAATAAATAAGGCGAAAATCGTCCTCTGGAAGGTATATTTTGAACTGATGCATTATAAGGTTGCGCCACCCGAAGGCCATCGACAAAGGTTTGGGTTTCTGTAGCATCGCCACCACGCACAAATAATCGTCCACTTTCACCTACACTTTGTGTACCGGGGAGTGTTTCTAGCGCAGCGATGATATTCCCTACACTCCCGGCAGTAGTAACGATATCCAAAGGTTTTAACACGGAAGCTTCTGAAGTGCTTCCTGCTTCAAAATTACCAGCGTTGATCATTACCGCTTCTAAAACATCAAATTGTTCAGAAAGTTGAATTTCTAAATTATTGAAATTATTAATTTCTCCAGATATTTCTTTCGTTTTAAAGGAAAGAAATGAGATGATAAGCGTTTGAATTCCTTTTTTTTCTGAAGTAAAAGAAAATATACCATTTTCATCTGAAATTGCTCCGTCGTAAGTTCCTTTCAGATATATATTCGCACCAGCAACAGGTCGTTGTTTTTTATCGGTTACGATACCCGAGATTTCCTGCTGCGCAAAAGATACATGCGCAATAAAAAAAGTGAAGTAAAATAAAGCGAAGTAGTTGAAGTTCATTTTTGATTGATTTTATACTTCAAAAATGCTTCAGAAAAATCCAACTTCGTAAAAAAGAAAACTGAACTGTAATTTTTTAGGGATCAACTGAAAAAACAAAACCCGAATCTCTCGATTCGGGTTTCTTCTATCTTTATTCTGTATTGAAATTTTATACTTTTTTCTGGTTGGTTTCCAAATTTTCTCTATTCGATTTATACGGTCTTATAATAAGTCGTGCCGCTCGATCAAAATTAATATAATTGTATACCCAGTTACAAAATGTTACTAATCTATTTCTAAAACCTATTAAAAACCAAAGGTGTACGAACATCCAGATAAACCAGGCAAAAAAGCCTCCAAATGTAGATTTTCCTATATCTACAACGGCTTTATTTCTTCCAATAGTAGCCATACTTCCTTTATCAAAATAATCAAAAGGTTTTAATTTCTCACCATTTATAAGTTTCTTTAAATTCTTAGCTAAATGCTTTCCTTGCTGAATAGCCGGCTGTGCAACCATTGGATGCCCTTTTGGATATTCTTCAGTTTGCATCACAGCAATGTCGCCTATAGCAAAAATATTTTCGTAACCATTAATCTGGTTAAATGCATTTACTTCGTAGCGATTTGCTTTTTCGATCATAGCAGAAGCATTTAAACCTTTTACGGGCGCTCCTGTTACTCCGGCAGACCAAATTAAGGTTTCAGTCTTTAAAGCCAGATCTGTATTTGTGGTAACCAAATGGCCATCATAACTTTCTACCATGGTATTTAAATGAATCTTTACTCCTAAATCTTCTAAAAATTTCTGAGATTTTTCAGAAGATTTTTCACTCATAGGAGGGAGAACACGCCCTAAACCTTCTAATAAGTGAATATTCATTTCTGCTGGATTAAGATCGGGGTAATCTTTAGGCACGATATTATTTCGAAGGCCGGCTATAGCTCCACTCAATTCAACTCCGGTAGGACCAGCACCCACTAAAACGAAATTTAATAAGGATTTACGCTTTTCTGGATCTGTTTCAATTACAGCCTGCTCTAAATTCTCTAAGATGAGACTTCTAATATTTAATGCCTGCGGAATCGTTTTCATCCACATAGCATTCTTTTCAACACTCTCATTTCCGAAGAAATTCGTTTTAGATCCAGTGGCAATCACCAGGTAATCGTAAACAAGTTCTCCAATATTAGAGTGTATGATATTATTTTCTGCATCTATAGATTCAACTTCTGCATTTCGAAAGAAACATTTTTGCGAATTCCTTGTCACTTTTCTTAAGGGATAAGCAATAGAATCTGGTTCTAATCCAGAGGTTGATACTTGATATAAAAGGGGTTGAAAAGTGTGATAATTGTTACGGTCCAGTAAGACCATTTGAACTTCCTCGTGTAATAACTTTCTTGCCAGCGATATTCCGGCAAAACCGCCACCAATGATGACCACCCGGGGCAATTCGGTTCTGGGTATATTCATAATTATTGATTGCTTTACCGTAAAGTTACGGCTTAAACCATAAAAAAGAAGGGCATTAACGGTATTTTAAAGTTTTTGTGTAACAAAAAATAGTTTATTGCTACCTATAGAAGCTAATCAATCAATGTGGAGAAGGAATTAGAACATCAATTCGTCACAAATTTAGAGCGACATCAAAATATTGCGCATAAGATTTGCAGATTATATACGCACGATAGAGAGTCGCATAACGATTTGTTTCAAGAGATCACCATCCAGCTATGGAAGGCATATCCTAAATTTAGGGGTGATGCTAAGTTTAGCACCTGGATGTACAGAGTAGCATTAAACACCGCCATTACGTTATATCGAAAGAAAAAACGCGGTATTGCGACTCAGGATTTTGATACAGTACATTTCAAAATAAAAGCAGAAGATTATGATGACGAAGCAGAACAACAATTAGGATTGATGTACAGTGCGATTAAAGAATTAAATGATATTGAAAAAGCGCTTGTTTTTTTATATCTGGAAGACAAAAATTATAAAGAAATATCTGAAACATTAGGAATAAGTGAAGTGAATGCGAGAGTGAAAATGAATAGAATTAAAACGAAACTTAAAAGTGTTTTAAATCCGTAAACTATGGATGGATTAGAATTATTAAAAAAAGACTGGAAAAAACAGGAAGTAAATCTTCCTAAAGTTTCCTATGATGAGCTCTATAAGATGATCTGGAAGCGATCTTCTTCGATTGTAAAGTGGTTGTTTATCATTAGCCTTTGCGAGTTTGGGCTGGGTATTGCACTTAGCTTTTTCGTCATGGACGATAATTACTGGAAAAATATGGATAAAGTAGATTTAAGAGAATTTACTATCGCAACTAGTGTTATCCATCTAGTAATCTGGTTATATTTTGTGTACAAGTTCTATAAAAACTATCAAAAAATATCTTCTACCAGTTCTACTAAAAAACTGATGCAAAATATTCTAAAAACTAGGAAGACTGTTAAGCATTATATAGCCTACATCTTAATTTCCAGCGCTCTATTATTTATTGTCTATGCTTTCCTAATTATTTATCATTACGTTCACGAAACTCAAATTGCCAATAATCCTATAAGAAATTTCGAAACTTTAGATTATTTTAAATTTATAGGGCTAATCATACTTCTTTTAAGTGTTGTCCTCGGGGGAACTTGGCTATTCTATCGTCTTATTTATGGTATTTTACTAAAGAGACTGAAGAAAAACTATATGCAACTAAAAAATTTAGACAGCAATTAACACCTATGATTATACAAAAAACGCTGTTATTCTTCTTTGTAAGAATAGCGGCGTTTTTCATTTAAATGTTCGATTTCCACTAATTCCTCTGCTGGTATTACTTTTAAGAATGAAGAATGCTGCTCTATTGCATGTTCCAACTTTCCAACAATTTCTTCGACAGTATCATTCTCATAATCGATCTCCAAAGGTTCTTTTACCTGAAATGATTGCAGTATTCCACGTTTTTTAATGCGTAGCCCTTTTTTGTCGAAAGAACGTCTAAAACCATCGATAACTATAGGAACAACAATCGGCTTATATTGCTTTATAATATACGCTGTACCTTTACGAATAGGCTTAAATGGCGTCGTAGTTCCTTGCGGGAAGGTAATTACCCAGCCATCGTCTAAAGCTACACCTACATTTTTGGAATCATCTGGATTTACTTTTCTTTTTACTTCTTGTCCTTTAGAACGCCAGGTTCTTTCTACTTTAATAGCACCGGCATACGCCAAAACTCTGGCTAGCAATCCAGCTTTCATCGTTTCTTTGGCAGCAACATAATAGATGTTCATTTTTGGCTGCCAGATATAGCCTACATTTTTTATACTATCTACTCGCCCACTAAGACTCGCATTAAATACATGAAACATTGCCACAACATCGGCAAAGTAAGTTTGATGATTAGAAACAAATAAAACTCCCCTATCTGGTAAGTTTTTAATAATTTCTGAACCTTCAATATTTAATTCGTTGAATCCTCTATAACGACGATGTGTCATTAATCCGAATACACGAATAAGCCATTTTTTAATAAATAATATATGTCCAAATGGATTTTTTTTGAATAATCCCATAGTTTAGTTGGTCTATTGGTCGGAATTGAATCGTTTAATTCAGAATCTTAAATTTTACTTCATTTTTTCTGAAAAACCCACAAATATAAGAAATTCGATTTTATAGAATTTCCTGAAGCATTTCTCGAAGTTCACCGAGCATCATACCTGTAGCGCCCCAGACGATCTGATCGTTTAATAAGAATGCCGGAACATCAATATTTTCCATGTAAGAAGTACTCAAATTCTCGGTCACAAAATTTTTATCATCTAAAAAATCTTCAAGTTTTACTTCCAAAATAGCTTCTACTTCGCTTTCCTGCGGAATAAGATTGGGAGTTTCTGTCATTACCCCAATGTAAGGATGCACCCAAAAATTACTGGGCGGAATATACAATTTGGTTAAACCTCTAATAACTTTAATTTTATCTCGAGGAATACCTACTTCCTCTTCAGTTTCTCGCAAAGCGGTTTCTTCTATATTTTCATCTTCCTCTTCTACCCTGCCACCAGGAAACCCAATTTGGTTAGAATGCACTCCTTTATAAGTTTTTCTAAGAATCAAAACGAAATAAGTTTGCTCGTTTTTCGGATAAAAAACCGCCATTACTCCGGCGCTATTTGTTGTTTTTGCTGAAAAGTCTATTTTTTTAAGTTCCTGAACTCTAATAGAAGGCGCTAATTTATTGTGCGCAGCCTCGCCGGGCAGTTCAATTTTTTTTAAATTTGAAATTCTATTTTTAAACTCGAAAAATTCCATGTTTAAACGTGTATCAGTAATCGTAATTTTGGTTGTTAGTGTTTTCGCAAGTTGTGAAGATAAGAAAACTTCAGGCGAAAATAATTCAGAAAACACCTCAGAAGCCGTTAAAAATAGCATAAAAAGCGAAGATTCGGCAAAAAACAAAGTCGATTCTTCAGAAATTGAAAATAACGAACAGAAAATAAAAACTGCGAAAGACACCGCTTTTCCCATTCAGCAAGAAAAATTGATACCTTTTTTAACCGAATATGGAAAAAAGAATCCAGAGAATAAAGTACGTATTACCACCTCTTTTGGATCTTTTGAAGTCACTTTATATCGTGATACCCCACTGCACCGTGCTAATTTTATTATGCTTATAAAAAATAATTATTTCAACAATACTTATTTTCATCGGGTAGCGCCAAATTTTGTGATTCAGGGAGGTAATTCAGATAATGCTTCTACCAACAAAAAAAGATATGCTATCGGTGATTACCTAATTCCGAATGAATTAAATGCAGGACACACCCATAATCGTGGAGCTTTTTCTGCAGCAAAGTATGCCGAACAGAATACCAGCAAAGCATCGAGTCCGTTTGAATTTTTCGTTGTTCTCAATCCCAACGGCGCACATCATTTGGACGATGAACATACCGTTTATGGTTATGTTTCCAAAGGAATGGATGTAGTCGATAAAATTTCTCAAGTCGAAACCGGACAATCAGAATGGCCAATCGATAATATAGAAATGCAGGTGGAAATTATTGAATAGTTTTTCAGTTTGCAGTGAGCAGTCTCAGTTGGTAGAGATCAATTAACAGTTAGCAATTATCAATAATCTAAGTTTTACAGTTCAATTTTCAATGAAGAATGTCTGGTTTCTAGGCTCTAATATCTTAACCTTTAAGAGCGTTTTAGTCAATTGACAGTTTCAGTGAGAAGCAATCAATTAACAGTTAGCAATTATCAATAATCTTAATTCTGGAGTTCAATTTTTAATTAGGAATGTCTAGTGTCTAGAATCTCAAATCTAACTTCTAAGTTTACTGTTGCGTAAAATAGTTGTAATCTTCAATCACTCGTTGTACAAAAACCATTGGTTTTTCTTCAAATTTCACTCCGAGTAAGTTGGATAATTTTTCAGCTAAAGCGATAATAATATTATGATTGCCTTTTATTCGAGCATTTCTATAAATCTCTTTAATTTCCTGTACATCCCTGTCGTTCAAAACTGTTACCTGAGGATATTTTGGGAAGTAATCTTCAGGAATTTCAACTGCTAAAGTATTGGCTAAGCTCACTTTTCTTTTTTCAGAAATCACCGTTGTTTTTGCAGCCATATCGCCTAAACGCTGTCCTTTACCATTTAGTAAAATAGTAACTACAGCGATGCTTCCACTTCCTAAACTAATGTCGATAGTTCGCAGCAACCAGCGTATCAGATAATTTGAAAAAGCAGGTCGAGATCCATCCAATTTCACCACGCGTATTTTCAATGCAGATTTTCCGGGAGTTTTCCCATCCCAAAAAGTTTCGAATAATAAATAATAAAGAAAAATAGGCAAACCTATCACCACATAGTACACGCCTTCGCCAAAACGATCGGCTTCTAAACCTGCCAATAATAGCATGCTAAGAATACCGTAGGCGGCAATTATAAAAAAATCTACTAAAAATGCTAAAATTCGATCACCAATAGAAGCCGAATTTTGCTGAATTCCGATATTTTGAGCGGTTTCAATTTGAAAATTATCCATTAAATATGTTTCTTTGAGGATCTAATTTAATCCTGAATATGCGCGAGGCTGCTTTTGTGAAGCAAAATAAAGATAAATGGCTCAAGTTTGAAAGTCTCCTGAAAAATAATACTAATATTTCTCCGGATCAGCTTTCTGCTGCCTATGTAGAAATTACAGATCACTTAAGCTACGCCAATACTTTTTATACAGGAAGTAATACTGCTCGCTACCTTAATGATCTTGCATCCTCTGCGCATCGTATGATCTATAAAAATAAAACGGAATCGAAGAATAAGTTTCTTTTATTTTATACGAAAGAGTTTCCGTTATTTTTCTACCAATATCAAAAACAGCTTTTATTCAGCTTTTTGGTATTTGCCATATTTGCCACAATTGGTGCTTTTTCTGCGGCAAGCGATGCTAATTTTGTACGTGCTGTCTTAGGCGATGCTTATGTAAACGCTACGTTAAATAATATCGAGAATAACGATCCCATGGCTGTTTACAAGCAAGCATCAGAAACAGATATGTTTTTGGGGATCACCATAAATAATGTTAGGGTTGGCTTAATGGCTTTTACCCTTGGCGTTCTTGGCGGTTTAGGAACGTTGGTAATAATCATGCAAAATGCAATCATGTTAGGTTCATTTCAGTATTTCTTTTACGATAAAGGCTTACTTTGGGAATCGGCAAGAACCATTTGGATACACGGTACTATAGAAATTTCAGTAATAATTATTGCAGCATGCGCCGGTTTGGTTGTGGGGAAAAGTATTTTATTCCCAAAAACTTACAGCCGATTGCATTCTTTTGTAACCGGTATTAAAGACGGATTAAAAATCATCATTTCTACCGTTCCTTTTTTTATTATTGCAGGATTTTTAGAAGGATTTGTAACAAGACATACAGAAATGCCAGATGCGCTGGCTATTTTAATTATAAGTTTATCGTTAATATTAATCGTGTGGTACTATGTAATATTGCCACATCGCTTGCACAAAAAAGTTGTTGATGGAAAATAATGTTTTCAGATTTAGAAAAACAAGAGATTTTGGAGATCTGTTAAGTGATACTTTTAAGTTTATACGGGAAAACGCAAAAAACTTTTTCAGTATAAATTTAAAAGTCTGTGCTCCGTTTTTGGTAGCACTAATCCTGACTAATGCCTACTATACATATATGACCATTGGCATTGGCTTTGAAGGTTATACAAATTTAACAGGATTTCTAATCCCGGCGCTCATAAACATGCTCGCTCTTTTTGTCTATATCACCGCACTTTATCTAAGCGTGTTCAACTATGTAAAATCATATATTGCGAATAACGGAATTGTAAGCGAGGAGGATGTCAAAAACGGACTCAAAAATGATTTAGGCAGCGGTTTAGCAATTAATTTGATTGTTGCGATGCTTATCTTTATCGCATTTATTTTCTTAATTATACCAAGTATATATTTGGGCGTTGTCTTTACTGTTGCTTTACCGATTTTAGTTTTTGAGCAAAAAAGTGTTGGTGATACCATATCTTCTTGCTTTAAGCTTATAAAAGATAATTGGTGGATAACCTTTGGTTTGCTCATAGTCTTTGGGATAATTATGTACGTGATAAATGTGGTTTTCCAACTTCCGCTAATAGTTTATATGCTTGTAAATATGATCTCGGGGATAGATGCGGGCGTAGAAACAATTGCCGAAAATATGGAAAACAAAGATCCTATTATGATGATATTATCCATATTGGCTTCGATAGCACAATACATATTATATATTATTACGCCTCTATTTATGAGTCTTGTGTATTTTAATTTACACGAAGAGAAAAACTTCACTGGTACTTTTGAAAGTATCGATAAGCTTGGTAACGATCAAGAATGAGAATATTAATCTATTTTCTTTTATTGCTGAATTTCAATTTCGCGTTTTCACAGCAGGATTCTATTGCTGAAAATAAAGCGGAACTACAAGAGGTACGCTATGATGAAAATAGCAATCTTAGTCCGCTTCAATTTGAAGAAACCACTATTAAAAATCTTAAACAAAACGAAGATTTTAATTACTTAGAAGAAGAACAGCATAAAAACTGGTGGCAGCAATTTAAAGAGTGGATCAATCAAAAATATCAACAATTACTAAATTGGTTATTTGGCGATTATGATGCTGGTAGCTTCTTTGGCTTTATTATAAAAATAATTCCTTATATCCTTTTAATCGGTATAATTATTCTGGTGATCTGGCTATTTACCAGAATGAATCCCGGCAAGAATATTTTACAGGAATCACAAACAGCAAAGGTTTACCTGGACGATGAAGAAGAAATTATCCAGAATGCAGATATTCCCGCTTTAATAAAAGAAGCTATTGAAAATGGCCAATATCGCTTGGCTGTTCGTTACTATTATCTACAGGCGTTAAAAGAATTAGATCTTAAGAACTTTATCGATTTTGAAGCTCAAAAGACCAACGACGATTATATTTCAGAAATAAATAATACGCAATTAAACAGCATTTTTAAAAAAGTTACTCGCATTTACAACTTTATCTGGTACGGCGATTTTCGGGTTTCTAAGGATGACTTTCTATTGGCAGAGAAAGGATTTTCAGAATTAAATACCAATATCAAAAACACCAAGAATGAGTAGATTTTATAAAATTGCGCTTGGTGTTTTTATACTCCTAATAGCATTCCTAACCTATCTGGAAGCTATCGAGCCTACTCCTATAAACTGGTATCCCAGCTACGCCAAACAGGATAAAATTCCATTAGGAACCTATGTTTTTTATGAAAACTGGAAAGCCAGCAATACTGATAATTTTAAAGAGATTAACATCCCTCCTTTCGAGTATTTAAGCGATAGTGCGAGTATCGAAAATGGCACCTATTTCTTTTTAAATAATTATGTGAATTTTGATGAAGATGAATTAAATAAATTGCTGAATTGGGTTGAAAAAGGAAATACCGCTTTTATAGCTTCAGATGTTTTTGGGGAGCATTTTTTAGATACACTAAATTTAGAAACAAAACCATATAACAAGAAGATTGAAAATGAAATCAGTTTTATTCCCAAAACCGAATTAGATCTGGTAAATCCAAATTTTAGCCAGGATGGGCCGTTTGAAGTTCCGCATGAGTTTAGTTCTATTTACTTCAGCAAAATAGATACGTTAAAAACGACCATTTTAGGAACGGTAAAATATGATGATGATACGATAAGTGAACCGCAAATAAATTTTATTGAAAATGAATTTGGCGAAGGAAAGATCGTCTTGCATAGCACTCCAGAAGCTTTCGGTAACTATTTTATGCTGAAAAATAACAATTTTAAGTATGCTGAAAATGTATTAGCTTATATCGATCAAGATCAGCCAATTTACTGGGATAATTATTACAAAACCGGTAAAGCCCAACCTACAAGTCTGTTGTATATCATCATGCAAAACAAGCCATTCAAATGGGCATATTATCTTATGATCATTGCATCGGTGCTATTTATTATTTTTGAAGGAAAGCGGAAACAACGCGCAATCCCGGTGGTAAAACCTCTAAAAAATCAGTCGTACGAATACACACAAACTATTGCCGATCTTTACCTTGAAAAGAAACAAGTAGACGAATTGACTAAAAAGCGTATTCAGCATTTTAAAGAATATATTCGTACAGAAATGAAGCTCGATCCCGATAAAAAAGGAGATGAATTTTATCCAATTTTAGCTGATAAAACAGAAAATTCTATAGATTTTATAAAGGAATTATTTGAAAATATAGAGGCGGTAGAAAATAAGAAAGCTACAGCACAGGATTACGAAAATATAAGTAAAGGCATTCATAAATTTAAATATGCGAACGCCAGAAAAACCAAAAATATCGTTTGATTTTCTATAAAATCAACTGAAAATATAACTTCGAAAGAAGAAAAATAGAAACCCAATGGAAGAACAAAATATACAACCAGAAAACGAAGCAACTAACGAACTGAATTTTGATAATCGAATTCCGCTGGAAGACTTAAAAAATTCAGTCGAAGATTTAAAATCTCAGCTTTCGCAAATTATCGTAGGCCAAACCGAATTTGTAGAATTGCTTATTGTAGGTTTACTTTCTAATGGCCACGTTTTGATAGAAGGTGTTCCCGGTGTTGCTAAAACGATAACAGCAAAACTTTTTGCGAAATGCCTGCAAACCGATTTTAGTAGAATTCAGTTTACACCAGATTTGATGCCGAGTGATGTTTTGGGAACTTCGGTGTTAAATATGCAAAGCTCTAATTTCGAATTTAAACCAGGTCCCGTTTTTTCTAATATCGTGCTTATCGATGAGATTAACCGTGCCCCTGCAAAAACACAGGCTGCGTTATTTGAAGTAATGGAAGAACGCCAGGTAACTATCGATGGAGCCTGCCATTCTTTGCAAGATCCTTTTATGGTTTTGGCTACGCAAAATCCGGTAGAACAAGAAGGAACCTATGCACTACCGGAAGCACAATTGGATCGTTTTCTTTTTAAAATTGAAGTCGATTATCCAAAATTAGAAGAAGAAATTGAAATTCTTAAAGGTCACAACGGAAGAAAAGGCCAAAAGCCGGAAAGCAGCATCACCCCTATTCTTTCTCCTGAAAAATTAAAGGAATTGAAAATGCAGATTTTCGATATTAAAATTGAAGAAAAGCTATTGCATTATATTGCCGAGATTGTAAGTAAAACGCGCCAGCATGCGCATCTCTATTTAGGTGCTTCACCAAGAGCTTCGATTGCGATTATGAATGCAGCTAAAGCTTTCGCAGCCATTAATGGACGTGATTTTGTAATTCCGGAAGATATTAAGAAATCACTAAATCCAGTTTTAGGACATCGTATTATCCTTTCGCCAGATCGTGAGATGGAAGGCATGAAAACCAAAGATGTGATTCAAATGATTAGCCAATCTGTAGAAATTCCGCGATAGTGATTAAATTTCTTAAATCCTTATACTTAACAAAGCGTTTCTTTTACGCGATTGCTGCGATTGCCGTACTTTTACTATTTTCGTTTTGGATTCCTGCGATCTATCCGGTCATTTGGGTGATATTTGTAATTTTAAGCATTGCTTTATTATTTGATATTATAGCTTTATTTCAAGGAAAGGGTTTAACTGCAAAACGAATTTTACCAGAGAAATTCAGTAATTCTGATGCGAATTCAATTAAAATTCAGATTAAAAATGCGTATTCTTTTAAGGTTTTTGCTGAAGTTATTGACGAGCTTCCAATTCAGTTTCAAAAAAGAGATTTTTTATATACTTCCGAAGTAAAACCTACTAAAAACTTCGAATTTGAACATGAAGTTACCCCTTTAGCGCGTGGCGAATATATCTTCGGAAAACTAAATATCTACGCACAAACCATTCTGAAATTAGCCAAAATCAGACAGGTTTTTGATGCTGAACAAATGGTGAAAGTTTATCCGTCGTTTATTCAGATGAAGAAGCTTGATTTCCTGGCGATTGATAATAGAATTTCGCAATCCGGACTCAAAAAAATACGCCGACTTGGGCATACGATGGAGTTCGAGCAGATTAAGGAATATGTTAATGGAGACGATGTAAGAACTATAAATTGGAAAGCCACCGCGAAACATCGAAATTTGATGGTTAATCAATTTCAAGATGAAAAAGCGCAGCCGGTTTATTCAGTAATCGATACCGGTAGAGTGATGAAAATGCCTTTTGAAGGTCTTAGTTTGCTAGATTATGCGATTAATAGTAGTCTGGCTTTTTCGAATATAGCCCTACGGAAGAAAGATAAAACGGGATTAATTAGTTTCTCTTCTAAAGTTGAAAAAATACTGAAAGATTCCTCGAGGATGAGTCAGTTGCAGCGCATTATGGAAAGTCTTTATAATGTGAATACCGATTTTAAGGAATCTGATTTTGGAAGTTTATACGCCGGTATTAATCGGTTTATTACGCATCGCAGCTTATTAATGCTCTACACTAATTTTGAGCATCCATCGGCCTTAGAACGACAACTACCATATTTAAAAGCGATAAATAAACGCCATGTTTTAGTGGTTGTTTTCTTTGAAAATACCGAAATCACTAAATTGCTTCACTCCTACCCCGAAAATCTTAGCGAAAGCGCACATCAGGGAATCGCTGAAGAATTTAGCCAGAATAAAGTGAAAATGGCTAAAGAACTTCAACGAAATGGTATCCAAACCGTACTTACAAAACCCAAAGAATTAAGCGTAAATACCATCAATAAATATCTTGAGATTAAAGCGCGAGGTTTGATTTAGAGACTGCATTTGATCGTTTGAAGTTTAAAAATTCAGTTCAACAGAAATTTGTATGCTAATTTCAACTTTGAATGCCGAAAATGGCTTTTTTAGTATGGAAGGAATTAAAAATTCCTAGATTATTATAAAACTGAAATTAGTAATATTCCACCTAAAATTGATTAATTTTAATTAGAAGTCAGAGATCTTAAATTAGCTGAAATCTGAACAGCCATAATCTTGTCGCATGGAAGAAATAAAAATTCTATTTTTCATATTGGCATCCTTTTTTGGAAGGGAAGATGGCCGGATTGCTGCTGAAAAAACTACCGTTACCATAAATCCTGAAAAGAAAACCATAGAAATTATTCAAGAAGATCTATTTGCGGTTATTCAATCACAAGAAGACAGTATAACCGTTTTGAGACAATGGGAAGAACTTATTTCTTATCAAGAAAATACACCGAAATGGTCCAAAGAATTGGCTACTCTTCCTTCTAAAAAATTTGATTTAAAATCTATCAAAAATGAAATCCAACCTCATTTGATTTTAAACTATTCACAGGAAGAAGATTTACGTCCTCTGGGAATCTGGTACAATAAAGAAAAGAATCAATTTACAATAAATAATATTTTAAAGGATTATATAAAAACCGACGATGGCAAGCTAGAAGGAAACTACTGGGTTTTTGAGGGGAATCGTACGTTTAGTTTTACCATAGAACCTTTTCTGGATACGCACAGCAGCTATGAAAACTACAAAATGCCTTTAAAAGATATAATTGACGATCAAGGTCTGTAATATTAGAATTAAACTTTAACTTTTCAATTCTAATTTTCGATGCCTCGAATATTGGTCGACTTCGATAAAACTTCATATTACAAGCTTTTCAACCCTCTTTAAGTTTTATTCTCTTATTCAATAAAAGAAAAAACAGTTCAGTAGTGAAATTCTACAACTCGGTCATCTGTTTTATTCTGCGCTTCATATTTCAGGTAAGTTTACTGTGTTCAATTAAATAAAACCAATTAGATATGAAGACTTTAGCAATTATTTTCGCATTACTTATTACAGGAATCTCTTCTGCTCAGGAAAGTAAAACAGCCAAAACCGGATCTATTTCCGTAGAAATTCTAAACGTAACCAGCGATGATGGAAAGATCATGTACGCCATTTACACTAAAGACAGTTTTATGAAAAAGCCCAATTACTCTAAAAGTGCAACGATCGAAGATGGCAAATCTATGATTACTTTTGATGATGTTCCTGAAGGCGAATACGCTGTGATTTGCTTCCATGACAAAAATGATAATGATAAAATGGATTTTGAGTCTAACGGAATGCCAAAAGAAGATTATGGCATTTCTAATAATAAATTAAATCCCTACGGCCCTCCAACCTGGGAAGAAGGAAAATTCACTTTCGACGGTACGGAGAAAGAATTAAATATTCGACTATAAAAACCGCGACGATAGAACTCCTCCCATAATTAGTTTGCACTAGTTATGGGATTTCGTCATAGATAAACTTTAGCTTTTATAGATTACTAATAGAAAAAACTAATATATTTGTAAGAAGACATTCGAGATTGAAAATCTCGAGTTATTAGTATAAAATATTTCATTTCGATTATGACGATTACACAGTTACATTACGTTTTGGCCGTTGCTGAACATAAAAATTTCACCAGAGCTGCTCAAAAGGTATTTGTTACCCAGCCCACTTTAAGTATGCAAATACAGAAACTGGAAGAAGAGTTAGATATTCTAATCTTTGATAGAAGCAAAAAACCTATTGAGCTTACTGAAACTGGGAAGAAAATTGTGACTCAGGCTCGGAATATAGTAAATGAAAGTGATCGAATTCAGGATATTGTAGATCAGCAAAAAGGATTTATTGGTGGTGCATTTAGGCTGGGAATAATCCCAACGGTAATGCCTACTTTACTACCAATGTTTATTAATAACTTCATTAAAAAATACCCAAAAGTTAAGCTTCAAATTGAAGAATTACATACTGAAGCTATTATAGAAAAACTTAAAGAAGGACATCTTGATGCTGCAATTGCAGCTACTCCGCTAAGTATTGATGGCATTAAAGAGAACGTTTTATATTATGAGCCTTTTGTAGGTTATATTCCGCCAAGCCATCGATTACATAAAGATCATAAAATTGATGTAGGCGATTTAGATATCGATGATATTCTTTTATTGCAGGACGGCCATTGCTTTAAAGACGGCATTATTAATTTATGTAAAACGGTAAAATCTACAGAAGCTGAACATTTTAGATTACAAAGCGGAAGCTTTGAAACCTTGATCAAATTAGCTAACGAAGGCTTAGGTATGACGTTGTTGCCTTATCTACACACTATGGATCTCCCAGATAAGGATAAGAGTAATTTGCGAATGTTTAAAGATCCCGTACCGGCTAGAGAAGTCAGCTTGATTTACAATCGTAGCGAGCTAAAAATGCAAATTATCGATGCGATGCGCAAGGTAATAGGATCTGTAGTGAAAGGCGCAATCGCCTTCCAAAACGTAGAAATTATAAGTCCTACACAACAAAAGAAAAAGAAAGAAATACAATATTAAAGTTATACTTACTTAAAAAAAGAAAAAGCGGCTAAAAGCCGCTTTTTTAATTTTTTATCATTTTACGAATTTAAATAGATTAAGCATTGATTTAGTTCTGGATTCTGTTTTGTAAGTGCTTCCAACCAAATTTTAAGTTCCTCAACTTCATGAGGTAATAATCTCGAAATCGCTTTTTGAACTTCTTTACAGAATAAATTAGCATCAAAACTCACCTTATCTAAGATGATTTTGGTGTAATCAAACATCGCTCTCGCCATAATTTGACAATTTTAAAAATACATAGTTAATTAAGAAAATGTAATTTTTTCTATAGGCTGTATAAATTGTATGTTTAAATATACTAAAAATCAATGTTTCATTTATAATTAAACATTTTTTTAACATTTAAAATCTGTTGTCTCCGCTAATAATATCACCTAAACCTCCCAAGATGTTTCCTTCACCTTTATCTTTGCCCCCAGCCTGCGGCGCTGCTTGTAACACTCTGTTGGCTAATCGACTAAAAGGCAAGGACTGAATATAAACCACTCCGGGTCCTGTTAGGGTCGCAAAAAATAATCCTTCGCCGCCAAAAATGGTATTACGAATGCCACCTACAAATTCTATATCGTAATTTATAGTTTGTGTAAACCCAATAATACAACCGGTATCAACTTTTAAAGTTTCGCCCATGGCCAATTCTTTTCTAGCCATTGTTCCGCCGGCATGCACAAATGCCATCCCGTCGCCTTCTACTTTTTGCATAATAAAACCTTCTCCTCCAAAAAATCCTCTTCCCAGTTTTCGGCTAAATTCAATACCGATCGAAACTCCTTTGGCAGCGCATAGAAAAGCATCTTTTTGACAGATAAATTTACCGCCAAATTGTGTAAGATCGATTGGAATAATCTTCCCTGGATATGGCGAAGCAAAACTAATTTTCTTTTTCCCCTGTCCTATATTAGAAAAAATAGTCATAAACAAACTTTCGCCGGTGAGCAATCGCTTACCTGCACCTAAAACCTTTCCTAAAAAACCTTCATCCTGACTGCTGCCATCACCAAATATGGTATCCATTTTAATACCATTATCCATCATCATGAAATTTCCAGCTTCAGCAATTGCAGCTTCCTGAGGATCTAACTCTAGCTCTACATACTGCATTTCTTCTCCAAAAATTTCGTAATCTATTTCGTGCGCATTCATATTGTAAGTTTTAGCGGTTGTATTTATTAGAAGTGAAAATGAGCAAAATGTTACAACATTTTATATCAGAATAATTATTTTTTTGTTTTCAGCTTAACCGTCCATTCGAATTCGAAAGTAGATACTTCAACTCCATTTTCATTGGTTCCTATAGATTTCATCCAAAAAGTTTGTCCTGCTCCTGTCTTTAAAGTTTCCTGAATTGCCTTATCGATTAATTCACCATCAGCACATTTAAATTGAATTTTTCCGGTTGCCTTTTTAGTAAAAACCGATTTATTCTGTGCCACCAACATCGATATTGGTTCTTTTTGAGCTCTAATCTTTGCGATCACTAAAGCACCGGTACTTAATTCTGCTGCCATCGCTTGCACGGCAAAATACATACTTCTAAAAGGATTTTGATTAATCCACTTATGGGTTACTCCAACACTGCAATCAGTTTCAGAAATAGCTTTAACCCTTACACCACATAGCCATGCGCTGGGTAATTTCAGCATTAAAAATTGATTGAGCTTCTTTGGGCTTATCTTCATAATAGTAATTATTTCTTCTAAAGATATCTAATTTAATCCAAAAGCATACGTGAGCTTCAATCTTAATTATTTGTTAAATTTTAGTACTATGCTTTGCAAAATACCTTCTTTTAACCATATATTTGTATTAGCAATTAATCGGTATAGTACTTTTAAAATACAAATACTTAGAAACATCAATCAAAATTTATCCTTCATCAGGAAATTAAAACCGGACTTAAAAGCATCAATAACCATCAATTTTGAGTCCGGTTTATTAAAAAATCAATTATGGAATCATCAGCAATCAAAAAACAAGATCAAACACTTTCCACAATTATCCACTTGTCGGTTTTCTCTAAATTATTTATTCCTTTTGGGAATTTTATCCTTCCTTTAATTATCTGGCTGGTAAACAAAGAGAAAAGATTTGTAGATCATCATGGGCGTAACGCAGTTAATTTTCAGCTAAGCTTAATCCTATATTATCTCGTTATTGCATGCCTACTCATTATTGCAATACTTATTTTAGGTGCCAGAATTCCAATAGAATTTTTAGAATTTAATGAATACAATATTAGGATTGATACGATAGATAATGAGCAGGTTCTTCCTTTGCTAGTCATGCTTATTACCGGCGGTTTCTTTCTTTTTGGACTGATAGTTTTTGAACTCTATGCAGTAATTAGCGCCGCAAAAAATGCTAGTGAAGGTAAAGAATTTAAGTTTCCGCTATGCATCAATTTTATCAAAGAAGATAGTACCGAAAACCAACCATTAAAATAATCATCATGAAAAAACTACTAAGCTTCAGCCTAATACTAATGTTATTCTTAAACATTTCTTGCGTTAAAATTAAAAATGAAGTTGCCGATACCGAGAATTATAAACTAGACGGAAATTGGGAATTGTACGATGGAGAAAATGCAATAAAAAATATTGTATTCAATAACAACAAAGTAATTCTGAAGAAAAACAGCGAAACGATTAATGGCAAACTAACCTTAACCACGACCAGTTCCTCTTCAGTAGATTTAATAGTTTATACCAAAACCACTACTAAGAATATTCCCACCATCGAATATTTTAAAAATGGTAAAAAAATTAAAATTCCAATTCAATACGAAAGTATAGACGATGAGGCCTTTATAACCCTAAATGATGTAGTCTATCAAAAAGTAAATTAGTCATCAATTTTATCACACATAATCATCAATCAAAAAATGAACATTTTAACAACATTCAAAATCAAGCGCTATGAAGATAGAGAACACCAAAGCACAAATGCGTAAAGGTGTACTGGAGTATTGTATACTTTCGGTTTTAAGAGATGAAGATGCTTACGTAGCTGAAATCTTAGACACCTTAAAAGATGCCAAATTACTGGTGGTTGAAGGAACGATATATCCTTTATTAACCCGACTTAAAAATGCAGGTTTACTCTCCTATCGTTGGGAAGAATCTACTAGCGGACCACCAAGAAAATATTATGGATTAACCGAAACTGGCAGACTGTTCTTAACCGAACTTTCCTCGACCTGGGATGAGCTGCAAACCGCAGTAAACATTGTAACTACTCAAAAAAAGAAAAATCATGAATAAGACGATAAATATAAATCTTGCGGGCATGTTCTTTCACATCGACGAGGATGCCTTTAACAAACTTCAGCACTATCTGGACGCCATCAAACGATCATTTACCGATAAGCAGGGTCGTGACGAAATAATTATGGATATCGAAGCCCGGGTTGCAGAACTTTTTACTGAAAAAAGAGCAAATAAAAGTCAGGTAATCAGCTTAAAAGATGTAGACGAAGTAATCGCAATTATGGGGCAACCTGAAGATTACATGGTCGATGAAGATATTTTTGAAGACGAGCCAGAACAACCGTATACAAAATCAAGCAAAAAAACGTCTAATAAGGCATTATACCGCGACACCGAAAATAGTTATGTAGGCGGCGTAAGCAGTGGTTTAGGACATTATTTAGAAATTGAAGCTATCTGGATTCGATTAATTTGGGTGGTACTTACAGTAGCTTCAAGTGGTGTTTTCCTATTTGTCTATATCGCTTTCTGGATTTTTACTCCGGAAGCTAAAACTACTGCCGAAAAACTTTCGATGCGTGGTGAAGATGTTACTATTTCTAATATTGAAAAAAAAATCAGAGAAGGATTTGATAATGTTTCAGAAAAAGTAAAAAATGTAGACTATCAAAAATATGGTAATCGAGCAAAAGCAGGTGCAGGAACAGCTGCAACCGCTTTTGGATCTATAGTTAATATAATACTTAAAGTTATCGTAGCATTTGTAGGCATCGTGATATTGTTAACTGCCGGCTCTGGATTGATCGCTCTATTTATTAGTCTGTTTACCTTTGGAACATTCGGTGTTATAGAAGCACCTTGGAACGATGAACTGATGATGCATATTTCAGGAACTTCCATTTGGGTAGGTGCGATATTTAGCTTTTTTGCTGCTGGTGTTCCTTTGTTCTTTCTATTTATTTTAGGATTAAAAATTTTAGTCAAAAACCTAAAATCTATTGGAGTTACAGCCAAATTGGTGCTTCTGGGCTTATGGATTCTTTCAGTGATAGGATTAGCCGTAATTGGTGTAAAAGAAGCCACCAGTAGAGCTTTTGATGAAGAAGCGATGGAAACTTATGTGATTCCTACTAAAGCGCAGGATACCTTAATAGTTGAAATGAGAAACAACACGCAATATTCGTCTAATTTTGGTTGGTCTTCTAACGACTTTGAATTGAAGTATGACGAGAACGACAATAAAGTATTGTATAACGAGGATATTGGTCTTGTAATTCGATCTACTAAAGACTCTGTTGCAAAATTAGAAATCATTAAATCTGCTGAAGGTAGTAGTGTTTTAGATGCTAAAAAGCGAGCCGAAAACATCGAATATCATTTCGAATTTTCTAAAAACACGCTCTACCTCGATAGCTACTTTCTGGTAAAAGAAGATCTAAAAGCCAGAGATCAGGAGATTGATCTTGTGCTATGGCTGCCAGAGCAAAGTTTTTTAATGGTAGATGCTAATACAGAACAATACCATAGAAATAGTTATTCATCTTACGATATTTTACAAAACGGACAGGAAGGCTATACCTTGCGTGTAGAAAACAACAATTCGATATGCTTAGATTGTCCTGTTGAAGTTATTGAAGATGAAGATGTTTTTGATACTGAAGAAAATATAGATGAAGACGACAACTTTTCTGATGACGATAGTGAGCTTAAGGAAGATGAATTCGACACTTCTGATGATTTCGATGCTCCGGTTCCAGACAAGGAAGAGATGAATTAAATTCAATTAACCATCAATCAAAAAACAACCAATTATGATTAGTCTTTTAAATTTCATCATCAGTATTATTCTCTTTGCGCTTTCATCGTACATAGAGATGGCAAAACAAAAAGAAAAAATCATTGATATTTCGAATAAAATCGAGTGTAATTATCAGGAAAACGAGCTTGAAGATAACCATCCAGATTAGAAAATAAAGCCTCAATGTTGAGGCTTTATTTTTGGTTAAAGTAGATTTCGTACTTTAGTTTCCAATACATTCAATTTTGTGGCGTTCTTTTTGATAAATGCTAGTTGAATTAAATAATTAACTATGAAAAAAAGTCTTAGTCTTTTCCTATTATTTGTAAGTATAGCAGCGCAAGCCCAAGTGGTTGGGAATCGAAATGTGATTAATAAGAAGAGAAATCTTGATAATTTTACTGAAGTTAATATCACTGGCGACTTCGAAGTAACTATAGTTCGTGGAAATTCAGCTTTAGCCGAAGTTGAAGCCGATGAAAATCTACACGATCTTATTCGTACAGATGTGGTAGATGGTAAGCTTTATATTAAACCAGCTAAAAGAATAAAACGTTCTAAACGACAAGAAATTAAACTTGAATTCCCTGAAACGATTACAAAAATTAAACTTGAAGAAGATGCAGAATTAGACGCTTCTAAGGGCCTAGTACTTTCTGATCTGGAAGTTGAAACTTCAGGAAAATCTAAACTTTATTTAACGGTAGAGCTTTCTAATTTCAAACTAAACAATAGCGAAGATGCAACTGTGGAATTAAATGTAAAGGCTAAAGAAGCTTATTTTCAGTTGAATGGAAGTAGCAAGATAAAAGCTCTTGTAAACTCATCTTCATTCAAAATAGATAGTTATGAGCGCGCCGATGCTGCTGTTGAAGGTACGGTTGAAGATTTTCAATTAAGAACAGAACATACCAGTACTTTTGAAGGTGAAAACCTTACTGCTACCAATGCAAAAGTTATTGCTGAAGGTCGCTCTAAAAATGAAATATCGGTTACCGAAAATCTAACAATTACTGCAAAAGATCGTAGTGAAACCACGATTTTTAATTCTCCAAAAATAGAAATAGAAACCTTTGCAGGAGAAGCAGTTTTAAAAAAGGCTGAATTTTAACGAATGTCAAATACTATAAAATAAAAAACGCCGGAAAAATTTCCGGCGTTTTTTATTTATTTTCAATTAGTTACTTATTATGCAGTAACTTCTTTTTCCTCTTCTTCTGTAGTTTCAATTTCAGCGATATAACGCTCAGCATCCATCGCAGCCATACATCCGGTACCAGCAGCTGTAATTGCTTGTCGATATTCTTTATCCTGCACATCTCCTGAAGCAAATACTCCTGGAATATTTGTTTTGGTCGATTTCCCCTGAGTAATCAAGTATCCTGTCTCGTCCATATCCAAATGTCCTTTAAACACATCTGTATTTGGTTTATGACCAATTGCGATAAATAAACCAGTGATCTCGATTTCTTCTTTTTCCCCGGTTTGATTGTTTATCATTCTTAAACCATCAACAACCTGCTCTCCTATTACTTCGTCTACTTCAGTATTATAACGAACTTCAAGGTTTTTAGTATTGTTTACACGATGTTGCATAGCTTTAGATGCTTTCATTTCGTCTTTTCTCACCAACATGGTCACTTTTCTACAAATATTAGCTAGATAAGTTGCTTCTTCCGCAGCAGTATCTCCGCCACCAACAATCGCAACATCCTGATTTTTGTAGAAAAATCCATCACATACAGCACAGGCTGAAACTCCGCCTCCTCTTAATTTCTGCTCACTAGGCAAGCCTAAGTATTTTGCTGTAGCTCCGGTAGAAATAATTATAGTTTCGGCTTCTACCCACTTCGAGTTATCGATACAAGCTTTATGCATTCCTCCTACTTCTTTACTAAAAGCGACTTCAGTAACCATTCCCATTCTAACTTCGGTACCAAAGCGTTCTGCTTGCTTTTGCAAATCCATCATCATAGCAGGACCATCGATTCCCTCAGGGTATCCCGGAAAATTATCAACTTCGGTAGTTGTTGTTAATTGCCCACCAGGTTCCATACCGGTATACATTATCGGTTTTAAATCTGCTCTGGCTGCATAAATGGCTGCAGTATATCCCGCAGGCCCAGATCCTATTATTAAACACTTGATTTTTTCGATAGTCTCGCTCATATGTTGATTAATTCTTATTCTTAATTTCAGATTGTAAAAATAGTAACTTCATTTAAAAACTTATGGCAAATCGTATATAGATTTACTATACGTCTATAATTACATCACATTGGTCTGTCTTACTGATCTATAATTACTTACTTCTATTCTGCAAATTTAAAACAATAAAATTACCTTTGCCAATTATGGAGTGGAGCCTATTTAACATCCTAGATATTTTGGGTACGGCAGCTTTTGCTATTTCTGGAGCATTATCTGCGATGAATCGTAGGCTAGATCTTTTTGGGATTTTTATTATTGCTTTTGTAACCGCCATTGGCGGAGGAACTCTGCGTGATGTTTTAATTGGCAATACCCCGGTAACCTGGATGGAAAATACTTTTTACATCTATTTAATTAGTGGTGTTACCGCTATGGCTCTGATTTTCAGAAACTACTTAAATCACCTTAAACGATCTTTATTTTTATTCGATACGATAGGTCTTGGCGTTTTTACCATAACCGGAGTGGAAATTGGTATACGGAATGAACTTGACCCTATAATTTCTATAGCGCTGGGCGGAATGACAGGAGCTTTTGGTGGTGTAATTCGGGATATATTATGTAACGAAATTCCCGTGATTTTTAGAAAAGAAGAAATTTATGCCACTGCCTGTTTAGTTGGCGGACTCATTTTCGTGATTATGGACAATCAAAATATCAATACTGATATTACTTACTTAGTGACCTCGCTAACCGTAATTATTTTAAGATTGCTGGCTGTAAAATATCATATCACCCTCCCCGACTTTTATCCTGAAAAAGAGCAAAAATAAATTGTAAGTTTGGTTGAAGAATCCGTAAAATCTTCAATTAAAAATTCATCTTCAAAACTTCAAATTTCAACTAAACAAAAACAGCAAATTAGCTGTAGGGAACTAATTGCTGCGATAAATCATATTGGTATAATTCCTAATGTGGTAATTTCTTCCGAAGTAATCCGTACAAAAATGTTCCTAACATAGCACCAGCAAAAACCACAATTATAGGTAAATATCCTGCTCCCAGCAATACATAAATGGGTCCCGGACATGCTCCTGCTAATCCCCAACCTAAACCAAAGATGATTCCGCCAAACATATAGCGACTAAAACTTTTATCCTTCGGAACAAAGCGAATTGGCTGACCATAAAATGATTTCAAGTTCTTGCGTTTTATAATTTGTATCCCGATAATGCCTAAAATTAAAGCAGAACCAATAATACCGTACATGTGGAACGACTGAAACTTAAACATCTCGTAGATTCTGAACCATGATGCCGCTTCAGACTTAAACATCACTATCCCGAAGAATATTCCTATCACTAAATATGCTAACTGTTTCATTTTTTAAAAAATTAAAGGATAGATAAAATGAATCATAACCAAACCTCCAATAAAAAAGCCAATCACCGCAATTAACGAAGGCAACTGTAAGTTACTTAAGCCAGAAATGGCATGTCCTGAAGTACAACCACCTGCATATCTCGCTCCGAAACCAATTAAAATTCCACCGACTAAAAGCAGTACTAAAGTCTTAGGTTCAGAAAAAACCGCGGTAGAAAATAATTCAGTTGGTAAATAGGCGTTGCCAGCACTTTCAAAACCAAGATTGTTTAAATCTAGAATAGTTTCTTCGGAAATTGCTACACTTGCGCTCTCTGCATTCAAATAAAAATTAGCGATAAAACCACCAATAATAGCACCTAACAAGACAAGTAAATTCCATTGTTGGGATTTCCAGTCGAAATTAAAAAAGTCTGCTCTTTTATCGGCACCACACATACTGCATAAGGTTCGCAAGTTGGAAGACATTCCAAACTGGCGTCCCATAAAAATCAGTAAAAACATTGTGAGCGCAATTAGTGGTCCTGAAACATACCACGGCCAGGGTTCTAAAATGCAGTTCATAATTTTATTTTGTACAAATAAACCGTAAAATAAGAAAACTGCTTGTAACAAGAGTTACATTAATGCTTTAACGTAAATTATTGCAAACAATATTCTCGCTATTCCGAACTTACTCCAAAATCTCATCATCAGTCGAAAAAAAATCCAATGAAAAACCCTGAATCATCTTCAGGGTCACACGAGTTCATTATAACTGATCACCTTATTCCTGAAGGTATTCTTTAAAATTATTCAGTACTTTCTCTGATAATCGCTCTTGAGTTTTTTGAGTCCACCCAGCACTTTTCTTTCCAATGATCACATTCTTCATTTGCCGTACATCTTCTGGCATATCTTTTTTGGCGTCGCCATCAAAGATTCCAAAATTACCAGAAGATTTTATCCAATCTCGAAAAGCATCTAAATCGAAAGGAAGTCCGAGGGAAGTATTTATTAGTATTTTTCCTTCCCCGAAGGTATCAAAATGTTCCTTTTGAAGTATCTCTACGTTTTTAGGCAAATGAATTGAAATGATCTCTACGGTTTCCAAAAGTTCTTCTAACTCTAGATACTGAAGTCCTTTCTGCTCATATTGAGGCTTTTTGCTTCTGCTGTAATAATACAAATCGGCACCAAATGGCAAAAGACAGTCTGCCAATAATTGTCCGGTTACACCTAAGCCTATAATTCCTATTTTACGATCGGTAAGTTCCTGCGGAATCTCCTGCCATTGCTTTCCTGCATAACCGTGAATAAGCATGATTAATTCTGAAATCACAAATTCGGCCACTCCGGGGTCGCCATAATCAAAAATGCCGGTTACCGTAATTCCTTTTTCGCGGGCATAATTTACCGCAACATTGGCTGAAGCATCGTCAAAAAGACTACAGCACATTCCAATATATTTCAGATTTGGACATTCTTTTATAATTTCTTCGGTGATCTGCGTTTTCCACGAAACAAAAATCACCTCTGCGTCTCCAATTCTTTTTAAAATTTCCTCGTTACTTTCCGGGAAATCATCAGGGTGGATAACTTCTTCTTCAGAATATTGCTGAAGCTCAGCAATAGCTTCATTATTCATCTTTGTATAATCGACACAAGCGATTTTATTGAATTTCATCTATATTTTTTGGAAACTTAAGAAAAAACTGAAGAAAACCATAGTTTACGGTTAACAGTTTACAGTAAACAGTCGTTTCGTAATGATGGGATAAAGAAACTTATTCTCAAATTTATGTTTCGGTCTAGTGTAAAAAAGGAATTGTTTAATTAATAATCTCGCTTCCTGAATTCAGAATTAAAAATCTAATTTCTAAAATCTAACAGCGAAGCGATCTAAAATCTCAAATCTAGTGTCTACATCTACAAAGGAATATTCCCATGTTTGCGATCTGGTCTTAGTACTGTTTTATTTTCCAGCATACTGAAGGCTTTCAGTAATTTTCTTCGAGTGTGTTTAGGCATAATCACTTCATCTATAAATCCGCGCTGTGCCGCTTCAAAAGGATTTGCAAACTTCTCGGAATATTCAGCTTCTTTTTCAGCTAATTTTTTTTCAGGATCATTAGCTTCTTTTATTTCTTTTCTGAAGATAATTTCACTCGCTCCTTTCGCCCCCATCACAGCAATTTCAGCACTAGGCCAGGCAAAATTCATATCTGCACCAATATGCTTACTATTCATTACATCGTAGGCGCCTCCATACGCTTTTCGGGTAATCACAGTAACTTTGGGTACGGTCGCTTCACTAAGTGCATAGAGCAGTTTAGCGCCATTCAGGATAATCCCATTCCATTCCTGATCGGTTCCCGGTAAAAATCCGGGTACATCGACTAAAACTAAAAGCGGAATATTAAAACAATCGCAAAAACGGGTAAATCTGGCTGCTTTTTTAGAACTGTCTACATCCAAAACTCCAGCTAAACTCATAGGTTGATTGGCTACAATACCAACACTTCTACCGCCCAATCTTGCAAAGCCAACGATAATATTATCGGCGTAATTTTTATGTATCTCAAAGAATGAATCTTTATCAATAATTCCATCGATCACCAAATGCATATCGTAAGGCTTATTAGAACTATCAGGAATAATTTGCTCCAGTTTTTCTCGAATTTCATCTTGAGATTCAAAAGCTAACTTTGCAGGATTCTCAGTATTATTTTGAGGCATATAGCTTATCAGCTTTTTGATATCCTCTAAACAACTAATATCATTAGTAGCTGTTAAATGGGTTACGCCAGATTTTGTAGAATGCGTGCTAGCGCCACCCAATTCTTCTGAACTTACATTTTCATTGGTTACGGTTTTTACCACATTTGGACCGGTAACAAACATATAACTGGTATCTTCTACCATAATCGTAAAATCTGTCATTGCGGGCGAATAAACAGCACCACCAGCGCAAGGTCCCATAATTGCTGAGATCTGCGGAATTACACCCGATGCTTTTACATTTCTATGAAAAATATCAGCATAGCCGCCAAGAGATTTAACTCCTTCCTGAATTCGCGCACCACCAGAGTCATTTAAGCCAATCATTGGCACCCCGACTTTTACCGCAAGATCCATGACTTTGCAAATCTTTTCTGCATGAGTTTCTGATAATGCACCACCAAAAACCGTAAAATCCTGAGCAAAAATATAAACCAAACGACCATCGATCGTACCATAACCGGTGATTACGCCATCGCCATAAAACTTTTGATCTTCCATTCCAAAATCAGTTGTACGATGAGTTACCAAAATCCCGATTTCTTCAAAAGAACCTTCATCCAATAAATAAGCTATACGTTCTCTAGCAGTGAGCTTTTTCTTTTCATGTTGCTTTGCGATTCGCTTCTCACCACCACCCAGATGAGCTTCTTCTATTTTTTGGTTTAATTTCTCTATATTTTTCTTACTCATGGGTTTTAATTTTTAGCTGTCAGCTTTAAGCTTTAAGCTCTGCTTTCGCTTTTAAATTTAAATTGATCTTGGTTTAAGATTTCTCCGTTTCACTTTGTTTCAGTCGAAATGACAATACTCTGCTACTCAATTTCGAATTCTTAGAATTTTCAAATCGACAAATCAGCACATTTTCATATCAAACTTTACTAAAAACTGCAAACTGTTCCTGCCCACTGATAACTGCCGCTGCCTACTAATTTTTCTCTCTTGCTTCAGTAATTGGCAATCTTAATTTTTCCTGATCTTGTAGATATTGTTTTAAGGCAACCAAAGCAGCGAGCTTCGACTCCTCTTCGATTTCATTTTGTAGCTTTTCAGGAGAATAATATTTTTTTACAAAATGGGTATCAAAATTTCCCGATCGAAAAGCTTCATGCTCAAAGACAAATTTCCCAAAACTCAATGTTGTAGAAACGCCTTCCACCTGGTAATCACCGATAGCTTTAAGCATTAGCTGTATAGCTTCTTCTCGATTTTTGCCGTAAGTAATTAGCTTAGAAAGCATAGGATCGTAATAAATCGGAACATCCATACCTTCTTCAAAACCGTTATCTACTCTTATTTTTTCTCCGGAAGGAATTTGGTAACGCTCCAATTTCCCCACACTTGGTAGGAAATTATCCATTGGATCTTCGGCATAAACTCTTAGTTCTAATGCATGACCACTAATTTTTAAATCATCCTGACTAAAACTTAGTTTTTCCCCTCGTGCGATTTTGATTTGTTCTTCTACCAAATCGATTCCAGTGATATATTCCGTTACCGGATGCTCTACCTGAAGTCTCGTATTCATTTCTAAGAAATAAAAGTCTCTATTCTCGTCAAATAAAAACTCTACTGTGCCAGCACCAACGTAATCACAGGCTTCTGCTACTTTTACCGCTGCTTTCCCCATTTCTTCACGAAGTTTTTCGTCCAAAACTATTGAAGGTGCTTCTTCAATTACTTTTTGATGTCTACGTTGTACTGAACATTCTCGTTCAAATAAATGCAAGGTATTTCCATGAATATCGGCCAAGACCTGAATTTCGATATGGCGTGGAGAAGCTACATATTTTTCTATAAAAACTGATCCATCACCAAATGCCGACTCGGCTTCGCTAATGGCACGTTTCATTTGGTCTTCCAAATCTTTTTCCTCTTCAACTACCCGCATTCCCTTTCCGCCACCACCGGCAGAAGCTTTTATTAAAATAGGATAGCCAATTTCAGTGGCAATTCTTTTCGCTTTTTCAGGATCTATTATTGCTTCATCAATCCCAGGAACCATAGGAATATCATATTTTTTCACCGCATCTTTTGCAGCCAATTTGCTTCCCATAATCCGTATTGCTCTACTACGCGGACCAATAAACGTGATTCCGGCTTCTTCAACAGCTTCAGCAAAATTGGCATTTTCACTTAAAAATCCGTATCCTGGATGGATTCCGTCTACTTTTAATTTTTTGGAAACTTCAATAATTTTATCACCTAACAAATAAGATTGATTAGAAGGTGCCGGTCCAACACAAACCGCTTCATCCGCAAATTTTACATGTGGTGCATTTCTATCGGCTTCAGAAAAAATAGCTACGGTTTTTATGCCCATTTTCTGAATGCTTTTCATCACTCTCAAGGCGATTTCACCACGATTAGCTACTAATATTTTCTTCATATTTTTAGAATTTTAATGGAATTTGAATTAATCCATTCCGATAAGCAGTTGATTTTTTTCTACAGTGTCGCCTTTTTTTATCTGAAGGCTTTTTACCACGCCATCTTTGGGAGCAGTAATGGTATTTTCCATCTTCATCGCTTCTAAAACCAATAAGTAATCACCTTCCTTTACCTCACTTCCCTCTTCTACATTTACTTCCAGAATTAAACCTGGCATTGGAGCTTTAATATCGTTAATAACCTGAGAGGCGCCCAAAGACAAACCCATCTCTTCAATTAAAAGGTCTAAATCGTTTGAAATATTGACTTTGTAAATATTCGAATTGATTTTTACCGAATATTGCTTATTTAGAAAATCTTTCTTTTCTATAGAAGCTTTGAAAGACTTATCGTTGTGAAGAATGTGCAAACCTGAAGTTCCGTTAGGCTGAATATCTAGCGAACTCACCTGATCTTTTGTAAACTCAAATTCAGATTTATCATTTACATTTACCTTAAATTTTTCATTCATATTCAATAAATTCTAATATTACAGACAACCTAACCTTGTAAATATAAAAAAATAATGAATTTTTATTGAAGTATTAATAATTTATTAGATACATATTAATTAAAGATCTAAAATGAATTTTGAAACCAAATAAAAACCCTGACTTCTACTTGGAAATCAGGATTCATATTCTTAATAATTTGTAGCCTTTTTATTTAAACTCTTTTACAGCATCGCTAAGATCAAAAATCGCTACTCCTTTTAAGTTTTTTTCTAAGATACTACTACCGGCAGCAGATCGATACCCACCTGCGCAATGCACGACTATCGGTTTATCGGTAGAAATTTCATCACTGCGATCTCTTAACTCCTTTAAGGGAACCGCAACGGCATCTTCGAAGAATTTACCCTTGGCTACTTCAGAAGTGTTCCTAATATCAACTATGGTATAATTGGAAAGGTTTTCTTTAAATTGATCAATATCTAAAATCGCTGTGCTACTTTCAAGATTTTCAGCCACAGTAAAAATCGCTTTTAGATGTTTTTCATAACCTATTTTTGCAATACGCTCTAAGATTGCATCGATCTCCTGAACCGAGTCTACAACCAAATAAAAAGCTTCTTCAGGCTGAATTATAGCTCCTAACCAGGTTTCAAACTTTTGCTTTGGTGAAGTTGCCATTATATTGATGGCACTGCTTAAATGTGATTTTTTAAATTTATCCTCATTACGAGTATCTACTACTGTCAATTCTTCTTCTACTTCATCTACATTCAAAAATACCGGCACACTGTATTTTGCCTTCTGAACATTTGGAGCACCCACTTTATTTATGTCGACATCAAAACCGAAATAAGACGGAATAAAGGGTTGATCTTTTAAAATTTCCTCTACAAATTCATCTTCAGTTTGCTCTTTAAATGCCCAATTTCCCATACGCTCATTTCCTAAAGTACTGGAGGAATCACTACTCATATTCTTACCACACAACGAACCTGCTCCATGTGCAGGATAAACAATCGCATCATCTGGTAAATGATTGAATTTAGTTTGCATTGTGTTATACATTTGCTTGGCTAAATCGATGCGCTTCGCCTTCATGTTCCCTGCATTTTCACGAAGATCTGGTCGACCAACATTGCCTATAAACAAGGTATCGCCTGTAAAAAGAACTGTTTCATTGTTGTGCTTAGCAATTACCGTAATACTGTCTGGACTATGCCCAGGCGTATTTAATGCTTCAAAAGTTACATTACCTAATTCGAAAGTATCGCCTTCATCGAAAGTTTTATGATCGTAATCTGCACCAACCAGCTTACTAACATAAATAGTTGCTGCTGTTTCTTCGTGTATCTGTAAATGACCACTTATAAAATCGGCATGTGGATGAGTTTCAAAAACAGCAACAATCTTTGCATTATGATCTTCTGCAAACTCATAATATGGCATTGGATTTCGTGATGGATCTACAACTGCCATTTCTCCTTCGCTAATAATGGCGTAAGAATAATGCGCCAATGCTTCATCGTTAAACTGTTTTATAATCATCTTTTATTCTTTTGATTCATTATTATTTTTAAACGGAAAAGCCATCTGTTCCTTAAAACTTCTTGGAAATTCTTCGTCTCCCTTAAAACCAAGTTCTATAGTTTTCCCGCTCTCGGGAATATATGCTGTTTTAAAAATATAATCCCAAATGCTTAAACTTAACCCGAAATTCATTCCGTAGGGATGAGATTCTGGTAATTCTTTGGAATGATGCCAAATATGCATTTTAGGATTATTAAAAATGTAACCTAAAAATCCATAATTCCATCCCACATTTGCATGATTTAAATGTCCTACTAAAACACTAAACATGTGAACGATAAAAAACTCCTGAATTCCAAAACCTATCATAGCCAAGGGAACATATTGTGCAGTTTTATAAATGATAGTTTCCATGAAATGAAATCGAAACTGCGCCGCAAATCCCATCTCCTTTACACTATGATGCACTTTATGGAATTGCCATAACCACGGTCTTATATGTAACTGCCGGTGAACATTCCATTGTATAAAATCTGCGATAACAAACATGATGAGCAGTTGCGACCAAACCGGTAAAGTTTGGATATTTACCGCGACTATATTTTCTATTTCAAATAATCCAAGAAAATCATTAAAAACTGCAACTCCAATATTCGAAAGTGCATTGTAACCTATTAAGGAAAACAGGAAAAAATTGAATAAAATATAGAAGCCATCTAACCAAAAGCCTTTTCTAAAAATAGATTGATTTTTTCGCCAGGGTAAGGCAATCTCTATTATCCAAACACATAAAGAAATTGCGATTAGCCAATAAAAATAATTAGTCCAGGAAGGATTTGTAATTTCCTGCATCAGATAATTAAAATATCCGGTAAACGAATCCTGAATTATTTTTAAATATCGCTCCATTTCGATTTTATTCCATAGCAAAAGTAACCAAAACCTAAAGGAACGCTAGTAACTTTTGTTACAGTCTTATCTTGTTCTTCTCAGGCAAAAAATATATTAGAGTCTAAAACCTCCGTACACCTTAACAATCGAAAACCTTTAAGTGTTATAAAATATGTTATAAGCCGTTAAAGCAGCCTGAAGTAAAGGAATTCTTTATTAATTTCATTCCAAAATTAGAACGTAACGATATGAGTAATAAGAAAAATCTAAAATTAGAAAAACTGGCTTTTGGTGGTGTAGCCATAGGTACAGGTTTCGAAAAAATAGATGATAAACAAGCTGGCGAAGCTTTAGAATCTGCTTGGAAAAGCGGGATTCGGCAATATGATACTTCACCATGGTATGGATTAGGTTTAAGTGAACGTCGCATGGGACATTTCCTTAAAAACAAGAATCGTGAAGATTATATTCTTTCTACCAAAGTAGGGCGCCTATTTTCTCCTACTAACAACATTCCTGAAACACAGTGGGTAGATCCTTCTCCTTTTGATTACCGCTACGATTACACTGCTGAAGGTGTTCGACGTTCAGTAGAAGATAGTTTGCAGCGACTTGGTGTAGAAAGTATTGATTATGCATTTATCCACGATCTTTCTCCAGATAATAATGCCGATCTTGGTGATTGGGAAGAACATTTTGAAATTGCTAAGAAAGGCGCAATGCCAGAACTTACCAAAATGCGGGAAGAAGGACTTATTAAGGGATGGGGACTTGGCGTAAATACTGTAGAACCTATTATTAGAACGATCGATTATGCCGATCCAGATTTATTTGTTTCCGCTATTCAATATTCGATGATCGATCACAAAGCTTCTCTAGATCGACTTTTCCCTAAAATTCAGGAAAGCGGCGCAGGTCTTATCGTGGCAGCTCCTTTTAACGCAGGATTACTAGGCGGACAAAAAAGATATAACTATGCCGGAGAGATGCCAGAAGATGTGGATTCTCGATATAAAAAGATGATTAAAATCGCCGATAAGTACGATGTTGATTTGGCTAAAGCAGCGATTCAGTTTTCTTACGCACCAAAAGCTGTAGATACCGTTTTAGTTGGAGCCAGCAAACCATATCAAAACATCGAAAACGTAAAAGCTTTTAATATTCAGATTCCTAAAGATTTTTGGGTAGATCTTAAAAGTGAAGGATTAATTGACGAGCGTTGTGAAACCCCGCAGTTTTAAACTTTTAAATGAATTAAATGTTAGCCAAAGGTCACTATGGTGTTACAGTCACCCTGACCTTGGTTCAGGGTCTTATTCTATAATTTTGTTATATAATATTTATGAGATTCCGGATCAAGTCCGGAATGACGAATAGTTGATTACTGAAAAAGCCGCTTTTTAATTAGAAGCGGCTTTTTTATTTTCTAGCTGAATTGAAAACATTAATTTTGAGTTCCAAAAACGATAAAATGAAACGCAATTTTTTTCTTCTCTCTATTCTGAATATCCTGGCTCCTGCTCTATTTTTTGCGCAAAATCCTAAAGTCGATATTCAGGAATACGAATTTCATTTAAAACTGAATGATCAAAATAATATTATCGAAGGAAAAGCGATTATCGATTTTAAATACACTGAAAGTTCGGATGTTCTCGAATTAGATTTTGCTTCGGAAGAAAATGGAAAAGGAATGAAGGTCGATAGTATTCTTCAGAAAAATAATTCATTAAAATTTAGTCAGGAATTAGAGAAACTCAACATTAACACTTCTTCTGCGGAAGAAATAACCACTTATTACCACGGAATACCGAAGGACGGACTTATAATCAATGAAAATAAATACGGAGATCGTACTTTTTTTGGTGACAACTGGCCTAACCGCGCACACCAATGGTTACCAATTATCGATCATCCTGCAGATAAAGCAAAAGTTTCATTTTATGTAACGGCACCATCAAAATACCAAGTGATTGCAACTGGAACGCTTCAGGAAATTACCAATATTGATAATGAAAATTCACTTTACGTCTATTCTAGTCCGCTAGAATTATCTACTAAAGTCATGGTGATCGGCGTAGCAGAATTCGCAGTTCAGCATCGTGGTAAAATTGGAGAAATCCCTTTATCCACTTGGGTTTACCCGGAAAATAAGGAGGCTGGATTTTATGATTATGCGCAGGCTGAAGAGATTTTAAATTTCTTTACTGAAAACATTGCGCCTTTTCCTTTTACAAAATTGGCCAATGTACAATCGTCCACCCGCTATGGCGGAATGGAAAATGCAGGAAATATTTTCTATTCTGAAAGTTCTGTAGATGGTAGACGTTCTTCTGAATTTTTAATGGCTCATGAAATTGCGCATCAATGGTTTGGAGATTCTGCTTCAGAAATTGACTGGTCGCATCTTTGGCTAAGCGAGGGATTTGCCACTTATTTTACTGATTTATATGCCGAGCATAAATATGGGAAATCAAAATTAGATGAAAAATTACAGCAGGAACGCCGACAGGTCATAGGATTTAGTCAAGGTACAAAAACTGCGATAATCGATAGTTCGCGGACCGATTTAATGGAATTATTAAATCCTAATTCCTATCAAAAAGGCGCTTGGGTATTACATATGCTAAGAAGAAAAGTAGGTGATCAAAATTTTTGGAAAGCAATTCAGCAATATTACCAGAAATATAAATTTAGCAATGCAACTTCAACTGATTTACAAGCAGAATTTGAAGAAGTTTCAGGAAAAGATTTAGAAGCGTTTTTTAAACAATGGATTACACAATACGGACAACCAAAATTAAAACTTGAGGATACGTATAAGAATGGAAAATTAAAAATTACTGTGCGTCAACTTCAGAAAAATGAGTTCGAATTTCCGTTACAACTTCAGCTAAATTACAGTGAAAACAGGTCTGAAATTATCGATTTTGATATTACTAAAAAGAAACAAATTTTTGAGATTAAAACTTCAGAAAAACCGGTTTCGATAGATCTCGATCCAAATACCAATCTGCTATTTGAGGAAGCGCTCTAAGCTATTCAGCGATCATAAACATAGAAGGAAATCTTGTAGAATAATATATCACAAACTGCTGTCCCTGCAATCTAGTACTAAATTGACCATTTCGATAATCGATAGATTTTCTTATTAATTTCTTCCGGAGCTTAGGATTTAGCTTAATTCCCTGATTTTCGATGGTGCTGTAGTTATTCCGATATTGGAAAACGGCAAACTTTTCGTAACCTTTGTCACTAATATTTGTTTTAATTGGTTGTTCCGCGGTAACGGTAGCTGTTGTTTTTTGGTAAGAATTGGTAATAATCGTCTTAGTCAAATAATAGTTTGCTCCTTCGGCTATATGCTCTGTAACGATTGCAAAGCCAGCTACCCCAACGATAAGTATAATTTGCATTAATGTGACCATGCTATAGGTTACAGGATCTTTTTTGAAAGTTCCTTTTTCTATCTTTTCAGATCTCACAAAAATGCCTGCAAACAAGAAGCACAAGCCTAAAAAAATAAAAATGACACTCACATGTTTTACTAAAGCCCAGTAATCTATCAAATGCGTAAAAAGCATTTTAATTAAAAAACCGATAGCCAAAAATCCTAATCCAGTTAAATACCTAGTTTTTAGCAAATTTTAGAAGTTTGAAAAAAGATAGCTAAATTTCTAAGAATTATTCAAAATCCCACCAAACTTCCTGTTCAAATTTCTGATTGAGTTCATATAACTCTCCAATCTTAGGACTCACATAAGAAAGATTTTGATCGTTTGCTGCTTTTGTAAATCGTTTAATAGGTTCATTCCAAGGATGCGTGGCAAGAGTGAATTTTGCCCAATGCACGGGAATTACCTTTTTTGCTTTTAAGTCCTTGGCAGCAGTTACCATTTCTTCTGGAAAATTATGAATTTTAGGCCAGTTTTCGTTGTACTGTCCGCATTCCATAACAGCGAGATCAAAAGATCCAAATTTATCTCCAATCTCTTTAAACTGCGGACTATAGCCAGAATCTCCGCCCAAATAAAATACATACCCAAAAATTTCAAAAACGAAAGATGACCAGAGAGTATTTCCGCGTGTAAATAAGCGTCCAGAAAAATGCCGTGCTGGTGTAGCTGTTATTTTAAAATCATCGATAATTTTGACAGATTCCCACCAATTAAGCTCGGTAATTATAGCTGCTGAATATCCCCAATATTCTAAATGAGATCCTACACCTAAAGAACATACAATGCGCTTCACTTTACTTTTCAGCTTTTCGATGGTTGGATAATCCAAATGATCATAATGATCGTGCGTTAGCAAAAGAATATCAATCTGTGGCATATCTTCTACCGTATACTCATTTGCGCCATCGTACGCTTTACCAAAGAACGAGACGGGCGAAGCATTACCGCTAAAAACAGGATCTACAAGAACAGTATAATCTTTTACCTTAAGCAGATAAGAAGAATGACCAAACCATACAAAGGAAGGTTTATGGCCATCAATGCGCTTAAGATTCGTTACTACTGAAGGAATTTTTTGAGAAGGATTTACCGATTTTGGTCGATTCATCATCTCTTTAAGAATACTAAATGTTGAAGCATTTTCAGCGTTTACTGAAGTGGGCACTGCATTTTGGAAACTACCATTTTTATAATTATCGCATTGCTCAATTCTTTCTAATCGCATTCCAGATGGTGCTTTTCCAAATTGTTGAATCATAATTGTCAAATATAACAACACTTATAAATGTTGGCTTATAAAAGTATCTATTAACCATCAATTAGCTTATTAATTATGTATGAAAATTAAAAATGTAAATAAAACTTGACATTTGTGAAAAGACAACTATATTTGTAAAACAAACTTTACTTTTAATCAAAGAGACTTTACTTATGGAAGCAGAAAAAAATAATTGGCAAAGGGAACTAAAAAAAAATACGAAAGCCTTGGCCGTATGGACATTTTTATGGGTTTTCACTTTAGCATTTGTTGCATTTGGCCCAAAATTTATATGGAATGAGAATAAAACCATCACAATAGTGATGATCATTGTAAATACACTTATTGGGGTGGGCATGATTTTAATTAATCGTAAACAGTTAAAGAGACAAGATCCTTTACAACGTAAAATAACTATGGATGCTATGGCTATAACTTTAGGTATTACGTTAATTTTAGGAATTAGTTATTCTATGCTGGATATAACTAATCTAATTGCTTTTAATGCAGAAATTTCGCACTTGGTTTTCATTATGGGTATTACCTATTTAATCGCAATGCAAATTGGAAATGCTCGTTACAAATGAAAAATAAGATTAAAGTATTACGAGCTGAACAAAACATCACGCAGGCAGAACTTGCCAATCGTGTTGAAGTTTCAAGACAAACAATAAATGCTATCGAAAAAGGCAAATTTGATCCCAGTTTACCTTTAGCGTTTAGAATTTCGAGATTATTTAATGCAAGGATCGAGGATATTTTTCAGGATGAGAAATAAAAAAAGGCTGTCTTACCGACAGCCTTTTTTTATTATTTTTTCAGCTAAATTTAATCAGCTTTATTTTGATAAAAATCTGGAAATCCCTTTTCATCCCAACCAAAAGTTCTTGCCCTAGTATGGCGATTAAAATCATATAACGAATTTCCTCTTATCTTTTCGTAAACTCTTGCATGATAAATTAACACATCGGTTTCACCATCCTCAGCCACTGTAAAAGAGCTATGACCGGGACCAAATCTTCGTACTTCAGGATTAGTTGAAAATACCGGCTCTTCAGACTTATGCCAAGATTCTGGATCCATTAGATCGGCATCTTCATCTGCCCACAAAAGTCCCATCGCGTAATTTGAATCTGTAGCGCTGGCTGAATAGGTCATAAAAATTTTACCGTTTCTTTTAATTACCGCCGGCCCTTCATTTACTAAATAGCCGATACGTTCCCAATCATATTCAGGATTTGTAATTTCTATTTCTTCACCCTTTAGGCTTGTTGGTGTTTCCATTTTGGATAGCAAAATTGACGTTCCGCCTTCTTCTCTTACGGCCTGCGCCCAAGCATAATAGTGTTCTCCGTTATGTTCAAATGTTGTTGCATCCAAGGAAAAAGAATCACGAGATGTTGCTATTTGTCCTTCTTCTTTCCATTCTCCCATCATAGGATCTTCAGAATCATTGGATAAAGCGAACATTCTAATTTTCCATACATCTTCTGCCTGCCCCGCAGCAAAATAGATGTACCATTTTCCATCGATTCTATGCAATTCTGGTGCCCAAATATGATGACTCATCACTCCATTTTCATGCTTATTCCAAAGCACCTTTGGTTCAGCAGTACCAAGATCATTTATAGTTTTAGCAGCACGCATTTCTATACGATCATATTCTGGAGCAGTGGCAATAAAGTAGTACGTGCCATCTTCTGCTTTTAAAACCCATGGGTCTGCACGCTGCCCTACGATAGGATTATTATAAGTAATTTCTTCTGAAGGGGATCCTTCAGCTGTTTTTTGCTGTTCACTAACTTCAGCATTTTTACAACTACTAAACGTTGCAATAATTACACTCAGCAAAAGATAGCCTGAGATATTCAATTTCAATGACATTTGAGATATTATTAATTTATCTCCTAATATCTAACAATTTACCAATAAAAAAAAGATAAGTGCGAATTTTACACTTAAATTATTTCTGAAACTGCTGTTCTTCTCGATCAAATATTTTAATCATTTTAAAGGACTTCATTAAATGAAATAAGCCGGGCAAAATAACTCCGCCACCTATGATCAGCGAAATACCTAAGACCGTGATCACACTATCGGGAGATATATCTGCCAACAAATTAACTTCTTGGTTTGAAGTAATTATCACATTAGGAAAATGAGCTATTAAGGCAGCAAAAAGGACTAAGAAAACCTGTAATCCTGCAAAATATCTACTTAAAATTCGGCGACCAGAACGTATAAACTTCCAAAGTGGAAATAATAGAATTCCTGAAAGAACGATACACACCAGGGAAATAGGATTAGTTACAAAATCCCAGATAAAGGCTATTTCATTAAAAAATCCATAAACAATTAAAATAAATCCCAGCAGTACTAAAATTCCTGTTGAAATCTTCGATTTTCGGATATACATATTTTTGATATCACCTTCACTCTCTCCAATTAATAATGTTGAAGCTAAAAAAGCGCAAAGCGAAGCATAAAAGAGTCCCATTAAAATTCCAAAGGCGTTAAACCACGGAGCCATAAATAACTCATAGAATGTATAATTTGAATAATCTTCAGTAATAATAATTTTTCCACCAACTAAAGCTGCGAAACACATTCCCAAAAATACTGGAGTTATAAAACTAGAAAACCTAAATAAGGCGTTATATATTAATTGTGATTTATCTTCAAAAGCATCGTAATGTCTAAACACAAAAGAAACTCCACGCATTGTAATTCCTAGAAGAACCAGTGTTAAAGGTACATGTAGATGGATAATGAGAATATTGAAATACATAGGAAATGCTATCCAAAGAATAACTATAAGTATAATTAACCAAATATGATTTGCTTCCCATATAGGCCCCATTACCCGATAAATAGTATCGCGGTTGACTTTTTTATTTTCACGAGACGAAAACAACTCGACAATACCCGCACCAAAATCGGCACCACCCAAAAGCACGTAAAGCAACAGAGAAAAGAATAAGAAAAATAAAACTACGTATAACATAATTAATCTTTTTGGGTATTTAGAGCCTTAATTTGTCTTTGCATTAACCAGGTCACCGTAATAGCTAATAGTATATAAACTGCGACATACATAAAAAAGCTAAACTTCATTCCCGGCATTGGAGTTACCGCATCGCTGGTACGCATAATCTGATAGATTATCCAGGGTTGGCGCCCAACTTCAGTAACCACCCAACCGGCTTCTAAAGCGAAGAAGCCAAGTGGAGCTAAAATCATATAGAACCACCAGTATTTTTTACTATCCATCCAGGATTTTTTCTTCAGACTTATAAAAAATAGCAAACCTGCTAATGCTAATAATGTACCTATTCCCACCATAATCTGGAAAGCATAATGTACTATAGCCACGGGAGGAATTTCATCTTTAGGAAAATCATTCAGCCCTTTTACTTCGGCATCAAAATCACCAAAAGCAAGGAAAGAAAGCGCTTTAGGAATTTCTATTTTATAATTCACTTCCTGATTTTCTTCATCTACCACGCCACCAACATATAAGGGAGCACCTTCTTCGGTCTCGTAATGCGCTTCCATAGCAGCTAATTTGGCCGGCTGTCGTTCTGCAACATCTTTGGCAGAAAGGTCTCCGCTTAAAGGTTGTAAAAGCGCTGCAATTGCTCCAAAGAATATGGATATCTGAAATGCTTTTTTATGCACTTCCTTAGATTTACCTCTTAAAATTTGAAATGCATGAATCCCGGCAACTCCAAAACTGGTTGCTACGAAAGCCGCCAGCGTCATATGCAAAGCCTGAGTAAACCATGCAGGATTCAGCATAGCTCCAATGGGATCTACATTTGTAAATTCACCGTTAATATATTCAAATCCGCTTGGAGCATTCATCCAACCATTTGCAGCCACTACCAGAATACCAGATAGCACTCCAGAGATTCCTATGATTACACCGGTAAACCAGTGAAATTTTTCTGGAAGTTTATCCCAACCATATAGATAGAATCCTAATGCAATTGCTTCTACAAAAAAGGCAGCTCCTTCAAGAGAAAATGGCATTCCTATAATGGGGCCGGCGTGTTTCATAAATTCTGGCCAGAGCATTCCCAATTCAAAAGATAGCGCAGTACCGGAAACGGCACCTGTAACAAAAAAAATGGCTACTCCTTTTAGCCAGGCTTTGGTAAGTTTTAGGTAAACCGGATTGCGGGTTTTTATGTATTTATGATGTGCTACAACCATAAAAAATGGCATTACCATCCCTATACAAGCAAAAATAATATGAAAGCCTAATGTAAAGGCCATTTGAAGACGAGCGTAATCTAAATTTTCCATTTAGTAAATTTTGAAACACCCTTAAAAACAGCGTGTTATCGTGATGAGGAAAAACTTTATAATTACCCTTAAATTTAGGTAATATTACCGCTATAGCCTTACTGAAGTTCAGGAAATTTAGTCAGAAATCTGTTAAATCATATATTCTAACCTATGATGAAAAATTAGTGAGAATTTAATAGTCGGTTTTGTGAAGTGGAGTTTAATATATCAAATACCGCTTGCCGTAAGTTCTTTCCAAAGAATATAAATTCCCATCACCAAAACCATATAACCAAATGCCTTTTTCAATTTCTGAGAATTGATAAACCGGCTAAGATATATTCCGAAGAAAATACCCACCATGGATAATAATGTAAAGATGAAAAGAAAGATCCAATCGACTTGCAGATGACCTAAATCCCCAAGAAAACCGATGATCGAATTAATTGAAATTATAAATAGTGAAGTTCCTACAGCTTCTTTCATCCTTAACCCCGCTAAGAAAACCAGAATCGGAACAATAATGAATCCTCCGCCAGCACCAACTAAACCGGTAACGATCCCCGTTAGTGCACCCAAAAACATCATCAACAAATTTATAGGATTTGATTCACTACCAGAATCTTCGCTACAAGTTTTATCTTTTTTGAAGATCATGGAAATGGATGCTAGTAGCATTAAAATTCCAAAAAAGATCATGATCATTAAATCTTTTGTAAGCTCAAAATCGCCTAGATTTAAAATATGATCTGGTATTGCCGGAAGTAGAAATTTACGTGTAGAAAATATTGCAATCACGGCCGGAAGCGCAAAAATGATTGAACTTTTAAAATCGATCCTACCCTTATTAAAATTATCGATTGCTCCTACAGCAGAGCTGGATCCTACCACGAAAAGAGAATATGCAGTAGCTGTTACAGGATTTATATGCAATATGTATACAAAAACAGGAACGGTAAGTATAGAACCACCACCGCCGGTAAGTCCTAAAACTAAACCAATGATTAGTGCGCCTATAAATCCTATTACCTGAGCTAGCTCCATTGTTAATATTTGTCGGCAAATATACTAGTCACAGTGGAAGTATGCGGTAACCTTTGTTACAAAATTTAACTTTTTTTAGTTATAGATCTAGAACTTCGATTTGATTTCTATATAACCTTATTTTGGCATCGATTTCTAATTTTTTCAAAATTCTGGAAACCACAACTCTAGAAGTGTGAAGATCGTACGCAATTTGCTGATGGGTACTATTCACCATTTCATTTTGATTTATCTTAGCTTTATCCCGTAAATACTTCATGATACGGCCATCCATATTTAGAAAAGCAAAAGTATCTATAGTATCTAGCATTTCCGTTAAACGCGTGTGATAGCTTTCAAAAACAAAATTTCTCCAACTTTTATATTTAGATGTCCATTCTTCCATTTTTTGAATAGGAATCATGATCAAACTCGTATCCTTTTCAGCAATCGCTCTAATTTCGCTTTTTGTAGTTCCTAAACAGCAGCTTAAAGTCATAGCGCAGGTATCACCACGTTCTAAAAAATAGAGCAAAAGCTCGTCCCCGTCTTTATCCTCTCGCAGTATTTTAATCGCCCCACCTAATAGAAGTGGCATTGATCTTAGCGTATCGCCAAAATCAATAATCAGTTCACCTGCTTTAAAATGTTTAATTTGGCCAGATTTTTCAATCTCTTTTAAAAGCTCATCTTCGAATATAAAATGATAGGCTTCATGTAATTTTTCAAACATTTGGCTTTAGAGTTATGAGTTTTTAAAACAAGTACGTGAGTAAAATCTGTAGACTTATACAACTATTTTTTAGCAAGTAATCTGGAATATGCCTGCTTTACCAGCTGCAAATTTTTTTCTTTCTTCGGAAGTAAAATTTCATTACCATAATTCGTGAAATAGGAATGAGATTCTAGAAAACAGATATTATTTTCTAACCATTCAACATCACTATAGTTTTTATTGAAGCATTTAAACCATTCAGATCTTAATAGTTTATTCTTAGAACGGAAAGAATTTGTGCCTAGATGAGCTAAATCTGCATCGCATAGAACTTCTTCCAATTTATTTTTTGGCGCTTGTGGCATTTTAGTCGCACAAATGCAAGAGATCACTTGTTGTATTTTCTCGTGAGGATATCCTACGCTCTCTAAGAAAAGTTCAGCATTTTTAGCACTTATTTTTTCGTGCTCTTTATAAGAATTACTGTTACCCGTATCATGAAACAAGGAAGCCAAAACCACAATTTCTTCATCATCTTTAGACAAAGACTCATAATTAGCTATCTTTTTAGCATATTGATACACTTCAAAAGTATGCTGAATATTATGATAAGGCAGTTTAGAACACCTACTGTTTTTCAAAAGGTTATGACAATAATCCATAGCCTTTCGTATCACAGAGGTATCTTCCTGATATCTATAATTCAGCATCTCTAGCAGCATCATCGGGTAATTTGGGACTTATCTATAACAAGTATTTTGCCAAAAAATTATATAAAACATTTTATTGAGGATTAAATTAAGAAAATTATTGTAATCCTAAAACTAAATTTAAAAGTTGAAAGAAAATTTTAATTAAAATTATAAAATTTCTAAATACTTTACTTCCCACTAGCCAAAAACTAGGCAAAAAAAAGCCTTTCTTATCGAAAGGCTTTGTAAATCCACGTTTGATTAGGCTAATTGTGGTTAATCAATAATGAAAAATTCAGCAATATGAATTTCTCTATATAATAACGGTACTTTTTACGTTTTATTTTATTCTATTGAAATCATTTTCGGAAATATGATAATTCAGTAAAATCAAGAGCGTTCATCAATTAGTTTTTGACGATGCTTTTTTCCCCACGAGCTTAGGGCTTCTAAAATTTCTGAAAGAGAATTACTGTACTCTGTTAATTCGTATTCAATGACTATTGGCGTTTCCGTATAGACTTTGCGTTCTACAAATCCGTTCAATTCCAAATCTTTTAATTCTCTGGATAGCATTCTAGCAGAAATATTCAAGGCACGCTGTAACTCATTAAATCGCTTATTGCCTTCTTTTAGAGCTATAATTATCTTTAATTTCCATTTCCCACCAATCGCGTAGAGCGCATCATCTATTGCTCCTAACCTACTCTCACAAGCCTTTTTTTCTAATAATTGTCCCATAAAATCAATACTAACAAGATCTTTATTACTTACTTATAAATTCTAACTAACTTTTGTAAAGCAAATGTACAAATATTAGTGTTATTCACCTCAATCACTGTAAGCATGTGCGATTAGTAAAGACCAAAAGAAATAGTTTATGGATTATTAAACTGTCTATCGAAAATCGGCCATGAAAAGAACAATTACACAACTTCCTTACCTTATAAATCCTATTGGATACCAGTCTAAAGTTTTAAAAGGAACAATAATTATTCCTGATATTAGTGGTTTTAGTCGCTTTGTTGAAACTACAGATTTTGAAACCGGAAAAGTTATAATTTCAAAATTACTAAACGCGATTATTAAAAGTAACACCTTAGATCTTCAAATTTCGGAAATTGAAGGTGATGCTGTTCTCTTTTTTAAATACGGTGAGCGTATTTCAGCAAAAGAAATTTTAAACCAATTTTGTCTTATGAAAGAAGTATTTAACCAAGAAATTGGGTTTCTAGAAGAAGAATTTCAGTTAAATATCGATCTATCTCTAAAAATGATTGCCCATTATGGGCCACTCGCTCAATACAATATAGGCAAGTTTGAAAAGTTATATGGACAAACAGTGATTGAGGCTCATCATTTGCTTAAAAATTCAGTAGAAAGTAAAACCTACGTACTGCTATCTGATGAATTATTAAATTCCGAAGAAAATTCAGAATTAAAAAATTTCAGCCAATTTATAGAAAATACAATTTGTGAGATCTATGATGATTTTAAAGAGATTTGCTATACCTTTTTTGACTTTGAAAATGATCGCTGCAAAAAATGTATTGCTTAATAGTAAACTCCTACTCTCAAGCAATTTATAAATAAAAAGCCCTCTGAGAATATCAGAGGGCTTTTTATTTATATTTTTTTAAAATCCTATTTTTTAAATTTCACTTTGTGAAAGCCAAAATCGCGAAGATTTTCATGGCTAATTTTAATGGCTTCTAAAGGTTCTAAATCGAATGTATTATCTTGTTCTACAATATAATATTTCATTCCAGATTCCTTTCTTTTGTCTAATATTCTCTCAAAATCTATAGTGCCTTCACCTACCGGAGTAAAATTACCCGCTTCATCCATATCTTTTACATGCCATAATTTAAACCTTCCTGGATATTTTTCGAAATAAGCAACAGGATCGGCACCCGCTTTTGTTACCCAATATAAATCCATCTGAAAATTCACCAAATCTGGATCTGTATTCTCTAAGAAATATTCTATCGGTACTATTCCGTTTTCATTTTCTTTAAACTCAAAATCGTGATTATGATACAATAATTCTATTCCGGCTTTCTTACATTTTTCACCTATAGTATTAAAGGTTTCAACCAAAAGATCCAGGTCATTTTCCATTCCCATTTTACCTCCAAAAGTAAAATTATCTAATGGCGGAACAGGAATCACAAAATATTGAAAGCCGGCTTTTTTAACGTCGGCTATCATTTGATCTACATTTTCCATAGTAACGCCACCCTGATGCGAACTCAAAGGTTTGGTATGGTATTTAGCTAACAATTTTTTAAATTTCTTAGGCTTCAATCCATAAAACAGTCCGTCACTATAACCGGCTGCTTCAATATATAAATAACCAATATCTGCAACTTCGTTGATGGTTTCCTCTGGTGATTTCTTCATTTCTTCCCGAACTGTATAGAGCGTCGCAGCACCAAATTGGCGTTGTCCCACCATAGCGTAAGAAGCAAATAGTAATAAAAAGAGAACTGCTTTGTTGAAATTTTTAAAAGCTTTCATATAATGAAATTTAGTAAGAATAGAACGTACAATGAAACTTCAAATATTGAAGTACAACCTCGAAATATTCAGTTTAAATAAATATTCACGCTAAATATAGAATAATTAATGTTTCAGGTAGAAACATTTGAATAGAAAATTAAGTCTTAAAAACTTTAGCTATTTAAAAATTTTCTCAGCCTTCATTTTTACCCTACTTTTACGGTGCTTTAGGGGTATTCTGTTAAGAATTGAGATAGTCCCTTTGAACCTGATGCGCTAAAATCGTCGTAGGGAAAAGTTTACTGATCCAAAATAGATCAGCTCTCTACCTTTGTGCCAGAATTTTCCCTGAAGCCTCAAAAATTTATGATGATGGAAAATTTATTATGGCAACATATTCAACATGTAAAAAAATCGGTGCCTCTAATACACAATATTACCAATTATGTGGTAATGAATAATACGGCCAATGCCTTATTAGCTGCAGGAGCTTCACCAATAATGTCACATGCCCAGTCTGAAGTAGAAGATATGGTTAACATCTGCCAGGCTTTGGTGGTCAATATTGGTACGCTAGATGAATATTGGAGCTTAAGCATGATTAAGGCAGCGAAAAAAGCTAACGAACTCGGTAAACCATGGATTTTAGATCCGGTGGGTGCCGGCGCAACGCCTTACAGAAATGATATCCTTACCGAGCTACTTCAGTTAAAACCAAAAATAATTAGAGGAAATGCTTCAGAAATCATGGCTCTGGCGAAGGCATCTGATCTAAAAACCAAAGGCGTAGACAGCACTGCAGCAAGTAGCGAAGCTATCGAAGCTGCCAATGCGCTTAATACTGAATACGATAGCGTGGTTTGCATCTCTGGGGAAACTGATATTATTATCGACGGAAATAAAATAATGATGCTGAATAATGGCGATTCTCTTATGGCTAAAGTTACGGGACTTGGCTGTTCGGCTTCAGCGATCACAGCAGCATTTGCCGCGGTAGTTGAGGATAAATTTGAAGCAACCTTAGCCGCAATGGCTTTATTGGGAGTTTGTGGCGAACTTGCTGCTAAAACTTCAGCAGGACCGGGAACTTTGCAATTAAATATTCTCGATAAACTTTATAATATTACTGAAGAAGAATTTATGTCTACTCTCAAAATTAGCGAATAATGCATCCAGATTTTCCTTATCAACTTTATCTGGTAATTTCAGAAGAAAGTTCCGTGCATCATTCGTTATTAAAAGTTGCTGAAATGGCTATTGAAGGCGGTGTCGATATTATTCAATTAAGAGAGAAAAATCTGAATACTTCAGACTTTATAAAAAAAGCTGAAAAACTGAAAAAGCTTACCGATAGATATAATATCCCGCTTATAATCAATGACAATCTTGAAGTTGCTAACGCTGTTGATGCTTTCGGTATTCATGTTGGGAACAGTGACACTCCGCCTTCTGAAATTCAGCAAATTTGGAATCATAATAAAGCGATTGGATATTCTATAGAATATCTAGAGCAGTTAGAGACCGAGCAAACGAAGATTGCTAATCATTTAGGTATTAGCCCGGTATATAGCACCAGTACAAAAACCAATACAGTAACCGAATGGGGAATCGAGGGAATTAAAAAAATTCGGAACTTAACTAAAAAACCCTTAGTGGCTATTGGTCGCATGAATGCTAGTAATGCTGCTGAAGTAATTAAAGCAGGTGCAGATTGTATTGCTGTAGTTTCAGCTATTTGTGCTGCTAACGATCCTAAAGAAGCTGCAAAAGAAATAAAAAATCAAATTCAGAATCATCAAAATGAAAACATATAAATATCCTTCAGCCTTAACTATCGCCGGTTTCGACGGTAGTGGCGGCGCAGGAATTCAGGCCGATATTAAAACATTTTCGGCATTGGGTTGTTACGCAACCTCTGTATTAACTGCACTACCGGTACAAAATACAACGGGCGTAAAAAATATATTTCCTATTTCCTATCAGGCTGTTTCAGAACAAATCGATAGCATTTTTGACGATATTTTTCCTGATGCGGTAAAGATTGGAATGGTACACACACCAGAACTCGTTAAAACTATTGTTGCTGCATTGCAAAAATATCCAAAAACAGCATTGGTTTTTGATCCTGTAATGGTTGCTACAAGCGGGCATAAATTAATTGAGGATGAAACCGTAAAAATGATCATTGAGCAATTATTTCCATTAGCCGATGTCATTACTCCTAATATGGATGAAGCTGCGGTTTTAGCTGAAATGAAAGTTGAAACGCTGGAAGACATGAAAAAAGCAGGAGAAAAAATTATGAAACTCGGCTGCAAATCTGTTTTAATGAAGGGAGGTCATTTAAAAAGTGATCGAATCACTTCGCTTTATTTTGCTGAAAATGGAGAAATTCACTCTTACGAATTCAAAAGATTCGATACGAATAATACGCATGGTTCTGGCTGCACATTATCTTCTGCTATCGCTTCCTTTTTAGCCAGAGGCGAAAACTTAATCGATGCTATAAAATTAGGGCAGGATTTTGCACATCAAGCTATCGAAAACGGAAAAGATGTAAAAACCGGCGAAGGTAATGGCCCATTAAATCACTTTTATAATCCACAAAAACTAATCAAAAATGAGTTGGAGTAAAGATACCTGGCAAACGATAAGTCCAATATACAACCGAATTATAAAAATGCCATTTATAGAAGAATTGATGGATGGCAGTTTACCTTTAGAGAAATTTCAGTTTTATATGAGCCAGGATTCGGCTTATCTGGAAAATTTTGGACGCGCTTTAGCACTAATTGGTGCGCGAGCTTATGATACTCAAAATATGCTTACTTTTCTTCAATTTGCTGAAAATGCTATTATTGTGGAAAGCGCTTTGCATGAATCATATTTTAAAGAATTTGGAGTTTCAGAAAAAGCAATTGTACAACCTGCCTGCCACCATTATATTAATTTTCTAAAAAGTACGGCTGCTTTAGATAATCTTGAAGTAGCAATGGCCGCGGTACTGCCATGCTTTTGGATCTATAAAGCGGTTGGTGATTACATTCTGGAAAATCAGAAAGATGGAGAAAATACCTACCAAGCATGGATCGATACCTACGCCGGAGAAGAATTTGGTGAAGCGGTTACGAAAGCGATCCAGATTTGTGATGAACATGCCGAGAAAACCACACCCCAAATACGAGCTAGAATGACAGAAGCTTTCGTTACGGCTTCCAACTTAGAATATCACTTTTGGGATGCTGGATATTCGTTAAGAACCTGGTAGTTAACTAAGTTCTTTTAATAATAAAACAGGGACATTTGGATCGAACTCAATATCATCGACTTTAGATTGCGAGAAAAGTTTAGAGAAAAATCCCTGTTTTCTTTTATACAATGCTAGCATCGTACTTTGACGACTTTCGATAAATAAATGAATTCCGGTTGACGGAGTTGTTTTGGTAAGCCTGTGAAAAGAATGCTTAATTGTTGTAAGATGTCCTTCGAAATTAGATTGAAGCGCTTGCTGATCCTCACTAAGCCCTTTACTGTCACTATCGATATACAAAATTCTTATAGGAGATCCAGAATTTGAAGCCAGATCCTTTAATGGATCTAATTCTCGTTCTTTAAATGGATATCGAAGTGTTGTAGGAAAAACAATTTCATTTAAAGGTTGGGCTGTAAGTTCAATCTCTTCAGGAATAAAAAGCATAGCACAATTTTGTATGCTGTTAGCCAGTTTAGACAATTTTGATTTGTACGAACTATGAATATTTACATTGGCACCTTCGGCACCCAAAAGAATAAGGTCTATCGCTCGAGTATTGACAATTTCCTGTACCGCATCATCCAAATCACCTTCTAAAGATAAAATTTCAAATTCATGGTTAGGATTTTCTTTTCTAAAACTTAATCCCTGCATAATTCGGTCTAAACCACTTTTAGATGTTTCTTTTGTATTTGCATCATCTTCAGATTTCACACCTACAATCCTATCACCTAAACCGTGACTATCCTCGTAAACATTCAGTAAAATGAATTTACAAGGTATTTTTTTATATAATTTAAGACCAAAAACTAAAGCATTCCAAGCATGTTTTGAAAAATTGGTAGGCACCAAAATTTGCTTCTCCATAAATTCTGATTTTTATGACCAATTTACAAATAAGAATTCCATAACTACATTCCTTACAATTTATTATTCCGAAGCTTCGGTTAAATTCTTATTATTTAATACATCTTTAGGCAAAATTCCGTAGCGTCTTTTAAAAATCTTCGAGAAGTAACTACGGCTGGATAAGCCTAATTCGTAAACTACTTCCCCTACTCCTTTTTCGCCGCTTAAAAGCAAATTCATAGCTCTTGTTAAGCGTACATCCCTAATATACGAATTAACTGTTTTCCCATAAACTTCTTGAAAACCATCTTGCAACTTATTCACATTTACGCCGCTCACTTTCGCTAATTCCTGTACCGTGCCGGTATTAGAAATATTTTCATTAATATGAGTAACTGCTCTCTCGATAGCTTTAAGGTCGCGCTTTTTTAACCGTGGTTCTTGCTCCTGTGATCCTTCTCTAAACTGCATGAGCATATGAGAAAGTATTTCTAGAGCTTTACCGCCTAAATAATTTATTCTTGGAAAACCTTCCAGGCTACAATTTTCAATTTCTCTAATAGTATCTAACGTACGAAGACCATAACTACCGGTCTGGAAAATTTCATTATCGCCTTCAATATCCCCAAAAAGCTTAAAGTACTTTTCTCCGATTTCGTTAAGATCAAAAGAAAGGTAATTTTTAAAAGATAAACGATTAATTTCTAAATAACAGACTAAGACACTATCGCCTCCTTTAAATTTAAGACATTGTATCCCGGTAGAAGTAGTTGCAGCAATTAAATGCTGGTGACTTTTAAGCACACATCCATTATCTTCTTTAAAATAAGCATCCAGCTCACCATTAACACAATATATAAATCGAATAGGACACACATCGGGATGATTTATCTTAATACAGGTATCTTCTAAAAATTTTACATTTAGAGTATATAATCCGATACCGTTAGGGAAATTTATACAGCTAACTTTACCACTCCCATAATCGGAAGGTATACTTACCGAAAATTCTCCTAATTTATTCTTAAATCCTATTCCCAGCTTATCTGCAAGCTGCGGTACAAAATCTTCGACATCATTCAATTTTAAATGATACGTATTCATTGCTATGCTTGATTTTTAAAACTGATTAAAAAACATCATTTTTTTTCAATTGTTCTAAAAATTTACATCGTTACGTTTAAATATTCCGTTAAAATATTATTAAAAATACCTTTTGTTACCATACTCTTAGCAATAGAGCACATAATCGCGTCTAATTTTTAGGAACTTACAGTAAAGTTTTCTTCTCAATTTTATTGATAGCTAGAAAATTTTGTCCAGAGGCGATAGATTATATTATAATCATAATCTTAGCGCTTACTGGATATACTCAATTACCAACCAAAACTTACCAATTATGAAAGTAGCCATAATAGCCGATCATCGCCATCCTTTAAAGAAACCATATGCAGGCGGCCTTGCCATGATTACTCACAAAATGGTGCAGAAACTAGCAGATAAAGGTATAGAAGTCGACGTTTATGCGAAGTCGGGCTCACAAAGCGAAAATTTACAAAACTTAGATCATCACTTCGCTGAAGACAGTTCTCTATCGTGTAGCTATCCTGAAAAAAACAATCCATCCCAAATAAAAAATGCGGTTATTTATGCTGAAATTTTCCAAGATTTAGAGCGTTACGAATACGATATAGTACATAACCAAACCCTACATTACCTTCCCATCATTTTAGGAAATAAACTGAAAACTAAGTTTGTAACCACGTTACATACGATGGCTTTTCCTGAGATTAAATTTGCATTAGATTATGTAAAAAAAGATCTCGACCAGGAATTTGTAGTAGTAAGTGAATCCTTAAGAGATCAATATTCAAAATTTTTAAACTTTCCTAAAGTAATTAGGAATGCTATCGATCTTGATGATTGGGAGCCAAATTTTGAAAAAGATAATCAGTACTGTATGTGGTACGGTTCTATGTGCAAAGAAAAAGCACCTCATTTAGCTATCGAAGTTGCCATTAAAGCTAACAAACCAATAATTCTTGCGGGTAGAGGTAAGAACAGCGAATACTTTGAGCGCTTTGTAGCTCCTCTGCTAAAAAACCCATTAGTTTCTTATGTTGGTGAACAGGACAAAACACAGATAAATCGCCTCCTAAGAAATTCAATGGCGCTATTATTTACCAGTGTATGGGAAGAACCATCAGCTTTGGGGATTTCAGAAAGTCTGGCTTCAGGAACACCTGTCCTTAGTTGGGATAAAGGCGTTGCTCCAGAAATTATAACTGATGAAGTTGGGCAAATTTTTGATCCTCTAGATACAACCGGAATGGCTGAAGCTCTTAAAAATATTGAAAGATTTGATCGTAAAGCATGTAGAAAACACGCAGAACAACATTGTAATATCGATAACATGATTGATAATTACGTTGAATTTTACGAAGCGCTGGTAGAGGAAAATGCGGAAGTTTACTAAAATCAATCAAATTAACTTAAAGATAATATCGAAATGATCTTTTGATTGTATCATCGCATTAAAATTCATTAAAAATGAAGCGAATTTCGCTAATATTGATTTTAATGTCATTGACCATGCCTGCGCAGCAAACACCAGATAAAATTGCTTTTGTCGCCGATATTCACCTGCTTGATATTTATGCGGATTACGAAAATTTCAACGGACTCGAAATTGATGGTATTACTAATAAAGCTAAAATAAGAAGCATGAGTGCGCAGTTGCATTCAACGAGACTTTTTAATGAAAATTATTTTGTACTGAAAGCTGTGTTAGATGATATTGCAGCTCGCGGGATAAAATTAGTTGCTTTTCCAGGCGATTATACCGACGATGGACAACCCATTAATATTAATGGTCTTGCTGAAATTTTAAAATCTTACGTAGATCAATATGACATTTCGTTTTTTATAACCACAGGAAATCATGATCCGGTGCGTCCCTATACTATTGCGGCAGGTAAAAAGGATTTTTTAGCCAAAGACGGTAGCAATCAGCCGATTTTTAGCGAAGCTAATTTATATCAATCAAAACCAGATGAGCATGATGCTATTATAGAACCCAAATTGGAAAAAGCGGGATATAATTTTATACTGAATGCTTTAGCTGATTTTGGTTTTTTTCCGAAGAAAAATTACGAATATTGGGAAACTGCTTTCTCTACTTATAATCCTCAAAATTACACTTTTGAAAAAGCTAAAATGGCTTCTCAAATTTCAGAAAGAACCTATAAAATAAATGATTCACTTTCTATCCCCGATGCCTCCTACGTAGTCGAACCTAAGGAAGGTTTATGGCTTTTGGCAATAGACGGAAACTCTTACGTACCGCAGGAAAATGGCAGTCTTAGTAGTGCAAGTATAGGATATAACCAAACCATCGCTCATAAAAAGCATCTTTTTAAATGGATAAAAACGGTTGCAGAAAATGCTAAAAAACTAAACAAAAGACTCGTTGCATTTAGCCATTATCCCTCGATAGATTTTAATGAAGATGCCTCTTCGCTATTAGATGAATTTCTGGGAAAAAATAAATGGCAATTAGAACGAGTGCCTAAAGAACGTATTGCTAAAACACTAGCAGAAGCCGGAATAAAACTTCATTTTGCGGGACACATGCATATTAACGATACCGGAAAGCGAGAATATGAAAATGGAGATTTTCTTATAAATATTCAAACTCCTTCCCTAGCCGCTTATATTCCTGGTTATAAAATTTTGAACCTAGAAGACGATTTTGCTGAAGTTGAAACTGTCTCAATTTCCGAAGTTCCAAGGTTTAATGAGTTATTTCCGCTCTATAAAAAAGAACTTGAATATCTAAAGAATAATAACTTAGACACTTGGGATGATGCTATTTTAAAAAGCCAAAACTATCATGATTTTACCGAATATCATCTGGAAAATCTGGTAAAATTAAGATTTCTACCAAATGACTGGAATGTTGAATTTGAAACTTATCTTTCCAATCTTACCGGTAAAGAATTATTTAAGGTTGTTTCCAACAATGCTCAAATTCCGCAAGATTTTTCAGATTGGAAAGCTTATGATATGATTTTGGATTTCTATAAGATCAGAAACGCCGATAAATTAGCTTTTAAAGATATTCCTGAAAAAAGATTAGCAGCCTACAAAAAGATTATAGCTGCAGCAAAAACTAAGAAGGATTTCCAAAATAAAAATGAGCAAAAACTACATCAGTTTTTACTGATTTTTGATAAATTTATTAATGGTTTACCTGCTACCCATTTTAAAGTTGACTTGAAAACGGGTGATATTCAGGAATTAGAGTAATTTACACTTACACTTCAGGTTTAAAAATGAAAAAGAAACTTTCAATTGGTTTATTAATTATTTCCTGTTTTCTATTAACCGGCTGCCCGGATGATCGCAGTATTACGTATCTACCATTAAAAGTGCAAGACCTTTACTTTTCTCTTTTCAGGAAAATGGAATTTATCCATATTTAGATGAGTTTAATCGAGAAGAATTAGGCATTTCTATAGCTCCAGATTCAACCATGGATAAACGGATCTATTTTAGTGCTTTTCTATCAGATCTACCGACCTACGGAAGGAGTGATCCAAATGAATATGTTCAAACTAACCAAATAGATTCTGTAAACATCTTTACGGTATACGATTTTAATGAAAACTATCCTGCAGGCAGCAACGTAAACGAAATGCTTCTGTTCCTTGATCATATGGGAGAAACCTCGCCTATAGAAGACTTAAACGAACAGAAATTTATATCGCTTAGTCTTAAGTTTTCAGAAATTCCATCTTATGATACCTTGCAATTTCGGGTGACCGGAAGAATAAGCGATGAAGGTATTTTTGAGGAAAATACGAAATTGGTAATATTGGATTAACCTTTTAAGCAAACCACGTCAGGGCCAGCCGATGAATTATTGCTTTGAAAATCCGCTTTATTTCAAGGCAGATCTCGCAGCATTTAATCTCGATTATGGAGTAAGAAACCGAACTCAGCTTTATTTTTATTCTGAAAAAAGTTACAAAAAACAACAAAACTGAGTTCAGGGTTTCAACTATCCTATTTCTCCATATTCAATGCTTCTAAAATTCTATGGAAAATTTCAGTATTTTCATAAACACCGTTGAAAAGTTCTGCTTTAGGTCCATAAGAAAATAACGGAACCATTACCGCAGTATGATCGTTCGTTAAAAAACCGCCTTCCAATTTCCCATCTTCAAGATTGCCTTGCATAATGCCAAAACCTGAAGTTTCATGATCGGCAGTAATAACCACCAACGTATTTTCATTCTTATCGGCTACTTTTAGAACCTCAGCAATGGTCTTATCAAAATCTAGTATTTCTTGTACAATTCCGCTTGCATTATTGGTGTGTCCATTTTTATCGATCTTAGCGCCTTCAATCATTAAAAAATAAGGTTTTTCTTGATTTTCTAAATTCTGAAGTACTTTTTGAACATACGTTGGAAACTGATTCCCACGATCCTCAACACCACCTAAACTTTCTTCGGAAAGAAAAACAGAAGTTCTATCTTCAAAATCGTTAAATTCACTTAGCTCTTTTTGTACAAATTCATCTTGAATTTTATTGAAGTCGCTCGATCCGGCAGCTACGAAAAAATCAATATTACTGGTTTTAAGATCTTCTAATATCGCATTGCTATCATCACGTTCTACAACATGGGCATAGAAGGATGATGGCGTTGCTCCTGTAATATAATCGGTCGTTAAAATGCCATTTAAATATCCTTTTTCATTTAGAATCTCGGTTATAGCTACTAAATCTTTTCCTTCAGCATCGGTGCCGATCGCACGATTATTCGTCTTTTCTCCAGTTGCCATAGCAGTTCCGCCAGCAGCCGAATCGGTTACCAAATCATCAAAACTTGATGTTTTTACAAAGCCTAGATTCTGTAATTGTGTAAGCGTTAATTCTCCCCTGTTCGCAATCATTGCTGAAGAAATTTGGCTTAAACCATTCCCATCCCCAATCATCAAAATAATATTCTTTGGCGTTGAATTTTTATCAAAATTGAATTTTGGATGATACACTGAAATTGGATCTTTCAGCTCAACATTTCTATTATCAAGACTTTCCAAATAGGCTGAAGCTTCTGCCGGTTTATCGGTATTGATAAAATCAACGCCCATTGCTGCAAATCTACTCCACGCTGTTTTAGTGTCTGGAGCTCCCCAAAAACGAAAAGGCTTTCCCGCATCGTGAGCCTTTTTTATCACTTCTTCAACTTTCTGAAGCTCTGGAGCCGTAATTCTTCCTAAACCATTCCAAACCGAATACTCTTTGAAGCTTTTACTAATTAGAGCAATTTTACTTAAATCGGCTTCATCTAAATTTGAAACATCCTGATGGTCAAATTGAATAAAATCGGGATAGTTTTTATATTCAGAATTCCCCGGTCGATTGCCTGAAATAACGAAGCTTAAATTATCGATTTTGGTTAATTCAGGATAGTTTTTTAAAAGTTTCATCAGCACCTTTAAAGTAGGCTGGGCTGAAGATTTTAAATCGATCAATAACTGGGTTTTCCTTAATTTTCCACTTTTCGCTAATTCAGAAAGTGGTTTCAAATAGAGATTCTCTAGCGTAAGATTCGGTTCTATTTCCTCTTCAGTATGAGTAACAAATAATTCTTCATCTTTCAGAAAAACATCTGCTTCAATAGAAGAGGCTCCATGGATATAAGCCTTCCAAAAAGGAAATTCCTGAGCGTAGTCATTATGAGAATGAAATTGATAACTACTTTGCGCTGTTGAAATTCCGCTTAAAAAAGAACAAATTAGTACGAATATTAGTTTTTTAAAATGCTTAATTTTCATCAATCGCTTGCATTAATTTGTGATAGATTTCATTATTCTCATAAATCCCTCTAAACAATTCTTCTCCTTTACCTTTTGCAAAAACAGGAATCAACTCGGTACTATGTTGATCGGTATTAAAATAAACCTGAACCTGCTGCGGAATTTCTTTCCCGGACTCGTCGTAGGCTTTACCGATACTTACACCACCTGTTTCGTGATCTGCAGTGACTACAACTAATGTATTTGGATGTGCTTTTACAAAATCTAATACCACTCCAATTGTTTTATCGAAATCCAAAACCTCCTGGATCATCATATTATCATCTTTGGCGTGTCCTCCCCAATCGATATATGATCCTTCGATCATCATAAAAAATGGTTTATTATTCGCCGCGAAATAATCTAATCCTAATTTGGACGCTTGCTGAAGAAAGTCTTTGCGACCTTCAGGTTTGGATGGTAAACCTTCTTCAGTTAAAACATACGCGTTACGCCGATCATTGTTTGGTTTACTTAATTCTAAAGTATCCAATTTATATTCTTTAGCTTTTAGGCTATCAAAAAGATTCATACCATCTTCTCTAGTTCTGAAGTATTTTTTACCTCCTCCGGCAAAAAAATCAACTTCAGCATCTATAAGCTGTTTTGCAATTTCCTCGTGCATATCACGATCTTCAACATGCGCATAAAATGCAGCGGGTGTGGCATGCGTAATGGAAGTTAAACTTACCAAACCGGTTTGATATCCTCGATCTTTTAGCTGCTCTAAAATTGTTGGAAGCGGTAGCGTATCTGAAGACACTCCGATTGCTCTTTTATACGTTTTCTTTCCTGTTGAAAAAGCCGTAGCCCCGGCAGCAGAATCGGTAATTAAATGGCTGGTACTGGATGTGCGACTTAACCCAATATTTTCAAATTGTTTAAAATTAGGCTCCCCTTCACCAAAATAAAAAGCACTGGAAACCTGCGGAATTCCCATTCCATCCCCTACCATAAAAATGATATTTAGCGGTTCTTCTTCCGACTCTTTAGTAGCTGCTGTTGTTTTTTCTTCGGAAGTTTTTCCGCAGCCTATCGCTATTGATATTGCTGAAAAAACCAGTATTTTTTTGAAATCTCTCTTCATAACTTTATATAAAATAGCGGTAGAAGCTCAAAGAACTCCTACCGCTTATCAAACAATTACATTTATTTAGTATCCTGGATTCTGTAACAAGTAACCTTCTACGTTTGAAGCTCCATCGATCGCCTCTTGCGGAATCGGGAACAATCTATGGTTAGGATCACTATCTGATTTTGAAGTCCAGGAATCCTCGTACTTTCCAAATCGAATTTGGTCTTGTCGACGGTGCATTTCCCAATAGAATTCGAAACCAAGTTCTCTATACAAGCTCTCTAAATCGATAGATGACCATGCTGCCGGTGTTTGATCTGGTCTTGCATCTCTAGAAGTTCTTACCGTATTTACATCTTGCAAAGCACCCGCATTATCGCCCATTCTTAATTTAGCTTCAGCTCTCATTAAATAAACATCTGCTAAACGTAATAATACTAGATCTACACTACTGTAATTATTACCATCGTCTGATGTTTTACTGAATTGCCATTTCGCAAAACGGTAACCACTTGCATAACCTGCGCTACCATCCAGGCTAATATCCAACGTATGGTCTACATAATAAGTAATATCTTCTTCTTCAGAACCATTTTCACGTGCTTCAGCTAAAGGAAAAATTTTAAATCCTGAGTTTCCGTTAGCATCTGTACCGGTCATAAAACTACCAGAGCGAAATTCCGTTTTTCTTGGTGCCCACATCGTACCACGAATAATTCCGCGATCAATTTCAAAATCAGAACCTGCAACAAAATAATGATCCTTGTCACTTACTTTTCCTAAAGTATCATTTTTATACGGCGTTAATCCTGAAATATCTTCTAACTCAGCAGGAACTTCAGCATTCTTTTTATAGAATCTGGCATCGGCATCGGCAGGATCGGTATCACCATAGGCATTCACCCAGGTTTGGTAAAAATCTGAGGTCATTGCAGGACCATCGGTACCATCCATACTCAAATAAAATTCTCCCGGTCTTGGAAATAAAGAGCCCGACATCGACCAATATGCCCAACGGTTGTGATCATTATTAAGAACACCGCGAAGATCTAAAGCAAAAATCAACTCAGAATTATCGTGATTCTCATCATTAAATAGATCAAAATATTCTGAGGATAACGAATAGCCTCCGTTATTAATAATATTATCGGTATAGTCTACTACTTTTTGCATATCTGAATCGCTGAAATTTGGAGTTCCGTAAGGATCTCTATAAACCGCTGCATTCAAATATAATTTTGCTAAATATCCATAGATAGCATCCTCTGTCATTCTACCAGGACCACGATCGTTATTGATATTTTCTAAGGCTGTTAAAAATTCAGATTCGATGTAAGCAACTGCTTCTTCACCTCTTAAAATTTCAGAAGTTTCTGAAGTCGTTTCTTTACCAAAAGCTAATCCCCAACTATCTAAAAATAGCATATTCTCATAAGCTCTTAAAGCTCTCATTTCAGCTAATGCCTGTACTGCTTCTGCGTCTCCATCTTCAGCCATTGGTGTAATTACATCTATTGCAGCAACGGTTCTAAACAAAGCAGTCGTTAAATAGCTCCAGGCACCTGTTACTAAACTATTATTTGAAGACATTAAATGTCTATGTGCAGTAGTATACGTATCATTATCTGCCCACTGCGTCCCGCCAAGGCCTGTTCTTGGAGGCAAGATCGCTTCATCTGAAGGGATTTCCTGCAACCCAAAATATCGAGTATGTCTAAAGGTTTGTGGAAGAATACCGTAAGCTGCAGCCATCGAACCATTAATGGGTTCAACAAGACCTTCAGATCCGGTTAATGATTCGTCTAATATTTCTTCTTCTAAATCTGTACAATTTGTAAATGCTAATACGCTAAGTCCCGCAAATACAGTTAGAATTCTATGTTTCATTTTTACTTTTTTAAAATTAGAAGGATACATTTAAACCAAAAACAAACGTTCTTGCTTTAGGATAGGTGTAATAATCGATACCAAAAGACTTCGCATCTCCAGAAGTTCCTGTATTAAGTTCAGGATCAAAACCGCTATAATCGGTAATTACAAATAAGTTTTGCCCTGTTACTGATAATCTGAAGCTGTTTAACCAATCTCCCAAACCTATAGTTTTAGGATCTAAATCGTAAGCCAATGTTGCGTTGTTTAGACGTAAAAAGCTTCCGTCTTCCAGATATCTGGTAGAAACAGTATTAGTGTTACTAGGATCTTCGTTTGCAAACTCGATCGCTTGGTCTGTAGTGTTTAAGGAATTTGAAATCTGAGTTTTATTAAACAAACTCATTCTGGTATGGTTATATAATTTATTACCACTTACTCCGTTGAAATTCAATCCTAAAAAGAAATTTTTATAATTGAATTTAGTGTAGAAAGCATAAATAAAATCGGGAACGGCACTTCCTGAAGATGTACGATCACTATCATCGATCTGCCCGTCACCGTTGATATCTGTAAATTGGCTAAGCCCATCTGCGCCAATGCCTTCAAATTGTCTTACAAAGAAGTTACCGATAGGTTGATTATTCATATACCCATTTATCGTTGCTCCCGTTTGTCCAGACCCTTGTGCTGTACCCGTAGTTACGATAGTAAATGGGGAATCGGTAATTTCGTTTTTGATGTATGAAAGGTTACCGCCAATATTATAAGAGAAGTCTCTTGTTTTATCACTTTGATAGTCTAAAGAAAATTCTAAACCTGAATTTTCGATTTTCATATCAGGAATATTTTGCCACGTATACCCAACCTCATCAATAGGATCCTGAGTAGAGAAATAAAGCAAAACATCTGTGGTTTCTTTTAAGAAATAATCTACCGTACCGGTTAATCTCTGATTAAAAAATCCAAAATCTAAACCGATGTTTGTTTGCGCTGTTTCTTCCCACTGTAAATCCGGATTGGCAGTACGAGCAAACACTAAACCATAAGGATAGCTTTCGCGGGTAGTTTCATCACCATTCATTGGGTAAATATCATTATCCTCAAAACTCTCTCCGTAGCTTAAATTAGTTTGTTTAGAAGGAATTTCTTGATTACCTGATTTACCCCAACTTGCTCTTAATTTTAAATTACTAATAGCCGAGTTTTCCAGAAAATCTTCTTTATAAATATTCCATCCTAAAGCAAAAGATGGGAATATTGCGTATTCATTGTTTTCTCCAAACTTAGTAGAACCATCAGATCTCACGGTTGCAGTCACTAAATATTTATCATCGTAACTATAATTTACCCTTCCAAAGAAAGACTGTAGTTCGTTTTGAACTGCTTCAGAAGACTGAGTATTATCTTCCCCTCTGGCTTCGCCTAGTTGATATCTTGGTTCGATACCATTATCAGGAAACTTAGAAAAATAATATTCTTTTTCATGAATATAGAATTTTTGATAAGAATGACCTGCTAAAAGGCTTAAACCGTGATCTCCAAAATCTGCTTCGTAATTCAGCGTATTTTCAATTAAAGTGTTTCGGTTTGTAGTAAAAGTTGAAGTTATAGAGCCATCTGCAAAATCTGGATTTTCGGAATATGGGATGGACTGCTCGTCTCTATCAGTTTTAGAATAATCTACCCCTAAATTCAATTTATAAGTTAAGCCATCGATAATTTCAAGAGAAGGAGAAATATTAGCAATCATACGATTGTTAAAAGAATAATCTCCATAGATATCTTCAATAATCAATGGATTAATTCCCGTTCCAAAAACGGTAGGTTCTCCATTAGTGTAAGCCGGTCTTGTTGGGTTTAAAGACAACATATTGCTAACCATTGTTTCGGTATCGGGACGCTCATTTTCGGTTCTAGTAGCCGATAAATTTAAATCTACTTTCAAACGATCATCTAGACCTTTTTGGGTAACATTAACTCTACCTGAATACCTCTTGATATCACTATTGTTAAGAATTCCCTCTTGGTCTCTTGCGCCTAAGGATGCGAAGTAAGAAGTTTTAGCGGTTCCTCCACTCATCGAAAAATTAACATCGTTCGTAATTGCAGTTCTTGTAAGCTCTTCTTGCCAATCGGTATCTGCTCCGTTATCGCTTAAGCTTCCTCCAATTTCCTCAACTACATTTCTAAACTCATCTGCAGAGAATACATCGATTTTATTTGCAATGGAAGAAATTGCTGTTGAAGCAGAAAAATTGATTTGTGTTCTTCCTGCTTTTCCCTTTTTAGTGGTAATTACAACAACACCATTCGCAGCACGCGATCCATAGATTGCAGCAGCTGAAGCATCTTTCAGAACATTGATCGATTCAATATCCTCTGTATTAATAAAGTTTAAAGGATTAGTGGGCATCCCTGTAGATGAATTGTCCAATACAAATCCATCAATTACATATAAAGGAGAAGTTCCAGATCTTAAGGTTCCTACACCACGAATTATAATGTCTTGACCAGAACCTGGCTCTCCACTTGCATTAGTAACATTTAAACCAGAAACTTTACCTTGTAATAAGTTTCCAGGATTTGTATTGATCCCTTTATTAAATTCTTCGTCACTCACTGAACTTACTGAACCTGTTAGATCAGATTTTTTTTGAGTTCCGTAACCTACAACTAGAACCTCATCTAAGGATGCACTATCGGTCTCTAACTGAATATCGAAATTCGTTCTCCCAGAGACATTTATTTCAAAGGTTTGGAAACCTACAAAAGATGCTTGCAGAATATCACCTTCCTGAACATCAATAGTATATTCTCCATCAAAATTAGTAGTAACACCATTATTGGTTCCTTTTACCATAACGGTCGCTCCGGGAAGTGGTACTCCCTGATCGTCTGTTACTACACCACTAATTGATCGCTGAATAGATTTGCTAGTGATCGTAAATTCTGTCGAGGGCTTTTTAACTGGAGCAGCCTCACCAGTTTGAGAAAAAAGTAACACGGAAAGACCAAAAAGTACCTTTTTCGAGTTTAATTGTGTAATTTTAAAATACATGTAGTTAATTAATTGGTTGCACAATGCTTAATTAAATTACCGCGGTTCCTGTTGGTACCTACGATTTAGTAATGTTTGAATCGCCTATTTATAGCATCAAATACTAGAATTAGGTTTTTATTAACACGCCGCTAAATAAGGAAGAAAGAGCTGCATAAAGTTTAATTGAAGTTTATGTATAGTTTAATTAACGTAGATGACTCCTAAATTGGAACCAACCATGTTTTTTTAGCCTTTTATCCTTAGATATTCCTAAATCCTAAGCTTATACCCCTAAAGAATGATAGATTGTTACTGAATAAAGGAATTTTTGAAATTCGTGATGCTAATTTTTAACTGAATTGGATTAACATACATACGACTAGGCTAACATTAGAGAAATTTAGGCTTAACATTGACTTAAAATTGATAATTTCAAGAATATAATGAATTAAGCTTTTGATGTTTGAAGAAAAAAAGATGGAGATCGATCATGCTCTTAAATCGACCGTTATTTAAAAATAAATAAAAACCAAAATCGTCGAATTTCAGCATAAAAAAAGGAGCACTTTACAGCACTCCTTTTCAATTTTAATTCTAAAAGGATACAATTAATATCCCATATTCTGTGTAATTTCAGCAGTAACATCGATAGTTTCCTGCGGAATAGCAAACACTCGCAAATAAGGTTCTGTTGCTGCTTTAGCGGTATATGCTTCATCGTAAGTTCCGAAGCGAATCATTTGCTTTCTTCGGTACATTTCCCAATACATTTCAAAACCAATCTCGTTGTAAAGTGTTTCTTCATCTAAAGAAGAAATCGCTTTTCCTGGCTCATTATTAAATAAAGCCTCTCGAGTTCTGCTGGTTCTAAGTAAATTAATATCCTGTAAAGCTGCTGCAGTTTCTCCATTTCTAAAGTAAGCTTCAGCTCTCATGCAATAAATTCCACCTAATCTATATAAAGGAACATCTACCGCGCTTGTACCATTACCATATTCAGGATCGAATTCCCATTTAAAATTTCTTACTCCGCGATTAATCTGATCCTGACTAAATACCGCAGAAAGCGAATTGTCAAAATTAAGATCTGGCGTGTAATCCATAGGAACGGTCGTGTTCTTTTCCATCATTAATTTGCTGATAGCAATTCTACCGTCTGAAGTCATATCAAATCCTCCTTCACCGTCTAACGTTGGTCCATATTGCTGGCCAACCTGTAGGCCTCTATTAAAATGAAACCATGCGCCACCAGTATCAGGACGAGCATCTTCTGCAGGCACACTACCTGTTGTCCCATCATTCATAAACCAAGTTCCATCAGCATATTGATAATATCTGTGAAAACGAGGATCATCATGATTTCCTTCCCAAGTGTAATAGAATTCTGGTTCTACACAAGAAGCATTGGTACCTCTATTATCTGGAGTTGGCTTTTGGGCTCTACCTGTAGACATGTATGCAAAATCATTATCACTTCTACGAATGTTATCATTCTCTTGTGCTACTGCAAAAATAATTTCTGAACCATTCTTATTATCAATCGCAAAATTGGCAAAATAATTACTTTCTAGACTGAAGTTTCCTTCGATTAATAATGACGTATAATAGATCACCTTATCCATATCACTACCATCATTATCTACAGCAGCTTCAGTAAAATTAAAGCTAGATGAAGTATTATATCTGTCTTTTAAAACAGCACGATTTAAATACATATCGGCTAGCAAAGCATAAGCGGCTTGTTTGGTGAAGCGTGCATTAAAGGTTCTTTGCTCTCCTAAGTTTGCCAAATCTGGAATAAGAGACTCTACTTCGATAATTAAATTATCAATTTCAGCATCTGCCTGAAGAAATTCTAATTCTGCATTCTCTGTAAATGGATCTCTGTAAGGTGCTTGTTGAAATAAATCGATCGTATTATAAACGTACAATGCTAAAAGTCCTCTAGCTTCTGCTAAAAATAGCTCGTAATTTTCATAATCTGGATTTGCTTCCAAAGATTCAATAGCGGTAAGGGTTTTAGTGATACCACTATTTAAAGCATTCCATGTACTAGCAACGGCTGCATTGTTGGTTCCCCAGGTAAATTCGGTTAAGGCTCTCCATTTCCCACCATCTCCCCAGTCACTACCTCTTGTAGGTAGCATACACTCGTCTGTTGGATATTCCTGAAGTCCAAATACATTCCCGTGATCGGTAAATGTTCCTTCTGCTAACTGTCCGTAGGCTGCCGCCATGGCACTTTCGGGACTGGAACTTTTTCCTCCGATTACTTCATCAATTACTTCTTCTTCTAAATCTGTACAACTAAATAAAGTTGCAGTGAAGCAGATCGCAATTATAGCTTTAGTTGATATATGTGAAAATTTCATTTATTATAATTTTAAAGTTGCACCAATCATATAAGATCTTGAAGATGGGTAAGTTGTATAATCGATCCCAATAGATTGATTACCTCCTGTTGATCTTGGACTATTTACTAAAGGATCGAATCCTGAATAATTGGTTATAGTGAATACATTTTGAGCGCTTAAGTAAAGATTAAGACCTTTTAACCAATTAAGATCTGCTGTGCTAAAAGTATAGCCTACTCTTGCATTATTTAATCTTAAGAAATCAGATTTCTCCATATATAAAGTAGAAAGCTGTGGTGTATTTTGAGGATCTGCACCTGCTTCGTAAAATTCAGAAAGTACATTTCTATCTGAAGCGAGGTTATTAATATTTAAAGCCAAATTGGTATTATTCACTAAATAACCACCTGTTTGGCCAATAAATGCCATACTTAAATCCCATCTTTTGTAGCTTAAACTTGTATTTAAACCGAAAGTAAAGTTTGGTATAGCGCCTTCAAAAATCTGGCGGTCGTCACTATTAATTACTCCGTCATTATTGATATCTTCAAAAATATCATTTCCGCTTTCGTCAAAACCAAGATGCTTTAGCATAAAGAAAGAACCTGCCTCGTAACCGCTCTTGTAGATATTTGCTGCTACTCCCGTTAAACCAGGGCCGGCAACACTACCAGAGTATAATTCAGAAACTGGTAAATTTTTGATTTCGTTATTTAGTGTAGCACCATTAACATCAACAGACCAGTCAAAATCTTCTGTGCTTACAATTTTAGATCCTAAAGTAAATTCAAAACCTTTGTTTACAATTTCTCCTTCGATATTTTTCCAAACTGAAGTTGTTGGGCTTAAAGGTTCAGAAGGGATATTTAAAATCGCATCGGTAGTTGTTTTATTGTAATAATCTAATGAACCGTATAACTTATTATTCCATAAACTGAAATCTACACCGGCATTAAACTGTGTAACTACTTCCCATTTTAAATCGGGATTCGCTGTACGATTTACAACAACACCATTCATTAAGTTATAGTCGCTATAAAGATAGTAACCACCTGCTGCCGACTGTGAATAACTTGCCTGCGTGATCTTATTTTGAACTTCCTGGTTACCAGTTTCTCCCCAGCTAGCTCTTAATTTTAATTGATCTATTTCATTAAAATCACCAAGGAATAATTCTCTATCTATATTCCACCCCAAAGCGAAAGATGGGAAATAACCGTATTTACTATTTTCTCCAAAACGAGTTGAACCATCTGCTCTTAAAGAAGCAGTCACCAAATAGCGATCATCAAAAGTATAATTAACTCTACCAAAGTAAGATTGAAGCTCATTTTCCTGAGCGTAACCACTTACACCAGACTGTTCTCCGGAATAACCGGGATTATATTCTGGCGCTACACCTTCGTCCATAGGACTGATGTTGGTTGTAGAAAAAGAAGTTCCTGAAAAATTGAATTTTTGATAAGAGAACCCTCCCAAAACTTCAAAATTACTTCTATCAATATCGAAATTGTAGGTTAAGTAATGTTCTACTAAAGAGCTTTGTGAATCAAGATTATTTTGAACATAAGCACCGAGAGGTGTTCTATCGGTCACGTTAGGATATATAGTTGAATTTCTCTCTGAAGTAGAGCGATCAATACCTAAATTGAATTTATATTCTAATCCTTCAACAATACGGAAAGTAGCTTCAATATTCCCTAAAACTCTTAATGTTTCGGTTTTATCTTCATAGATATTTAGCAAATACATAGGGTTGTAATGCGCATTCATATTGAAGTTGGTATAATCGCCGTCTGCATCAAAAACCGAACGTGTAGGATTTGCCATTAAAGCATGCATTATTACCTGCCCGTCTGATCCTGCATCTGCTCCGTTTGGAATTCCGTTTTCATCAATTTGGCTGGCAGTAAGATTCATTTTCACCTTCAACCTTTTATTATCGAAGAAAGATTCTTCCGCATTAATCCTAGCCGTAGTTCTTTTAAAGTCGCTAGTCTCTACAATCCCTTCCTGATCCATATGAGAAAGAGATGCATAATAGTTACCACTCTTTGTTCTTTTGGAAAATGAGAAATTGTGATTTTGGGTAATTGCTGTTCTAAACAATTCGTCTTGCCAATCTGTACTACCACCATGATCGTATGATGGATCGTCGATAGCATTTCTATATTCAGAAGCGGAAAGTACATCTACCTTATCTATTACATTCGAAACATTTAAATAAGAATCTACCGTTATTGTAGCGTCTCCTTTTTCTCCTTGTTTTGTAGTTATAATCACAACACCATTAGAGCCTCTAGCCCCATAGATCGCCGCAGCAGATGCATCTTTAAGAACAGTAATCGATGCAATATCGCTCGTGTTTAAAAAGTTAAGCGGGTTTTTAGCAGCAGTATTTCCTAATCCAAAATCTGGACCACCAGCGCTTACATTCTCATTACTTAAAGGAATCCCATCTACTACGAATAACGGTGTGCTTCCACTACGAATAGATCCAATACCACGAATCGAAACATCTACCCCGGCTCCTGGTTCTCCGCTAGATTGTACAACACGTACACCAGCAACTTTTCCCTGGATTAAATTATCTGGAGAAACATTAACTCCCTTTTTAAAATCTTCTGAAGAAAGTTGGCTTACAGCTCCCGTTAAATCCTTCTTTGTTTTTTTACCATAACCAACCAACACAATCTCATCGAGATTGGCGGCATCGGCAGCTAAGGTTACAGTGATTCCGTCTTTAGCTTCAACCTGAATACTTTTAAAACCTAAATAAGAAACTTCTAAAGTTGCATTATCAGAAACCTCTATTGTAAATTGACCATCAAAATTGGTCACAACGCCATTATCGGTGCCAGATTCTCTAATAGTTGCACCCGGTAAAGGCATTCCTTTGTCGTCTACTACCGTACCGGTAATAGTTTGTTGAAATCTGCTAGAACTAATTTTAGTTTTGGCATTCTCATAATAAATACCGCTGTTTGCTGCAGTAGTCATTTGAGAAGCTAGTAAAACCGACATTCCAAAAATTATTTTTTTCGGTTTTAATTGTGTAATTTTAAAATACATGTAGTTAAGTAATTGGTTGCACAATGCTTAATGAATAACCGCAGTTGTTGGTAGCAACTGTGGTTCTTTTTTCTTTCGTGTTGATTTGTTAGAACATCTTAAATTATTGATTTTGGTAAAAGGTTTTACTTTAAATTTCAAGCCGCTAAATAAGGAAATGTTAATTTCTTTCACATTTTTTTAATCTTACTAAAGCTTTAAGTAATTCTGTATTTCCGCTATATTTATTAACCTTTCCCTACTACCTAAATAATTTTCTCTTAATATTTAGCTCGGATTTATTAACTACATAAAGAGCCAAGCTTACATTTTCTTAACACAACTTATTCTTAAGATTACGTTCAGCTCATCTTAAAAATCTAGATTTAGCGGCTAAAATTTAATTACTCCAATGATCAATAAGCTATCTATCACCCTATTCTCATTAATTAGTATCTACTTTTTTTCTGCATGTTCAGATAACACCAAAGCCAAACAAAAAATAAATGAAGTTCAGGTTATTGGATCTCATAATAGTTATAAGAAAGCTATTGAAGACTCTTTATATACCTATTTAGAAAGTCAGGATACCACCGGAGGATTAAAAGGTTTACAATACGAGCATATCCCAATGTTGGAACAATTAAGCATGGGACTTAGAAATTTAGAGATTGATGTTTATATTGATATAGACGGTGGTAAATTCTCGAATCCCAAAGGTTTATCTTTAGCTGAAGACCAATCGGAATATGATCCTGAAAACAAATTAGCGCAACCAGGGTTTAAAATGATCCATATACCAGATATCGATTTTAGAACTCAATATTACCTTTTTGAAAATTGTTTGAAAGATTTAAAATGTTGGTCTGAAGAAAATCCAGATCACACACCAATATTTATTACGCTAGAGCCAAAAGATGGTGAAGAGAATAATTTTGGTACCTCACCAGAACCATTTACTGCGGAAGCTTACCAAGAATTAGATGATGTTATTCTGAAATTCTTAGGTAAAGAACATTTAATTTCACCAGATGATGTTCGAGCTGATTTTAAAACCTTAAATGAAGCTATAATCGCTGGAAATTGGCCAACTATCGATAAGGCTAAAGGCAAATTCATGTTCATTTTAGATACGAAAGATGAAAAAAAGGAATTATATATCGAAAATCATCCTTCTTTAAAAAACAGAATAATTTTCACCAATTCTAATGAGAATTCTCCGGAAGCAGCAGCTATGATCATTAATGATCCTAATGATTCACGAATATCAGATTTAGTAAAAAAAGGCTATATTATTAGGACAAGAGCCGATGCAAATACTACTGAAGCCAGAAATAATGATTATTCTCGCTTTGAAACGGCTAAAAAATCGGGTGCACAAATTATCACCACAGATTACTATATGCCTAGTACGTTCTTTGAATCTGACTATCACATTGACTTCGGTAAAGATAATTTTTCTAGAAAAAACCCTATAAATAACAAATCTTAACTTACAAATATCCAGTAATTAAGAATATATTTTAGAACAGAGCGTTATCTTTAATATCTCTTAATCACTATATCTTGAAGTATCGTCTAATTGTGTTGCTTTTGCTTTCTTTCCATTTTGTAAGTGGGCAGGAAAGAACTTCTACGGAAAAAGGATTAACCGCTAAGTTCAGTCAAAATAAAGTCTCAGATCGTTTATTTGGGGTTGGCGCATTTTCTCATTTCCAGAATAATTTTGAAATAGTTCAACAAAATTTTTTGAAACTTGAAGCTTTTGTTGGATTGTTAGAACGCTATGATTTTATGAGCGCGAATAGGTCGTTGCACTATTCCTATGGGGCGAGATTAGACATGCAGGTAGCGCCCAAAAGTTTATTTTATATTTCAGCACAATATATTTCAGCGCCATTTGATCAAGTTGAGATGCAATCTACTACACCTATGGATCCATTCTTTCCAACTTCAGAGTTTGGATTCGGTTTAGACTTTCAGATTAACAACAATATCAATCTTGATATCGGAAACAAAACTTTACTACCCGGTGACAACAATGCGATATTTAATCCTACACCTCTTAATATGACAAGAGCCAAACTTAAAATCGGATTTTAGAAAAAAATAAAAAAAGCTCCCAGGTAATAAAATCTGGGAGCTCTTCCAACAATTCAAATAAACAAACAATAAAAAAACTAATTTTTCCAGCCGCCCCCTAGCGCCTGGTACATATTTACTACCGCATTCATTTGCTTCATCTTGGTCTCTACAAGATCAAATTTAGATTCTAGAGCATCACGCTGCGTCATTAAAACTTCCATATACTCTGCTCGAGCATTTTTGAATAACTTATTCGAAATTTTAATTGATTCGGTTAGCGCATCAACTTCAGAAGATCTTAGATCATAACTTTTCTTCAGATTATCGATTTTGGATAATTGATTGGCAACTTCTATATATGCCTTTAAAACCGTTTGCTCATAATCAAAAGCGGCTTGCACTTGTTTCGCATTCGCTGTTTTATAAGCTGCTTTAATCGCGTTTCGATTTACCAAAGGTGCCATCAAATCACCCGCAACCGAGTAAATTAAAGATTCTGGCGTATTTAACAGATAATCTGGATTAAATGCTTGGTATCCTACATTAGCAGAGATTCCCAAAGATGGATAAAAACGTGCTTTTGCTACTTTAATATCCAGTTTAGAAGCTTGCATATCGTATTCTGCCTGTCGAATATCAGGACGATTTTGTAATAATTGCGAAGGTAATCCTGCGTCTATTTGTTTAGGAATCATCGCTGCAAAATCCTCTGAATTACGCTGAACTGGTTGTGGATAGCGTCCCACTAAAAAGTTCAGTTTATTTTCTGTTTCCACTATTCGCTGCTGAATGTCGAATTGTAAACTTTTAGTATGCAAAACTTCAGCATTAAATTTACTTACCGCAAGTTGGGTAACTCGAGCGGCTTGTTTTTGAAGCTTAACAATTCTGTAGGCTCTTTCCTGAATTTCGATATTATTCTTTACAATCTGAAGTTGATTATCTAAAGCCAATAATTCGTAATAAGAATTAGCAATTTCAGCAATAAGATTGGTTACCATAAAGTTTCTACCTTCAATACTCGATAAGTATCGCATAACGGCAGACTTTTTGGCATTGTGCAACTTGTTCCAGATATCTACTTCCCATTGCGCATTCAAGCCAATAGTATATTCGGGTAATGGATCAGGAAAATTTCGCCCTTCTTTTATTTCTAGGTTTTCTTCTACCGCTCCTTCACGGGTATATTTTCCAACTTTATCGATTCCTGCCCCAGCTTTTAGTCCTATAGAAGGTAAATATTCACCTTTTCTAGCCTGAACTTCGCTTTTTGCAATTTGTAATTCCTGAAGCGTAATATTAAGTTCTTGATTATTTTCTAATGCCGTATCGATTAATGCAGACAGATGAGGATCGTTAAAAAAAGACTTCCAATCCATCAAAGCTGAACTTGAAGTATCTGTTTCATTAAAGGTTTTGCTAGCCAGAGAATCCTGGGAATTATGATAATCCCCGGGAACCTCTTTACTAACTGCTTTCTCTGATAATGAAGGTACACACGACGAAACAGTAAGTATAATTCCTGCTGCTGCGCCCAGATAAGAGCAACGTTTATATTTATTTATATTATTCATCATATTCAAAATCTTCAGTTAATGGATTTTCATCTTCGAATTTAATTAGGGATTTTCCTTCGGCTAAACTTCCAAAGATGTAATAAAGGCCAGGAACAATTAACACTCCGAATAAGGTCCCGAAGAGCATACCGCCCAAGGCTGATGCTCCCAGTGTTCTATTTCCTATCGCTCCTGCTCCACTAGCTAGAATTAAAGGAATAAGCCCGGCGATAAAAGCAAACGACGTCATTAAGATTGGTCTAAATCGTACTTTGGCTCCTTCGATAGCAGCATCTAAAATCGACAATCCTTCATGATGCTTCATTACGGCAAATTCGACAATTAACACGGCATTTTTACCCAGCAGACCAACCAGCATAATCAAACCAATTTGTGCATAGATATCATTTTGAAGTCCCATAAACTTCAATAACATAAACGATCCAAACACACCTACGGGCAGAGAAAGTATAACAGATAATGGTATGATAAAACTTTCATATTGCGCTGATAGTACAAAGTATACGAATACCAATACGATAGCGAATATGTAAATAGATTCGTTACCACGTCGTGCCTCATCGTAAGATAATCCTTCCCATGCGATATCGTAGTTTTTAGGAAGAGTTTCTTTGGCCACTTCTTTAATCGCTCCAATAGCTTCTGCAGTGGTATAACCTTCAGCCGGTAATCCACGAATCGCAGCAGAATTATACATATTGAAACGGGTAACCTCGTTAGGACCTTGCAACTTTTTCAGCTTCATAAAAGCCGAATAAGGCACCATTTCTCCGTGATCGTTCTTCACGTACATATTAAGAACATCAGAAGGCAACCTTCTAAATTTAGGATCTGATTGTACATAAACTTTGAAGAATCTGTTATACTTAATAAATCCTTGCTCGTATGTACTACCAATTAGAATATTCAGGTTTTCCATAGCATCGCCGATAGAAACGCCTTTTTGCATCGCAAGCTCGTTATTGAACTCTAATTCGTATTGAGGATAATTTGCAGCGAAGAATGTAAACAGTCCTTTGAGCTCTGGACGCTCTCTTAAATTCTCCATGAATTCCTGATTGATCTTATCGAAATCCTGATAATCGGTCTCTGTATTTTCATCTAACAAACGCATGGAAAAACCTCCTGAAGAACCAAAACCAGGAATTGCTGGCGGCTCAAAGAATTCGATAACTGCACCTAGATCTTTGGATTTCTCTTCCAATTCTTCCATAATTTCAGTTACCGTATGATCACGATCAGACCATTCTTTAAGGTTAATTAAACAGGTACCAGCATTGGATCCTCTACCTTCTGTCATGATCTCGTAACCAGCTAAAGAAGCTACAGATTCGATACCATCTACTTCTTCACAAATCGCCTGAAGTTTCTTAGAAACCTCGTTCGTTCTTTCTAATGTTGCTCCCGGAGGAGTTTGAATAATCGCATAGATCGTTCCCTGATCTTCACTAGGTACAAAACCTGAAGGAAGCACCTGACTTTCTAAAAATATACCGGCACAAAACGCAATTAGAATCGCGAAGGTTAGCCATTTTCTGCTCACCATTCGTTTTAGAACGCTTACATATTTTCCGGTAAGCTTATCAAATCCTGAGTTGAATTTGTCAAGTCCTTTGGTTAAGAAGTTTTGTTTACGCTCTTCCCCATGATGGTTTTTAAGCAGAATCGCACAAAGAACCGGAGTTAAGGTTAGGGCTATAATTGCTGAAATAACAATTGCACTTGCCATAGTAATAGAGAACTGTCTATAGAACGTTCCTACTGGCCCAGACATAAATGAAATTGGTAAAAATACGGAAACCATAACGGCAGTAATTGCGATAATCGCCCCACCAATTTCACCTAAAACCTCTTTTACAGCTACGTATGGTGACATGTCGTGATGCTCATCAAACTTAGCATGCACGGCCTCGACGACGACAATGGCATCATCGACCACAATACCAATGGCGAGCACCAATGCAAATAAAGTAACCAGGTTAATTGAAATTCCGAAAAACTGAATAACAAAAAATGCACCTACTAAAGAAACCGGAACAGCCAAAATTGGGATTAATGTCGATCGCCAATCTCCTAAGAAAATAAATACAACAATGGCCACCAAAATAAACGCATCTCTAAGCGTATCTACTACCTGATCTATCGACGCATCTAAGAACTGAGATACATCGTAACTAAGTTTGTAATCCATTCCAGGAGGAAAATCCTCCTTCATTTTTTCTAATTCACCTTTTACTTCTTCTATAACGTCACTGGCATTACTACCATAACTTTGTTTTAAAACTATTGCTGCAGAAGGGTGACCATCCAGATTTGAATAGATATCGAAAAATTCACTACCCATTTCTACTTTCCCTACATCTTTAAGACGTAAACTTTGTCCTTCAGAATTAGCTCTTATAATTATATTCTCATACTCTTCGGGTTCGTTAAATCGACCTTTATAGGTTAACACATATTCTAAAGATTGCGCCTGTATTCCCGAGCTACGGCCCAAACGACCTGGCCTTCCTACAATACTCTGCTCCTTCATGGCTTCCATTACTTCATCTGTGGAAACATCATAAGCACGCATTCTATCTGGATTCAACCAAACACGCATAGCATATTTACGGCTACCTAAAATTTTAGATCTGGCGATTCCTTTAATCCTATTAATTTCAGGAATCATTTTTACGTTGGCATAGTTGTATAGAAATTTTTCATCCATACTTTCCTTTTTCGAATAAAGGTTAACGTACATCAACATACTTGGCTGGATAGGCGTAATCGTAACTCCTTCCCGCTGTACCAATTCTGGTAGTAAAGGCATTACCTGGTCGACCCTGGTTTTTACTTTTACCACGGCATCGTTAGGATCTGTTCCCGGCTCAAAAATCACCCTTAGGGTTGCTTCACCGGCACTAGTAGCATCTGTTGCCAGATAGCGCATTCCTTGTACACCGTTAATAGAATTCTCTAATGTAATTAATGTTGATTTGACCAAAACATCAGCACTTGCCCCAGGATAAGCCACAAAAATATTTACTGTAGTTGGGGCAATTTGGGGATACTGCGATATTGGCAGTTTTTTTATGGCTAAAGACCCAATAAAGACTATTATTATAGATATAACAATAGCAAAAACAGGTCTATGTATAAAGCGTTTAAACATAGTCTTTTTTAGATTTTACTCAATAATGAGATTGATAATTCTCCAAGAATAAAAAAGCTTAAGCTTTCATTGATTTTGGATAATTTTAATGCAGTATCTTACTCGGCATACAATTGTAAATGATCGATAACTTCTTGAGGATCTTCAAAATCATATTCGATTTCGTCTCCATCTCTTACTTTTCGAAGACCTTCCAAAAGAATTTTATCATCTACAGTCACACCATTATTAACCGCATAAATATGAGGAAGCTCACCTGCTAGAGAAATTTCTCGAGGTTCGATTTTATGATCTTCGTTAACTACGTATACATAATGTTTACTAAGTACTTCGAAAGTTGCTTTTTGAGGAATAAGTAAGGAATTTTTAAAAGGTACTTTAGTAAGTACACTACCCGTTTCCCCATGTCTTAGCAGTCCTTCAGGGTTTGGGAAGTTTGCTCTAAAGGCAATATTACCAGTTTCGTTATTAAATTCACCTTCTATAGTTTCTACAAAACCATCGTGATTATAAATCTGGTTGTTTGCCATTAACAGCTCAACATTCACACTATCATCTTCGTGTATGGCTTGTTTATAATCTAAATATTCAGCTTCAGGAACATTGTAATATACCCACATGTCGCTATTATCAGATAAACTGGTAAGTAGTTCGCCTTCGTCCACCAAACTTCCTAATTTTAAATGAAGTCGATCTACGATTCCATCAAAAGGAGCTCTAATTTCTGTAAAGTCGAGATGAACCTGAGCTAAGGATTGTTCTGCCTGGGCTTTTTCATACTTCGCTTTTGCCATTGCTAACTCGTTAGGAGCAACGACATTACTATCGGCTAATTGCTTCGTATTTTGGTATTCTATTTGCGCAAAATGTGCTTCAGCTTTAGCTTTCTGCAATTCAGCATTGTAAAGTTTAGGCATAATTTTAAACATTAATTGCCCTTTTTTTACAAGCTGACCTTCATCTACATAAATTTTCTCCAGATAACCTCTTTCCTGGGCACGCATTTCGATATTTCGAATAGATTGAATTTGCGCCACGTACTGATTTACAATCAAGGTATCTTTACGAATGGGGCTGGTAACAAGAAACTTTGATTTTTCTTCTTTCTTTTCTTTGTGCGATTCACAACCTATGCTTAAAAACATGGCGCACAGGCTAATAATCATGAGACTTCTACTCATCATAATTTTAAAAATTAAAGTGATAAAAATTAGGGTAAACCTTATGAAAGCCTATAAGAAACCTGAATAGGAATTAATACTTATGGATTAGGCTTAAAATGAAAGATTCCGAATTATAATTAAATTCGGATTTAAAAATCATATTCTAAAAACACAATATCTTACGCAAAGAGATGGGTAAGATAATTGATGAAATTGATTTGAAAAATAAGGTTTACTATCAGAGCGATTGAAGTCGTGATAGGCAGAAAGTACCGTATAAAAAAGAGTAGCCAGGTAATCGCTACTCTCTAAATATTTCTTTGAAGAATCAGCATCTGAATCATTCTGTGCTTCTTCTATTTCTATTTCTTCACTTTCTGAAAATTTTCTCTCTGGAAACGAATTTGACCTGTGATGAATCAAAGCATCGCTATCACCTATATAATCAAAACTTGAATCCTGATCACATGAAAAAGAAATTTCTTCGGAAAAAGAATTACTATCTCCACTTAGCGAATTGGCATGAAGTGAACCATATCCGTTAAGAAGAAGTGCAAAAAATGATATGTACTTAAATAGTAATTTCATTTGAAGCGCCAAAGCTAGAGAAACTTCATCTTAACTACAAGAAGATAGAAAAGAAATTTTAACAGATTACATAAAATTAACAATCAAGTCTTTAGAGTCATTGATTTTTATCAATTCCTCTATGATTTGAACATTTTTATCGGAAAGAGAAATTTATTTATAAAAATAAAACATATTTAAAAGCACTTTCAGTCTTCTACAAATGCACCAAACTTAACTAATCAATCTTATAAACTAATTACGATAAGCATCGTAAATTATAAAAATAGCCTCGTTCTCTGCTGCTTTTATAAGTTGCTTTTCTGTATCTGAAAAACAGTTTTGAATCGTTTTAGAATAAATATTATTAAGAATGGCAGTTGTTTCTGCGATCGCTGCCTCCAGCTGCTGCTGTCGATCTACCGAACTCATTATTTCAGTATTAAGATTTTCTGTTGCTTCCTTTTTGCGATTCGCAACCTCTAAAGCTTTTTCCTTAAAAATTTTAATTTTTGGTTTCATAAACAAGTAATTAAAGTTTTATAAGAACTAAGCACGCTGCGTTTTTATAAAACGAAAAAAGTTGGTCGAAATTAAAATAGATTGGCAGTATAAGTATATAAAGAATCTGCGTAGATCTAAAATAAAAAATCAACCTCGCGCGAAGTTGATTTTTAAAATTTTATAAAAATGGGAATACTCTGGAAAACCTTTAAAAATGGCTTAATTACTCGATTATTTGTCCAAGCAAAAAGAGAAAGAATGTATTTCAAAAATATTAGTTAATTATTCTTGTAAGAATTTTCTTTCAAATAAAATTCTAAATTCGTTTATTTGTACGATAAAATACACTTAATTCAGCTCCAAACATACTAAATCATAAAACGATCATTCTGTAATTGAGAAAATATTCTCTTATCGGCAATTACATATTTAAGATGGCTTTCTAAAGTATGGCGATCCTGACTATCTTTAATATTTGGTATAACATCCTCGTAAAGTGAAGCTAATTCAGTTTGAAGTTCTAATCCACGTTTGATTATGTAGCTCTTTCCTTTAGCTTGTAATTCCGCACACTTAAGTCCGTTTTGTTTTCTTCTATAATTCGCCAATTTATACTGAGCTTTTAGTCCGGTTACATAAGCTTGTTTGTGAAAACATAAGTTTTTAAAAATATTCTTGAAGTACAATTTTTTAGATTCATCTAGCGCCTGAGAATAAAAACAAAATGCGTCTTCTATTTTTTGGTATAATGCATTTATTTTGAAGTCAAGTGGAATTTCTTCTTCCTTAGACTCCATTTTGTTTAAAATTAGTACCTTCTCTTTTGAAGTTTCAATATCCTGATAACTAATTTTAATGGTTCCTAAACCTTCTCCTAGCTCTTTATAGAAATTTCCGCTATCGCAAAATCCGCCATCTGTAGTAAATGCCAGACGTTTTATCTGAGCATTTTGCAATTGCATTAAAGAAAGTTGCTCGTTTGTTTTAATTTGATGTTTTTGGTTGATTTTATTGAGGGCTTCATTAAAAGGAATGCTTCCCCTATTTAAGGTTGAATTCATGGTGGTTAGATTTGATAAGTTTCGATTTCAAATCTACTGCATCACTTTTAAAAAAAATCTTTCTAAAAACACAAGCTTTACTTAAAAAGTGGTTAAAATAATTATGAGGCAAAAGGATGAGAACTCTTAGATTTAAGTTCCAAAATATAGATATCATTAAATAAATTAATCTTTTTCTTTATATTGTTTAAATATTCCATGTCAAATAAAGAATTTATCACCCCAAAATATTCTATAGATAATGAGATGTGTTATTGTAGACGATGAAGAATCACAAGTTTTAATTTGCAAAATGCTTGTTTTAGAGCATAAAGAATTACAATTAGCAGGAACATTTAATAGCGCCCTTACCGCTTTAAAGTTTATAAACGAAGCGAAAAATATTGATCTCATATTTCTCGATATCATGCTTCCCGATATAGATGGTTTTGAGTTGCTATCTATAATGCAGCATTCCTCTCAGGTAATATTAATGTCTTCAGCGAAGGAATTTGCGATCAAGGCTTTTGAATTTGATCCTGTTCTCGATTATTTATTAAAACCTATAGAAAGAGAAAGATTTAACAAGGCTGTGCAAAAAGCCATTGGTAAAAATAGAACAGCCTCAAAAGTACCAAGCAATAGTAAGGGATCATTTTATGTTCAAAGTGAAAAACGACTAATAAAAGTAGTTCCTTCAGAAATTACCTTTTTGGAGGCCAATGGAAACTATGTATGTATTCATTTAGAAAAGCAAAAGATTCTAACATATACAAGCTTAAAAAAAGTCTTCGAAAAATTGCCGTCAGAAAATTTTGTGCAAACGCACCGCTCTTTCATTATTAACAGCGATAAAATTGAAGATATAGCAGATAATAGTGTGCTTATAAATAAAAAGATAATTCCCATTAGTCGTCGCTTCAGAAAAAATGTTCTCAATTTGATTGATGTTTTATAACCGCTTAAATTAAAATGGTGACCTCTTATCTTGAAAAACGACTCATTCGAATAATTTTCTCTTCACGAAATTGATTTCAGACGTAACTTCAACAAAAATTAAGGTTTCATTTATGAATGTTATTAATGAAATAAAAGCCATCAAAATTTCAGGTATTTTAAATGCCTACACTATAAAAAAAATTGAAAATGAACTGATATCTGGAATAGAAGAAGCTGTAGATCATTTAAAAATAGATATTAATCAGGTTACAGAAATCGATGTAACAGCAGCTTTTACTCTTTATACGCTTAAAGAAAAAGCTAAAGACTTGGGTAAATTAATAAGCATTGAAAAAAATGATTGCATTGCTCTAGAAAAACTAAAAGAATATAAATTAGAAAGATTGTTATAGTTGAGGTTACATTGGTTAGATTAGAACCGGGAGCGGTTAATGACGCATAAGTACCGCTTCCGGAACTTTTACTAAATGTATCGTTTTTGAATTTGGATGTTTTTGTTTTTATTTTTCAAAAGTTGATTAGTCATCAATTGCTATAATCAAGCTGGTGACTGCTTAAATGAAAAAAACCTTGAAATAGATTTTCAAGGTTTTTTGTTTTATATAAAAATGATCTTCAATTTTTCTTATTTCGAGATCTCATCAAAACAATATAGAAGATAATGACTGCAAGTACATCTATTATAGCAACAATTAAAGTTATTTTCTCAATAGTACTCATCTTATAAAATTATGGGCTTCAAAATTACTTATAAAACATAAAATCTGAACTAATATTTTATAAATTGATCAAAAAAACTCTATTTGTTAATCAATTTACTATTTAATTTCGATTTACTTTTATATATCGCCGGTATTCGTTTTCTCCAATTGCCTATAATATTTGAATAAAAAAAAACCTTTCAGCAATAAACTGAAAGGTCAAATTTTCATTTTCGCAACAAAGGACTTACTCCACCTCCTGTGATTCTTCTTTTAACGTTTCGACGCTATCCATCATATTAAACTTCTCTAGTTGTTCTTCTTCACCAGTAAAATATGGAAAAACATCTAAGATTGGTGATTCTGTAATTGCTGGGATGCTATAATCGCCCATGGTTTCTTCCATAGCTTTGGTCGTATTCTCAAAAGCCTCCTTTACATCATTTGCCTGAACTAAAAGATAGATATTCGACTTTTTCTCTTTCCCACTTTCTTCATCAAGGGCTATCAACGAAACTTTAGACTTAAACCAACGATCTGAATTATCGAAAGGGTGCACTTCAGCAAAGTTGGCTACTTTAATATTCATAATCTTGAAATCTTCACTAGTAAGCTTTTGCATTTCTTCGGTGATTCTCGATTCGGCTTCAGTGAAAGAAACTGCATCCAATAAGTAAACTTCAGAAACTACTTTTTGCTCTCCTGTATCATGTGTTTTTCTGTATTTCACCTTACACTCGTACCAAATAACGCTCATATTTTAAATTTTAGGAGCGCAAAAATAAAATTTCCCGCATTATACCGAAGCAATCTCTCCAATAGATATCCACAAGTTATAGATTAGAAATCGCAATTTTAGCTAGGCTACTCGTTTCCAGTTTTTTGGAACCGGTCGATAAGAATAATATTGCAAAACTTCTTCTAAAGCTATTTTCAATGCTTTATTTATAGGAAGAATTTTTCTACCCATTCCAAAATCAATTTGTGCCAGACGTAAATAATAATCACTAAAAACAGGAACCGATAGTCCGTTATTTATGGATACAGCAGCTGTGCTAAAATTTTCAGATTGTTTCAATAGCTTGCAGCTTATAAGCTGAAGTTTATTGTTTTTAGCTCTCTGTGCCGCATAACCAAATAATCTACAAACAAGTCCGCGGTGCGCGTATGCAGTACAACGGCCTGTACTATTCTCTAAACTCAGCATTTTATAATTGTGGCAAATTTCTACCGATGTATTACTTAGCGCCTCTAATGTGTCTTCAGTTTTGCCGTCGAGGAAGCACTGTAAGGCCCATGGTAAAAATTCTAAAGGGGATGCCTGGATACCCGGTTTTTCACAGCATTTACCGCATCCGGCACCGCAGCTAAAACCAGCCTGAGCTTGAAAAGTATTAAGCTCTTCTGAAAGGGTTTCGAATAAACTTTCGACTGCCCTTACTTTTTCTTCTAATTTCATTTATAGAGCGAAATTAGCTTAAATAAGAATGCAAAGATCAAATGATATTGCTCGGCATGTTAAAGTTTCAAATTATTAATATCGACTATTTTTTGAGGAAGAGGACACTTTTATTTTATGCTGAAATGGCTCAAAGCGAAAACTTATAGCTGAATTCAGATTGCTTTTATAAGGCTTTCAAGTCTTAAGGCTATTTAATTCTATAAATGAAGCATATTTTTTATATTACATCACCATTGTAATTAAAACTTTTTAATGATGAAGATCTTGAGGCTTATCTATTTATTTTTAGGAATATGCTGTATTAATTATTCCTGTTTGGCACAAGTCGAAGCGCCTACTACTCCACCCGAAGAATCTCCAATGCCAATGAAGCCGGAGATGACAGAAATTTGGGAGCCACAAGTTGAAAAAATTACTCCGGGTAAAAAACCCGGCGATGCACCTTCTGATGCTATTATTCTTTTTGAAGGTGATCATCTAGATCAATGGGTTAGCCAAAACGATTCGACTAAAACAGTACCATGGGCAATTAAAGACGGCTATTTTGAAGTTGTTCCCGGAACCGGAGGTATTCAAACAAAAATGAAATTTGGTGATTTACAGATCCATATTGAATGGAGTGCGCCAGATAAGGTCGAAAACTCAGGACAAGGTCGCGGAAATAGCGGTTTATTTCTTCAGAATAGATATGAGTTGCAAATTTTGGATTCCTACAATAACAGATCATATAGTAACGGACAAGCAGCTAGTATTTATAAAGATACTCCACCATTAGTAAACGCTATGCGTTCGCCAGATCAATGGAATGTATATGATGTGATTTACACGGCACCACGTTTTAGAAACGGAAAATTAGATCAAAAAGCAAGAATTACGGTACTCCATAATGGCGTTGTGGTACAGAATAACACTACCATCCAGGGGCTAACTTATTATATTGGTTTACATAATTACCCTGAAGCTCATGGCGAAGATGTTATCGCGCTACAAGATCACGGAACAAAAGTACAATTTAGGAATATTTGGGTGAGAAGACTTTGATTTTATAGATCGCTGCGTTTTCAGAAGTTAGAAATTAGACCGCTTCGCTGTTAGATGTTAGATGTTAGATGTTAGATGTTAGATGTTAGATGTTAGAAAAATAGCTTCTAAGAAGTTAGGAATACTGGATTAAAATGTTGAGTTTTTAATGCTGAATATTGAATTGACTAAATGTTAGACATTTGCAATACTCTCCATATTGACTGCTATAACAAAGACCTCAGCTATAAACAACAACTTTATATCGGTAATTGCTAATTGTTTACTGTTTATTGAACATCGTCCTTCAACACTTCCCAAACAGTATTCGCTAGAATATGTTGTCCTTCCGCAGTAGGATGGATTCCGTCTTGCTGATTCAAATCTGGATCTCCGGCTACGCCTTCTAATAAAAAAGGAATCAATTCTAAATCGTATTTTTGGGCTAAATCTGGGTATATTTCTTTAAATGTCGATGTATATTCTTCGCCCATATTGGGTGGAATTTGCATTCCGGCTAAAATAATTTTCACCTCAGGATTTTTTGCTTTAGCCTCTTCAATAATTTTTTTAAGATTAGTACGGGTTTCCTCTAACGAGACACCGCGCAAACCATCATTAGCTCCAAGTTCTAAAACCATTATGGATACATTTTGCTTAAATACCCAATCTAATCGATTTAATCCGCTGGCTGTAGTTTCGCCACTTAATCCGGCGTTTACCACGTCATAATTCAAATCTAACGAATCTATTTTTTGCTGAATTAATGCAGGATAAGCTTCAGCCGTATCTAAGCCTAAACCAGCAGTAAGACTTGTTCCAAAAAACAAAATTATAGGAGCTTCTTCAGATTTATTTCCTTCCGAAGTTTTTGCTTCCGTAGAAATTTCTTCCGAAGACGAAGCCGAATCACTTTCACTATTCTTACAAGAATTGAGAAAAATAAGGCTAAAAGCGGCTAATATCAGGATGCTAAGATTGGTTATTTTCATGTTCAATTTTTTCAAAAAAGAAATTTAAACAAGTTTAAGTGATAAATTTCAAAAGGTCTTAAAATCATTTCTTAATTTGTATGCTGAAAGCAAAAAGCCCCACAACATCTAATGGCAAAGATATTAAACGTTACTCATCTAGAGAAAAGCTACGATAGCGGAAGTAAAAAACTGCAAATTTTATACGATATTAATTTTGAAGTTGAAGCTAAAGAAAGTTTCGCCATTGTGGGTCCTTCCGGAAGTGGGAAAACAACTTTACTGGGCCTTTGCGCCGGTTTAGACCGAATTGATAATGGTGATATTGAATTATGCGGAACAAAATTAAGCAGCCTTTCTGAAGATGAATTAGCTTTGCTTAGAAACCAAAAAGTAGGCTTTGTTTTTCAGAATTTTCAGTTATTACCTACACTTACTGCGCTAGAAAATGTGGCGGTTCCACTAGAATTACAAGGGAATAAAAAAGCTACTGAAAAAGCGAAAAGCTTTCTAAAAAAAGTAGGTTTAGATCATAGAATGCATCATTATCCTTCTCAACTTTCTGGTGGCGAGCAACAGCGGGTGGCTTTAGCCAGAGCCTTTTCTAACGATCCCGAAATTCTTTTTGCAGATGAACCTACCGGAAATCTGGATGCCGAAACCGGAGAAAAAGTGATTAAACTTCTGTTTGAATTAAATGCCGAATTGGGAACCACTTTAGTGATTGTTACCCACGATATGGAACTGGCTAAAATGACACAGCATATTTTAGAAATTAAGGGAGGAAAAATAGTTTCTGATCAAAAAACCGGAATTTAATGCAGAATTTTTCAACCCAAAAACCGGGATTTTCGTGGTTATTAAAAATGGCCTGGAGAGATGGCAAAGCTAGTAAACGCAAACTATTTTTGTTTATGGCTTCTATCGTTTTGGGAATCGCAGCGGTAGTTTCTATACAATCTTTTGGCGAAAACCTACAGGATAATATTGCGCTGCAATCTAAAGCTTTAATGGGTGCCGATTTCACTATAGATATGAATCATCCGCCAAACGAACGGGTAACTGAAATCATGGACTCTCTGGGAATTGATGCTCAAGAAATAAGCTTTGCTTCGATGGCAGCTTTTCCAAATAACACCGGCACAAAATTCGTTAGCGTTCGCGGGATTCAAGGTAATTATCCCTTTTATGGAAAACTGGAAACCCAACCACAATCTGCTGCTGAAAAGTATCAAGATCAAAATGCTGCTTTAGTCGATGCTACGGTAATGCTGCAGTTAAATTTATCTGTTGGCGATAGTATTAAAATTGGGGAAATTACGCTGCCTATTTTAGGCGAACTTAAAGAAGCTCCCGGCAGTTCTTCGCTTTTTGGTGCGATTGCTCCTCCTGTGATTATTCCGTTTGAGTATATTGAGAAAAGTGGACTCATACAAACGGGAAGTAGAATTGATTACGAGTATTATTTTAAAGCCGATAAAATCACTAATCTTACAGTTTTAGAAGAAAAAATAGGACCGCAATTAGATAAAGAGGAGGCCGATCTAGATACGCATTTATCCACAAGCGAACGCTTAGGAAAACGTTACAAAAATTTTGGTAAGTTTCTAAATCTAGTGGCGTTTATCGCCCTGCTTTTAGGTTGCGTGGGTATTGCCAGTGCAATAAATATTTATATTAAAGAAAAACTAACTTCGGTAGCGGTTTTAAAATGTTTGGGTGCTTCCCGAAAACAAAGCTTTTTAATTTATTTGATTCAGGTTGCTTTTATCGGACTTTTAAGCGGAATTATAGGGAGTATTCTCGGTGTGATCTTACAATATGCATTCCCTTATATTCTGGAAGGTTTATTACCGATAGAAATCGCTTTATCTATTTCGCTACGAGTAATTTTAGCCGGAATTGTTTTGGGTATTTTAATGTCGGTTTTATTCGCATTATATCCGCTAGTTGGCACGTTATATGTCTCCCCACTTCAGGTTTTACGTGTACAAGAAAATTCGAATTCAAAATCAAGAAAAGCGCTTATTGGAATTTCAATGCTAATCGTGTTATTCTTGTTTTTATTCTCTTTCTGGCTGCTTAAGGATTGGAAATATTCGCTCTCATTTATTGGTGGAGTTCTGGTGACTTTTGCCATTTTAGCCGGTATTGCACAACTATTTATTAATGCAATTCGGAAGTTTTTCCCAGATTCCTGGAGTTTTGTTTCACGGCAATCCTTGCGAAATTTGTTCCGGCCTCAAAACCAAACCCTGATTTTAATTTTAGCAATTGGGATTGGCACTTTTCTTATTAGCACCTTATATTTTACTAAAGACCTTCTTTTAGCACAAGCTACTTTGGATAATACCAATACAAGCGCCAATATGATATTGCTGGATGTACAAAGCAATCAGACAAAGGATATTGCTGAAACTATTAAAAATCAAGATTTGCCGGTTTTAGAAGCGATTCCGATTGTGACGATGCGCGTACAGAATTTAAACGGAAAATCGGTAAATGAAATTCGGGAAGATTCCACTTCAACCATTAATCGTTGGATTTTAAGTCATGAATTTAGAGTGACTTATCGCGATTCTTTAATTGCTTCGGAAAGTATTGAAGGTGGCGAATGGATTCCTGATGTAAAAAACACTGCAACTACTGAAGCTATTCCGATTTCAGTAAGTACTAATTTCGCAGAAGATGCGCAGGTTGAAGTTGGCGACCTTGTGACTTTTAATGTGCAAGGCGTATTAATGAAAACTAAAATTGCCAGTACTCGATTAGTTGATTGGGGACGTATGCAAACCAATTTTTCTATCGTTTTCCCAAATGGCGTTTTAGAGCAAGCACCACAATTTCATGTAATGACCACGCAGGTTCCCGACGCTAAAAAATCTGCCGAAATTCAGCAAATATTAGTAAAAAAGTATCCAAATGTATCGATTTTGGATTTACGACAGGTTCTTGGAGTTATAGAAGGCTTACTGAATAAAATAAGTTGGATTATTAATTTTATGGCATTCTTTAGTATTCTCACGGGAATTATTGTGTTGCTAGGTGCGGTAAGAACCAGTAAATATCAGCGAATTAAAGAAAGTGTGCTGCTAAGAACTATTGGTGCAAAAAGTAACCAAATACTTAAAATTGCAGCCTTAGAATATATTTATTTAGGCGTTTTAGGTAGTTTAAGCGGGATCTTGTTATCGCTAATCAGCAGTTTATTATTAGCCTGGTTGGCTTTTGAAACCACTTTTATTCCATCCTGGATTCCGTTTGGAGTTTTATTCCCGGGAATCACAGTACTGGTTTTAATTATTGGTTTGGCAAATAGCCGAAGTGTCATAAAAAACCCGCCGTTACAGGTGTTACGACGGGAAAGTGTTTAAACCGAAATATGCTTAAAATGAATTGCTTTTTATTCTAAACGTTTTGTTGAATAATTTCCGGTAGGAGCGGTTTCTATCCACTTGCCTTCAATTACTTTTTCCTCATTTGTTCTATTATTCGTTAAATGTAATTGATAAGAAACCTGACGTTTACGGAATTCTATTTCAGTTAAAAATAGCGATTCACCAGCCGGAATTTCCAAAGTTTCCATGGTATCGAAAGCGTGGGGTTTTGGGGTTACCTCAGAAGTATAAATATTCTTTTCTCCATTAAAATAAATTTCACCTTCATAGATACTTGTAGGTACTTCTACCCTAATCGAATCATTTTTCAACCAAATAAAAGCATCATTTTCTTCACTTAAAAATTGAGTATTTCGTTGAATATCGATTCCTCCAAAAGGCGAAAATGATATGCTTTGAGGATTAAGAATATCAAATTTTCGTCTCATCCCATTTCTGAAAAATAATGAATCGCCATCTTCTTGCTGAAGATAATATTCAATTTTATTAAATGTATAACCTTGAGATACTTTTTGATGTACGCTGATTTCTTTTGTTTCCTCGTCAGAAGTTAAAACTAAAGCAAAATCAAAGTCTTGATTTCTACTATTTTCATTTAAATGAATTTTTAGTAAAGTAGGCGTTGATCGAGTAATTGTAAAACCACGATCGGGCCAATTCAACATTATTTTTCCCTGATTTTCCAGCGATAAAACTGTATTTTCTCTTAGGATAGATCCATCTTCCGCATAAATATCTCCATGCATGTTAACATCCCCTTTTTTATTAATAACTTCTGAAATATACCATTCAGCTTGTTTAAATGATACTTCGGCATCGCCTCCTTCTGCTTCCATTTCAATTGAAGTTTTGGAGGGCTGGATTTGTGAAATTTCATTATCATCGTCGCTGCTACAGGAAAATAAGAGAAAACTAAATAGAAAAGTAAGTACTGGTAAACGATTTTGCATGATTGAAATGGAATTTAAAATACAATACTAGAGTATTGAAGTTGATGAATTTTTTATCAGAATGAAAATATTCAAGATATAAATATAACGTTTGAATATAAAAATTATTCTCTAATTCTGTTTTTTCCCGCTTCGATTGGAAAAATCGATAATCTTTAAGCTGAACATTACATTTGTCGTCATCCTTCGCTTGATGCGAGGTCTCTTAATGTTTAGGATTCAAAACCTTTAAGCTAAAATCGAGAGGTTCTTTTTTGAAGAAATTAATAGAAATATGCACAATTTGAATATTTCAGAATTAAATAAAACCTGAGGAGAATGAGATCTTGAAACGAATTGGAGTAAGGAAAAAGAAGATCATAAAAAACCTCTTACTTCAACTGAAATAAGAGGTTTTGATCTATATTTTTTTAAATATTTACGAGCGAAACGGCAAAGCTCGATTAGGATAATCGGTGATTATTCCGTCTACCTTCCATTCTAAAAGCTGCTTCATTGCAGTGGTATCATTCACTGTCCACGGAATTACTTTCATGTCTTGTTGGTGTAAAGAATCTACACTTGCTTCAGAAAGCATATTGTAATCCGGACTGTAAACCGCCGGAACAAAACCTAATTTCTCCATATTCTTATCGATTCCATCTTGATATACCAATGCAGAAAGTCTATATTCCGGATGCGCTTTATGTAAATACTGAAGAATTCTAAAATCGAAACTCTGTAATACAATTCGCTCTTTTGGAATTCCTGAATCTTCGATAGTTTTAATCACTAATTCTGAAAACTCTTTAGGCTCCGGATGGTAGATATTATCGGCACGCGGATCACTCTTTAATTCGATATTGTAAGAAAAATCGCCTGTTTTTTCAGACTTGTAATTTTCAGCCATGTTGAAAACATCTTTTAACAATGGCTTGGTAACGTGTTGCTTTTTCTGCTCTGGAAATTTAGGATTTCCAATACTTCCGCAGTCATATTTTTGAACCTCAGCATACGTATGTTGGTAAATATTAAGGCTCATCGAATCTTTCTCTTTGATAGGTTGCCCAACAGAATCTAAACAAAAGTCACGGTTAAACCACAAATCGTGAGAAACCAACACCTTTTTGTCTTTTGTAGTTACCACATCCATCTCGAGTGTATTTACATCAAGATCTAAGGCTTTTTTAAAAGCAGGAATTGAATTTTCTGGCATTAAACCTCTAGTTCCTCTATGTCCTTCTAGATCGAAAGCATACGTTTTCTCCGAGCTATTTTCAGAAGTAGTTTCTGATGTTGTCGTTTCTTCAGCGGACTTATTCTTGCAAGAAAAAGCGGCTATCGCTAAGGCTATTAATAGTGTTTTCTTCATTATTTAATTTTTTCAGTAATAAATTCTACGCTTTCTTTATATACATTTTCCCAATCGTTAGAACGTAAATCTGAAGCAATCACATGGTTTCCTGCTTCCGGAAAAGCTACTTTTTCTTTTTTTGCATCAGGCGTTCCTAATTCAGCATACATCTTTAACATCGCCGGAACAGAAACGACCTGATCTTGCTCTTCTTCATTTTTATAATAATAACCTAAAAATACCGGGCAAGTAACTTTGCTAAAGGTTTCTGGTTTCATATTCTGCTGAAGCATCTTAATTAAGCCTATATAACCATTTACATGATAATCTGTAGACCAGTATTTTGCTTCTTCTGCAGGACGATCTTGATATTGCACTTCTCCCCCTATCTGGTTGATAAAAAATTCTTTACCACCAGGTTGAGTTATCGCTGCCATTGCCGGATTTTTTAATCCGATAAAAGGGGAATACATAATAACTCCTGCCAAATCTTTTTCTTCTGAAGCTAAAATTAAACTTAACGTACCGCCGGTTGAAGTACTTACTAAAAGTACTTTCTCTCCTATTTTTTTACCAATAGCTAAAGCTTCTTGAGCTGAAGCGATATAGTTCTCTGGGGTTAAGGATTTGAAGGCATCTTTAGAATCAATACCGTGTGACTGTAATCTGGACATATACACATTCCACCCAAATTTTTCAGCCAACTTAGAAACTACTGGTTCGCCTTCTCGGCTACTTGCACCAAAACCGTGTAAATAAACAATAGCTATTGGCGTTTTTTGATACTTATTTTCCCAAATAATATGGGCTTCATTATCAGGCTTTAAATCTTCTATTTTACTCTCTTGAGTAGCGATATACTTGTCTAATTTATTCAAAGAAATATCTTCTAACTGCTGTGCAAATAAAGGTGCTAAATTCAGCAATAGAATTCCTATAAAGAAATACTTTTTCATTTTTATAAAATTAAAATTTAACAGAAGCCTGTACGCCGTAAAAACGTGGTGCTCCTGCAATAAATGTTGGGATACCAAAACCTCCTCCGGTGTTACCACCATCAATCACATATTCTTCATCTAACACATTATTCATAAAAAAGTTTACTTCGTACTTTTTATTGATGATTGTTCCTACTTTAAAGTTTAGCAAACCATAAGCATCTTGAGAAACTCCCGGTTTGTTCGTTTCTTCAAAAAACACTTTTGACTTATAACTGTAGGAAGGACGTATGTATAGATCTAATGATTTTGTAATTGAAGGCTGATAATTAACACCGAGTGAGAATGAATGTTTAGGTGTTAAACGAAAAGTATTCCCTGCCAATTCTTGCTCATTTCCGTTTTCATCTTCATCATCAAAACTAGCATCAATATAACTGTAGTTCGCAAAGAAGTTACTATTTCTAGCAAAAGCATATTGAAAAGCTGTTTCAAAACCATAAGAGGTTGCACTACCACTATCATCTGGATTGGTATTAATACCAGTTTCAGGATCGAAAGTTGTAATTGAAGTTTGGAAGTGGCGGTACTTGTAAGTATACGCATTTACATCAAACTGTAAACGGTTATTCAAAAATAATGATTTCGCTCCAACCTCGTAAGACCAAACACTTTCTGCAGCTAAGGTATTTGATCCTGTTTCATCTATATTGATAACGTTAGGACGTCTACCTCTTGCAATGTTTCCGAATAAAGACAATCGCTTAGAGGCTTCAAAATTAACAGCAAATCTACCTACTGTGGACAAGAAATTTTCACTAGCTTCTAATCTTCCGTTTGTTGGTGCAAAAAGATTATTAGGATAGGTACTAAGTAAAGCTCCTATAAAACTTGGGGTTTCTGCATCTTCTACTTCGTAGCCTGCGTTTATATTTTCCCAAGTTCCACGTAAACCTAAAGTTAAAGAAAGGCTAGGAATTACCGAATACGAAACATCAGCAAAAATATCTCCTGAATAGTTTTTACCATAATTGGTATACGATTCGCTATTTGCTCCGTTTAAAGGTGCTCCAGCTGCATCACCAAACGTACTGGGATCGTTTGGAATATTTGGGAAATATTGAGGTACGCCATCTACCATAAATAAATCTTGATTACCGCTTAAATAACTTAAAATTAATGCACCATAACTTTGTTCGTTGGTAATAAGTGGAGCTGCTTGTGATCCATCTTCAAATAAAAAGTTTCCACCAAAAAATCCGTGAAGTTTATCATCTGCACTAAAGTTGAAACGAACCTCTTGGCTAAATTGTTTTCCCTTTGCTATTTCATGGAAAAATAACGCAGGTGCTGCAGTACCATCAGCATCGAAAGCTTCATCAGAATCAAACTCACGATAAGCTGTAATCGAAGTGAAATCCCAATTTTCATTAATATGATGCTTTAAGTTTGCTGTAATGTCGTAAACAGTACGATCTAAACCTAATTCATTTCCTCGTTCTAAATCTGCAAAATTAGATGGATTTGTATCTCCACCTACCGGCGCATAAGTTCCGCTTTTAAAAGCCGTTCCCGGAGGAGTGTCGTGTTGCCAGTTGGCAATTACATCAAGTGTGGTATTCATCCCGATCATATATTTTAACGATCCTCTAAAAGCTAAAGTCTCTTTTCCGTTTAGATCACCTCCAGAAAGATTATCGATAAATCCATCTCGTTTACTATAAATTCCTGCTAGTCTTACAAATAATTTATCTTTAACTAGTGGAGTATTTACGTAACCTGTAGTTCTAAACTGATTAAAATTACCATAACCTAAAGTTAGCTTACCAGAATTTTCATTTTTTGCAGTATTGTTTATGATATGCATGGCACCAATTTCGGCACCTCTACCAAACAAAGTTCCCTGTGGTCCTTTTAATACTTCTACTCTATCAATATCATAAAGCTCTACGACAGATCCTCTAGATTTACTAATAGATACACCATTTTGAAAAACCGATACTCTAGGTTCTACTCTAGAATCTCCGTTATCACTAGTAATTCCTCTAATTACAATCCCTGGGTTATTCGCACTTTGCAATTGAATTTGTAATCCCGGAACAAATTCTGAAAGCTGATCGAATTCCTGTATATTCTGTTTTTGTAAAAATTCGTTTCCATAAGAAGTAATTGCGATAGGAACATCTTTATTTTTCTGCTCTCTTTTTTGTGCGGTTACAACTAAACCTTCAAGTTCGAAAGCCGACTCTTCTAATTTAAAATTAAGAGTAGTATTGTTATTTAACGTCACTTTTTTAGTCAGCGTACGATATCCTATAAAAGAAACCTTTATCGTATAATTTCCTGCGGCTATAGCTTGAATTTGATAATCTCCTGAATAATCTGATGTTGTTCCTTTTGAAATTTTAGGAATAGTAATATTAGCTCCTGTAATAGGGTCGCCGCCTTCTGTAGTTATTTTCCCCTGAAGTTTTACACCATTTTGGGCATAACTAATACAACAGAAAAAAAGGAATACACATAAAGAATAAAAATTTCGCATAAATTAATTTGGGTTTGTGTTTTTACGGCACAAAATTACCGTACACCCCATTATGCCTGGATTTCCTTAAATTGAATTATATATTATTATAATACCAGCTATGTAAATTTTGTATTATTCAATAACCGTATATCCATTTACAAACGTTTATAAAATTTACGATAATTTAAGCTTCATCTAAAAATTTAAATACAAGGACTAATTGTATAAGCTTAACCAAGCAAACCAACAGAAAAAAGATTACTATATTTAAAAAAGATTTCTTGTAACCTTTAAGAATAAAAAATCGTCAAATTAGAAAATAGAATTTTACCATCAACCAAAATCATCAATCCATGACTAAAACCAACATCTTTACTATTTTTTTAATAATGCTGAATGCTGTGCAACTCTGCGCTCAGGATCAAAAACTTCAGCTAAACGAGCCAATTTCGGAAGAACTAAAAACTTCAGAAAGTACTAAATCCTATCAAATCGCTTTAGATTCCGCCTACTTTGTTTATGGAAAATTAGAACAAAAAACCGTGGACGGCGTAGTAAAACTATATTCTCCGGAAAATAAATTCATTGAAGAATTTGATAAAGACGCTAAAGGACCTGACTTCTTTATGTTTAAAACCAAAGAAAAGGGCAATTACCGACTTGAAGTAGTGCCCTTTAAGAAAGATTCTGGCACATATACCATAGAAATTTTAAAATTAGAACCTGTTGCCAAAACTCCAGAGGGAAAAGTCGATCAGTTATTAATTGGTTATACCGGAAATGTTCCCGGCGCTGAAGTTTTAGTCTTAAAAGAAGGAAAAACACTTTTAGAAAAAGCGTATGGAATGGCTAATCTTAGCTATAATATTCCGTTTAAAACTACTACTCCCACTAATATTGGTTCTACCTCTAAGCAATTTACGGCAATGGCGATTATGTTATTGCAGCAACAAGGTAAACTTAAGCTCGATGATGATGTACGAAAGTATTTTCCTGAATTACCCGAATTCGATCAAAAAGTAACTTTACGAAATCTATTAACCCATACTAATGGATATCGAGAATATTTAAACCTGTTTAGTCTTACGGGTAGCGATCTTACACTTCCTATCAGTGAAGAACAAATTATAAGAAGTATTCAAAATCAATCTGAATTACAAAACGAGCCGGGAACAAAATTCAATTATAATAATACTGCTTTTGTATTACTCAGTTTGGTGGTCGAGCGTGTTACCGATACTCCATTCCCAGAATGGATGAAAAAGAACGTTTTTGAACCTATTAATATGAACGACACGCAAGTTCGATGTGCTAACGACGAAATTATTCCGAATCGTGCCGCTGGTTACAAAATTGGTGATAACGGAATATATGTAGAAGTAGAAGATTTGCAGTACTCTCGGGGAGCAGGCGGAATTTATACAACCCTGCCAGATTTTAAAAAATGGATTAAAAACTTCAAATCTCATCAATTAGGCGGTAAAGAAATTTATGACGCCATGACAACATCATTTGTTCTGAAAGACGGCGATTCTACTCATTATGGATTAGGTCTTTTTATTGAAAGTTATAAAGACAAAATCATGATACACCACGCCGGTGCTGATGCAGCCCATCGATCGATGCTTATGTATTTTCCTGAATTTGATGGCGCAATAATTACGCAAAGTAACAACGCCGCTTTCAATAGTAATTCTATGGCTAAAAAAATCGCTAGTATTTACTTTAAAGAGGATTTTGAAAATACTCCAACTAACGAAATTGGCGATTACAATCTTAAGAAATTCGATAAATTAACCGGGGAATACGCATTAGACGAATCGCCAAACTTTATTCTTTATTTTATGAAAGATGGAAATCGAATTTATACCCAAGCTTCAGGACAGCCAGAAATAGATCTTATTGCAGAATCTGATTCCATTTTTAAAATTGCAGGAGTAGATGCCCGAGTTAAATTTCATCTAAATGAAGACGGAACAGCAGATCATTTAACTTTGATGCAAAACGGCAATCATACCGCAACTAAAATAGCCTCAAATAATCCAGAAGATGAAGAATTTGTTTACGATATAACCAAATTCGATAAACTACTTGGAAAATATGCTTTAGAGGAATCTAAAGCCTTTATTCTAGATTTTATGAGAGACGAAGATCGCATCTATACACAAGCTACCGGGCAACCAGAAATAGATCTTATTGCAGAATCTGATTCGTTATTTAAAATAAAAGGAGTAAATGCTAAGGTTAAATTTCATTTAAACAAAAATGGCACTGCAGATTCTTTAACTTTAATTCAGAATGGAATGCATAAAGCACAAAAAATAAAGATTTCAGAAAATATCGATCTTAAGGATTTTACTGGAAGTTTTTATAGTGCAGAAGTTGAAACGGTATATCATATTCATTTAAAAGATGAAAAATTAGAAATTTCAAGTTTTCTTTTTCCTGAAAACATTAAAATTGAATATACTACAGAAGATACATTTTCTGGCGGATATCCTATTGAATTATTAAAGTTCCTACGGAATACTGACAATGAAATTATAGGTTTTGAAATAGACAACGGAAGAACAAGTGGTGTAAAATTCGCTAAAATGAATAAAGATTTTTTAATCGAATAAACTGAATAATTCAGCGATTTTCACCAAAAACTATAAAAAGGGGGATATTCCCCCTTTTCCATTCTTAAATTTATCTTAAATTCACACTTCTAATTAAACAATCAAATCTATTCATGAAAAAGATTTCTGGTAGAGATATAAAATTCGCATTAGCTGGATTTTTATGCTATTTCGCACTAAATGTAGTTTTAGATTTTAAGGAAAATAAAACCGCATTTGTAGAAGGTTATAGCAGTGGTAAAGATTATTTTATGGATCATAAAAAATAAAAATGAAAGCTTTTTTAAAGAATAATAAATCCATTCTTTACTTGGGCATTTTGCTTCTGTTGTATCTACTTCTTATATTTTCAAATTTTCAGGATGTTAAGCGGAAAAGCTTTTTACACGACGATATTTCTAATCAACCTGCAAAAGAGAAAATAGAAAACGAAGTTGCCATTCAGCATTAATTATTTTCCAAATTTGATTGTCTTTTAAAAAACCGTCTAGAAATAGGCAATATCATTAATCCCGCTAAAAGAAATAATAAAAATGCTACTTTCAATCCTAATAATTCTGCTAGATATCCTACTAGCGGTGGTCCCAATAACATTCCAGTAACGCTGTAAGTTGTCACGATCGAGATTGCCATGCCGGGACTATATTTTGGAGATTCTCCAGCCAATCCCATCGTCATAGGCATTACTGCTGCGATACCTAAACCTACAATACTAAAACCTATTAAGGCAGGCCAAAAGTACGGAAATAAGACCACGGTTAGAACACCGCAAACTACCATGGTAGAACTAATAATATAGGTTTTTGGCATTCCTATTTTTTCTATAATCAAATCGGAACAAAAACGCGAAATCGCCATAAATACCATAAAAGTAAGGTAGCCTAAAGTAAAAATTTCTTCGCCTACTACTTCTTTAAAATAAACACCGCTCCAATCAAACATTCCGCCTTCGCATAAAGATGCACAGAAAACCATTAGGCCCAATATAAAAATATAGCCATCAGGTTTACCCAATTTAAGTTTACTACCGCCTGTTGTTTTGTCTCCCTGCAATAAAAAGCTAAAACTGCTTCCTATACACACTAAACTGATTACCGCAACAATACTTAAATGTATAGGCATATCTACCGCATATTTTACCATGATGGTAGATAATGCCACTCCTACAATCCCTCCGCAGCTCCAGGCGGCATGAAAGGAACCTATGATCTTACGCAAATAAGATTTTTGCAGGCTTATAGATTGAGTATTCATAGAAATATTCATAATTCGCATCGCAAATGCAAAAAAGAACATACAAACCATCAACGTATAAATATTAGTAGACCAACCAATTCCCGATAAGGCCAATGAAATAAGAACGATCCCGGCAAAAAGCGGACTTCTACTATCAAACTTAGAAACTAACCAACCAGAAATTGGTAACCCTATAATATTACCAAACGGCATTACCAAAAGTAAACTCCCTAGCTGAGCTTCACTAAGATCGTACATTTCTTTGATCGACGGAATTCGCGATGCCCAGGTAGAAAATGAAATTCCACTGATAAAAAAACATATACTTAATGCGATGCGCTGTTTGTGTTTTATTTCCATGCTTCTATTAAAAAACGCAAATATCTAAAATTGAAATAGAATAATCCCAATATTCATCTCCAATTGCTTAAAAAGGAATCATTTAAATTAATGATCTCAGAAATAATTTTCGAGAAATTGAGGAAAAATAATTCAACCTGACAAATATCATATTTTATGCTCTCCTTCTGCGGTAATTTTGGTGTATAATTTAAATCCTCTTAGTTATGACACTTTATGCAAAATTAAACGAAGAATTTAGTCAGAATTTCTTAGGGTATTCAGCCATAGGAATGATTGTTTCAACATGTTTGGGAGGAATTGCAATTATGACCACTTTACAACATGGTCATGAGCTTTTCCAAATGTTTTTAGTTTTTATTAGTGTTGCTATATGTAGTGCTCACAACGCATCAATATTGACAGTGCAAAAACCATCTGTTGTTTTTCACTTATTCACATCGAGCGTTTTGATAAATATCTTACTAATTATAGGAAATAGCATATAATTATGCAGTCTTTGGTAAATAAATATAACGTAGCCGGTCCAAGGTACACAAGCTATCCTACCGTACCATATTGGGATGATACTTCCTTTTCTTTAAAAGAATGGAAAGAATGCCTAAAAAGAAGTTATGTAGAAAGTAAACAAAACGGGATTAGCCTCTACATACATCTTCCCTATTGCGAAAGCATGTGTACCTTTTGTGGCTGCAATAAAAGGATTACCAAAAATCATCTGGTTGAAATTCCTTATATAAAATCGCTTCTAATAGAATGGGATTTGTATGTTTCGCTTTTTGAAGAAACACCTAAAATTTCTGAATTACATCTTGGGGGCGGTACGCCAACATTTTTTTCTTCGGAAAACTTACAATTACTTTTAGAAGGTTTATTTAAAGATCCTGCTGAAAGAGCCAGTGCTAAACTGAGTTTTGAAGGTCATCCAAATAACACCACAAAAAATCACCTTCAGGTTTTATCGAATCTTGGTTTTTCAAGAGTTAGTTACGGCGTTCAGGATTACAACTTAAGCGTTCAAAAAGCAATAAACCGCGTTCAACCATTTGAGAATGTTCAAAAAGTAACAACACTGGCTAGAGAAAGTGGTTTTACTTCAGTTGGTCACGACATTATTTTCGGTTTGCCTTTCCAAACTACCAAAGATATCGAGAATACGATTAATCTTACTAAAAAATTAATGCCAGAGCGCATTGCCTTCTATAGCTATGCACATGTCCCTTGGATTAAAGGAAATGGCCAACGTGGATTTAAAGATGAAGATCTACCTTCTCCTGAAGAAAAAAAGAAACAGTTTGAACTGGGCAAAAAAATGCTGCTGGAAGCTGGTTATGTAGAAATAGGAATGGATCATTTTGCGCTGCCGGAAGACGAATTAGCTCGTGGATTACAGCAGAAGCATATTCACCGAAACTTTATGGGATATACAACCGAAACAACTCAACTGATGATAGGTTTAGGTGTATCTGCGATTGGAGATTCCTGGTACGCTTTTGGGCAAAACACCAAAAATATTGAAGAATATAAAAGCCTGGTAGAAGGTGGTATTTTCCCCATCTATCGCGGTCATATTTTAAGTCCCGAAGACCTTACTATAAGACGTCACATTCTTAACCTAATGTGCAAATTCGAGACAAGCTGGGAAGATCAACACATGTATTTTCCTGAACTCCCCGATGTGATTATAAAATTAGCAGAAATGCAGGAGGACGGACTCTTAAAAATCCTGAATAGCAAAATTGAAATTACAGAAAAAGGAAGAGCTTTTGTTCGTAATGTCTGCATGGCCTTCGACTTAAGATTACAACGTAAAAAACCTGATATTAAACTCTTTTCTATGACAATTTAAATTCTGTCTTCTTTTTAATAAGGCTTTCTAATACAACTATACACTGCTCCATAAGATTTCGGGGATTTTCTGAGAGGCAGGTAGGCAAGTTGTTGCGGAAAGCCTTTTTTCTTTTTACTGAAAATAGAATAACCAGATACCTACTCTTTTTTAAAAATCCTTATTTTTATACCAAATTTCTATAGACTATGCCTACATGGATACAGGCAGGATTATGGGGACTATTTTCTGGTAGCGCATTAATCCTAGGATCAATAATTGGTTATTTTTTCAACCTGAAGCAAAAAACGATTGCCATAGTTATGGCCTTTGGTGCGGGAGTACTAATTTCTGCCCTATCGTTAGAGCTTATGGACGAAGCTTATAATCAAAGTGGATTACTCCCTAGTTCGATAGGTTTTATTGGTGGCGCTCTTATTTACTATTTCGCAAATTCAGTATTAGAAAAAAGCGGAGCTAAACATCGTAAACGCTCGCAGTCGCAACAATCGTCTGAAGAAGAAAAAGAAGGTAGCGGTGTAGCAATAGCGCTAGGCGCCCTATTAGATGGAATTCCAGAGTCAATTGCCATAGGCATCAGTATTTTAGAAGGTGGTGCGGTAAGTATTGCTACGGTTATCGCCATTTTCATTTCCAATCTACCGGAAGGTTTATCCAGCTCTTCTGGAATGAAGAAAGCAGGACGATCAAAAGTTTTTATTTTCGGGATCTGGATTGGTATCGCAATTCTATCTTCAATTGCATCGATTTTAGGCTATTCTTTATTTAGTGAATTTCCTCCCGCAGTAAATGGTGCTACGCTGGCAATCGCAGCTGGAGCAATACTGAATATGATCTCTACAACGATGATTCCTGAAGCTTTTCAAAAAGCCCATGGCATGATTGGTTTGATCACCGTTCTAGGATTTTTATGTTCATTTTTGTTATCCCATGCGATTTAAGTTCTTGCTTCAAAGCTGCTATTTAACATAAAATTACTATTTTTTAGACCTCATCGCACTTAGCTTTCAGCTTTTGGTATACACTTTATACAAGTTCTGATTCTAAGATTTTATATTTCAAATCCAAAGCAATACTTGCTGCATCTAAAGCCAATAAACTATAACTTAACCGAAAAAAGGGAAGGCTCATGACACTCAATTTTAGCATCTACTTTGTCTTTAGCCACCGCAGGAGAGAGATAAGGAATATTTAAACCAGAACCACGCAAAATAAATAAAAGACCTGTTAAAACAACGAATATCGGTATTAGCTTGCGTATTCTTTCTCGGGTTTTAATACTTCCCGAAAGTTTACTCGACAACACTACAGCCGCCGTCATTAATGGTATGGTTCCAACACCGAAAAAAACCATGTATAAAGCTCCAAAACCGGCATTAGCTTCAGCAATTGCACCAAGCATCGCCATGTAAACGAGTCCGCATGGTAAAAATCCATTCAGCATCCCTATTGAAAGAAACGTATCTGGAGATTTCTTCTTTAAACCGGCTCCTATTTTTGATTTTAGCCGACTTATAATTCTGAAAAAAGGAGTTCCTATTTTATTTAATTTCATACTTCCGAAGGAAATAATCACCGTTAAAATCATCAAAATTCCAATTCCTATAGATAGTTTTTGTTGTGCTGCGAATAAATTTAAGCCTTTCCCTAAAAGTCCGAATAACGATCCTATAGCAGCATAAGATAATATTCTACCAAAATGATAAAGAAATAACTGAAAAAACATCAGCGGTTTTTTATCACGACTTAAAGGCAATAGAAAAGCGATGGGACCACACATCCCAATGCAATGAAAACTACCTAAAAGTCCGAATAAAAATGCACTGAAAAACATCTAATATGTAATTGATTTTTTAAATAAAATTTCTTTTTCTTGATATGTCATTTCTACGGAAATATCCCAACGCCCTGCTACTAACTGATCGTCTGGAATCACTATTTTCCCTTCGTTTAATTTCAAAGGAATCGTAAAATCTAGTTTTTTATTTGAAGGTCGATATAGATGAATATTCCCTTCAATTTCTTCTGAAGTTTGCGGAAAATAAAGCGTGTAGCCATCAGTTGTTTTGTTTCCGGTAATCGCTTCAGAAAATAAATTTAGATTTTTTTCAGCATCAATTTCTTGCTGAAAGTGTAATTCTTTTCCGTAGTAATCTTCTACCACGAGATCATACTCATACTTTGTATCGGTACTCATTTTAATCACAAAAAATAAGATAAAGCTTACAAAGCAGCACATTCCTATTACAAGTCCTGTTCCCCAATTAAATTTCATAATTCTGTCTTTTTATCTGTAACTACGTGGACCAAGGAAATTGGTTGTGGTAGTTTCTATTAATTCTTTATTACTGTAAACACCAATCTTAAGTTTTTCCTTCTCTCCTTTTAAAGAAGCCGCTGGAATTTCGATAAATAGTGTTCCCTCTGCAAAACCCCTTTTTGGTACAATTAAACTTTCACTTTTAACTAAACGAACTTCACCTTTATGGGAGATTAGCTTTAGCTGAACATCATTTATATCTTCTGAAGTTTTATTAACGAGTTTAAAAGTGAATACGTTACTGATTCGATTATTTTCCTGGTGTTCGTAAAGCTGACCTGGTAAGCGAAGCACTCTGGCCTCCACATCATTTCTTAAAAATAGCATTCCGGTTAAAACTCCTATCAAAATCACTAAAATTGCGGTATAGCCTTTTAATCTTGGTGTAAATTTAAATTTGACTTTTTTCTCTATATTTTCTTCACTAGCATAGCGAATTAAACCTTTTGGTAAGTCTACCGCTTCCATCATAGAGTTGCAGGCATCGATACATGCGGTGCAGTTTACACACTCTAACTGGGTTCCATTACGAATATCAATCCCGGTAGGACAAACATGTACACATTGCATACAATCGATACAATCCCCTTTTCCAGATGCTGCGCGATCTTCACGCTTTTTAAATTTTGCTCTACCTTTTTCTTTTTCGCCACGTTTATGATCGTAAGCAACAAGAATCGATTTATTATCCAGCAATGTTCCTTGTAACCTGCCGTAAGGGCAAACAATTACACATACTTGTTCTCTAAACCATGCAAAAATAAAATAAAAAACTCCGGTAAAAATTAGTAGCGATATAAAGGTATTTAAGTTTTCTGAAGGACCTTCTGTTACATATTCCAATAAGACATCACTACCAATAAGATAAGCGAGAAATATGTTGGCTATCAAAAATGAAATCACAAAAAATATAGTCCATTTTAGTCCTTTTTTTCTAATTTTTTCGGCATTCCAAGGCTGTTTAGAAAGGCGCATTTGTTTACCACGATCGCCTTCTATCCAGTATTCGATGCGTCTAAAAACCATCTCCATAAAAATGGTCTGTGGGCAGATCCATCCGCAAAATATCCTTCCGAAGGCCACAGTAAATAGAATCACGAAGACCACCCCTATAATCATCATGATCACCACTAAGTAGAAGTCCTGCGGCCAAAAAGGATATCCAAAGAAGTTGAAACGACGTTCCAACACATTGAAGAGCAAAAATTGATTTCCGTTAATTTTGATAAACGGTGCTGAGAAAAGAAATATCAATAAGACATAACTTACCAGCTTTCTATATTTGTAAAATTTACCAGAAGGTTTTTTAGGGAAAATCCATTCCCTTTTGCCTTCCTGGTTAACAGTACCTAAAGAATCTCTAAAATTATTTTCGGGGGAATTACTCATAACAAATACTTACTTAAGTAAGATTTTGAATAGCGCCAGTAGTTAATTACTGGCGCTTGTATTAATTATTCATCTTCATCCATCTCTACCGCTCCATCTTCCATAATAATTTCTACTGAAGTGGAATCGGCTTTGGTCACTTCAACTTCGTCTACAGGTGCATTTTCATCAATCCATAAATCCCCCTGAGGTTCTTTAGGATCGGCTGGTGTACTACCATGCAGACTGAGCACATAACTGGCTACCTGCGCAATTTCGCCGGGTTTTAGATCGGTTTTCCAAGAAACCATTCCTTTACCGGGGCGCCCACCTTCAGAAATTGTATTGAAAACATTTTTTATACCGCCGCCTAAAATCCAGTAATCGTCAGTAAGGTTAGGGCCTATACCTCCTCCGGCATCTTCTTTGTGACATGCTATACAGTTTCCTGCAAAAATCGATGCTCCGGCTTTGATGTCTTCTTCACCAGTTAGTAGCTCGACAGTATTTACATCGATAAGATCTTTAGCTGTCTTTTTATATTCTTCTATGGCTTTTTTTGCTGAAGCTACTTCAGCAATATATTCCTCGTGTTGATCTGGCGCATCAAAAACATGATATCTTACCAAATAAACAGCTGCAAAAACCATGGAAGCATAAAATCCATACAACCACCATGGCGGAAGATTGTTATCTAATTCCTGAATACCATCATAATTATGATCTAGAATAATTTCTTCTTCCTCTTCAACCGGTTTACTATCGTTCATCTTCTTCCAGAACGATTTTAGCTTCGCAAATCGGTTTTTCTTTTTTAAGGATTGCTGGTGTAGGTAGCGCTGTTGAGCTTCCGGAGTTAAACTTCTAAAAAGTACCGATGTAATACTTGCAAGAACCACTTCCATAGCAATACCAAATACCATTAAAATCCCGAGCACCGCCCAGATTACAGGATATTCCATAAAGGCCCATTCTTCTGAAGACTCTACAGTAACCTGCAGAAATATAAACGCGAAAATGGTAATTGCTAAAACTCTTAAATATGATGCCGTATTTCTCATGATAGCTCGTTATTATCTTCCTCTAGCGGAATGTTACTAACCTGGTTTATATGTTCTTTTTTTGCAGTAATTACCCAGGCAAAAAGACCTACAAAAAAGATGAAGAAGATCAATAACGACACCATAGGATAGACTGCTACGCCATCGATACTTTCAAGATTTCCTTTTATAAATTTTAGCATGATTTAGATTTTAATATTGTACCTGCTATTAGTTAATTTTAAATATGAATGAGAGTTAGCGAACACCAGCTTCTAATCCGCTTTCAGATTGACCTATAATTTCTGCTTCCTGATCTTTATCTACATTCTTAACTTTGATGTCTGTTCCCAGTCTTTGTAGATACGCAATTAGTGCTACGATTTCTCTATTTCGCATTTCTACGAATTCTTCATCATTCTCTTTAGCATAAGCTTTATCTGCTTCGTAGGTTTTCGCAAAATCTGGATCACTATATAAGTTTTCTTCTATTGCTTTACCCTGTTCGCTCATCCATTGTTGCGCTCTTTCGATCTCTGCTTGAGTATAAGGAACTCCTAAACTTACCATCGCTTCCATTTTATCTTCTGTAGAAGACTTATCCAATTCTCTATTGAGTAACCATTTATATGATGGCATAATAGAACCTGACGAGGTACTTTGTGGATCATAAAGGTGATTTAGATGCCAGTTATCAGAATACTTTCCTCCTACTCTAAATAGATCGGGACCAGTTCGTTTACTACCCCATAAGAAAGGATGATCGTATACATATTCTCCAGATTTTGAATATTCTCCATAACGTTCTACTTCACTACGGAAAGGACGAATCATTTGAGAGTGGCAGCTAACGCAACCTTCACGTATATAAAGATCTCTACCCTCTAATTCTAAAGGAGTATATGGTTTTACACTTGAAATTACCGGTACGTAATCATCAACCATAAGCGACGGTATAATTTGTACCATCCCACCGATTAAAATTGCGATAGTAGCGAAAATGGTCAATTGCACAGGTCTTCTTTCTAACCACGTATGATAACCTTCTTTGCTCGTTCTCTTATTGGTTATTTTAGTTAATGGTGCTGCTTCAACAAGCTCATCGGTAACTTTGCTTCCCTGGCGTGCAGTTTTGGCAACATTGTATAAAGCGATAAAGGCACCAGCAATATACAAACTACCACCTATCGCACGCATCCAGTACATTGGAATAATCTCGGTAAGAGTTTCCAGGAAGTTACCGTAAGTTAGCGTTCCATCAGGATTAAATTGTTTCCACATAGAAGCCTGTACAAAACCTGCAACATACATTGGTAAAGCATACATGATAATACCTAACGTACCTACCCAAAAATGAACGTTTGCCAGTTTTGTAGACCATAGTTTAGTTTTGAATAATCTTGGTACCAACCAATAGATCATACCAAAAGTTAAGAAACCATTCCATGCTAAAGCTCCCACGTGAACGTGAGCAATTACCCAGTCACTAAAATGCGCTATCGCGTTTACATTTTTAAGCGAAAGCATTGGACCTTCGAAAGTTGCCATACCATAACCGGTAATAGCTACTACCATAAATTTTAAAACAGGATCTGTTCTTACCTTATCCCAGGCTCCACGAAGGGTTAATAATCCATTGATCATTCCTCCCCAAGATGGTGCCAATAACATAATTGAAAAAGCTACACCAAGATTTTGTGCCCAATCTGGCAAAGCTGAATATAACAAGTGGTGAGGTCCCGCCCAGATATAAATAAAGATCAAAGACCAAAAGTGTACGATAGACAATCGATAAGAATATACTGGTCTATTCGCTGCTTTAGGAACAAAATAGTACATTAAGCCTAAAAACGGTGTGGTTAAGAAAAATGCAACCGCATTATGCCCGTACCACCATTGCACTAATGCATCCTGAACACCGGCGTATGCTGAATAACTTTTTAAAGCACTTACCGGAATCTCTACACTGTTTACAATATGCAATACTGCTACCGTTACAAAAGTGGCCAGATAAAACCAAATGGCTACATAAAGGTGACGCTGGCGACGTTTAAAAATCGTACCGATCAAGTTAGCGCCAAAGGCAACCCAAACAAGTGCGATTGCAATATCGATAGGCCATTCAAGTTCAGCGTATTCTTTAGAAGTAGTGTAGCCTAAAGGCAACGTAATGGCTGCTGCTACGATGATAGCCTGCCAGCCCCAAAAGTTAAAATTACTAAGGGCATCGCTCCACATTCTAGCTTTAAGCAAACGCTGACTAGAATAATAAACTCCGGCGAAAATGGCATTACCCACAAAGGCAAATATTACGGCATTGGTGTGCAATGGCCTTAAACGCCCAAAACTTAGCCATGAAATACCGTCGGTAACGTTAGGAAATAAAAACATAAAGGCTAGTAAGAGCCCCACAGTCATTCCTATTATACCCCAAAAAATGGTCGCATTAATAAATTTCCTTACGACCTTATTATCGTAATAAAACTGCTCTTTTTCCATAAGATTATAAAAGATTATTTATCGGTGATTTTAGAAGTTTCCTTATTTTCTACAACCTCATCTTCAAAAAGCATTCTTACAGATGGTGTATATGTATCATCGTATTGCCCATTTTTTACTGAAATAATAAAGGCAATAAAAAATACGATGGCTACCACTACGCTAATACTTAGCAAAACATAGATGATGTTCATGAATCTTAATTTTTTGTAAAATTATCGCTAGTATGGCTTGGATAAAATGACATTTATCAGGTTTTAGCTGAAATTGGATTTTGGATCTATTTATTCCTGTTTTTTTTGAATATTCTTTGCTGAAATCTGCGTTGCGATCGTAGTAAAAGCCACAATGCTAATAGAACTTAGCGGCATTAAGATCGCAGCCACAATCGGTGAAAGATGACCGGTAATAGCAAAACCAAGACCTATAAGATTATAAAAAAGAGAAAATAGAAAACTCATTTTTATAATTCTATGACCACTTTTTGAAAGACTAAAAAACTGACTAATTTTCCCGAATACGGAAGCATCTAAAATCGCATCGCAGGCTGGTGAAAAAACATTGATATTTTCTGAAATTACGATCCCAACATCACTCTGTTTTAAGGCCCCGGCATCATTTAAGCCATCGCCAATCATCATCACCGATTTTCCTTCTTGCTGAAGTTTTTTTATAAACTGCAATTTGTCTTGTGGCTTTTGATTAAAACTCATTTTGGTGCTTAGCGGTAGTAATTTTTCAAGTGTGGCGCGCTCACCATCGTTATCACCAGACAAGACAAACAGGTCTTTATCTTTACCGAGTTCTAGAAATAGCTCTTTAATCTCTTTACGATATTCATTTTTTAAAATATACCGGCCTTTATATAGATTATTGGTACTAATATGAACTGTAGTTTGGTTAAGCTGATCTGATGCTGCTTCAGTATTTTCAGCAACATATTTAAAGGCACCGACTTTTATCGAATTTTGATTGGAAACAGCTTCCATTCCTTTCCCTACTTCTTCAGTAAAGTGATCTAAGGTTTTAATATCGTTCTGCTCTAAAATCTCGTAAAGTGAGCGGCTAAGCGGATGGTTGGAAGCTCGAAGCGTACTATTCAGCAAAGATTTTTCTTCTTCAGAAAGTGAAATACCCTCGTAAGTCACCAAATTCTTTTTTGTTGAAGTAAGCGTACCAGTCTTATCGAAAACCACCGCATCGATATCGGCCATTTTTTCAATAATATTAGCTTCTTTTAAGTAGAATTTTTGCTGTCCAAAAACACGAAGTAAATTTCCTAAAGTAAAAGGTGCTGCAAGTGCTAACGCACAAGGACAGGCTATGATTAGAACGGCTGTAAACACTTGCGCTACCATCGAAGAATCAATAAAATACCAAACGATCGCAGCTATTATCGAAATACTTAAAATTGCTTTGGTAAAGTACCCGCTAATCTTATTGGTTAAATCCTGAAAGGAGCTTTTAAAATCTTTATCGAAAACTTCATTATTCCATAATTGGGTTAGGTAAGATTGCTCTACCGCTTTGATAACTTCAACTTGTAGCAAACCTGCAGTTTGTTTTCCGCCGGCATAAATTTTTTCTCCTTTATTGATAGTTACAGGAATAGCCTCTCCTGTTACAAAGCTATAATCGATAAGCGCCTCACCATCTACTAATTTGGCATCGACCGGAATTAATTCATTATTCCGAATAAGGATCTCATCTCCTTTTCGAAGCTTATAAACTTCTACCTGCTCTTCATTTTGATTTTCGGTATTTGGATGATTAATTCTCGTAACTCCGATTGGGAAATAGGATTTATAATCTCGCTCGAATGAGAGATAAGAATAAGTTTTTTGCTGAAAAAACCTTCCCAACAAAAGAAAGAAAACCAAACCTGTAAGACTATCAAAAAAACCAGTACCAAGATCGAAGAAAACTTCAAACGCACTTCTTATAAATAATACCGTTATCCCTAGAGCTATTGGTACATCTATATTTAAAATTCCCGATTTTAGTCCTTTAAAAGCCGATACAAAATAGCCACTGGCAGAATAAAAAACTACAGGAATACTAAATGCAAACATTAGCCAGCGAAACACATATTTAAACTGGTCGAGCCAAAATTCTTTAACTTCAAAATACTCCGGAAAAGATAAAAACATCACATTTCCAAAAGCAAAACCTGCAACACCAAGTTTATAAATTAAGCTTCGATCAATTTTACGTTCTTTTTTATCTCCGTCAGAAAGTGAAATATAGGGTTCGTAGCCAAGATTACACAAAAGCATTATGAGCTGATGAAGACTAATTTTTTCTGAAGAGAAATGAATTCGGACTGTTTTTTCAGGAAAATTAACCTGTGCATTTTTCACACCAGAATGTAATTTTGAAAGATGCTCCAAAACCCAAATACATGAACTACAATGAATTTCTGGAATTAGAAGATTGATGATACAAACCTGCTCGCTTTTAAACTCCAGCAGTTTTTCGGTAATCTCTTCATTTCTGAGAAAATCGAATTTACCAGATTGAGTTTTGGGAGAAATTCCTGGCCGATCATCTAATTGATAATAATAATCAAGATCGTTGCTGCTTAAAATCTCGTAGACCGTTTTACAGCCGTTACAGCAAAAATCCTTATTATCGAAAACAAGAGCGTCACTTTTGCAAGCTTCACCACAGTGGTAACATGATTTCATAATTTTGCAAAACTTAATCGTATTGCAAAGATTGCTTACTAATAGAAATTAAAATATGATAAATGTCAGTTGGTATAAATCATTACCTTTGCAGTAATAAAATTATTTCAACCAAAAACTGATCGCTTTCTTATGAAAACCCCTGAAAAAACTAGATGTGAAAATTGTATTGTTAGACAGTTTAATGCATTAAAAGCGTTCAGTAAAGAAGAATTAAAAACGATCTCTGACAATAAAGTTTCTCGAGAATTTAAAAAAGGAGATCAGATTTTTAATGAAGGAGAAAAGTTAAGCGGTGTTTTTTGTGTTAGAGATGGCGCTTCTAAATTATCTAAGCTTAGTGAAAATGGCAAACATCAAATTGTTAAAATCGCTAAAAAAGGAGAAATTTTGGGGCAACGCTCGGTAGTTTCAGATGAACAAACTAATCTTAGTGCTACTGCGTTGAATGATACTTCGATGTGTTATATCCCAAAACAATTAATTATCGATAAGATAAATGAGAATCCTGAGTTCACCAGAAACTTATTAAAAGTGATGGCATCAGACCTTAGGGAATCAGATAATTTTATTGTGAATATGTCTCAGCACAATGTAAAACAGCGAATAGCTGAAGCTTTATTATATCTTGAAGCTAATTTTGGAACTGATGATGAAGGCTTTTTAGCGGTAAATCTTACCAGAGAAGATCTTGCAAATGTTGTGGGTACCGCAACAGAAAGTTGTATTCGATTGGTAGCTGAACTGAAGAAAGAGAATTATATTGCTACTAAAGGGAAAAAAACCAAAATTGAAGATAAAAAAGGTTTTGAAGATATGATTAGCGGATTTTAATCTTTCTTTTTACCGGCGTTGGAAAGTCCGGCTCTAGTCATTTCGCCCCAACTTTTTTTGCCAATAATCAAATCCCAATTTCCGCGAACGGCGGCCCACATTACAAAAGGATGATAAATTAAAGGTTCTAGAAAAGCAGTACCAATTAATTGAAAAATGTATTTCGGCTTTTTGTATTGCTGAAAACTATATTCTTCAAAAAACAAAGCAGTTACCGAGAATAAAACTGCAAAAGCATAAACGACACCAAGAAAGGTTAAGAAAAAGTTCCAGCTAATTAATCCGAACCACAATAGCAGTAAAAAAAAGATCGTTCCTGAAAATTCTATTAATGGAGCCATCCATTCAAAAAATAACCAAAATGGCGTAGAAAGTAATCCCAGAACGCCATATTTAGGATTAAAAATCATCTTTTTATGAATCATTAGTGTTTCAGCGGTACCACGCGTCCAACGATTACGCTGGCGTTTTAATATTTCCCAACTTTGCGGAACCTCTGTCCAGCATAGAGGATCTGGAACAAAACCCACTTTATAAGGTATTTTCTTTTCTCGCATCATTCGTCGCATACGAACCAGAAGCTCCATGTCTTCGCCTACCGTATTATGATTATAACCACCAGCTTCTATCGCTAGTTGTTTATCGAACATCCCAAAAGCACCAGAAATAAGTAACAAACCATCCACCCGAGACCATGCCATACGTCCCATTAAAAATGCTCTAAAATATTCTATAACCTGCACTCTGGCTACAAATTTATTGGGTAAGCGAACATCGATAATCCTACCGTCTTCAATCACACAATCATTAGCAACTCTAATTACTCCTCCCGACGCGATCACCTTTTTACTATTATTTAAAAAAGGTTTTACAAGTTTCAGCATCGCATCATGTTCCAAAATGCAGTCTACATCGATACAACATATCATATCGTAAGAACAAACATTGATACCAGTATTTAAAGCGTCTGCTTTCCCCCCATTCTCTTTATCGATGACCAATAAATTTTTGAACGCTGTATTTTTAGATTTATATACACCTCTTATAGTTTTACTTTTTATGTAATAATGGAAAAAGTAGTCCTGTTTTTCAAGGTCGTATTCATCTTTTAAACGTTGGAGAGTATCATCTTTGCTTCCATCATTTATTATAACAATTTCGAAGCTGGGATAGTTAATTGTTAAAAGCGATCTTACGTTTTCTACTATATTGAGCCCTTCATTATAAGCAGGTGCTAAAATGGATACCGAAGGTAATTCTGAAGCCTGAAGCAATGCAATTTCATCTTCATAATTATTAGAACGTTTATAATCTCTAATTTCGAAAATAGAAAATACCGCTGAAAAAAGATAACCCAGACTTATAAGAATACCGTAGACCAAAAAAAGCCAGCTGGCGATGTCTGCAATGTCATCGAAAGTAATATTCATTTAGAGCAATCTTGCTTTTTCTTCTTCGTATAGATTGTAAATATTCTTTTTTTCTTCAGGTTTAAAATATTCTAATAGATTGTAATATATTATTTTGAGTTCCCATTCAGAATCCCCAATTTTATCTGCTACCTGAAGTAAATTATCGTAATTTCCCAATCGTTTTATCGCTTCTAAGATAGTCTTTTTTACAGAATGGCTTTCATCTTTAAACTTTTCGAGCAACAGATCAACTACTTCTATGTATTCTAAAGTATAAAAACATCTGATGGCTTCTTTTCTAACACTTTCAGCATCATGATCTAATAATGGCAAAAGTGCGGGAATATTTTCAAATTGATTAAATTTTGCAATCATTCTAATTGCAAATTCTACAACACTGTCGAGACCTGAATTTAACCATTTAGAAAAATCGGGGATCTCTCCATGATATTCGTTTCTTAAAGCATCTTCAATGTAAATTTCTTCCCAAATCGTCAGAGGTTTTTTAAGATGATCCATAAATAATAGCGGTTCTTTTTCTGCAAGCTTAATAAAATATAATTGTGCTTGCTGTCTAACCTCATCTTTTTTATGATTTAGCAAGGGTTTTATGGTTTGGAGCTCGATATCAATAAGCATTTCTGAAAGACTATAAATCGCTCTGGATTTGGTATACCAAGCCCCGCGAGATAGCTGCTTTATACAAAACTTGTCCAGCTTCCATTTGATAAAGAGTTCGCGAAGCTGTTCCGCAGATTCTCCTTTAATATTGCTGTGAAAAAGAAGAATTTCTTTAATAGCCACCTTAATCTCTAAGGAAGAACTTAAATACTTTTGCTCGAAATGATCTAACTCTATTCTATGATTAAATTCTTCATCGAATAAATAAGAGTTGAGAATATCCTGAAGCAATAATTGTTGCGCTTTTTTCTTACTTACTCTAAAGTTTTTATATAAACGAAGGAGTAAAATGAAACCTACAAAGATGATGGTGAAAATCAGAAAAATGAAAGTCATCAAAATATTGACCTTTATCACAAAGGGAAGACCATCGGGAAAATACCGAAAAATCCATTGAAGATCTATAAATTGAATAACTGCCATAAATGAAAAGATCACAAAGCAATTACCTTGCAACTACCTACATAATATTAGGAAAGAAGACGTTTTACTCTTAAAGATAGTTCGTTTGGGCTAAATGGTTTTGTTATAAAATCTTCCACGCCCATATTAAACGCGTCCATAATAATATTTTCCTGAGTTGATGTTGATAATACAATTATAGGTACCGCTGGCAAATTTTCTTTCACATAAGCAATAAGCTCGTTTCCTGTGACAAATGGAAGATTAAGATCTGTTAAAATAAGATCGTATGTATCATCTTTTAAAAGTTTCATAGCTTCTCTTCCGTCGGGTGCGATGATCACATCATACCCATCTTTGGTAAGCTTAAATTGAAGAGATTTAATGACCATTAAGTTGTCTTCAATAACTAAAATCTTCTTCATCCATGTGGGTTTAGGTTGGGGTAATCCTTTTTAATAGACTTCTGAATCTTCAAAAATTCAGCATGTAATTGCTCAATCACTTTCTCCAAATCATCATCTTCCGCCTCATAAGTTATTTGATCACAAAGCTCTACACCTTTATGATTTTCAACCATTGAAAAAGATGGTTTTATTTTATGTGCGATTTGACGAATTTCTTCAAAAGCATTTATTTTCGATTGAATATACAATGCTTCAATATCATTCACAACAGAATTTAAGAAAAGTTGCAAAGATTCTTCTATAAATTGCGGATTATTACCTGACACCTCTTTTAGATAACCTATAGAATAGCAACAGCTATCAATATTTAATTGCTTACCTATACCAATATCCTTTAACAGTACCTCAATTTCTTCTCCCAATACAAAGTAGCGATCTATCGCTATATTGGCCTGAGAATCCAATTTGTGAGGGTTAGCTGAATCTTGCAAGACGACACAATATGGGCTTTTATTCAATTCAGAATTGATATAGTTAATGGTTTGGTAGGCATTTAATGGAATACTATTTTCTTCTACTAATACTGCCAATACTTCTTTACTCTCTATTTTCTTGATCGCTTCAAAACCTGTCGAAGCATATATGCAATCGTAACCTTCTTTTGTTAGACGAAGATAAATTGATTCAATACTATCATAATTCTTATGTACAATTAAAATCAATTTTGAACTTTGTAAACCTTTATTCATTTTTCAATATCCTATAACTGTTCTTGCGAAGAACAATTTTTAAATCTTAATTAAGTAATTAAATTAGATTGTTTAGCTTGTTAATCTCTGCTTCTATTTTTTCTTCTAACTTTAAAATAATAGATTCTTTAAATTGAGATAGCTCTTCTAAACTAGTAGAAAGATACTCTAATTTATAAAAACAACAATTTTGGCAGGAACCCTTTAGCTTATGGCCTAGCTTGTTAATCGCCTCTAAATCGCGATTAATTATTTGCCGTCTTAACTGCGCAGGGAATTCCTTTAATCCCTGCTTTACGATCTCCATTAATTGATCGTAGGTATTTTGATCATTATCAAACTTATCGAGAAGTTTATCTTTATCAAAAGACTGGATATCATCTTCTTTGCCAGACTTTTCGTTTTTGCTAAGTAAAAATTTACCTATAACCGCTTTTATAGTTTCAAAAACTACTGGTTTTGTGATATAATCGTCCATTCCAGAATCAAGACATCTTTCTCTTTCTCCTTTAATCGTTCGTGCGGTTAGCGCAATAATTGGGATATGACTAGCATTATTTCTTTCTTCCTCTATTTTTCTAATCTCTTGTGAAGCTTCGAAGCCGCTCATCATCGGCATTTGGATATCCATAAAAATGATATCTATTTGATTTACCTTATAAAATGAAACCGCATCGAGACCATTTTCAACTTCAAATATCTCAGCATTAGGTATTGCTTTTTTTAAGATCGTTTTTGCGAGAAATGTGTTCACGGGATTATCCTCTGCAATTAAAATTCTGAATTTATCTTCAAAATTCTTTTCTCCTTCAAGCTCTTTCTGATTTTCTACAGTATCCTTAATCGGAGCTTCAATCTGATTTAGCATATTGTATAATTGACCAATTTTAATAGGTTTAGTACTATTAAACTGGACATCTAGTTCTTTACAACGTTTGCTAAGTTTTTCCTCTTCTGCAGAGCTATGCAATAATATTATTGGTAAGCATTCTGAATTTATTTTAAGTTCATTTCTTACATGCGTGATTAGCTCTATCCCCGTCATGTAAGGCATATTATAATCGATAATAGCCAATTGATAGTTATTTTCTTTCTCCAGTACAGTAAGTGCTTCTATCGCATTAGAAACAACTTTACAGTCTATAGCTTCAATCGCTAACATCTCCTGAAGTATCAACTGGTTGTTAGTATTGTCATCTACAACCAAAACATTTTTAATTTTGTCGAGATTAGTTTTCAAAAGCGATCCTCCTGCTTCAGATTCAAAATCTACTTTAAAAGAGAACGTACTTCCTACGCCTAATTCACTATCTAGGTTAAGTCGGCTATCCATTAAACCTAATAATTTATTAGAGATGGTTAAACCTAATCCCGTACCTCCGTATTTACGGGTTGTACTGGCATCCTCCTGATCAAAAGCTTTAAAAATTTTCTGAAGATTTTGCGGTGCAATTCCTATCCCTGTATCTCGAACATAAAACTTATAGGTTCGCTTATTATCCTGATTTTTTTCATCTGCTTCGATTCTCAATTCGATCTCACCATTGCTGGTAAATTTTACAGCATTACCTAAAAGATTAATCAAAATTTGTCGAATTCTAACGGGATCTCCAAATATAAATCGATCAACATCAGGACTAATATTAAGCAGCACTTCCAAACCTTTTTCGTGAGCTTTATGTTTTACTACATCTACCGTTTGACCGCATAATTCGATGAGATTTACTTTCTCTACATTCAGTTCTAGTTTCCCGGCTTCAATCTTAGAAAAATCAAGAATATCATTGATTAAATCCAACAATGTATTTGCTGAATTATATACCGTTTCCATGTACTGTTTCTGGCTGTCATTCAATTCAGTTTTCATCAACAAGTCAGTAAAACCAATTACGCCGTTTAAAGGTGTTCTAATTTCATGACTCATATTAGCTAGAAACTCCGATTTAGATTTACTAGCAGCTTCAGCTTTCAGTTTGGCATCTACCAAGGTATTTTCCATTTCTTTTCGCTGCGTAATATCCTGGATAGTTGTTAGTATAATATCGCTTCCATCGGCATCTTTAATTTTAGCCCCGTTTACCAATGCAGGATAAACTGTACCATCTTTTTTAATAAAGTCTTTCTCAAAAGGCGCTACCTTCCCATTTAATGCAATTTTTTCGAACTTATCTTTAACCAGATCTGCATATTCCTTTGGTGTTATCTTTTCAGCTGGCAATCCAACAAACTCTTTTTTAGTATATCCTGAAGATTTTAATAAAGAATTATTAGCATCAACAAACTTTCCTGTCTTCAGATCAATCAAACCTATACCAACTGGTGAGAGCTCGTATAATGATCTAAATCGGGCTTCGTTTCTTTTAATTCTGCGTTCCGCTATTTTTCGATCGGTGATATCGCTTTGCGTACCAATCATTCGTAATGGAGAATTATCCTCGGTCCATTCTATAATTTTACCGCGATCTAATATCCATCTATACTTGCCACTTTTATCTCTTACTCTTTTTTCTATATGATATACAGATGTCACACCATCAAAATAGTCTCGCAATGCTTTTTCAGATTTTTCGCGATCATCAGGATGAATTCGTGTATCCCACTTTTCTGCATCAGAAAGATCTTCGTGTTCCTCGAAACCAAGCATATTTTTTGCACGCTTTGATAAGAATTGCGTATTGCTATCTATCTCCCAATCCCAAATACCATCGCCAGAGCCTTCTAAAGCAAATTGCCAGCGCTGTTCACTTTGTTTCAATTCTTCCTGAATATTTTTAAGCTTAGAGATATCTGTAGCGACCCCAACATAACCACTAATTTCACCTTCAGAGTTTTTTATGGCGGTTATAACAAGCTGTACTGGGAAACGTTCTCCGTTTTTTCTAATATAAGTCCACTCGAGCGACTCGTAATCTTTTATCTTAGGACCCGTAATAAATATATCAAATCCCTTTATTTCTCTATTATATTTTTCAGTTAGTTCTATTCCTCGCTCTTCAACTTCGTTTGGATCGTGTAGAATAAAAATCTTTTCTTTGTTAATAATATCCTCTGCGCTATAGTCAAAAAAGTTTTCAGCTCCTCGATTAAATTTTTTTATTAAGCCATTGGTATCCGTTTCAATTATGGATACTTGAGTGGTGGCATCCATTAAATTTTGCATATCCCTAAACGCCATATTAATGTTATCCTGAGCTTGTTTTTTAGCTGTGATATCATTTATCTGAGATATAAAGTATAATGGCTTACCATACTCGTCTTTCTGTAAAGAGACTGTTAGTAACCCCCAAATTAAACTTCCGTCTTTATGGATATATCTTTTTTCTATATTGTAAGTCTGGATCTCTGATTTTAGTAGCTTTTCCAGTAGGCCAATATCTTTGTTTAAATCTTCTGGATAGGTAACATCCATAAAAGACATTTGCATTAATTCGTCTTTGGAATAACCAATCATCTTACTAAGATTACGATTCACATTGATCCATTGGCCATCTAGATCGACCAAAGCCATTCCGTTTGGAGAATAATCGAAAGCACTTTTAAACTGTGAAGCATTTTTATAGGATTTGGCTTCAAGTTCTTTCCTGGCATTTATATCTTCAACCTGAGTAATTATTAATCTGGGGGAACCATCATCTGCTCTTAAAATAGAAGTATGGATTTGTGCCCAAAATAGGCTACCGTCTTTCCTGTAAAACCTGCACTCATTTTTATAATTATCGAACTCCCCTAAAAGCAATTTCTTCCTTTGGGTGAAAGCTGAATCATAATCATCTTCATAGATAACGTCCGCTAGTGATCTTTTATAAACTTCTTCTAATGGCAAATCCTGTAAACCAAAAATATTTAAAGCAGCAGAATTTACATGAGTAACTTCATTATTTTCTGGTTTAACCAATATTATACCTAAAGGAGAGGCATCAAAAATATTCTTGAATCTTGATTGGGATAGAAGCAATTCAGCATCTTGATTTTTCTGCTTTGTAATATCCTGAAATACACCATATACTCTAACAGTTTTTCCTGCTTCCTTTTCAGCGCTGCCAAAAACTTTCACCCAAATCTCATTCCCTTTGGCTGTTATAATCTGAAAATCATCGATAAAAGAACCTCCTTCTTCTATAGCTTTGCCAAATACTCGGTTAATCCGTTCTCTATTTTCACCTTCTTTATAAAAACCTATACCGCCTTCCAAAGTGGGGACATATCCATCTTTCACTTCGTGAATATCATGTGTGACCTTAGTCCAAAAAACATTTTCGTTTATAAGATCGACCATCCATCCTCCTACTCTAGCGATTTCATTAGTTTTATCGTAAACCTCTTTTAACTTCTTTAGGTAGCTATTTTCGTCGTGAAGACTTAAATACTCTTCTTTAAAGGGAATATATTGTTGTAAAATAAAAACATAATCAGATTCATCATTATCTAAGCTACACCGCAATTTTTTAAAATGAAATCGCCATTTTTTGGTTTCAGTTTTTGAACTATAGAAATCGATGTGATCCTCTTTTTTATCGGATGTAATAAAGCGTTCTGTAAACTGGCAAAAATCTGTATCCTTACTTTTTAATCGGCAAATATTATCGAAATCGAGCACCTTTTTATTGCTTGGCACCATTTCAGAATTTCCCCAGATAGTATTATCTGAGCCATCTACAAACCAAATGCATTCGAAAATGTGCTCTCCAAACCAACTTAACAGGTTTGGATTTTGTGCAACTAATTTTTCAAAATTAGACTGTAGATTTTTAAAATTTAATGACATATAAGATTATACTGTATTAAGTATTTTACACTTCACCGGATAAATAGGAGTTACATCCTCTTCTAATTTACAATAATATTCGTTTTTGGAGATAGAAAAGCTAAAATCTATAAAAAAATAACATTTTTATAGATCATAATAGGAGCTATTCCTTTTTGATATTTAAATTTCCAGACCATTATTTTAAATAACCAACCGATTTTTTAATTTATTATCTCTCAGTAAATCAGATAATTTCACAAAATATTTAACTTTTGTAAATCAATTACAATAAGGTTGGATTCAGAAAAAATAAAACTTCAATAAGTATTCTAAAATGATAACTACGTGATGAAAAAAAATTAAGAATTTTCTTACAAAAATTAATCTAAAATTGAGCTTTCAATATAATTCAAGGTCAGTTTGCCTAATAAAAAAACCTATTCAAGAGAAAACAAGCTAGAAATTGTGCTATCTGTGTTAAATAATTCTTTAAGAAAGCGCATTCCCAAGAAACTAACACGGCAAATACTTAATTTCGCAAACTATACAGCTGCTAGGCATTTTTTAAATATGGCAGATGTCTCTATGCTAAATGAAAAATATGAAAAAAGAAGACTCCCAAGAAGAAAAGATAAAAGAAAAAGAAGAGCAAGAGAAAAATAAAGAGCAGGAAAAGATACAGGAGAACATTGATAAGGAGCTAAAGGATTCTACATCGGTCTCGGGTGACAGCACAAAATCCCATGGTGAGATTTTAAAGCAACAAATCATTGAAGGCCAGGAAACATACAATCGTAATCCTCGTAGTATTCTGCTAAGCTCAATAACTGCCGGTTTAGAAATTGGTTTTAGTTATCTGTTATTATGTAGTTTATATTCTTTTTTTATCGAAAGTGTATCAGAAAGTACCGTCTACAAGCTTATGGCGCTGGTTTATCCGGTAGGATTCATATTGGTGATTTTAGGACAGTCTATTTTATTCACCGAGCAAACTTCGCTATTAACTCTACCTGTTTTAAACAACAAAAGAAGTGTTAGAAGTCTATTTAAAATTTGGGGTATAGTGATCTCTGGGAATCTTTTAGGAGGCTATATTATGGCCATTATCATGGTTTGGATAGGTCCTAAACTCGAAATTTTTGAGCATTCTGCCATCGAGAAGATTGCAGAACATGTTACAGATTATAACGGAATTGTAATTTTTATTAGTGCAATATTGGCGGGTTGGTTAATGGGACTACTTTCCTGGTTAATCACTTCCTCGCGTGATGGTATGAGCCGTATTATTTTAATTTTCATCGTAACTGCAACAATGTCTTTTACGGGCTTGCATCACAGCATTATTGGAAGTGTAGAGGTTTTTGCAGGGATGTTAGTGTCTTCTAAAATTGTATTTCTTGATTACCTTAAATTTCAATCTTTTGCTTTAATAGGAAACTGTATAGGAGGCGGAGTCTTCGTAGCGCTTTTAAAATATCGCGCATTTGTATATAATATTGATATGGAACGTAGAAATTATTAATTATGGATACAAAAAAATTTAAAATAGGTTGGATTGGCTTAGGCAAAATGGGAGTTCCCATGGCCAAGCAGGTTCTTAAAGCCGGCTATCCGGTTCGTGTTTATAATAGATCTTCAGAAAAAAATAAAAAATTAGAAACTGAAGGCGCTACCTCTGCAGAAAGCATCAAAGAGTTGGTAGACGAAACTGAAGTGATTTTTATTATGGTTTCTGATAATGATGCTGTAAAAGACGTTTTTAATCAGGCAGATGGAATTCTTTCTTCGGAAATCGCTAATAAGATCTTTATTAACGCAAGCACTATTGCTCCTGAAGTAAGTGTAGAAATTTCGAAACAAATCGAAGTAAAAGGAGGGTTTTATCTGGATGCTCCCGTTTCAGGAAGTGTAAAACAGGCAGAAGAAATGACGCTTGTAAGTATCGTTGGTGGTTCGAAGGAGATATTCGAAAAAACAGCATCCTTATTAAAATCTTATTCTAAAAAAGCAATTTACGTAGGTGAAAATGGTGTCGGAAATTCAGCAAAATTAGCTGTAAACACCTATCTGGGAATTGTAACCCAGGGTCTAGCCGAGATTATCCAGTTTTCAAAAACTAAAAATGTTGAGACTGCAGATTTAATGGATATCATTAATAATAGTGCATTGGGAAGTACTTTTGGTAAGATGAAAGGAGAATCTGCTATGAAAGAAAATTTCGAAGCAGCCTTTACTCTTGCCCATCTCACTAAAGATCTTAGACTTGCTCAACAAAGTGGATTTAATAAACCTTTAGGCAATGCGGCCTATAAAACATTTAGTGATGCTGAAGCAGAACTAGGCGAAGAAGATGTTATTGCGATAATTAAGAAACTATAATTTAAATTGCACTAGGATTGCAAAAATCCTAGTGTAGTTTTATCATATGTCACACCACCACCATCATCACCACAACCAATCAGGTAAAAATCTTAAGATTGCTTTTTTCCTAAACTTAGGATTTACAGTTTTAGAATTTTTTGGAGGATTTTATGTAAATAGTATCGCCATAATTTCAGATGCGGTTCATGATCTTGGTGATAGTTTGTCTTTAGGCACAGCATGGTATCTTGATAAAAAATCTAAAAAGCAAGCCGATAATAAATACAGTTTTGGTTACAAGCGATTTTCGTTATTAGGAGCATTAATTAATAGTATCGTTCTAATTGCAGGTTCTATTTATGTAATTTCTGAAGCGGTTGGCCGTTTGTTCGATCCTCAGCCTTCAGATGCGCAAGGAATGATCGTCTTTGCAATTATTGGCGTTTTAGTGAACGGTTATGCTGCGTGGAAATTAAGTGGCGGTAATAGTTTAAATGAAAAAACGGTATCCTGGCATCTTGTGGAAGATGTTTTAGGTTGGGTAGCAGTGCTAATCGTTGCCATAGTTCTTAACTTTACCGATAACGAATATTTAGATCCCGCACTCTCAATTCTAATTACGCTATATATTCTTTATAACGTAATATTACGCTTAAAAGAAACCTTATTTATTTTTCTACAAGGTGTACCCGATGATATTGACCCTCAAAGGATCGAAGATGATATTTTAAAAGTTCAGAATATTGAATCTTTGCATCATATGCATATTTGGTCGCTAGAAGGAGAAAGTCATGTTTTTACAGCTCACCTCAAATTAAAAAATATCAATAGTTTTACAGATTTGCTTCATCTAAAAAAACAAGTGAAACACATCCTTAAAGACTATCATTTTGATCATTATACCATAGAGACTGAAATGGATACTGAAAGTTGTGATCTACTGCAAAAAGAAAATGAACATGAGCATCACCATCATGAATAAGTGTTTTTAAAAAGCCATCAAATAATGACCAATATTATGTGCTATATTCAAGATTATAGATTCTTTTTCTCTTTTTAGCACTTCTAAAAAATACACTTCCGGCCTTAGTTTTACAATCTGAATTCGACACTAAATTCTTCAACAAATTGAAAAGATCCTCTGCTTATCATTCAAAAATTAAGTAGATGTTTCTTGAGGTTAGGGTTCACTAGAACTAAGAGTCTTTGTATATTTCAGAATCCAAAATCGCTCACATAAATTTATGAAAAGAAAAATTAGAAATAGCTTAGGAATAGCAGCTATCGTATTGTTTGCTGCTTGTAAAAATGATTCCAAAATGAACGAAGATTCTATGAAAAATAATACCATTCTTGCTGAATGGACTGGCCCTTATCAAGGTGTACCGGCATTTAATAAAATGAAAGTCGAAATGCTGAAACCTGCAATTTTAGAAGGGATGCAACAGCATCTTGAAGAAATTGACAGTATTGCTAATAATCCTGAAGCACCAACTTTTGAAAATACGATTATTCCGTTTGAAAAATCTGGAGAAGCGCTAGATCGCGCGTTTACTTACTACGGAATCTTCAGTAGTAATTTGTCTTCGCCTGAATTTAGAGAAATCCAGACCGAGTTATCTCCAAAAATCTCTGAATACAGTTCTAAGATTTCACAAAATGAAGCGCTTTTTAAAAGAATTAAATCGGTTTATGACCAATCTCAGGAAACGAAATTAGATTCAGCTGAGCAACGAACCATCGACCTTATTTACAAGGAGTTTGAAATGGAAGGCGCCAATCTTTCCGAAGAAGATAAAAAGCGTTATGCTGAAATCAACAAAGAGTTATCTGAATTATACACTCAATTCTCTAATAACGTCTTAGCCGACGAGGAAGGTTATGTTACTTATCTAGACAGCACTCAGCTTAGCGGATTGCCAGAAAGTTATGTAAAATCTGCCGCCAGCGCTGCCAAAGAAAGAGATCATAAAGGCGAATATGCAGTAACCAATACCCGATCGTCGATGGATCCTTTCTTAATCTATTCAGACAATCGGAAACTTAGAGAGAAAGTTTGGCGCACCTACTACTCCCGCGGGAATAATGGCGATGAGTTTGATAATAACAAGGTGATCAAGGAAATTCTTAAACTTCGCGACGAGCGTATTGCCCTTTTAGGTTATGATAATTATGCACAATGGCGTTTGCAGGATCGCATGGCAAAAACACCTAAAAAAGCGATGGAATTAATGGAAGCCGTTTGGCCTGCTGCTTTAGGTCGTGTAGAAGAGGAAGTAAAAGATATGCAGGAATTTGCCAAAAAGGAAGGCAAAGACATTACTATAGAGCCATGGGATTATCGTTATTACATGGAAAAAGTGAGAAAAGAAAAATACGATCTTGATAGCGAAGAAGTAAAACAATACCTGCAACTCGACAATCTTAAAAAAGCAATTTTTTATGTAGCGGGAGAACTATTTAATTTCGATTTCACGCCGGTAGACACCAGTTATGTATCTGTTTTTCATCCAGATGTCACGGTTTACGAGGTAAACGATAAATCAAATGGAGAAGTAATTGGATTGTGGTATTTAGATCCTTACGCTCGTCCCGGTAAGCGCTCTGGTGCTTGGGCTACGACATATCGTAGTACTAACGAATTAATGGGAAATAAACCTGTTTTGGCCTCTAATAATTCAAATTTTGTAAAACCAGCTAAAGGAGAACCTACCCTTGTAAGTTGGGATGATGCTGAAACATTTTTCCATGAATTTGGACATGCGTTACACTTTCTTTCCGCAGATATAAAATATCCAAAATTGAATAGCGGTGTAAGAGATTATACTGAATTTCAGTCGCAATTATTAGAACGTTGGTTATCTACAGATGAAGTAATTAATCAGTTTTTGAGACATTATGAAACCAACGAGCCAATGCCTGAAGAATTAGTGAAAAAGGTTAAAAAAGCGGCTACATTTAATCAAGGCTTTGGAACGACAGAATTCTTAGCTTCTGCCTTAATGGATATGAAATATCATACCACGGATCCTTCAGAAATTACAGACGTTCAAGAGTTCGAAAAAGAACAATTAGATGAGCTTGGGTTGCCTGAAGAAATTCCTATGCGTCACCGCTCTACTCAATTCGGGCATATTTTCTCTGGAGAAGGTTATGCTGCTGGATATTACGGATATTTATGGGCCGATGTATTAACTGCCGATGCTGCTGAAGCTTTTGCTGAAGCGCCAAATGGCTTCTATGACAAAGAAACCGCACACAAACTGGTGAAGTTTTTATTCGCTCCTAGAAATGCTATGGATCCTGCGGAAGCTTACAAAAAATTTAGAGGTAGAAATGCGAATATCGATGCGCTAATGCGAGATCGCGGATTTCCTATTCCTAAAAAATAAGTAGTAAAATTTTCAGATTTTGAGTGCTTTAAAAGACATTTAGAACTTTATAAAAACTGATTTTTCAATAATTGATAGCGCGTATCAACGATACTGTTATCTGAAAATAAAATCGGGAACTTAAAAGCAATATTATGCATTTAAGTTCCCGATTTTTTATTAGCCTAACTTTCTAAAGTATCTCCTTATTCCTTTATCGCATCTGATAATTCTTCAGGAGAAGGAGCATCTAATTGGTTATTTCGGTACAAGTAAACCGTTTCTTTAATTTGATAATTTGCAAAAGCATTTACCCATTCGGTTTTTGCTTCCTGGTGCAAACGTTGCGCATCTAATAAGTCGGATAAATTATTTAATCCACTATTATAATTATCACGTTGCATATCTAAATTCTCTTCAGCATAATCTAAATTTTCTTTAGCATAATCAATTTGTTTGTAAGCATCAATCAAATCGTACCAGCTTTTCATAATGCCGATTTTAATTTGATCTTGTCCTTTTTTTAATTGATTTACAGCAATTTTCTCTTGAATTTTCTGCTGTTTTATTTGTTGCTTTTCTTTTCCCCACCAAGCTGAAATAGGAATACGAACCGCTCCAAAAGCTAAAGCTTGAATATCTGAATCTATATCAGCATTAAAAGTTCCGTATTTGTTAGCATTTACACCTACTGAAATTTGAGGAAGTCTATTTGCTTCAGCCATTTTGGTTTGTAATTTTGAGGCCTGAATTTGTTCATCTAATAACTTATAATTAGTATTTTCTGAAACATTTACGGTATTCTCGTACTTCATTTCTGGCGGAACCACTTGATGTAAACTATCTATAGCCACCATTGTGGTATCGTAACCTAAACCTGTATATAAAGCTAAATCTAGTAAGGCTAATTTTCGGGTATTCGATAATTTGCTCTCCTTCAATAAAATTTTACTTCGATTTACTTTTACTTTTAGTAACTGATTTTTAGCAATTAATCCGGCATCTAATAAATCTTGTTGTTGTTTTAATAATTCAGCTAAATAAATTTTAGCGGCAGTAATTACTTTTTGTTGTTCTTGTAACTGCACCAGTTGCCAGTATTTTTTTTCTGTAGTAATAATCACAGAATCGATAGACTGTTCCGCTCGAATTTGATTGGCTCTAACCTGAACTTCAGCTAACTTATTCGCGTTTTTCACTTTTCCGCCGGCAAAAACAACTTCAGAAGCGGTTGCAGAAGCTAAATACACATTATCGATTTCTGGTATTCCTAATAATGCAATCGGATCTATAAAATTATCGAACGCATACACCGTTCCGCCTAAAGCTTCTACCGTAGGAAAATAATTGGCGATTGCTTCTTGTTTTTGAGCAGCTGCTTTTTCAATACGTAAATTGCCATTTTTAATATCGTGGCTGTACTGTAAAGCTGCTTTTTTTGCCTTTTCTAGCGTAATGTAATTTTCTTGTGCATTTGCTGTAATTGCTACAGTTAGCATTAAAAAAATACCAAGCTTTTTTATGTAATTTGAAAAATTAGTTTTCATTTCTTTTCAATTTGAATATTAAGCTTCTGAGGTTTTATTTTCATCTTCTTTTCTAAAGAACAGCCAGTATAAAACAGGCAGTACATAAAGTGTAAGTACCATTGAAATCATAAGTCCAAAAGCAATTACAGTTCCTAAAGGTCCCCATAAACTAGATCTACTAAGAATCATCGGGATTACACCAACCGCAGCAGCAGAAGAGGTTAAAAAGATAGGTCGCATTCTTCGTTGTGCCGCCATAATAGCAGCATCTTTTACGCTGTAATTTTCTTGATCACGAAGTTCATCTGCAAAATCAATTAAAATAATTCCGTTTCTAACTACAATTCCGCATAAAGCCAAAATACCTAAGAATGAAGTAAATCCAAACGGATATTGCAATAGCATTAATCCTAAAGCTGCACCTAAAATACTTAGCGGCATGGTAATAAAACTTAAAGTTGCGTGTTTTATAGCTTTAAAGTGCCAGATAAGAATTAAGAAGATAAGCAGCACACTAATAGATAATGAAATTCCCATAGGAACAAGATTTTCCTGCTGCATTTCAAACTCACCACCATAATCTACCCGAATGGTATCGGGAATATTAAGATTGTTAATTTTAGGGCGAAGTTTTTCTAACACCACATTCGCTACCGCACCTTTTGTGATGTCTACGCGTACCGTTAAACAACGCATCCCGTTACGGTGAGTAATTTGTTCTTCTTCCCAGCCCGCGTTCACATTGGCTACCTGACGAAGCGGAACCATACTTTGTGTTTTAGCTGAAAGTATAGAAAGTTCTCTTAAATCATTAACGGTTTGTGCGTTGTTATTTTCGGCTTTAATTTTTACTTGTATAGCATAATCACCATCATACACTTTGGTTGCATTTAAACCTTCCATATACATGGCAACGGTATTTGCAATATTCTCTTTGCTTAAACCAACTTGTGCGGCTTCATCTTTTTTAATATCGATATTAATGGTGGTTTGTTTCTCTCCAAAATTGGTTCTAGACCAAATCGTTTCGGGAGTTTCTCGCGCTAAGTTAATAATGCTATCACCGTAGGTTCGTAATTCTGCAATATCGTTTCCAAAAAGCCGAACTTCGATGGGAGCCGGTTTATTGACCATATTTAGCTGTTTCATTCGTAAATAAGCATTAGGAAACATATTGGCATAATGCTTATCATAATCTTTTAAAACTTCTTCCGTAGCATCTTCAGAAGCGGTCGTAATTAGAATTTGTGCATAATTTTTAGCTGGCAGATTTGGCGCATAAACCATATGGAATCTAGGCGAACTTTCTCCGATAAAGCTGGTATAATTCAGTACACGTTCGTCGTCTTTTAAAACATTAGTTTCAAAATTTTTAACCACTTTAGCTGTTTCATCTAAATTGCTTCCTTTGGCTAGATAAACTTCTACCGCAAATTGATTTCTTTCGATAATCGGAAACAATTCTTGCGTTAAGCCTGCAAATAAAATGAAGCCTAAAACTACTGAAGCAATCCCAACACCCAAAGATATTTTATAATGTTTTACTGCTTTTTTGATACTAGAATTAAAGAAACCTTGTAAGCGATCTAACATTGATTTCTTCTTCTTTTTATCATCTTTATCTTTATCGTGAAGTCCTTTTTTTATAAAAATAGTATTGAAAAAAGGCACGATTAATACCGAAATGGCTAGCGATAAAAACAGCGCAATCATAATGGTGAAAGGGAACGTACTTAAAAAGTCTTTTGCCGTACCACTTAAGAAAAATACAAGCGGTAAAAAGGTGGCGGTTATCGCTAAGGTTGCCGTAAATACAGAAGGAAATAATTCTAATGCGCTGTGGTAGGCCGCTTCCCAAACCGATTCGCCTTCATCTAATTTTTCAACGTGATTATCAATAATCACAATGGGGTCGTCTACCACAATACCCAATACAATAATTAATGCAGCTAAGGTCACGGTATTTAATTCCATACCCAACATATACATTACCGCTAAAGTTGCAGAAATAGTGATTGGAATGGTTGCAGCCGCTACAGAAGCCACTCGAAATGGCAGTAAAAATAGTGCCACCAAGATTACCCCGACTAAGGCAAAACCAAACTCTTTCATAAAATGCCCAATAGCGCTATGAACAACATCGGGTTGATCGGCTATTTTATGAATTTCAATATCTTCCGGCAGCTGTTGTTCGATATTATTTAAGCGTTCTTCAATTTCTTTTCCGAACTGAACTATATTATTTCCTTTAGCCATTTCTAAAGTAATAATCATGGTTTTTGTACCATTGGAAGTTGTAAAAGCATCCGGATCTTCATATTCTCGTTTTACTTCTGCAACATCTTTTATTCTGATAACACTTCCGTTGTCTCCCGTACGTACAATTTGGTTGGCAATATCTATTTCGTCTTTAATAAAGGTGTCGATATGAATAGGACGATCGAATTCTGATTCTTCTAAAGTACCGCCCGGATTTATCGAACCTTGATTTTGCAAGCTCTGCATGAGCATTCCCGGACTTATACCGTAAGTAGCCAATTTATTTTGATTGGCATATACTGCAATTTGTTCGGTTAAACCACCATCGTGACTAATTTTAGCAACATTTTCAAGCTGACGTAAATTATCTTCAATATCTTCTACGTGACGTTGTAAATCTTTATAAGGTCGGGTAGGCGATTGTACCGCTAAAATCATAGCAGCCGTGTTACCAAACTCGCTATTCACTATAATTCCGCGAACGCCTTTGGGCAATTTTTGCTGCTGAAAAATGAGTAATCCATTTTTCAGTTTATTCCAGAATTGTTCAGTAGCATCTTCATCTACGCGATTAGCTACTTCAACATACATATACATTTTTCCGTCCTGGGAATACGAGTAGGTTTTGGTTTTATCTACTTCATTAAAACTGAAAAGGTATTCTTCCACTTTAGTGGTTAATTCTTCTTCTACTTCTTCTGAATTTGCTCCCGGATAATACCCGATAAGTAAACCTTGACGAATGGTAAAATCTGGAAATTCGTTACGAGGCATTTTAAACAAACCAAGAATCCCAATAATTACCAAGAGTGCAGCAACCGCTAGGGGAAACGATTTGTTATGCATAGCCCATTTTATAACAGAACTATTTTCTTTTTTCATAATCTAAACGAATTTTAAACTTATTTACTAAGTTTTATTGGGGTATTATCGGTTAACTTGTGGTAGCCTGAAGTAATAACTTGATCTGATTTTTTTAAACCTTTAGTAATGGCGATTCCATTTTTATAAAGCTTGCCTAGAGTTACTACTTTTCGTTTTGCTTTTCCGTCTTCGGCCACATAAACAAAATATTCATTAATTTCTGTTACCGAAACCACCTGAACCGGCAATACAATTTGTGAAGTGCTGTTAGATTGGTTTTCTTTAAAATCTATAAAAGCCGCACAAGACATGCCGGGTTTAATATTTTTATCTGGATTAGGAATTGTTATTTGAGCAATATAAACAGGGTTTTGCTGATTAGACTGAATGGAAATTTCTGTAATTTCACCTTCCACTAATTTATTATCTAAAGCATCAATTTCTACCTTGGCACTGTCTCCAGTTTTTAGCTGATTTACTTCACCATCAGGAATTGGGATAACCGCTTTCACTTTTTCAATATCTAATAATTGATACACAGGGCGCCCCGGGCTCGCTAAATCGCCACTTTCCATAATTTTAGCACCAATATATCCACTGGTAGGTGCATATAATTTACTGTGTTTTACATTTTGATACACCGCATTTGCAGCCGCTTTAGCTTGTTGGTATTTAGATCGAGCTTCAATCATTTTTATTTCAGCAATACTTCCTTTTAAATATACTTCATTAATACGCTCGTAATTCTCCTTTGCCAATTCTGCCTGAGCTTTTTTTGCCTGGTATTGTTCTCTGTAAGCTGTAGCATCTACTTCGGCAAGTAATTCTCCTTTTTTTACAAAATCACCCATATCAACTTTTAGGTACTCAATAGTTCCGCCTATTTGAAAGCTTAGATTGATTTTTTTATTCGCTATAATTTTCCCTGTAAAACCAATATTTTGGGTATTTTGAAGCTCTTGATTTTTACCAATCGTCATTGTTTTTACACTTATAGGCTCGATAGATTTTGTTTTCTTCTCTTCACCACAACTTATGGCGATTAAGATGCTAAGGCTTAGTAATGTGAGGCGAATGTTACGCATAGTCTTCATGTTTAAAAAGCAGTTAATTTTGTAGTCCTTTTATAATGAGCTGATTGATCCAGTCTAAACGGTCAAACATATCGTTTGAATAATGCTGATATAAGAAAATTTCTTTTTCTAAACTTTCGGTAGCGGTAACAATAGCCAAAGCCAAAAAGTTTAAATCTGAAGCTGCTACCGGTGTTATTTCTTTCTTCTCGATGGCCCAGGTTAGGCAATTTTCTATAATACTGACTTCTTCTGTACGAATTTCATGCAACAACTGAAATAAGAACGTGGTATTCTCTTTCAAGTCGGTTAACAAATAAGTGTAGGTATTTGAAAGTTTGATGTAGTGTTCTAATTTTATTTTTCGGTAACTGGAAAGATTTTCCTCAATAGAAAGATTTTTAGAAACTATTTTTCCGGTTTCGATAATAATGGTTTCATATTCATTTTTCACAAAAGCTTCAAAAACCTCATTCTTATTTTTAAAGTAATAGTACAAAGTGCTACGGCCCTTACCAGAAGCTTTAGAAATATGAGCCATGGTTGCTTTTTTAAAACCGTATTTTTTAAATACCGTTTGGGAGGCAGCAACTACTTGCTTACGAACAAAGTCTTCTTTTGATTTCATTTTCGACATAAATTATAAAAATGTCTAATTTCAGACAAAAATAGTACTTTAGTTGAAAAGTGGATTTATCTTTCATGCTAAAACATTATTAAAATTACTGTTTGGCAATTCCTCGCTATCATCGATGAAGTCTTTCGAAAAAACTTGCATCAGAAAAATCCAAATAGAAAACTAAAACATAATTACCAACCTTAATAAAGTCTGCCCTACTCTAAATGTCAAGATTATTTAATATTCGATAAATTTATAAACATTGTGATATCATCAAAATCTATTCACTAAAAGTAAATAAATTTACGATATACTCATTTTAAGATGTAATATTAAATAATAGTTAAATCGAAATAACAATGTAAGCTCTTACGTATATTTTTGACTACTTTTGCGTAAGCACTTACGCATTATTTATTTAAAGTAAATTTTGCCCAGAAATTAGACAGACAATTTTAAACAAATGAGTTATGATCTTAGAAAGAAAAAACAACTTAGCACTAGACATTAAAGAACTCAATGCGATGGATTTAAACAACATTGCATCTATGTTTTTACCTAAAACATCTCATGTTGCTCAAAATAACGAGCAAGCAGATCCATACGTAGGTAAACTACTAACCTTTTTAAGCGCAGAGCTTAATTTGGAGCAGAAAAAAACTCAAAATTATCATTTGCTTTGGTCACGTAAAGAAGAGACTATTGGCTTTGTGAGTGTGACCAATATAAACCAGGGTAGAGAAGCTAAGATTAAATTTACGTTGTTTGAGCATGTTAATCTGAGTAAAGAAGAAAGTGAAAATAGTATCACATCTTCTGTAGAAAGAATATTCGAAAAGTTCGATCTACAGCGCTTAATTGTGACTATTGATACTAAAAATGAAAATCAACCTGAAAAAGATTTATTGAATCTTTACAAATATTATCCAATTGGGCTTTTGCATCTTGAAGGGTCTAAAAAAGATTATGTGATTCTTAGGGATGATAAAAACAGCAGTACAAGACCGTTCTATTTTCTATAAATAGGATAATTTAAGGGGATTATCATTTTTCTTTAATAAATCTGTGTAAGTGCTTACTTTTACTGCTAGTTTTTAAATTGGAGTTTATGGATGATGATTTTTTGGTTGAAATGAGTTATGCCGGTTTAACCGGTAGATTGAAACGACTTAGTGATTCCTTTTTGTATTCAACAAGACAATTTTATCGTGATAATGGTCTTGAAATTGAACCAAACTGGCACATGATTTTTCTTCTGTTAGAAAAATATGAGGAGCTAACTGTTATGGAAATCGCCGAAAAACTACACCTCTCCCACCCTGCAATTGTTCAGCTGGTTGATAAAATGAAGAAAAAAGGATATATCAATTCAGTTAAAGATCCTAAAGATAAAAGGAAACACCTACTTCGACTTTCAAAAAAGGCACAAGTAAAATTGCCTGAAATGCAGCAACATTGGGATGCCGGTGATGAAGCTGTAAAAGAAATCATGAATCATAGCAAAGCGATTTTCGATCACTTAGCCATTCTTGAAAATAACATTGAGCAAGCTGATTTTAATGAGCGTTCTAAAAAATACCTAAACAAAACCGAGTAGCGCATTACTCTTTTAAAAATTCTAAGCAAGATTGTCTATTTTCGTCTCAGAAAATATTTCTTATGCATCGGTATTTTAAAATCTACAAACCTTACGGCTACCTTAGCCAGTTTATCACCAACGAAAAACCTAGAAAAAAGAAAAAATTGTTGGGTGAACTTGGAAATTTCCCGGAAGAAACGATGGCTGTAGGAAGATTAGATCAAGATTCTGAAGGCTTATTATTTCTAACCACCGATGGCAAGGAAAGCGCCAGAATTACCGGTGGTGGCGTAGAGAAAGAATACTACGTTCAGGTTGATGGAGATATTTCTGAAGAAGCTGTTGAATTATTGAAACAAGGTGTAGAAATAAGTATAAACGGTGCAAAATATCTAACCCTTCCCTGCAAAGCTTACAAATTAGAAAATCGTCCTGTTTTTCCTGAGCGCGCTAAGAAAATTAGAGACGAGCGTCACGGACCAACAAGTTGGGTTTCGATAACTCTAACGGAAGGAAAATTCCGCCAGGTTAAAAAAATGACTGCGGTGGTTGGCTTTCCTACACTCCGTTTAGTTCGAGTTCGCATAGGCAACGAAAAGTTGAATCAAATGGATAGTGGCGAAGTGATTGATCTTAAAAAATTTGATAGCTAAATTGGCTAATCTTGAATTTCAATAGCTGCTGCTCCATTGTAACTTCTGGAATCTGCCGCTCCGTAGCGCATTCCGGTTTCAGGATCAATATAAATTCCCATAGCTCTTCCCTGAGTGCTACGGCTATCTATTTCATGTCCCATTTCTTCATAAATTCTTTTAGTATCCGGTGAAAATCCCCATTCTTCAAAATAAGTTGTATCAGGCAACCATTGATGATGAATTCTTGGTGACTCAATAGCTTTTGCAATATCCAAATTGTAATCGATCGTATTTAATATAACCTGCAACACGGTATTTATGATTGTTCTTCCACCGGGACTTCCAATCACTAAAACTGTCTTTCCGTTTTTAGCAACTATCGTAGGACTCATACTAGACAGCATTCGTTTTTCTGGCGCAATTAAATTAGGATCGGTACCAATTAAACCTTTAGCGTTGGTATACCCCGGAATTGGATTAAAATCTCCCATCTCATTATTCAGCAGAAAACCAGCGCCTTCTACAACATGTTTAGAACCATAACTTTGCTCTAAAGTATAGGTCATCGATACAGCATTGCCGTCTTTATCGACTACAGAAATATGTGTTGTTTCTTTACTTTCATGTTTTAAATGAGCTTTATTGAAATTCGCTGAATCACTTTTCGAAGCAATTTCCATTTGAATCGAGTTTCTCAATTTTTCAGCATAATTCTTAGAAGTCAATTTAGATAAAGGCATATTAGGATTGAAGTTGGAGTCTCCTAAAAACATCGCACGATCTGCAAAAGCGCGTCGCATTGCTTCGGTAATTACATGTAAAGAATTTGCAGAATTTTGCCCAAATTCGGTCATATTATAACCTTCAAGAATATTCAGCATTTCTATCACCGCTACCCCACCCGAACTTGGCGGCGGCATTCCGATAATTTCATAATCACGATACGTTCCTTTAATAGGCTGCATTTCTTCAGCTTCATATTTCACTAAATCTTCATCAGTAATTATTCCGCCATTTTTAGCCATAAAATCAGTGAGCAATTCTGCTGTTTTACCTTTGTAGAAACCTTCAGCCCCTTTCTTTTGGATTCTTTTTAATGTTTTAAATAAATCCTTCTGAATAAGAATTTCACCATTCTTATAGATCTCGCCATTCTTCTTCAGGAAAACTTTAGCGGTACTCGCATATTCTTCTTGATGCTCTTTTAGACCTTCAAAAAACCATTGCATATCTTCATTTACGGGAAAACCTTTTTTTGCCAATTTGAGCGCAGGTTTTAAAAGATCTTTCCAATCTGATTTTCCATATTTTTGATGAGCTTTCCAAAGTCCTGCCACAGTACCTGGCACGCCAACTGCCAATAAGCCTTCATGATTCGTATTGTTTTTGACCTTTCCGTTTTCATCCAAATACATGGTTTCGGTTGCAGCTAAGGGCGCTTTTTCTCGAAAATTAAAGCTTGTTTCAGTGCCGTCACTTCCACGATAAATCATAAAACCGCCTCCACCAATATTTCCTGCGGAAGGTAAAGTTACTGCTAAAGCAAAAGCTGTCGCAATCGAAGCATCGACAGCGTTACCACCTTCGGCAAGTATTTTTGCACCTGCATTTGATGCTAAATGATGACTACTGCTTACGATTCCGTTTTCAGAAGATACAGGGATTCGCCCGCTTTGAGCAGTCGCTAAAACAGATTGAAGTAAGAAACTAAAAAGGAAAATTTTTGAGATCGGTCGGTTTTTCATGGATAGGAAATCTATATCCTAAACCTACTCAAATAGTTTATAATTTGAAAGATTTAGGCTTTTTTAAACCGAAAATTGAGGATTGTAATTGAAAACTTTTCCAAAAAATCGAAAGGTTTCCTGAGCTTTAGTAGTAGCTTTCTTAATTTGATCTTCTGAAAATTCTTCTGAATTCACTTTTTTCATGAATTGTTTCCAGCCTTCCACATTTTTTCTGTCTCCATTAAAAAAATGATGCTTAGAGATCATATTTAGATGCTGGCAATTCTGAAGTTCTTTTGCAATAAGCATTCCGCCCATAGCCGATCCTTCTAAAACATAAGAGGCTCCTAAAGCTTCAATCTTATCTTTACACCTAAAATCGTCTTTAAAATAACTCAAAGCAGATTCAAATTCTACATCAAGTGCTTCTAAGTCTTCAGCTAAACGCTCACTTTTGTCTGTAGAAAATTCAGAATAAAAAGGCTTAATCTCATCTTCAACCACTCTATAGGCTAAAAAATTCTGAAGTAAAAGCGTTTTATAACCTTCTAAGGTGATGCTATGATCCATGATAAGACCAGCGGCATTATCGCTTTCGATCTCTTTATGTAAATCTGAAGTTTCTTCTCTAAGCGTTTTTAGCATCATTATCTAAAGTAATATTATCAATGTTTGCTCTAATCTTACTAATATTGAGACGTTGCTCATCATTTTCAGCATTCATCTCATTTAGATACTGGTAGATTTGATTAACCGCGATTTTATTTTTTCTAATTTTTTCACGCAATTCTTCCTGCTCCAGCATATTAAAAACTACTTTTTTAAGCAGCGGTTTCAGCTTTTCACTTAAGATATTCATATTCTTCTTAAGTATAAACCCTGAAGCTCCAGAGAGAATGGTATTTGCCGCAAGCTCATCATCGTCGATAGTTCCTGTCACAAATATAAAAGGAAGGCTATCATCAAAACTTTTAGTTAACTTAAGTATATCTAGACCAGTACATGTAGGTAGATTATAGTCTGATATTACCACATCTGGAACAAAATTGTGAAGTTTATTTTTGCAATCCTCTACGTTATCTACTACTTCAATTTCAGAATTTTCAACAATTTTATTAATCTGCATGGTAATAAGATCTGCATCAACGTCATAATCCTCTACCAACAAAATCTTTAGCGCCGTCGTAATCATTTAACAAATTTGTTTAATTTGTGTGGAAAAATACAAAATAGATTTCAATAAATCTTTATTCTTCAAGATCGGGCAAAATAAAAAAGAAAGTTGATCCTTTACCAGGTTCAGTCTCTACCCATAATTGCCCGTTATGCTTGTCTACCACTTTTTTAGCAATAGAAAGACCTATACCCGATCCCATATAATCTTTGGAAGCAACTCTAGAGAATAATTCGAAAATTTTCTCTTGATGTTTAGGATCAAAACCTACGCCATTATCTTTAATAAAATAGACATTTTGTTCTTTCTCTCTAAAAAAGCTTATTTCTACTGCCGGATATTCTTCTTTGCTGCTATATTTTAAAGCATTACTTATTAGATTATTAATCAACTGGGAAATCATGCGGCGATCACCAACAGCTTTAGGCAGATTTTCATCTAATTTTATTGAAGTGTTAGGATAATTATTTTCGGCATTCTGCGCTTCAATTGCATTGGCAGCAATCTGCTTTATCGATAATAGCTGCTTAGATAACTGAGTTTGTCCTACTTTGGAGTATGACAGGATATCATCAATCATCGTATCCATTTCTCCTGCCGATCTTACGATGGTATTAACCGCCTTTTTACTATAATCGTCTAAGCGATCCATGTAGTGATCTTTTAAGATTCTGGCGTAACCATCGATGCCTCTTAAAGGAGCTCGTAAATCGTGAGATACACTATAACTAAAAGCCTCCAGTTCTTTATTCGCATCTACCAATCTGTCATTTAGCGAGTAAATTTCATCTTTTTGCTTTTTAACCAAAATATGGATTATGCTTTCGCGTAACTTACTCACGGCCTCATAATCGTATTCCTCCCAAGGCTTGGCGATTCCTGAAACTTTTTCGGCCCATCGCTCAAAAGACTTTCGTGGTGTAAGATATTCTACACCATCTTTTATATAGCCTTGCTTAGTTGGGTTACCACCCCAACTAACAGTTTCTTTAGCTTCTGGTCTAAACCAAATAATATAATCCTCTTTTTCATCACCAAATCGTGTACTAAGAATTCCTGAAGCTTTATCTTTAAATTTACTAGCTTCCGGATAAACATTAGATAAAGATTTAGAGGAAAAATAAGTTCCTTTATTTACTAAAAAATTATTACACAATTGTACAATTTCACTTATCGCAGGTGTATCTCCGTAAGTACATAGCTCCCCACCTTTAACAATAGCTCCACCTCCACAATCTACAATATCAGTAAAAGCTGGTTCGAACTTACAGAGCGCATCGACAATATTATGTATTGACGTCATCTGCAAAACTAACTTTTTGCGAATCTCATTGGAAGCTGAAGTTTTGTCTAAAAATAAATTAGTTGTTTTTAATGCGAGTTTGTTTGAAAAAACCTGAGTTAAAAACAAGCAAGATTGCCTTTGATGATAATTTATAAATTTTGGTGTAGCGTTGTGACACGCAACTAATCCCCATAATTCTCCATTAAGTATGATTGCAGCAGTTAGAGAAGCTGCTACATTCATATTTTGAAGATATTCAATATGAATTGGAGAAACAGCACGCAATTCTGAACTAGATATATCTGAAGGTTGTCCTGTTATTGGAGAAATTTCCGGAATTATAGGCGAGGCCTTATAATTGACATCACTAATAATACGAACACCCTGCTTCATAAAAATATCACGTGCGGGTTTTGGAATATCGGTTGCAGGATAATGTAAGCCTAACCAACTATCCAGGTCTGGCTCCTTAACTTCTGCTACAACTTCACCATTCCAATCCTCATCGAATTTATAGATCATAATGCGATCGTAATCGAACAAGTGTTTCACAAGCAACGCAGCCTGTTGGCACATATCGTTTACAGATTCTGCATCATTAAGCTCGGTTAAAATTTTAGTAAGTTGTTCCTGAAAACGAACTGGATCTAAAGACTTCCCTGAGGGTTCTATATCAAGAATTAAGAGCTCTTGAGATATAGAAGGAATGCATATAAATTTTTGATCTCCTACTTTGAATTTTTCCGGTAGAAGGCTTTCATTATTTTTTAATTTTCGCTTAAAAGATTTAGCTACTTTTTTAGGCAAAACCTGTTTTAAAGGTTCACCTAAAATGGATTCATGATTAAACCCAAGAATGTTTTCGACATTTTCACTGCATTGCGAAACACTTAGAGTATCCATATCACAAATCATGATAACACCATGTTCTTGTGCTTTTCCTATTATATGTATAGGTTCACGATCGCAATTTGTAATAGTTATTTCCTGTTCGCTATATGCGCCTCTCGCCATCTACTTCGCTTTAATTTTGAAATAAAAGGTACTTCCTACTCCTGGTTGTGAATCTACCCAAATGGTACCTCCGTGAAGTATCACAATTTTATGAACATGGGCAAGTCCAACACCTGTACCTTCATATTTTTCTTCGGTAGGAACTCGGTTGAAGATTGTAAAAATATTCTTCTGATCTTCTTCAGAAATTCCAATTCCATTATCCATTACAGAAAACACCCAATATTCGTCTTCCTGATAAGCGGAAATTCGAACTTCTGGTGTTTTATCTTTCGCACAATATTTTAAAGCGTTACTCAGCAGGTTTTGGAAAAGCAATCGCATCTCTACTTCAAATACCTTCAATTTTGGTAAACTACCTATATGAACTTTTGCGTTGGTATCTTTTATTCTCTTAGTGAGATCATATTTTACAACTTCAGCAAGTTCTCTGGTATCGACCATTTTCTTCTTGGTATTTCTACCAATTCTAGAGTGTTCTAGCAAAGCTTTTATCTGTGCTGAAAGACGATCGGAGGCTTCATCTATGTATTGAATATAATCTTTACCTTTTTGATCTAATTTATCAGAATAAATTTTACCAAGAATATCACTACCAAACTTAATTGTACTCAATGGTTCCTGAAGGTCATGAGAGCATATAGAAACGAACTGCTCTAAATCATGATTCGCTCTTTGGAGATCCTTTTTTTGCTGTTCTAATTCGTCCTGCACTGTTTTCAGTTCAGAAATATCTACACATGTAAAGCGGTTAGTTATACCATTACCATTTTCATCGAGTTCTACTGTAGAGTTCATAATAACAGGTACTACTCGACCGTTTTTGGTAACCATTTCCTGTTCTACGTTCTTAAGCTCTCCTTTTTCCTGGAATAACTTATTAAGGCGTAAAGCTCGTAATTTAGATTCATCCTCGTAAAGCTCATATATCGGTTTCCCAATGATATCATCTTTAGAATCATATTCCAGTTTTTCTACAGCTTCCTGATTACACTGTACGATTTCTGAAGTTTTTGGATCTACGCTAAAATGTAAAACGGGATCTTCTTCGTAGAAGGATTTAAATCTTCGCTCACTAGCTAATAACTTATTTTTCGCCTTCTGAAGTGATTCTATATCTACAAAGGTGATAACAATCCCTTCAGTATTATCTTCACTATTTCTAAATGGTGAAATTCGTTGTAAATAGTTTCTTCCCTCTTTAGAAAGAATATTACGTTCTAAGGTATTATTAGTTTCCATCACCTTATGGCAACGATCTACCAAACCTTTACCTCTATTTACGCCAAAATTAGTAGTGAAGTTATCGATAGGTCGACCTACGTCACTATTAATAAGACTAAAGTGCTTCTTAATTGCTGGTGTAAACTTTCTAATTCTTAAATCACTATCCAAGAAAATAGTACCAATATTGGTGCTTTCCAGCAGGTTATTCATATCAGCATTAAGCTGTGCCAAATCATCCATTTTCTGGATGTTTTCAGCATTTACCGTATTAATTTCTTCATTAACACTCTGCAATTCTTCGTTAGTACTTTGTAATTCTTCGTTAGAAGCTAACAACTCTTCATTAGCCGCCTGCAACTCTTCGTTACTAGTCTCTATTTCTTCCAGCGAAGTTTGAAGTTCTTCTTTTGTTCTTTTCAGCTCTTCTTCAAGTTCAACGATATATTCCTGAGTTCTACCACTAATTGTAATTTGTTCTACCTCAATGGTATCTTCCTCCTGTACTTCCTTTTCTATAAAAGTAAGCACAAAATTATTTTCGTTATCAAGGTTCTTAGGCTTAAATGGCTTAACTACAATATCCATTTTTATAAGCCTATCTTCTCCTTCTTTAACGATGGCGTCGTGATAAACAACTCTTTTATTTTCTTTTGCTGCTTTTTTTGTAGTGGACTGCACCACATGCTTAAGATCTTTATTAAGCATCTCGATTAGGTTGGTAGTAAAACCTGAAATTGGTAAGTTGGCGTACTTTCTAAATTCACCAACTGCTTCCATTATATTAAATTCGGAATCTACATAAACGCTAGCAGCTCCAAATTGCTCCATAATAGCATCATTAAGTTCTTTAACAAACTTCTGCTTACTATTATTATTGCCACGACTATCTCTATATTGAGGTGTTTTATGATTATCTTCTTGCTCTGGTTGCTGTCTTCCAGTAGTCGATTTTAGACTTCGCGTTCTAATCCTGGATCTAGGATGCACGTTTCTAAAGATTTTCCATTTTCTGCTAATATCTTCGAAGGAATCTTTGTGAGAAGTTACACTTTCGCTGGTACCTAAAACTAAGAATCCATATTCTTTAAGTGAATAATGCAACACATCCATTGTTTTCTTTTGAATAGATGCTTGGAAGTATATCAACAAATTACGGCAAAATACCGCATCCATATTACTGAAAGGTGGATTCTTTATAATATTATGTTTTGAGAAAATCACCATCCGGCGAATTTTCTCTACGATTTGATAACCGTCTGATTTTTTTACGAAAAACTTCTTTAAAAATTTATCGTCAACATTAGCAACAACACTTTCAGAATAAATTCCGGCGCTACCAATATCCAGATGTTCCTGTGAAATATCTGTTGCAAAGATTTTAACTTCAAGCACTTTATCCTGGCGCTGCATTTCTTCATAAATCAGCATTGCCAAAGAATAAGCTTCTTCTCCCGTACTACATGCAACATCCCATACTTTAAGGATATCATTATTAGTTTTACTTTCTACAAGCTCAGGAATGATATCATCTGCAATTATTTCCCAAACTCGTTCGTCTCTAAAAAAGTTTGTTACACCAATTAGAAATTCACGATAAAGCATGGGGATCTCTTTATCATTATGCAATAACGTATCGTAATATTCCTCTAAACTACCACAACCGCAAACATTAACACGTCTTGCAACTCTTCTTGCTAAAGTAGAATATTTATATTCTCTAAAATCAAGTCCAGTTTTTTCATCAATTAGATTTAAAATCTTAGAAAGCGTTTTTTGATCAAATTCTACATCATGATTTTCAATATCAAAAATTAATGGAGCATTGATAAACTTTCTAAGTTCTTCCCCCATTTCTTCTACAGGTAAGATATAATCAACTAATCCAGTTTGGATAGCGCTTTTAGGCATTCCATCAAATTTAGATTGGTTAGGATCCTGAACCATAACCATCCCATCATTACTTTTGATGGCTCTAATCCCTCTGGTACCGTCACTACCTGTTCCACTAAGAATAATCGCTACCGCCTTATTTTTCTTGTATTCGGCAAGCGAATCCATAAACATATCTATAGGTAGATTAAGATGCGCTCTTTCTGGCTTTTTTACAAGCTTTAGCACTCCATCTTCTACCAAGAGATTAGATTTCGGCGGAATAAGATATATGGTTTTATCTTCTATGGTGGTACCATCCTGAATCTGCTTTATAGGAAGGTTTGTAGATTTTTCAAGCAGTTCACCCATCATACTTTTATGATCGGGAGAAAGATGTTGAACTACTACATAGGTATTATTGTCCTCTTCCGGCAATCCACCGAAAAAAGCTTTTAAAGCCTCCAGTCCCCCAGCACTTGCTCCTACAGCAATAATCCTGGACTCCACATCTTTGCTATTAATCTGTTTTACTTTTTGGGTCGTTAGTTTGTTGTTTCTAGTCATTAAAATTTATGAGCAGTAGTTTACACGTGTAAAAGTCAAATATATCGGATTAATTGCATTTATAGTAATACAAAAGAGTTTAAAATGCACGGTATTCACAAGATTTCAGCTTCAATTCTTCTAAAAGAGACTAAGAATTCTGCCAGCTTATCAGTTGTATTTGTCAGTTCGGCAGCTATAAGAAATAACTATCAACTATAGAAAAATCCAATAACACTGTTTCAACACCTATTCACCACCTGGAACTTTATGATATATTAACAATCGCACTCGAAATATCGCAATCTAAGAAAGCCTTAAAATACCCACTACTAGCCTTGATAACGGTATAATACTACCTAAACGGGTCTTATCAATTCTTCTAAATCTTTGCAATTCTTTAACTAGAGTTGAGATTTTGTTAAAACAATTTCAGCCTATATTATGGCTTCTTAAAAATTGTGCATTCAATTGGCCAATTTGGCTCGCACGATCTTTGAGTTATAAATAGAAGTTTAACTAAATATATGTGACAGACGTCACAATCAAAATTGAAAAACGTAAAAATGAAAGTATTAGTTATTGGAGCAGGAAATATGGGACTTACTTACGCTGAAGGTATGGCAAAAAGCAGTCTTTTAAATCGAAGAAATCTTATGATATTCGATAAATCTGCCGAAGTTATTACCGACTTAAGTAAAGTAGACCATTTTGATGTTTTCGACAAGATAGACCACTGCTTACCGCAAGCAGACATTATATTTTTAGCTGTAAAACCTTATCATATTGAGGAGCTATTTAAAGAGATAAGCCCGATGGTTAACGACGAGCAAATTTTCGTTTCGTTAATGGCAGGTGTTACGATAAAAACCATACAAGATGGTTTAGGAATTAAGAAGGTTGTAAGATCAATGCCTAACCTTCCGGCACAAGTTGGTAAAGGAGTTACTTCTTATACCGGAGCGAAAGAAGTTTCAAGAGTAGAACTACTAATGGTAAGAAATCTATTAGATACTACTGGAGAATCTATTAAAGTTAAAAACGAGAATTTTATAGATGCTTCTACAGGTATTAGCGGTAGTGGACCGGCATACGTATTCTATTTTATGGGATCTATGTTAGAAGCTGCACTTAAAATGGGATTCTCTGAAAATGACAGTAAAGTCTTAGTTAGTCAAACATTTGAAGGTGCCGTTGAATTATTCAACCAGCACAACTTATCTCCTGATACATGGATGGAACGTGTTGCATCTAAAGGAGGTACTACTAGAGCAGCATTAGACTCAATGGACGATAATAATGTAAAGGAATTAATTAAAAATGCAGCTTACGCAGCTTTTGATCGTGCTGTCGAACTTGGTGAAGGGAAATAATCAACTAACTAATACTATCAAATTTAATAATGGAAAATAAGAAGAAAAGAATTGTCGTTAAAGTTGGTACTAATGTAATGACCAATAAAGACAATAGAATTCTAGGGCCGATACTTAAACATTTAGTAGAACAGATTTCTGAATTGTACGAAGAAGATATAATGACGGTCTTAGTATCTTCAGGTTCGGCGATTGCTGGTAAAGAGATCTTGGGAGAAATTAATATCGATGAACCTTCAAAAAGAAGACAGGTATATTCTTCTGTAGGACAACCAAGAATGATGAGACACTACTACGGTATATTCCATGACTACGGAATGCGTTGTGCTCAGGTACTTGCAACTAAAAGAGATTTTAGCCCAGGTATTCATAGAGAAAATATGATCAATTGCTACGAATCTTTACTTTCTGAAGGTATTATACCAATCGCAAACGAAGACGATGCAGTTTCAGTAACAATGTCTATGTTCTCTGATAATGATGAGTTAGCAAGTCTTGTAGCTGAACTAATTGGTGCAGACTCTCTAATCATTTTAAGTGATACTGATGGTCTTTATACAGGACATCCAGATGATGATGATTCTGAAAAACTAAATAAAGTCCAGGTAGATCAGAACGTAGAAAAATATGTTCAGGAATCTGGAAAAGGTGAAGGTGAAGGCCGTGGAGGAATGGAGTCTAAAATTAAGATTGCAAAAGAAACTGCCTCAAAAAATATTACAACTTACATCGCAAATGGTAAACGACCTAATGTGATTGTAGATATTGTAAATGGTAAACCAGTTGGAACTAAGTTTACCTCATAAAATAATTCTGGAATAATCTAATTAGCTAACCAACGTAATTACAAATTCCAGAATATCAAAAAATTTAAATCCTATTTAATAGGGTTAAACCACTAAAAATTAAAATAAATGATACTTTTAAGTTCAGATAAAAAAAACAACGTATTAAAATCCATGATGAGAATCTTGGACGAAAGACGTCAGGAAATTATCACCGAAAATAAAAAGGATCTTGAAGCTTTTGGGGAAGGAGACCAGGCCATGTATGATCGCTTGGTATGTGATGATAAAAAAGTAGATGGTATGATTACTTCAGTAAAAGAAGTAATGGAACAGGAAGATCCTGTAGGTCAAACGATCGAAAATAGAACACTAGATACAGGTCTTGATATCACAAATAAAACGGCTCCTTTTGGAAACATCATGATTATTTACGAATCTCGTCCTGATGTTACTATCGAGGCTGCAGTTCTGGCTTTTAAAGCAAATAATAAGATCTATTTAAAAGGTGGTAAAGAAGCCATAAATAGTAATAAAATTCTTATCCAATGCTGGCATGATGCGCTAAAGGAAAATGACTTAGATTCAGATTGGATCGAGTTATTACACCTTAGCCGACCAGAAACTCAGGAATTTCTTAAAAACCCACCAGTACAATTAGATTTAATTGTGCCACGTGGTGGAGAGCGATTAATTGGTTTCGTAAAAGAGCATGCTACAGGAGCAGTATTAGTTAGTGGTAGAGGAAATAACTTCCTTTATGTTTCTAAAAACGCTGACTTTGAGGTTGCGAAGAAAGTGATGCTGAATGCGAAAATCGATAAAATTTCAGGTTGTAACGCATTAGATAAAGTGTTAGTAGATGTGAACATTCCAAATTACGAAAAGAAGTTGAAAGAGCTTCAGGAAATGTTTAAAACTAATGAAGTGAAAATCTTAGTTGATGAGGACGTTAAAAAAGTACTTACTGATGAAGAAGAAGTTCCTTCAGAATCTACATGGTACGAAGAGTTCTTAGCGATGAAGATCGTAATTGGTAGTATTGATGGTTTAGATGCTACAATCGATAAAATCAACAAATATTCAGGAGGACATTCAGCTGTTATTATCACTACCGAAAAAGAGGAAGCTCTTACTTTTATGGAGCAGGTAGATAGTGCTGCAGTATATCACAATGCTTCTACTAGGTTTACAGATGGTGGCCAAATGGGTGTTGGAGCAGAATTAGCAATTAGTACCGATAAATTGCACCACCGTGGACCATTAGGTTTAAAGCAGTTAACAACAAATAAATATTATGTGTTAGGTGACGGACACATTAGATAATCATTTCAATTTAAATTGAATCTATTAAAAAAGGGTGACTTCGCAGTCACCCTTTTTTATATCTCTGCCCAAAAAGAAATTATAATAAAATGTAACAATTTGGGTTATTAATAGTCTAAATAGGAAAGAAAATAATACAATGAAGAAAATACTGTATACAGCGGCTTTACTGGCCAGTTTGTACTCATGTAAGACCACTCAAAACCTAGGCTCTAAAGATCAGCCGGTTATTGCTAAATTAGATCTGGTAAATGTAGGAGAAGACAAAGTAAAAGTTGTTGTAGATCCTGCTAAAATCACCACTGGAGAAATTAGCTTTTTTATTCCGAAAACCGTTCCAGGCACCTACTCTACCGATAACTACGGTAAATTCGTAGAAAATTTTAAAGCCTACGATTACGACGGTAACGAACTTCAGTTTTCTCATGACGATGATAATACCTGGATAATAAGCGACGCTAAAAGCTTAGACAAGGTGAGTTACGAAGTGAATGACAGTTACGATGTTGAAGGTGAAGAAGGAGTTTTTTCTCCATCAGGTACCAATATCGACGCTTCTAATAATTTCATGCTGAATTTACATGGATTTATAGGGTATTTTAATACGCTTCAGGAAGAGCCTTATCGTATTGAAATTATGCGCCCAGACGGTCTAATCGCGGGAACATCTTTAACTGCTCAAACGCAAAACGAAGATGCCGATGATAATTTCAGTACAGATATTTTTAATGTTGGTCGCTATTTTGAAGTTACCGATCACCCGATCATGTATGCGAAACCAGATACCACTAGTTTTGATGTAGAGGGCATGAAAGTTCTTTTGGATGTTTATTCTCCATCGGGTAAATTTTCTGCACAAGATATCAAGCCGGGCATTCAAAAAATGATTAGTGCACAAAAGCAATTTTTAGGTGACATAAACGACACTAAAAAATATGCAATATTGCTTTACTTATCCAATCTTGAAGCTCCAGATGCTCGTGGTTTCGGTGCTTTAGAGCATCACACCAGTACAGTAGTTGTACTTCCTGAAACAATGACGAACGAGCAACTTGATGAAAGTATGAAGGATGTGGTTTCTCACGAATTCTTCCATATCGTAACTCCATTGAGCGTTCATTCTAACGAGATTCATTATTTTGATTATAATGATCCTAAAATGTCTCAGCATTTATGGATGTATGAAGGAGTTACTGAATATTTCGCTAATCTTTTTCAGGTAAATCAAGGTTTAATCAATAATCAGGATTTCTACGACCGTATGGCCGATAAGATCAAATCTTCGATGAATTTTGATGATACGGTACCTTTTACAGTGATGAGTGAAAATATTCTTTCTGAAGAATATGAAGATAGTTATTACAACGTATATCAAAAAGGTGCGCTTATTGGAATGGCTTTAGACATTAGACTAAGAGAACTTAGTAATGGCGAAATGGGCATTCTGGATCTTATGAAGAAACTAAGCGAAAAATACGGTAAAGATAAACCGTTTAACGATGAAGATTTAATAGGTGATATTGTTGAATTAACTTATCCTGAAATTCAGAATTTCTTCGACAGTTATATTACCGGTGAAACACCAATTCCGTACGAAGAGTTTTTCGCTAAAGTTGGATTAGAAGAGCAATCGAAAATGGTAAATACAGGATATTTTCTACATGGAAAAGTGCCATATATCGATGGCGAACCAACTTCACAAGAATTATTCTTTAGAGAAGGAATTAAATTGAATAGCTTTCTAGAAGAATTAGGTGTAAAAGGTGGTGACGTTATTAAAAAAATTGACGGGACTGAATATACAATCCAAAATGTATATGCGCTTATTAATAGTTCTAGATCTTGGGAAGAAGGAAAAGAAGTTGAATTTGTCGTAGAACGAGACGGTGAAGAAATGACTTTAACTGCCACAACTTCACAGCCACAAACTGAAGAAACTTCGATTACAGAAATAGATTTACCAGCCGGAAGTCCTAAAGTTGAACTTAGAAAAGCATGGCTTAAAAATTAAATTTTAGTCTGCAAAAGACTGAATTATTGCTGCTTAGAATTTTTCTTTACTATCTAAAATTGGATAGTTGAAAGATCAATTTTAAGCAGCTTTTTTTTTCCATTTAATTCAGCTAAATTACCAGAAAACTAACCTAACCCAATCTGCTATGGAAATCCCTATTTTACAAGATATTGTTGTTATTCTGGGATTATCTGTGCTTATTATTCTAGTTATTCAGAAAATAAAAATCCCGAGCATCCTAGGCTTTTTATTAGCAGGAATCATTGCCGGCCCGCATGCTTTTAATTTGATAAGCAATGGGCACGAAGTAGAATTACTAAGTGAAATTGGTATTATTTTCTTACTCTTCGTAATTGGGATAGAACTTTCGCTAAAAGGCCTGGCTGCAATTAAAAACACCATTTTTATTGGCGGGGGTCTGCAAGTTGGGGGTACAATTTTATTTACGGCGTTAGCAGCTCAGGTTTTAGGGCTGCCTTTAAATACTTCTATATTCCTTGGCTTTCTGTTCTCTCTAAGTAGTACAGCAATTGTCTTAAAATTATTCCAACAACGTGGCGAGATTACCTCACCTCACGGAAGAATTAGTATTGGGATACTAATATTCCAGGATATTATTGTTGTTCCCATGATGCTGCTAACTCCAATATTAGCGGGAAAAGCTGATAATATTTTAATGACCATTGGGATACTAGTAGGTAAAATTGCATTGGTTTTAGTGGTAATTTTACTCCTGGCAAAATATGTAGTTCCTAAAGTTCTTGGGTGGGTGGTTAAAACTAAAAATCAGGAATTATTTATTCTCACCGTTGTGGTTTTTTGTTTTGCGATTGCCTGGCTAACCAGTTCAGTGGGCTTGTCACTTGCTTTGGGTGCGTTTTTTGCCGGACTTATTATTTCTGAATCTGATTATAGCCATCAGGCAACTGCTAATGTGCTTCCCTTTCGGGAGATCTTTATCAGTTTCTTTTTTATCTCTGTAGGTACACTTTTAGATCTGAAGTTCTTTTTCTCAAATATTGGTTATATTCTGCTTTTAGTACTAGGAGTTGTTTTACTGAAAATGTTGGTGATTGGAATTACCGTTTTGGTGCTAAAGTACAAGCCAAGAACGATATTTCTAACGTTGTTTAGTCTATTTCAGGTAGGTGAATTTTCCTTACTACTATCTAGTGTTGGTTTAGAAAACGGAATACTCCCGGATAATGTTTATCAGTATTTTTTAGCAATTTCAATTTTAAGCATGGCGCTAACACCATTTTTAATTATGAATGCTTCTAAACTTACCTACGGAATTTTAAAAGCGCCAATACCATCTGCCGTTCGCCATCGCTTATCCAACATCAAGAAAAACACGCAATCTGAAGAGCAATTTTCAGAAGAAAACTTAAGCGATCATATTGTAATTATCGGTTATGGTACCAATGGAGAAAATATTGCAAAGGCAGCTAGAAGCGCAGATATTCCTTATGTTATTGTGGATATCGATCCTGAATCTTTTGAAAACGCAAAACGAAACAACGAACCTATTGTTTTTGGAGATGCAACCAATTCGGTTATTCTAAAACATATCCATATTCAGGAAAGTCGTGTTGTGGTAATAGCCATATCTGATGCTACAGCGACTAAAAAAATAATTAGCTCCATAAGACTGTTTACGCAGACGGCTTTTATTATCGTTAGAACTAGACAAGTGAAAGAAATTGAAGAAAACCTGCGTGTTGGTGCAGACGAAGTGATCCCGGCAGATTTCGAAACTTCTATAGAAATTTTTACGCGTGTGCTTAAAAAGTATTTAGTTCCTTATGATGAGATTGTTGATTTTACGAGTAGTATACGTTCAGCAGATTACGAGATGCTTACCAAAATTAAAGATAAGCCACATAACCCTGCCCTGCATCATCTCAACATTCCAAATAAAGAAATTGCCACGCTTAGTGTTCAGCAAAAAAATAAAAACATTGTTGGTAAAACACTGGAACAATCTGGAATAGCTAAGAATTACGGGGTTACCGTTCTTGCAATCAAACGCGATACCCAATATTTGACGGAGATTACTCCGAAAACTAAAATAAAAAGAGGCGATTTAATTTACATTTTTGGTAATCCTTCAAACATCAATCACTTAAATAGCTTACTTTCTATATAAACTGAAGACATTTAATAGTATCAATATTTTCATCCTCCGTTTTGGTTGTTTTTAGCAAAAATCATGAGCATTTTCGACCAAAAACGGGCATTTTTTGCAAGCTAAAGTAAATAGCAGTAATTTTAGGGAGTAACCCTAAACAATCAAATTACTGATGAAGAAAATTTGTACACTCTTTTTCACGCTTATTGCAAGCATTTCTTTTGCTCAACAAGTAAAAGTACCGGTAGATACGACCGTTGTAACTAACCACTCTGTGACAATTAATGGTAAAAATATTGATTATTCAGCAACTACAGGCATGCAGCCGGTATGGGATAAATCTGGAATTCCAATTGCCAGTTTATACTATACCTATTATAAAAGAAAAGATATTAAAAATACCGAAAATCGACCTTTAGTGATCTCTTTTAATGGTGGTCCTGGTTCGGCTTCAGTTTGGATGCATATTGCGTACACCGGCCCTAGAATCTTAAAAATTGATGATGAAGGATTTCCGGTACAGCCTTACGGGATAAAAGAAAATCCACATTCTATTTTAGATGTTGCCGATATCGTTTATGTAAACCCTGTAAACACAGGTTATTCTCGCCCAATTCCGGATAAAGACGGAAAAGTTGATAAAAGTAAATTCTTTGGTGTAAATGCAGATATTAGTTATTTAGCGGAATGGTTAAATACTTTTGTTACCAGAAACAATTGTTGGTTGTCTCCTAAATATTTAATTGGTGAAAGCTACGGAACTACAAGAGTTTCAGGATTGGCCTTAGAACTTCAGAATAACCAATGGATGTATTTAAACGGCGTTATTTTGGTATCACCAACCGAGCTTGGAATTGATCGAGAAGGTCCTGTTGAAGTCGCAAATCGTTTACCATATTTTGCTGCTACGGCATGGTATCACAAATTGCTTCCGCAGGAATTACAGAGCAAATCGCTCCACGAGCTTTTAGAAGAAGTGGAATCTTACAGTATTAATGAAGTTCTTCCTGTTTTAGTCAAAGGTGGATTTACTTCCGAAGAAACAAAAAATACTATTGCTGAAAAAATGGAGTATTACTCCAGCATCGATAAAAAAGTGTTTCTTCAGAATAATTTAGAACTACCAATTGGTGCATTCTGGAAAGAATTAAGAAGAGATGATGGTTTTACTGTGGGGCGTTTGGATTCTCGCTATTTAGGAATCGACCGCAAAGAAACTGGCAATTATCCAGATTATAATGCTGAGTTAACTTCCTGGTTACATTCTTTTACGCCGGCTATAAACTATTATCTACGTGAAGATTTGAATTTCAAAACCGATCTTAAATATTTTATGTTTGGACCGGTACATCCTTGGGATCGCACACGTAACAATACAGGCGAGAATTTAAGACAAGCTATGGCTCAAAATCCAAATTTAGATGTGATGATCCAATCAGGATATTTTGATGGTGCTTGTACGTATTTTAATGCTAAATACAGCATGTGGCAATTGGATCCTAGCGGTAAAATGAAAGACAGATTATCTTTTAAAGGTTATGAAAGCGGACATATGATGTATTTACGAAAAGATGACCTTAAAACTGCAAACGACGATATTCGAGCATTTATAAAAAACAGCTTACCAGCTGAAGGTGAATCTACAAAATATTAAGATTTAAAAGCTTAACAATAAAAAGCCTTTCTATTAATTTGGAAAGGCTTTTTAAATTAGAGTCTTTACTTCCTAAAATTATGAAGTCCCGTACATATTTGATTCTCCACCATCGATGGCGACTACCTGTCCATTAACATAACCATTATCTTCACTTAGAAAAAAAGAAACTACTTTGGCTACATCCTTAGGATCACCTAAAGCTCTGGTAGGGTTGCGACTTGCATATTCAGTTTCCGCAGCTTTTGGATCGTTTGGATTTACCTGTTTAAAAGATCCAGCTACCATAGGGGTTAAAATTGCTCCGGGCGCAATAGCATTGGTTAGAATACCAAACTGCCCATACTCTAACGCAGCATTCTTTGTCATCCCGCTTACCGCATGTTTACTGGCAACATAAGGTGATTGATTCATAACTCCACGTATTCCACCAACAGAAGCTACATTTACGATACGTCCGTACCCCTGCTTTTTCATGACAGGAAGTACATAGCGCATTCCATAATAAACGCCCATAAGGTTAATATCGATTACGGTTTTAAACACATTCATGTCGTAATCGGCCATTAAAGCTTGTTTGCCTTCTATTCCCGCATTGTTATAAAAAGCATCAATTCTTCCATATTTCTCTACTGTTTTATCCACGTAAGCTTTGACCTGATCTTCTTTAGAAACATCAGCGCTTATCTTTAATATTTCAACACCAGAAAACTGCTCTTTCAACTTTTCCTCGGCTTCTGCTAAAGCTTTTTCATTATAATCCACTAAAGCCAGTTTAGCCTTTTTAGAAGCTAATTCTTCAGCAGCCGCATAACCTAATCCAAGGGCTGCTCCTGTAATAATTACAATTTTATTTTCCATAAGTTTCAATGTTTCCATTTGATACATTAAAGATATGGAATGCTCAATTTGTCATCAATTTACAAGCATTAAAAAATGCTTAAAATTTACCTAAATTAAGATTTCTACTTTAGCAAGAAGGCTTTTAAATCTGCGTAATTTTTAATTGAAATAGCTTTTTTCTCTTTATCGAGAACTGCTTGAATTGAATCTGGAATTTCGATTTCTTTCCCAATAGCATCCTGAACAGTTTCTCTAAATTTACAAGGATGTGCCGTTTCTAAAAATGCACCAACTTCATTAGGATGTGTTTTAAAATACTCTTGTAAACCGAGATAACCAACCGCTCCGTGTGGATCCATTACGTAACCCGTTTCTTTGTAAACCGAATCCATAGCTTGCTTTGTAACCTCATCATCATAACTAAAGCTAGTTAGGTTTTCTTTTACATTTCCGTATTCATTATGAAATAACTCTAAAATTCGCACAAAATTACTTGGATTCCCAATATCCATCGCGTTCGAAATAGTCGAAACACTTGGTTTTGGTTTGTAAGTACCGGTTTCTAAATAATCGGTGATTGTTCTATTGGCGTTATTAGAAGCGATAAAATGTTTAATCGGCAAGCCTAACGCTTTTGCAACCATACCGGCACAAATATTTCCAAAATTTCCACTAGGCACAGAGAAAACAATATCTTTTCCTTCGGAAGATAACTGGCGATACGCTAAAAAGTAATAAAACATCTGCGGAAGCCAACGAGCAACGTTAATTGAATTTGCTGAAGTTAACTGGCGTTGGGATTGAATTTCTTCGTCTAAAAAGGCCTGTTTTACCATATCCTGGCATAAATCGAAAGCACCATCAATTTCTAAAGCAGTTATATTTTGCCCAAGCGTAGTTAATTGTTTTTCCTGAATTTTACTCACTTTACCTTTAGGATACAAAATCACGACATCGATTCCCTCTACCCCTAAAAAGCCATTGGCCACTGCACCACCGGTATCTCCAGATGTTGCAACAAGTACAGTTACTTTCCCAACTTCATTTTTGGTAATAAAATAACCTAAACTTCCCGCCATAAAACGAGCTCCTACATCTTTAAAAGCCAATGTTGGCCCATGAAAAAGCTCTAAAGTATAAACGTTATCTTTTACGTGAACTATCGGAAATTCAAAATCTAAAGTTGTAGCAATAATTTCTTTAAGTTCTTTTTCTGGAATTTCATCACCTACAAATTGCTTAATTGCCTGATAAGCAACTTCAGTTTGTGGTAAATTAGGAAGTTCTTTAAAAAAAGAATCTGGTAATTTTTCAATATTTTCAGGAAAGTATAATCCTTTATCTGGTGCCAGACCTCTAATTACAGCATTCTCGAAACTGGAAGAATGGCTTCTATTATTCAGACTAAAATAGTTCATTTTTTCTATAATATTTTAACTCCTTCAGGATTAATTTTTGATAAATGAAGATCGTAAGTTATACTTTGTTTTTCCATAAATTCAGCAATCTGATGTTTTACATTTTCAGCTTGCTCACGGCCACGACACATTGCGTAAACCGATGGTCCGGAACCAGAAATACCAAATCCCAATGCACCACTCTCTAAAGAAAGTGCCTTAATTTCATCGAAATACGGTATTAAAATAGACCGGATAGGTTCTACAATTTCATCTTTAAGACTTCTCCCCAATAATTCGTAATCATTAGTATATAAAGCACTCACTAAAGCCCCAAGGTTTCCCCATTGGCTTACTGCTTTATCCAAACTAATATTCCGCTTAATAATTGCGCGAGAATCTTTAGTTTTCACTTCAATTTGAGGATGAAGAATAACCACATTCAGCTCTTCCGGAGAAGGTAGAGATAGCACCTCTAATGGATGATAACTTTTTACTAGAGTAAAACCACCCAACAAAGCAGGTGCAACATTATCGGCATGCGCATTTCCACTAGCCAAACGCTCCCCTTCCATCGCGAAAGGCAATAATTCTACATTTTTAAATGGAGAACCTAATAATTTATTTACGGCAAAAACAGCACCGGCAGAACTGGCAGCACTACTGCCAATTCCGCTTCCTGCTTTTATTTTTTTATAAATCTCGATATCAAAACCTTCATCAGATCCTAGCTTTTCAAGCATTGCCTGTACCGCTACTCCTGCCACGTTTTGATCGATTTCCATAGGAAGATCCTGACCTTCTAGCTTAGTAATTCGAAGTTTTCTAAGATCATTTTTTTTAACGATCATCTCGTCCCCAACATTATCCAGGCAACAGCCTAAAACATCGAATCCGCAGGAAAGATTAGCAACCGTTGCCGGTGCAAAAACTTTTATTTCTTCCATCTCTATTTTTTACCTATTCGTATAACATCGGCAAAGATTCCTGAAGCCGTTACATCGGCACCAGCTCCTGCTCCTTTTACGATTAGTGGTTGTACGCTATAACGATCGGTAAAGAATAATACAATATTATCGCTACCACTAAGATTATAAAAAGGATGCTCTGCATCTACTTTTTGCAATCCAACGGAAGCTTTACCATCTTCTAATTGCGCTACATATTTTAATTGCGCTCCTTCTTTAGCTGTATCATCGTAAATCGCTTTAAATTTACTTTCATCTTCTTGAAGTAATTTAAAGAAATCCTCATTGTTTTCTGTATTCAAGCTTTCTTCAGAAAGGAAGCTTTTATTTTCAATATCGCTAAGCTCCATTTTTAATCCACTTTCACGAGCAAGAATCAAAATTTTACGGGCAACGTCTACTCCACTTAAATCGATTTTAGGATCTGGTTCGGTATAACCTTCTTCCATCGCTTGTTCTACTGTTTTGTAGAATGGATCGGTTCCGTTATAGGTATTAAACACAAAATTTAAACTTCCCGAAAGTACGGCCTGGATTTTATGAATTCTATCTCCTGAAGCAATTAGATTTTTAAGAGTATCGATAATTGGTAATCCTGCGCCTACATTGGTTTCATACAGAAAAGATGCACCATATTCTCTAGAAAGATGCTGCAAATTCTGGTAATTCACCAAATCATCTGCTGCTGCAATTTTATTACAGGTAACAACTGCAATAGAGTTTGCTAAATACTCTTTATACCATTTTGAAATTTCAGCACTAGCCGTATTATCAACGAAAATGCTATTTCTAAGGTTGAATTCTTTAACTCGGTTAAAAAAGTCGTGCTTACTTGCTTTTTCACCATTATCTAAGGCTTCTTCCCAATTGCTTAAATCTAGTCCGTTTTCATCAAAAGCCATTTTTCGAGAATTTGATAAACCAAGAACGCGGACTTTCAGTCTTAATTTTTCAAGTAAATATTGTTCCTGTTTCTCTAGCTGCGCCAATAATTTACTACCTACATTTCCTACCCCGGTAATAAATAAGTTTAGCTCTTTAGAAGGCACTTCGAAAAACTGCTCATGAAGCGTATTTAGCGCCTTATTAATATCTTTCTTAGCAATGATAGCTGATATATTACGCTCTGAAGATCCTTGCGCAATCGCTCTAATATTAATATTATTATTACCTAGTGCGCTGAACATTTTACCGCTTAATCCATGGTGACTCTTCATACGATCGCCAACCAAAGCAATAATCGCTACATTACCTTCTATTTCTACAGGTTTAATTTTCTGATAATCGATTTCAACAGCGAAAGCTTCATCTAAAGCTTCTTTAGCTGCTTCTGCCTCTTCATCTTTTACAGCCACACAAATACTATGTTCTGATGATGCCTGTGTGATCAAAACAACATTGATATTCTTCTGATACAAGGTTTCGAAGAAACGTTTCGAAAAACCTGGAATACCAACCATTCCGCTACCTTCGATATTCAATAATTTAATATCATCGATATGCGTAATTCCTGTTACCCATCTAAAGTTTTCTTTACTGGATTTTGAAATTAAAGTACCGGACTCATCTGGTGAAAACGTGTTTTTTATATGAATTTGAATTCCTTTGTCCAGAAGCGGTTGAAGTGTTGGCGGATATAATACTTTCGCCCCAAAATGTGAAAGCTCCATCGCTTCTTGATACGATATATTTTGAAGTGGATATGCTTGATGCACTACATTTGGATTAGCGGTGTACATTCCGTTAACATCGGTATAAATAAACACACTAGCAACATCTAGAGCTCCACCAAAAATAGCAGCTGTAAAATCACTACCTCCTCTTCCTAATGTACTTGGTACTCCTTGTTCGTTTTTAGCAACAAATCCAGGAACTATAAATAAGCTTGCATCGTTTTCTTTAAAATATTCAGTTATATTATTATTGGTAATTTCATAATTCAGCTGAATTTTTTCATTATCGTTTTTACAAACAATCAATTCTCTAGAATCAACTAAGGCTGCATCTGTAGCTAGACTTTTAAAATATTCAGCAATAATTAAAGAAGAAAGAATTTCACCAAAACTAGAAACCACATGTTTGGTTTTATTGGATAACTCATTCAATAAATAAACACCTTCGTAAAGTGTTTCTAATCTATTGAATTCAGTTTTTACTTTGCTTAGAACTCCGCTTTGATTCTGAATCGGAATAAGTTCTTTTACCGCATCTAAATGTCGCTTTTCGTTTTGTGCAAGAATTTCTTTGTATGCTAAATCTTCTGTAGCAGCTAACGCAGCCATTTTTAAAAGATCGTTAGTCACGCCTCCAAATGCAGAAAATACCGCAATGGTTTTATCTTGTTGCACATGCTTTTTTACAGTTTCGGCTACAAGTTTGATTCGCTCCGGAGAGGCTAAAGAAGATCCTCCGAATTTTAGGATATTCATAAGAATGGTTTAAAAGTTGAAATAAAAGATTTTGAGTTTCGTTGAAAAACGTGTGTGATTGCGGACGGAAAGCTATACAAATTACCCCAAAGGGGTAATAATTGTGCGAGTAATAATCATAGAAATAGCAGCTCCTATCGTAGAAGTAATTTTAGAACCGTTATTTAATTTAATACTCTTCATGTTTTTCCTTAAAAGATGTGATAAAAGTATACAAATAAGAACATATAAAAAACTAAAACCTCCTTTTTGCTGAAAAAATGTGAGATTTTCATAATATCAAAAAAAGAAAAGCCCGATTTTTAGTGAAATCGGGCTTTTATTTATTTTATTTCAATATCAATAATTACAATCCGCTAATATAACTTCCGTAAAGATCATTAAATTGAATTCCTTTTGTGTATCGTTGCTTACTAAGCTTCTTAAATTCTACTAATCCCCAAAGCAAAAATTCTTTGAGAAAATAAGAATCTTCTTTAGCCATTTCTGGCTGATATTTTTCGATAAGCTTGTTTAAAGGTGTTACCTCATCTAACTTTTGCTTGTATTCTTCATCAGTTAGATTGTCTGGCAACTCAAATCCAGTTTGTTCAAAAAACCATTCTACCAAATCGTCATACGGCGTTTGATCGTCTGGCTTTTGCAATTTCTCGATCTTTGGAAAGTAATCTGGGAATAAGGTTTTTACGGCATCGCCAATTAGTTGCGTTGCTACGGCCGCAGCACCTTCTTGTTCTCCTTCGTATACCAATTCTACTTTCCCGGTTACAGCAGGAATTACTCCCATAAAATCACCAAATCTTAATAAGGTTTTGTCTTCTCCATTTTTAAGGCTACGACGTTCTGCACTACTTAACAGATTTTCGTAAGCAGTAATACTCATCCTTGCACTAATACCACTTTTTTCATCTATAAATTCACTTTCGCGAGCTTCAAATCCAATTTGTTCCAAAAGATCTTTCGCAAGTTCTGGAACATGAACCATATCGGTTTGTCTGGAGTCTAACTTTGCTTCTTGTTGTGTTATGGTTTTTGCGATTTCAATAGTTTCCGGATAATGTGTAAGAATCTGAGAACCTATTCTATCTTTTAATGGCGTTACTATACTACCACGATTGGTGTAATCTTCAGGGTTTGCGGTAAACACAAATTGCATGTCTAAAGGCAATCTTAATTTAAATCCTCGTATTTGAATATCTCCTTCCTGAAGTATATTGAAAAGTGCGACCTGAATTCTTGCCTGTAAATCGGGTAATTCGTTGATTACAAAAATACTTCGGTTAGCTCTCGGAATCATCCCAAAATGGATCACACGATCGTCGGCATAACTCAATTTTAAATTTGCTGCTTTTATAGGATCTACATCTCCAATTAAATCGGCTACTGTTACATCTGGTGTTGCCAGTTTTTCGAAGAACCGCTCATCTCGATGAATCCAGTTAATTGGTGTATTCTCTCCTTTTTCAGCAATAGCTTCTTTAGCATATCTAGAGATTGGTTTTAAAGGATCGTCATTAATTTCAGAACCTTCTACCACTGGAATATATTCATCTAATAAACTTACCATGAGACGGGCTAATCTTGTTTTAGCTTGGCCTCGTAATCCCAGTAAATTGATGTTATGCTTCGAAAGAACTGCTCTTTCTAATTCTGGAATTACGGTATCATCGTACCCATGAATTCCGGTAAAAGCTGGCTCATTTTTTTTAATTTTTTCAATTAAATTATCGCGAAGTTCATCTTTTATTCCCTTGCTTTTATATCCTGAAGATTTTAAATCTCCTAATGTTTTCAAATTCTCAATATTCATATCTTCTTTTTCTTTTAGCCTCTAATTCTTTTTTTTCTGTTTGTTTCGTAATCTTCAAAAATCATTTCTCCTAAACCTTGCAAACCGGTGTAAAATGCCTTCCCTTGATTAGCTTGTGTAAATTCTCGAATAAATTGCATCAAATAAGGATCTTGAGCAATCATAAAAGTCGTAATAGGAATTTGCAATTTTCTTGCTTGCTGCGCCATGTTGTAGCACTTATCCACAATATATGGATCTAATCCCATACTGTTTTTATAATAACTCCCATCGCGCTCTCTAATACAACTTGGTTTCCCATCGGTAATCATAAAAATTTGCTTGTTGGTATTTCGTTTTCTTCGCAAAATATCCATCGCTAATTTCAAACCATCTACAGTGTTCGTATGATAAGGCCCTACTTTCAAATATGGCAAATCGGCTATTGAAACCGGCCAGGCATCATTCCCAAAAACGATGATATCCAAAGTATCTTTTGGATAACGCGTCGTAATAAGTTCTGCTAAAGCCATCGCCACTTTTTTAGCCGGAGTGATACGATCTTCCCCGTATAGAATCATACTATGACTAAGGTCGATCATGAGGACCGTGCTCATTTGAGATTTGTAGTGTGTTTCTTCGACTACCAAATCATCATGACTCATATTAAAATCACCAATACCATGATTAATTTGAGCATTTCGTAAACTTTCGGTCATTGAAATTCGGTCTAAAGAATCCCCAAACTGATAATCCCTAAAATCTCCGGTATGCTCATCGCCGCGTCCTACGTGACTTGTTCTATGATTTCCGGAATTTGATTTACGCATTTTTCCGAAAATCTGATCTAAAGCCTGCTTACGAATCGCTCTTTCGGTTTTTGAGGTAATCTTTAAACTTCCAGAACCGTCGCCTTCCCCATCACCATCGGGATCAAGCTCTTCTTTGATATATCCCTTTTGTTTCAGATCTTCGATAAAATCTTCGATGGTATAATCATCGTCGGTAAGTTTATATTCTTCGTCTAGTTGGTACAACCAGTCGAGCGCTTCATCTAAATCACCCGAGGTATGAGTGATCAATTCCTTAAAAATCTCAAAGAGTTTTTCAAAAGGAGTGATGTTGGGTTCTTCGTACTTTTTAAATACAAATCCCTTTTCCTTCATTTTATCTTTCTTCTTCATAGCTTAAATTTACGCTTTTTTCGACAGAATTAAAATTGAACATTTCATAACTTTCTTAATTTGAAAAAACTCAGGATTATTAGTCCTTCCATTTTATCTTTACGTTATTCTTTTCTTAAATACTTTCTAATTTTCCTGAATAATTAGAAATTTGAAAAGAATCTACAAAAACCGGCTTCGAAAGCTAAAAATCGACTATCAGCATGGAAACCGCTGAAATTATAATTCTTTGTTTAAATATTCTTTTCTTAATTCCTTCCATAGCTTCAATCACAAGGTTTGATCAATGGTGGATTCGTGGTTTTGATTTTCCAAGAATACAGATCTCTTTTAGTCTGATTGTAGTTCTGCTGTTATGTGGATACTTTTATGATTTCTCCAAAACATGGCACTATGTGGGTGCTGGATTTTTAGTATTGAGCCTTGTACATCAATTTTTCAAAGTATATCCTTACACCTATCTATCTAGAAGACAAGTGGTAAAATTTAAAGGAAAGGAAACAAATGGCGCAATTTCAATTCTTGTTAGCAACGTACTAACCACTAATAAGCATCCTGAAAAGCTTGTTGCTTTGGTTAAAGAACGTGACCCTGATATTTTATTGACGTTGGAAAGTGACAAAAGATGGGAGAAAGCACTGGAAGAAATTGAAGACCGCTATAAATATACCGTAAAGGTGCCATTAGATAATCTTTATGGAATGCACCTATATTCAAAATTGGAATTAGTAGATACTGATGTACATTATCTGGTACAAGACGATATTCCATCGATACATGGTTTCGTAAAATTGAGGAATGGTGAATTCGTTAAAATTCATTGTCTGCATCCTATGCCTCCGAGTCCTACGGAAAGTTACACTTCAACGAACCGAGATGCTGAAATTTTAATGCTGGGAAGAGATATTACTCCGGAAGATAGAAAAGTTTTAGTATTTGGAGATTTGAATGATGTTGCCTGGTCTAGAACAACAAAATTGTTTCAGGAAATGAGCGGACTAATGGATCCAAGAATTGGTCGAGGATTTTTTAATACATTTCATACAGGTTACCCTTTACTACGGTGGCCTTTAGATCATGTATTCCATTCAAAAGACTTTACACTAATAGATATTGCGAGAGAAAAAAGTATTGGCAGTGATCACTTTCCTATGTATATAAAATTACATTACGAACCTAGAGCTGTAAATGTACAGGATGAATTAGAGCTAGATCGAGAGGACGAGCAATGGGCATTCGAAAAAATTGAGGAAGCACATCCTTTAGAAAAAAGTATTGATATGCCTAAAAAAATTCACTAATAGGCTCAAGCTTCTTTAATGTATTGCAATGCTTGATAGTAACTGGTTTCTCTATATAATCTATTACTCTTTGGTAGCTTTTAGCTTTCAAACGGTCTTTTCGATCAATAGAAGAAGTCACCATTATGACATTGAAATTATCTTTTAATGGATGATTTTTAAGTTCATCTAAAAATTCCCAGCCATTCATTTTTGGCATATTTATGTCAAGTAGAATTAAATAGCGTTTTTCAGGATTATTAATATTTTGGGGATGATTTAAGTAATTTAGCGTTTCTGTCGCGCTTTTAAAAGCTACCGGTTTAGAAGCTATTCCGCATCTTAAAACCATCTTTTTCTGCATCATCAAAACAATATCATCGTCATCCACTAGTATGACCTCTAACATAAGCGTAGGTTAAGATTAAAATTTTTAAATAGATTTGTGGGCGTAAATCTAATTATCGTATGTTTTCTCAGCTATTTTTCTAACGATAGCATCCAAATCATCTGCGGAATTTAATAATTTTTCTAACAAATCTTCATTTTCTGCAACATTTTTTTTGTCATGCTTTATAAGTTGCACTAATCCCATTATCTTTGCGAGTGGTGCTCTTACCATGTGTGACTGCTGCCAGGCTATTTCTTCTAGTTTGCGATTTCTCTTTTCAATCTGTTTTAAATGTTCCTTTTGCTGCGTAATATCCTGTTTCGACCCTATAATTCTTTCGGCATTTCCATCTGAATCATAAACAATATAACTACGATCTAAAAAAACCTTATAAAATCCGTCTGCACATTTAAAGCGATATTCTAACTGGAATGTTCGCTCTCCAGAACGTATTACTTTTTTAATTTTATCTATTACATGAAGACGATCCTCCGGATGAATATTTTCATTCCACCAATATCGAAATTCTTTCTTCATCACCTCTCTATGATCATATCCACAAACTTTGTAAATCGCCTTAGAAACTTTCACATTCTCACTTTCAATATTATAATCAGTAATAATATCACTTGTAGCTTCTGAAATAATTTCATATCCCGATAAACTTTCTGAAAGTCGGTTTCTTTGTTCTACCAAATCGGTTACATCTCTACTGTTAATCACTATACCATTTACAGGGGCATAATCTAAAAGATTAGTGACTTTTGTCTCGATAAAACGACAATAACCGGTACCGTCGATAAACCTATAGAACGGAAGACTGACTTTTTTATTAGGTTCATTTTTTATTCCACGGAGAAAAGTTGTTATGAAAGACTGATCCTCAGGATGCACATGACTGACAAAACTTTCAGTGATAATATCTTCAAGTTTGTAATGCAAAACGTTTTCACTACCGGGACTTAAATAGGTATACTTTAAATTTTCGTCTAGAATAGCAATTAGATCACCACCTTCCTGAACCAAAGCTTTAAAGCGTTCTTCGCTATTTTCAAGAGCTTTTTTTATTTTTACATTCTCTGTTACATCCCTGGCAAGCGTTAACCTAGCAGTCTTCCCATCATAATCAATGGGTGTACTGTGAAAGTTAACTCGAATTAATTGTCCGTCTTTTTTTCTATGAACAATTGTATCTTTAAAAAACTCATCGCTTCTTTTTCTTTTGACCAAGAATATTTCTTTCTCCTCTTCCACCTGCCATATATCATTTGCAGATTTTTGTAAAAATTCTCCTTCTGAATAGCCGTAGTGATTAATAGCTGCCTGATTGACACTCAAAAATTTTAAGCTCTGGCGATCCAACACCCACATAGGGAGCGGCGAAAAATAAAAAAGCGTTTTATAATTATTCTCAGATCGCTCTATTTGACATTTGTAGAATTTACGCTTAATTGTGAAATCTATACTACGTTTTAAAGAAGATGGATTTACTTCAGCTATATGCATATAGTCTTCTATGCCTCTTGCAAAAGATTCATAAGCGTACCTTCTAACTCTACAATTGGTAACAATTAGAACAGGAAATTCCTTTCGATCCGTTACAAAATCTAATATTTCATCTACATTAGATTCTTTGTAATTTAATTGCAATACCAGAATATCAAAATCGCAATTTTCAATTAAAATTCTTTTTAGAGAATCTAATCCGGTACACTGAGAAATATAGTAATTGGCTTCTTTTTTTAAAGCGCTGAGAAGTATCTCGGTTTCCGAAATAAAACCGAAAAGAAGTATATGTAATTTTGATGAAGTGTTCATAATTTCAAATGACCGCTAAAACCATCATTTAATGCAATAAGATTTAAAGGGACACCAAATTAATATTTTTTTAAGTTAAATTGGTGAAAATTTAGTTTTATTTAAAACAATTACTCAATTGCTTTCAAATATCATAATATTGAAGTTTTTTTTACTTGCTGATGTGGTAAAAACATGGTAATTTTCGAAAAAAGTAATTTAGATGTTTTCATTCTTTTCGAAGAAATATTTTTTCGTGGATCTGATAGAAGGTTTTACCGACTTTCATAATCATATTTTACCGGGGATCGACGACGGTTCGCCAGATGTTGAGACTAGCCTTCAGCTACTTAAAAAATTTGGGGAATTTGGTGTAACCAGTTTTGTGCACACCCCCCATGTGATGAATGATTATCATCCTAATACTCCTGAAACTATCCACGCTGCACTAGCAGAGTTGCAATCAGCACAGCATCCTGATATAAAGAATTCAGCAGCTGCAGAATATATGATGGATCAATCACTAATGGAAAAACTTGATGATGAGGAACTCCTAAAAATTTCAGGAAACTTCAGTCTGGTTGAGATGTCTTTTTTACAAGCTCCCATTAACCTTAAAGAAATCATCTTTAAACTTCAAAATAAGGGTCACGTATTAATTCTAGCCCATCCAGAGCGTTATGGATTTAATCATTCCGCAGATCTAAAAAAATACACAGATCTAAAAAATAGAGGTTGTTATTTCCAGCTGAATATGCTCTCACTTTCTGAACACTACGGAAAAGGCATCCAGAAAATGGCTTTCAAATTACTCGAAAATCAGATGATCGATTACATAAGTAGTGATGCGCATCGCATGGAACATCTAGAAAAATTACAGCATATTAAACTGAAGTCGAAAGAAATTGAAATGCTAAAGCCGATTATAGAAAAAAGTAAGGAGCTTTTTGCCTAAATCTTATAATTTTCGAGAATAGCTTTTTTCTCCTCTGGCGAAATTTTATCACTCAGCAATACGCTAAGCTGTTCCATAAAATCGTCATTGATCTCGGTATTTTCCAGGATTAAAAAATTACCATGTCGTTGAATCTCTTTCTCATTTTTAGCAATAAGTTGTTCCTGCTTCTTTTCCCCGCGCTTTAATTCTGTTCTTAAAATATCGGCAGATTGATTATACAACTTAAGATTTGCAAGTGTATTTAACGAAACTCCCTGTTCATTTTTGGAAATGAAAATTTGGCCAGAGCTTTCACTTTCCAAAATAAAATCGGTAAGCTTAAATACCTCCTGAAGCGTAAAAAAATATCGTGAAGCATCGCCATCGGTTAGGTTTATAGCATTTTTCCACTCAATCTGCTTCTGCCAAACCGGTAAAACCGAGCCGGTGCTTCCCAAAACATTCCCAAACCGAATCGTTTTAAAAGTTGTCTTCTCTCCAATCTGCGAAAACCAAAAACATAATCTTTCTGCCCAAAGTTTGCTTTTTCCCATAACAGATTTTGGCGCTACCGCTTTATCTGTCGACAGCAAAATACATTGTTCTGCTTTATAAGTTTCGGCTAAATAAAACAAAATATAAGCGCCCGCAATATTATTATTAATCGCTTCCTCCGTTTCATTTTCCAGTAAACTCACATGTTTATAAGCTGCTGCATGAATCACTATTTCTGGTTCAAATTCTTCGAATATAGAAGTCATTCTTTGCCGGTTGGTAACATCGGCTAAAAAACATCGAATATTAGCATTAGGGTATAAAAAACCGATTTCTTCTTTTAGAAAAAACAACGCCGACTCACTCTGATCGACAATTATGATTTCTGAAAACGAATCTGAATAATATTTAACCAAAGCTGAACCGATATACCCGGCACCACCAGTAATCAATAACTTTTTATTTTTCTGCGGAAATTTACTTGGACTTACTTTTTCGATTTTATAAAGATCCTGAAGCTCGAATTCTCTAAAATTGAAATCTGTTTTTAGGTCCTGCTGAAACGCAATCGTGAAAAGATCTGCTTTTGCTTTAATGGCATTATCTAAAAAAGTAGCTTTCTTCCCAAAATCAGATTTATAAACTTCTTCAATATAAATTACAGAGCAGTTATTTTCTTGAAACTCAAAATTCAAAAAATCCTCTGAATAAAGCTGATATTTATCGAAATTTAAGATGTTCGATTTTGGTGATTTTCGTTGAATAAATTCAGAAACTTCCTGAAATTTGGAAGCTTCTCCTATTAAAATAATTTGCTCTTTTAGATCTGGTTTAAGCATATTTTACTGCCGCTAATAGTTCGGTTTTTATAAATTGAAGATCTGCTTTAGTCATTGCAGTTCCTGAAGGTAAACATAATCCTTTTTCAAAGATTTCTTCAGCGATTGTTTCACCGTAAAAATCAAATTCAGAAAAGACTGGTTGGGTGTGCAGTGGTTTCCAAATTCGTCGAGTTTCAATATTTTTTTCAGCTAATCTTTTCATTAAATCTATGACCGATATTGGAGATTTTTCAGGATCTATTTCAAGAATAGTCAACCAATGATTACTATAAAAATCTTCTGAAGCTGCTGTATATACTTTAAAACCTTCAACTTCATTTAAAAATGAACTATAAAATTGCTGAATTTCGCGTTTCTTCTCTACTCTTTTTTTTAAAACATCGATTTGAGAAATTCCGATTGCCGCTAAAACATTACTCATTCTATAATTAAAGCCAATTTCTTTGTGAAGATAAAAACTCGCCGCTTCTTTTGACTGCGTGGCCCAGAAAATCGCTTTTTCCTTCTGAATTTCATTCTTGCAAACTAGCGCACCTCCTGCTGAAGTAGTTATTATTTTATTTCCGTTAAAAGAAAATATCGCTAAATCGCCAAAACTACCACAAAGCTTGTTTTTGAACTGACTTCCCATCGCTTCTGCCGCATCCTCGATCACCGGAATATCATACTTATTCGAAATTCGTTGAATTTCGTCTACTTTATAAGGCATCCCATATATATGAATGGCGATTATTGCTTTCGGCTTTTTGCCTTTTTCAATTTGAGATTTTATGGCTTGCTCTAAAAAATAGGGTGATAAATTATAAGTTTCCTTTTCGCTATCTACAAAAACCGGCTTTGCACCCAAATAAAGAACAGGATTAACCGAGGCTACGAAACTTAAACTTTGGCAGAGAACAATATCTCCTTTTTCGATATTTAGTAATTTTAATGCCAAATGCAGCGCAGATGTCCCAGAATTTAAGGCTGCTACCTGATAATTGCTTCCACCCAAAAACTTAGAAATTCTCGCTTCAAATTCACCAATCTGAGGTCCCACGGGAGCGATCCAGTTTTCCTGAAAAACCTCCTGAATTTTTTGCAATTCGTTACCGCTAAGATGTGGTGGTGAAAGCCAGATTTTCTTCATCCAATTGTTAATTTTAGGAAATATACTCTATTCTGCTTTCTTTTTAGGAATTACATTCTCAAAATTTACAGCATCATAGCCGTTGGAACTATAGATTGTCTTTAGAAAGATGTTTAAGTCTAACCAGAAGGTTTGATTTTCGATATAATAATTATCTAATCGATATTTTTCTGGCCATTTTAGCGAATTCCTGCCAGTTATCTGCGCCAATCCTGTTATGCCTGGTAAAACGCGATGACGATCACGTTGTAATTTATCTTTAAGATCGATGTAATATACCGGTAAAGGTCGCGGTCCTATAAAACTCATTTCAAACTTTAGAATATTAAAAAGCTGTGGCAATTCATCTAAACCAGATTTCCTTAGCCATTTACCAAGCTGAGTGACGCGACGCTCTTCATTTAGTAGATTTCCTTTAGCATCCTTTGCGTCTGTCATCGTTTTAAACTTATAGATCCTAAAACTCTTGGCATTCTTGCCTACTCGTTCTTGCACGAAAAAGGGATTAAGTTTATCAAGAAATAAAATCAAAATACTGATAAGTAAAAGAATGGGAAGAAATAAAAATAGTGCAAAAAGCGCAAAAATAAAGTCGAAACTACTTTTGACAAATTTGCGATACATACTCAATCACTTTTTATTTACCGAAAATTGAAGATTACTTCAATAGATCAATTATAGTTTCTTGTCGGCTTTTTCAGCTAAAACTCCTTTTACATCATATACAACAGCGTCGTCAGATTTCAATTCTGCCAGATCCATTTCTAAAAATTCCTGATGCGCTACCGCAAGAATTAAAGCATCAAATTTAGAATTTGGCTTTTGATGAAGCGTTTTAATGCCATACTCGTGCTGAACTTCTTCTGGATTAGCTAAAGGATCATACACCGAAACATTCACTCCGTATTCAACTAAATTTCGATACACATCGATCACTCGTGTGTTGCGTACATCTGGACAATTTTCCTTAAAGGTAAAACCTAAAATTAGAATATTAGAATCCTTAACTTTTAGATCGTTTTTCAGCATTAATTTAACCAATTCGGCCGCTACATATTGGCCCATACTATCATTCATTCGCCTACCGGCTAGGATGATCTCTGGATGATACCCAACTGCTTGTGCTTTTTGGGCTAAATAATAAGGATCCACGCCAATGCAATGACCACCAACCAAACGGGAGTAAACGGAATGAAATTCCATTTTGTTCCCGCAGCTTCTAAAACTGCTCTGGTATCAATTTCAAGAATATTAAAAATTTTCGCCAATTCGTTTACAAAAGCGATATTGATATCTCGCTGAGAGTTTTCGATCACTTTTGCAGCTTCGGCCACTTTTATGGATGCAGCCAGATGCGTACCTGCAGTGATTACAGAAGCGTAAATGTTATTTACTTCTTCAGCAACTTCTTTTGTGGAACCTGAAGTTACTTTTAAAATTTTATCTACAGTATGCTTTTTATCGCCGGGATTAATACGCTCTGGAGAATAGCCTACAAAAAAATCTTTATTGAATTGAAGTCCGCTTATTTTTTCTAAAACGGGCACACATTCTTCTTCTGTAGCGCCAGGATAAACTGTGCTTTCGTAAACTACGATATCTCCATCCTGAATTACTTTACCTACAGTTTCACTACTCTTGTAAAGTGGTGTAAGATCTGGTTTGTTGTTTTTATCAACAGGCGTAGGAACGGTAATAATGTAAAAATTACAAGTTTCTAGAGCGCTTACTTCATTAGAACAAAACAGTCCGTTTTCTTCAGAATTCTCCTCTTTTAGAACAGCTTTTAAAACTGTATTTTCGACCTCGAGTGTTTTATCTTCGCCTTGATTTAATTCATTTATGCGAGCCTGATTAATATCAAAACCTACAACAGCGTATTTTGTAGCAAAAAGTCGCGCTAATGGCAGCCCAACATATCCAAGACCAATTACTGCTATTTTCTTTTTAGTCATTTACTTTAAATTATTCCAATACCAGGAAACCGCTTCGGTTAAACCTTCTTTTACTGAAAAATCTGGCCGGTATCCAAGTAGCTCTTTTGCCTTTTCTATTGAAGCCTGAGAATGTGGAACATCGCCTTGTCGTGCAGCGCCATATTCAGCAGAAATTTTTGAAATTTCAGGATCAAATTTAGCTAATTCTGACTGCAATATATCAAGAAGTTCATTAAGATCGGTTCTTCCTCCACAAGCGACATTATAAACCTGATTAACGGCTTTTGGATTGTCAGTGGTAATTGCGAGAAGATTCATTTGAATCACGTTATCGATATAAGTGAAATCTCGAGAAAAACTTCCGTCGCCATTAATAATAGGTGACTCGTGATTCATTAATTTTTTTACAAACTTCGGAATAACAGCAGCATAAGCTCCATTGGGATCCTGATGCCTTCCGAAGACATTAAAATAGCGTAAACCAATGCTTTCTAAGCCGTATGTCCTTTGAAAAACATCTGCGTAAAGTTCGTTTACATATTTTGTTACCGCGTATGGTGACAACGGTTTCCCTATATTATCCTCTATTTTTGGCAAATCTGAAGAATCTCCGTAAGTAGAAGAACTTGCAGCGTAAATAAACCTTTTTACCCCGGTATCTTTAGCAGCAACAAGCATATTTAAAAAACCGCCAACGTTAACCTCGTTTGTTAATTGCGGATCCTTAATCGATCTTGGCACCGAGCCTAAAGCAGCTTGATGCAAGACATAATCGATATTTTCGCAGGCTTTTTTGCAAGCTTCTTCATCTCGAATATCTGCTTCGATTAGCCTAAAATTAGGATGATCTTCAAAACGTTTTAAATTGTGTCTTTTTCCAGTAGAAAAATTATCCAGACAAACTACTTCAGCATTAAAATCGAGAAGAGTTTTACACAGATTTGAGCCAATAAAACCTGCACCACCGGTAACTAAGATTTTACTGGTGGCAAGCGTTGCTGTTTTATTTTTATCTATTAAATTTTTCACTTATCAGAATCAAAATCTGTAGATTCTAAATGGATCAATTTAGTTTTTATAATTTTCTCGGTTGTTTTGTTTAATTCGGCTTCTCCCTTAAGTCGCTTTCCTAGAAGTTTCATGGCTCCTTTACCAATCTTACGTGGATTCTGTTCTATATAACTGATTGACGGATTCAGGTATTTTGTAATTTCTTCATTCAAAAACCCAACAACCTTTAAATCTTCAGGAATTCGAATATTATTTTGGTGGGCGTAACGATAAACTTTCATCGTACTTTCTGTATCACAACAAAGAACAGCCTGTACACGATCTTCGCTAAGAATTTCATGAATTCTTTCATCCAAAAATTCTCTACGAGTAGAAGCAGCAATATGTTCTTTCATGCTTGGTAATAAAGCTTCCTGATAGCCGCGTATTCTCTCCTTACCATTTACTAAATGTAGTATTGTAGAAACTACACCAATCTTCTTTAATCCTTTTTTAATAAGTTTAGTGGTCACTTTTTTAAAGCTTTCAGCATCATCGACACCAACTTTATCTACCGGCATATCGTAATTAATACGATCGTATAAAACTACAGGTATATCATAATCGATAAGTTGATAAATATGATCGAAAGAACGTTTACGTTGCGTTTCTTCTGCAATAGAAACTAAAACACCATCTACAAAACCAGATGTAAGGTGATCGATAATTTGTACTTCTCTATCGTAAGATTCGTTAGAAATATATGTAATTACCTGCAAACCTTCTTCCTGCGCTTTAGCTTCGATCCCAGAAAGGACTTTCGCGAAAAACACATTGGCGATATTTGGAATAATCACCCCAATAGTTCCACTTTTACTGCTTTTTAAATTAACAGCTACAGGATTAGGACGATAATTATGAAGTTTCGCCAACTCTTTAACGCGCTCTACAGTTTTCTGACTGATTTCAGGACTGTCATTAAGTGCCTTTGATACAGTAGAAACTGAAACGTTTAGCAACTTAGAAAGCTCTTTTAAGGTGATCTTATTTTTCATACCTTCAACCTAAAGTTAATATCTGGTTTAAATTCAAAGAAAAGCAATTTTGACTTTGAAAGAAAATAAATTCGACGAGATGTAACTGGTCTTATTTATTTTTAAGTGTGCAAAGATAGCTTATCCAAATCACAAACCCAACCCCCTATTTTTATTATTATTCTTGATGAAAATTAAATATTAGACGCTATTCGGCAGAAAATCTAGGGCTTACTATTTCAAAGTGCTCGAAATATCAAGTTCACCCCCTTTATTCTTAGACCATAGAAAAAAAACCTCAGCAATTTTATCGAATATTCACTAATCCCATTTATAGATTTTTTGAGTTTATTTGTTGGATTAAATAACTTGTCGTCCAAAAATTAATTCTTCATAATTTCGATCAAACATTTTTTTTCATGAAAATTCCGAAGTCTTATTGGTTCTATATTATCGCTGCCATCATCACGATAGTTGATTTGATAACGGGTTGGTATTTCTTTTTTCTGCTTGTTATTCCTTTTGGTTTATTCGGAAGAAATAAAGAAGAATAAATGCAGTTCTAAAGGAATCGCCAAATCGAGTTAAACTTATACTAAACACTCCAAATCACTTGGAAATAAAGCATTCTCAACGTAATTTAACATTTGAAATAAATTGAAAACTAAGAAAATGAAAGATTACGGAACCCTGTCTCAGGCAATTAATAAACTGAAATTAGAAGAAGGATATGAACACGATTTTAACCTTTTAGATGAACATTTAGAGCTTAAATCTGAAGACGAAAAATTTGGAGCACATGAGTTTGATGTGGACAAAGTTCTTCGTTTTGAAGGAATGAGTAATCCAGACGATAATTCTATACTATACGCAATCACTACAGAAAGCGGTCGTAAAGGTACTTTGGTTGATGGTTATGGAATTTCAAGTGGTCAACTTTCTGACAAGATGACCAAAAAACTGGATCTTAAAGAAAACCGACCTATAAAGTAAATTTATATACCTATTTGATTTAACTTCTGAAATAAGATTTTTAAACAAATGAAGTATTGTAAATTTGTATTGAAATTAAGAAAACTATAAATAAATACTATGAATTACTTAGGATTAGACAAAGAAAAAACAGCCGTTACAGTAGATGAGCTAAATATTCTATTGGCTGATTATCACATATATTATCAAAAACTTAGAAACTTTCATTGGAATGTAATCGGTAAAAACTTCTTCGATCTACATGAGAAGTTTGAGGAAATGTACGATGAAGCAAAACTGAAGATTGATGAGATTGCTGAACGTATTTTGACATTAAGATTCCAGCCAACGAGTAATCTAAGTGATTATCTCAAAATGGCCAATCTGGAAGAATCAATTTCTGAACTTACAGATTATGATATGATCGAGCAACTAATTGATGACCACGGAATTTTGCTGAAGCAAATGCGTAAGGTTGTGAAATGTGCAGATACTGCTGGTGATGAAGGGACTATAGATCTAATTGGAGCATACATTAGAGAGCTTGAGAAAACAAGCTGGATGTTAGATGCATGGAAGATGAAAACTACAGAAACTCATAAAGCTATTGCAGCCGAATAATCTTTAAATACATGTTTGAGAGTTTTGATTTTAAAAAATCTATAAATTCATTAGTTGATAAACTAACTGGATGGCTTGACAGCCTAATCGTGAACCTGCCAAATATTATTTTGGCAGTTCTCGTTTTTATACTTTTTTGGTTTGTAGCAAAGTGGGTTGGCAAATTTGTTAATCGACTTCTAATTAAGAAAGTTAAGCAAGATTCTATAAGAGAGATTACCGTCAAAGTTTTAAAAGCAACAATCACACTTGTTGGATTTTTCGTGGCTTTAGGACTTTTAAATCTCAACCAACTGCTTACCTCCATTCTCGCTGGTGCGGGAGTAATTGGTTTAGCTGTCGGCTTAGCGCTGCAGGGGCCCTTAAATAACAGCTTTTCGGGTGTTATATTAAGTTTCTTACCAGAACTCCAAATTGGCGATTGGGTGGAAACAAACGGTTATGCTGGTTCTGTAATGGAGATTAACTTGAGAAGCATAAAGATTAAGCAATCGGATAATAATTTTGTAATTATACCAAATACTAAAATTGTAAACGAATCTTTTAAAAATTTCAGTAGAACTGAACGTTCGAGAATTTTTGTAAACTGTGGTGTACATTACGATTCTGATCTAGAAATGGTGAAGAAGTTAACTGAAGATACCATAGCCGATTTATTTCCGCAAAATGGCCAGGAAGAAGTGGAATTTATGTATAATGAATTTGCGGATAGTTCGATTAATTTTACCGTTAGATTCTGGACCGACGCTAAAAAGAATTACGATATTTTAGTTGCACAAAGTCGAGCTATTATAGGAATCAAGAAAGCTTTTGATGGTAAAGGTATTAATATTCCGTTCCCCATTAGAACGATTGATTTTTCAAACAAACTGAATTTGAATCAGGCTCAGGAAAAATCCAGTCAGGATTCAGAAGATTAAAAAATTACAAGATTTCTTTATAAAAGCGGCTTTTGGATTTCCAAAAGCCGCTTTTTATTTAACTAAACTCAGCTTAGAAGAAAAAATTGGTTTCTCTAACTTCTCCTTTTTTACCCAAGGTATTAAACTTGTAACTAAAGCCTATCATAAAGTATTGCTGCAAAACGGTACTTTGCACATCCTCTATAAAGTTACCTGAAGTTTGACGTTCTGTATTTGTATTTTGATTTAAGAGATCAAAAGCTTTTAAACTTATATTGCCTTTGTTATCTAGAATAGAATAAGTTAATGTACTATTCCATAACAGGGTGTTTTTCTGAAAAGCTTCGCCAACATTAGGATTATTAAAATAGCGAAGATCATTTTGCCACTCTAAATTTTTCGGCCAATTTGTAGTTGCTCTTAATCGCAATTCGTGCCGAGTAAATTCATAATCTTGTATGGCATTAATATCGAAATCGGTATTATTAAATCTAACGGTATATCCTGGTCGTAACTCTAAGAAATCCCCGAGCGTATAAGTTAAGTTCAAAGTTGGGTTTAAAGCTGTGGTATTGCTGTTATAAATTTCATTGTTTATAAAATTCACATTTCTCAGTAACGTTCCATAAAATCCTAAACCTATTCTAAAGGACGAAAGAGAATCAATTTGCACTTCTTTACTATAACTAATACTTCCTGATCCTGTAAAGGCACCGTCGACATTATCGTAAGTTGTAGTTCTCACAAAATTATTATTTACGGTAGACTTGGAAACTACCTGATCGTCGGTATAACTATACACAATATACGCGTAAAACCCGCTTCGCGATTGAAAATCATAATTATTATAGTTCAAGTAAAATTGGGTTTCGTTTGAAGGTTTTAAATCTGGATTACCTTGAATAATGTTTAATGGATCTGAAACATCAACATAAGGTGATAATTGCCGAACTTGGGGTGCATTATTATTTCTTGAAACCGATGCGTATATTCTCGTTTTCTGACTAAGCGAATAATTCATATTCAAATCAAATTCGATAGCATCAAAATCCTGAGAAAAATCAAAATCTCTTAAATTATCACGACTAGATAGTTCTCTTAAAACGTAGCCGACATCTAAACCAAGATTGAGCTTTTCTGTATTCCAATCTACCCCAAATTCAGGTCTGTAGTATTCATTAATATTTTCAAAATCGGTACTTTGCTCTTCATTAAAATTGTCTAAAAAAGAATCGCCATTTACATCGTAAACATATTGTTTATCATCTCTGGAATCATTTCCGTATCCGGCTTCAGCATTAAGAAAAAGCTTGTCCTTCAATACCGGTATTCGATATTTTAAAGATGAACTAATATTTGCATTATCCTGGTTTCCATCAGTAACTTGATTTCTAAAGATATCTTCTCCTTCTTGCCCAAAAGTTTCTGCGGAAGTCAGTATAAAAGATTCTGATTCATTTTTCTCGACATTCCCTTCGGTTCGCAGCGATAATGAAGATCCGTTTGCCCATTTTTTATTTACATTGAAGTTACCTCCAAAACTTTGCCCGTCACTAAACGTTTGGTTATCACTTTCGGACTGGTTTACCAGTTCTCCAGCTTCATTATAGGTTTCAGAACTGCTCTCGTAATTATTTTCTGCTTTTGTGGTACTAAAGGTAGGTCGAGCATCGATAAACCAGGTAGTATCTGGCTTTGTTGTAAACTTCATATTCGCCTGATGACGATCGGTATTTCCATCACTTCTAGAATAACTTTCTGTAAAAAAACGCTCGTCTGGTAATATATTTTGTCGCTCTCGCTGCGTATTTTCGTAATTATTTGATCCTGAATAAAAATAATCTGCGGATATCTCTGAAGTTTCTCCCCAAGAATCTGCAAAATTCAAACCACCAGTTCTGGAATTTATAATTCCACTTCCAAAACCAAAATTACGACCGTTGATGCTAAAAGCTCCAGAGCTAGAAACCATTAAACTACCTCCTCCTCCAAACATTTTTTCAATTTCACCAAAACTAAATCCCGGGGAATTGATATTGTTTCCTCCACCAAGTGCACTTATTTGTAAATCATTATCAAAATAATTTACCAGTCCAGCATATTCAAACCTCTCGTCTGTTCCTCCGCCGCCAGAAACTCTACCAAAGATTCCTTTATTTTTATCTTCGTCGATGGTTATATTAATAGTTTTGTTCTCGCCATCGCTATTTTCGCCGGTAAACGCATCTGAATCTGATTTCGAATCGGAAACCTGTATTTTACTGATCATCTCTTTGGTAAGATTTCTGGTTGCGATCGTAGGATCATCTCCGCCAAAAAATGTTTTACCGTTTACCAGTATTTTATTTACCGGCTTTCCATTCACCGTTATATTTCCTTCAGCATCTACCTCAACTCCTGGTAATTCTTTCAGCAAATCCTCTACGGTAGCATCTTTCTTAGTCTTAAACGATTCTGCATTAAATTCAAGCGTATCCTTTTTTATTGTTACAGGTGCACGTCTTGCTTTTACTAAAACATCACCTAACGACTCCACCTGAAATTCTAAAGAAATAGGATCTAAATTTATTATTCTGCTTTCTTTTAAGCTAACCCGACTTTCATACGGTACATAACCAACAAAAGTGACATACAAATTCAGCTCCTTTAGAGATGTTATACCTTTTAGTTTAAAAGAGCCATCTTTATCGCTAATTGTGTAGGTTACCAGTGTACTATCGCTAACAGCTTCGGCAAAAACTGTAGCTGCTTCTAGTGGTTCAGCGGTTTCTTTATCTAATAATTTTCCTAAAATTTCGAATTTCTGAGCAGTTAGCGATACACTGAAAAGTCCTATGGTGAGAACCAGTAATTTTTTGAGCATGAGATGATTGTTTTGATTGATGTCCTCTAAGAACTAAAAAAACAGTTATAAAATTGCGAACAATTAATCTTTTAAGTTTTATTTAACATTCTTAGGTATTCCCTATTTTTAGATTTCATCTCTAAATCATCAAATATGAATCAAAAAAAAACCTGCAAAAATGCAGGTTTCTTTTATAAAAGTTAAAATATTTTACTAGAATCTAAATCCAAAGCCAAAGCTCAGTCGCCATCCTTCATCACCCTTAAAAACATTTAGAGTTCCGTTTACGGCTTCCGCACTATTAATCCAAATACCACCACCGTAGCTGTCGTGCCATTCATTACTATCTTCACTATCTGCCCAAACTCGACCAATATCATATCCTCCAAAAACTCCTATCTGAAATGGCAAAAATGACGTTTTGAATTTATTAAAGCTATAACGTAGATCTCCACCTGTTGCAAATGTGCTTTTACCTGCAAAACGCTGCAACCTGTAACCTCGCAAACCAGATCCACTACCCAGTACTGCTGCCTGATAAAATTCGTAATCGGTACCGATGTTTATTTGCGTTTGTACGTGACTTTTAAGCACCAGTTTTCTACTTCGTATTAGAGAATTGTAAAATTCCAGATACGATTTGAAATAGCCGAAATTGCGATCTGTTTCAGAGGTGTTTAATTTCCCTCCTAAATTCAGATCAAATTGCATCCCTCTACTAGGATTTAAAACATCATCATAACTCTCGTAACGATAGAGCGCATCAAGACCTGCAAAAAACTTTCTATCAAAAAAGCCATCGGAATCTTCAGGAGTAAATTCATCTATAAAACGTCCTTCAGTATTATCAACTTCTACCGTTTCGAAACTCGCTTTGTAGCTAAAATAGCTTCCAAATGGCGTTTCATTAACTAAACCAATATCACCGCCAATTCGGCTAATCTTAACTCGGTTAAAATCCAATGTTCTTTCATCATCGAAATTTACGGTTTCATTTCCGTAGCCAAAAAAGTTTCTGGCAAAATTAGGACTAGTAAAATGAGCTCCTACCTGCAAATTGTAATTACCAATTATTGTAGCGAATCTTGCTTTATAATCTAGATCGAATCCATCTGTTGCGAAGTAAAAACCAGCGTTTAGTTCATGCTGAGAGGTGTAAGGATTACGCTTAAAATCGTTTATGGTATAAAGCGCTTTAAAACCAAGCTTTAAACCATCATCTGGATTATAACCTATCCCGGGCGTTATGCTAGTAGACTTAAATACCTTTTTGTCTTTATCGTAAACATTTAAATCATATTTATCCGTAAATCTAAAGCGGGAATCTTCCCCTTCTTCTATAGTATTTGGTTTCGATTTGTAATCGTAGATTTTAAGTCTTTTACCATTTCTAATTCTATAAATATCATTATTCTGGCCGCCAATAACACGGGTATAAATTAAGTGATCCCCTTCGCCATCTACCGTAATAATATCGTCGTCATCTAAAGCATAAACCCAAATATCTTTTGTAAATTCTTTATCGTAAACATAGTCGCTAACAACGTCTTTACGCTCTCCTTTTTTATTACGATAAACAGTAACCCTTGTTTTACCTTCGGGCATGCGGGTAATATCTATAAAATCATCTTTATCGGTTCCCGTTACGATTGCCAGTTTGGCGTAATAATCATAGTATCGCTCGGCGATTTCAATGATATTATCTCTTCTACCTTTTACTTTTTCAATAAGATCTTGTGTAATATCGCCTTGTGTTTCCGATGGCAATTTGCTGAAAGCATTTTCTATAACCTGATCGGTTATATTTTCCTGCACAAATCTGGCCTGAGATAACCAGGTATCCTTTCCGGTATTCTGAAGAATAGAACGATCTAGACCAATTGCAGCAATATTAAACCACTCAATATTTGGTAATTTTTTATCGTAAACCGCAAATTGATTTGCGAGACCTACTAGCGAGCGCAAAGTTCCAAAAAAAGCACCGTCAAAATTTGAAAAAACCTGATCCCGATCTCTTGGTATAGGTGTGAAAGTATGGTTTCCTTCTGCGTCTTCGTTCTCTGCCCATCTCCATTGATCTTGATGTCGATCCCAATCGCCAACAAGCATATCAAAAATTCTAGCTTTTACGTAAGCAGTTTCATCTACTTTATACTTTTCGTCTCTTCTAATCCGTTCAAACATATCTGCTGTGCTCACGATATCATGGTTAGGAGAACCAAAACTTTCGCTCTCCAGCCAATGCTCTTCAGGACGTTCTACAATCATATAAACATCATCACCATGATTTTCATTCATGGCGCCAAGATTATCTTGCTTCGGTAAATAATATATTTCAGGATTTGTATGCGCTAAACCAATAGCTTCAGACAATGTAGGAATCGCTAAAAAACCAAATGGATGTGCTGAAGTATAAAAATCGCTAATTATATCTTCTGCTGCTGTATTCTCAAATTGTTTTTCTATCGGCTTAGTTTTATAAGCGACAGTCTGCAAAAATTGCACAGCGTCCTTTCTTATTCTTCTAATATTATATTCTCTATCTAAAGAATCTTTAACACGAATAGATACCGTTTGATGACCGCCACCTTCCAACATTGGTGTTAATCCTCCATACAGCGTATCCAAATCTGCTACTTTGTAAGTAACATCGGTACCGTATAATTTTCGATAGCGTTCACCCCATAAAGTTTTATACAACCCGCTAACATCAGTTTCTTCTTTAGAGTAAATACTTGCAGTTTCTGTTTTAGAAAAAGAATTTGGATACTCGGCCAGTTCGTAAGGTTTAGGGGAAGCAAAAACTTCTTTCTGATACATCAATTCTGGTTTATCATCTTTATTTCGGTAATAACTTACCCAGGAAGAACCATCCTTAAAAACATCGTAAACCGCAAAACCCTGAAGTGAAAAGGCGAACAATCCATCTGTTCCCAACGCTACGTAATTCTCTTTGGAACCAGATCCTGAAATGATCTGCTTTATCCCACCATGGTCGATATATTGAAGGGTATGTTCGTGACCAGAAACAAAGACCACTCTTTCCTGCCCTTTTGCAAGAGTTTCCAAACGATCTGAAAGTGACTTATAACGTTCATTTTGTAAATCCTGAATAGATACTCCGCCGGTCGTTCTTATAAGCATTGCTAACGAGCCAAGAAGAGGAATAGGTATTTTATTCTGAGAAGGATACAAATGCCTGTTGAAGTTATATTGCCCACCGTGAATTCCATTTGAAAATAATGGATGATGCAACGCAATAACTACAGTTTTGTTCTGCGATTTTTTCAGTTCGCTTTCAATTTCAAGAAATAAAGCTTCTCTTGTTTTAATTTGATCGCAATTATCATTGATCGTTGGGTTTTTATCCCAATCCTCTAAATACCACTGAGAATCGATAATAATCATTTGAATATCTTCCGATATTTCTTTGATTTCCAAACCACAACCTGTACCGGGTGACCAGTCTAAAGAATCACCATATTGTTCTATCAAATACTCTTCCTGGCGCTCTAAGCCTTCTATTCGCTCACTATACCAATCGTGATTACCGGGTATATAAATTACTTTACCATTATAATTTTCTACTGCATCCAGTTGCGCATCAAGTCGATATTCCGATTGTTCTCTTAAAGGATCATCTTTGGGGGGCATTCCCGCTGGATAAATATTATCCCCTAAAAAGATGGCGTAATCGCCCCGTGTATCTCGTTCTTTAATAAACTCTTTAAAAACAATTAAAGCTTTTGAAGTTCCTCCTGCCGGTGAATATCCTCCATCACCTAAAAGATAAAAGGTCTTTTCAATTTCTTTATTTTCAGGATATTCGAAATTTGAAGTTGGTTCTCCCTTTCGATATTTAGGATCTGAACTTGTACAAGAAGCGACAAGCGTTAAAATTAATAAAAAACAGTAGTAGTTATTTCTTTTCATAAATGTTGTTACACAAATTTTCGTAATTTGGCCTCTGTTAAACAAGTAATTTATAGATGAACAACCTATTAGATAAAGCTGATAAATATATCCTTGAATTGTTCAAGGAAGACCTTCCAAATACTTATCTATACCATAATTATAAGCACACTGAAAGGGTTGTTAAAAGTACAGAAGAATTAATTGAACATTCTGAAATTAATGTTAAACAAGAAGAAGCACTCAAGCTGGCTGCATGGTTTCACGACACTGGTTATACCGAAGGGTATGAAAAGCACGAAGAATCTAGTGTTAAAATAGCTGAGAAATTTCTGAAAGAAAATAACGCTACCCAGGAACTTATAGATATGGTTTCCCGGTACATCATGGCTACGAAATTTAGCCATAATCCTGAGGGAATTGGAGAAATGATTATACGCGATGCCGATTCTTCTCATTTTGCAAAAGAATATTACGACGAAACCAGCGAGCTTTTAAGACAGGAATTGCAACTCCATAATCGTAAAAATTTCTCCTCTACCGAGTGGATCATGGAGAATATTAAAATGCTTACTGAAAAGCATACCTTTTATACCGATTATGCCCTAAAAAACTGGAATCAGGCAAAAGAACAAAATCTCTTAAATCTCGTAGAGAAACAAAATAAAAGAGAAAAGAAACTTACCAAAGAAGAACATAAAGCGCGTTTAAAAGCGAAATATAAAAACGACAATCCCGAACGTAGCATACAAACTTTGTTTAGGGTAACGCTTCGAAATCATATTAAGCTGAGTGATATTGCAGATACCAAAGCTAACATTCTATTATCTGTAAATGCTATTATAATCTCTTTGGCTATCTCTAATCTTATTCCAAAATTAGATGCTGTAAGCAATCGCCATCTGCTTATTCCTACGTTGGTATTAGTGCTTTTCAGCGTTGCTTCTATGATATTATCAATAATGTCTACCCGCCCAAATGTAACTACAGGCGAGTTCACCAAAGAACAAGTTAAAAACAGAGATGTTAATTTATTATTCTTCGGAAATTTTCATAAAATGCCTTTCGACTTATTTAAGTGGGGAATTAATGAAATGATTCAAGATAAAGACTATGTTTACGAATCCTTGATGCTGGATCTACATCTTTTAGGTAAAGTGCTTCATCGAAAGTACTTATTACTAAGATTAACCTACACTGTTTTTATGCTAGGAATAATCGTATCTGTAATTGCTTTTGTAATCGCCTTTTATCTTATGTAAGAATCAAGGAAGAGTTTAATGCAACTCTTCCATTAGATTTTCATAAGTTATAGGTTCTTCTTGATCTTGTTTATCTGAAGTATACAAAACATTTATACGTATTGCTTTTAAGCCAATAACGCCCTGAACGTCTTCCAATTCCAGTAATTCTAATTCGTCACCCAGATAATTTTTGGCCTGTAAATATTTTACATATCTCAGGTATTCCCGCTCATCAGATTTTTGAGAATAAATAATTACAATCTTACCTTTCTGAGTAATTCGCTCTTCAGTTCCTTTTATAAATGCTTTATCTATTCTTTTCTTGATAATCTCATATCTCGCATTATAAGTACCATCTACATCGAATTTCTTTTCATCCATTCGATATCTGATCGATAACGTAGAATTATAAACCAAAATCAATGAAGCGGCATCTAAATGCATAGGAGTCGATTCTTGCAAATGATAGAATTTATTCTCCATTTCTACCATGGTTTTAATTTGCCATAACCTCAAATTAAAAAGATATACGTTATTAAAGGGTCTATTCTTAGTAAGCGAAGATCCTATATACATATTGTGATCTACACCATCGGTTTTGTAACGTTCAAAATAATGTGGATAAATTTGCTGCGCTTCGGCCTGTTTCTTGTCTAAAAATCGCGACATAGTGCGATTAATTTGCTGCACGGTATCATCGTAGTTTTTCCGGTTATCATAGACAATACCTGTCTCAGGATTTAGCAAATTTTGATAATCGGAAACCATTGCTCTAATTTCTTCACTTTGCTTTTCTAAGTGTTCCATCAAAGGATTTACTTCTTTCTGTAATAACCCGAATATTTTTTGCTCACTACTAGCATTTAAGCTTTCATCTATATCTACTCGAAAATCTTTAATTCTAAATTTAACCTGCTCGTAGATCGGTAGTTCTTCAATTTCATAAGCTTTATCAATAATATCCATTATCATATCTAACTGATATAGCAGATCTTTCTGAATAGCATCGTTCCTGGCATCACTACTTGCCACGATGTCAATTTGTCCGTATAAGGGATAAACGTCTTTAAAAACAATATCTTTAAATGAAGCTAAACCGTCGTTATCATAATCGCTGATGAATTTTCGCGCCTCGCGCTCAAAAATCCATAGCACACTTGGATGAATGGATGTACATTCACTTTGGATAACCGCTTTTACACGATTTTCGAAATCATTTTTATTACGCTCTGATGCCGTAATGATGTATGGCAAAATCTCATCAAGCTTCATAGCGTTGATTCGATTTAATACATTTTTACGATTGGCTACTAACTCTAATACTCCTACTAAGTTGCCATTTTTAGAAAGCGGTGCCAAAATGCAGCTTTTCACATCGTTCGCGAGAAGATTTTTAGCTAACAGATTATCGTTTTCTTTAGCATAGATTTCAACATTAGGAATGCTAAATTTTTTATTCTTCTCGATAAGACTATTAAAACTTTGCTCACAAATACCGGTTTTGCAATCGCTGGATAAATCTTTATTCAGCATAAAACTTTTCGCTTTCATCTTAGTGACGCGCTCAAAAGTTTTTTCGTCCATATTGTAACCGGTAAAACCTACACGAAGATCAGGAACTTTATAGATTGTCCTAAAAATACGTTCTAATTTGTCTAATTCATCCTTACGTGTTGTTTTTTGAAAAAGCAAGGTGGTTTTCAACTCAGATATTGCATCTTCAATAGTAACATCTGTAAGGTTTACAATAATAAATCCTTTAAAAACCCAACTACATGGCGGGAATTTCTCTTTCCATAGATCGATATTCTCTACATCCTGTAATAATTCATCTACATCTTCCTGCGTAATTTCGTTTGCTTCATCTTTTGGGTATAATTCAACAAAATCACCATTCAAACTCGCTCTATAATGTTTTTCAATTCCGTTTTCATCTGGAATATCATAATATGGCGGCCTAGAAAAATCTATATTAAAATTGTAGTAATTATTTAGAATATTGATACAAGCGTGAATGTATTTAGAATTCCCATCAATTTCTCGCATTTCGGGCTTAAAATCGTTTCCTGCTGCTTCTATAATTTTCTTTAAGCGATTAGAATGATTAAAAAGCAAATTATGATAAGGGATAGAAACTGCTTTGATTTCGTTATTGCTTAAAACACTAGGAAAAAGATCGTCCAACAGAATTTTTATCGGATCCTTATACTTTTTTAAATCTTCTATAGTCTCAATTCCATCAACCAGTTTTGGATAATCTTGGATATAATTTAATACACTTTCGATATAACTTTTGGCAATAGGATTTTCTTCGAGCTTAAGCCGATCTTCATATTGCTCTATCACTTTATGAAAGCTAATTTTTATATCTAGGGGGAAATCCTGTTTCTGTTCCTTCATTCTATATTGGTTCGTTTTCCAAGCTAATAGCGGACTTTAAATTACAAAACTTTTGCAATAATCACACCGCTTTCAATCGCCAGTTCATTACTTTTGCACAAAATTAATATTTTATCATGCGAAAATTAATAGGAATAGCTAGTTTATTGGTTATACTAACCGGATGCGAAAAAGATCAGGGATATTCGATCTCAGGTAAAGCTGAGGGAATCGAAAATGGAAAAAAGATTTATATTTCTGAATTAACAAATCTAGATCAACGCCCAGAAAGAGTTGATTCTACTACCGTAAAAGACGGGAAGTTTGAAGCAGACCTTGCAGATACAGAAAGTCCTAATTTAAGTTATCTTGAGGTTGAAGGTGTAAATGGTATGGTTCTTTTTATTTCTGAAAACGAAAATATCGATTTTACATTATATAAAGACAGCTTACAGGCTTCTAAGAAACAAGGAGGAAAACAAAATGAACTTCTTAACGAATATCTTGAGAACCTAAATAGCATTAATAAAGAGGTTAGTGATCTAAGAGTAGAAATGAGATCTGCTTACCAAAGTCAGGATTCTACAAAATTAGAAACTTTACAGGGTACGCAAACTGAAATTATGGATAACGACAAGGTGTTCAAAAAACAAATTATCAAAGAAAACAAAGATGCTTTTGTTTCTCTTATGGCGATAATGGACTTGTTAAGAATGCAGGGCGCTACCACTAAAGAGCTTAAAGAAATGTATAATTCTTTAAACGAAGAAATTAAAAATACTGCTCTAGGCACTAAAGTTGGAGAGCAACTAGAATCTATGACGGCTACAGAAATTGGTAGCAAAGCACCAGATTTTAGTGCGCTTACACCAGAGGGTGAAAAGCTTGCTTTAAATGATGTTCTTGGTAAAGTGACAATTGTAGATTTTTGGGCATCATGGTGTAAACCTTGCCGAAAAGAAAATCCTAATGTGGTTAAGGTTTACAATAAATATCACGAAAAAGGCCTAAATATTATTGCTGTTTCTTTAGATAAAAAAGAAGACAAGGATAAATGGTTAAAAGCTATCGAAGATGATGGTCTTGTATGGAATCATGTATCTAACTTACAGGCTTGGAACGATCCTATTGCAAAAAAATACGGAGTTCGTGCAATTCCTGCTACTTTTATCTTGGATGAAAACGGAGTAATCGTAGATCGCGATGTACGTGGAGAGGAAGCTTTAGACAAGAAAATAGAAGAGCTTTTAGCTAGCGCTGAATAATCTTTTGTAGAAATTAAACAAAAAAATCCCCGGCAATGCCGGGGATTTTTTTGTTCAACTAATTCGTATAACAGTGATTAAAATAATTGAAAACTTATATTTACACTTACGCTAACTTCCATTTCACCCGGAGCGATAGTTTGTTGATCAGAACTCTGTGAAGACTTCATTTCTGCCATTCGCATCACCGGATAATTGTTTTGAGTACTTTCTGAGATCATTACCGCTTTACCAATTTCCTGATCCAAAGGAGCTACAAGATCTTCAGCTCTTTGTTTCGCATCTAATACTGCTTTTTTTCTTGCCTCTTTTTGATATTCTTTAATTTCAGAAGAAGAAAAACTCACACTATTAATTCGGTTTAAACCATTTTTAAGCAAACCTTGCATAATTTTTTCGTAGTTCTTTAGATTTTCCAATTTGATGGAAATCGATTGATTGGCTACGTAGGTTTCTTCTTTGGTATTATAATCGGTACGCTTATTTAAATTTACATATTCTGTCTGGATATTCTTTTCAGCAACACCCTGAGATTTTAGATATTTAAAAACCTTATTCGCTATTTTATCATTTTCTTTTTTAACCTCATCAGCATTTAATCCTTCGGTTTCGATTCTAGAACTTATAGTTACCTGATCGGGAATTACATTTACGGTACCTTCTCCGTTTACATTAACCACATTTCTTTCTATAGAATTCTGAGCGTTTACACCCATGCTGGTGATTACCGCCAGTAGTAGCACTAACTTTTTCATAGTTTGATTTTTTTGATTTATAGTAGATATTTCAAATACAATACCAAACTATAATTTACCGGTACGATGAAGTATAAATAAAATAATGATTGGCACCGCCAAAAGTATAACCATCATTAGATGAGCCTCTAAAACATAGGGCGCAAGAATTATTGTTGATAAATATCCACCAACGGCACCACCAAAGTGAGCATCATGGCCAATACTATCGCGTCTGCTCTTCATCCCGTAAATGGTATAAAGCAAATAGCCAATTCCAAATAAATACGCAGGAATAGGAATTATAAAAAACAATCCCAGCATCATATCTGGATTTAGTAATATTGCTGAGTACAAAACTCCCATAACAGCACCACTTGCTCCTACAGCAGTATAATGATACTCATCCTTATGAAAATAAAGAGAAAGCAAATTCCCCAATATTAAGCTTACCAAATACACTACTATAAAACCTGTGGTGCCTAGATAATACATCACAGATTCCGCAAAGAAATACAGCGTAAGCATATTCACAAACAAATGCGATTGATCTACGTGTAAAAATCCTGAAGTTAATATTTGATATTTTTTGCCGCTTTTTATATCGGCGATGTTGAATTTGTATTTATGAAAAAATCCTGGATCATTAAATCCTTTAAAAGAAATAATCACGTTGGCCGCGATAATGATAATGGTTACCAAGCTTAAATCTCCCATAGGTGTTGCAGTTTAATTTCAAATATACCATATATTTGCTGAAAGTTTTTTTATGCAAGGATTAGTTTTCTGGCTAGCCTATCCTCTACTTTGGTTAATTTCTATTTTGCCATTTAGGCTATTCTATGTTTTTTCAGATTTAATTTATGTTTTGGTCTATCATTTAATTGGTTACCGAAAAAAAACGGTCGTAAAAAACCTAAAAATCGCTTTTCCAGAAAAGTCTGAAAAAGAAAGAAACATCATCAAAAAGAAATTCTATCGTCACATGTGCGATATGTTTTTAGAGATGATCAAAACCATGAATATTTCTGAAAAAGAAATAAAAAAACGCTTTGTTTTTACTCATCCTGAAGAAATTGAAAACATTAACAAGCTTGGCAAAGGTGTTTTGGTGATGTGCGGACATTACGCCAGTTACGAATGGATGATTTCTATGGAAGTATACGGACTTAAATTAAAAGGTCACGGTATTTACAAAAGGATTAGGAATAAACGCTTTGATAAACTTATTAAAGATATTCGCGGAAAATTTAATACTGAAATGATCGAATCTCACCGTGTAGTGAGCACCATTGCCCGCCATCAAAAAAATGATTTAAAAGGAATTTACGGAATGATCGCCGATCAAACACCGAAGCGTGCAAACTATAAATTCTGGACTGATTTTATGGGAGTTAAAGTTCCATTTTTTACAGGATCAGAAAAACTGGCTAAAGATTTCGATATGCCGGTTTACTATCTTGAAGTTGAAAAAGTGAAACGTGGTTTTTACCAAGCTCGCCTAAAAGAAATTACTAATAATCCACAATCTGAACCTGAATTCTTTATCACTACTGAATTCCGTAATCGCCTGGAGGCACAAATCAAAAATCACCCAGAATTTTATCTATGGACTCACAAACGTTGGAAACATCGTAATGCTCCTATCCCAGAAAATGCGGTGGTAAAGTAATGTTGACAATTAACAATAAGCAGTAAACAATTATCAGTTAGCAGTTATCAATTATCAATTATCAGAAACGTCGTTTAAATCTCGATCTTTTCAAAAGAAAAGCTGCGCTTCAAGAGAGGTGAGAATCTAAAAATCAACATTATAAATTGATCTTATTTTCTATTCTCTAAAAGCGAAGCGATCTTGAATCCAATTTCAATCTGAATTACCCCACAATTTCCTTGATCTCTTCGATCATTTTCTGAGCAAGTTCATCGGCTTTTTGTTGGGACTTGGCTTCAGTATAAATTCTAATTATTGGTTCGGTATTCGATTTTCTTAAATGTACCCAGTTTTCAGGAAAATCAATTTTGACTCCGTCTACCGTGCTAATTTCTTCAACTTTATACTTTTCTTCTATCGCTTTTAAAATTGCATCAACGTCGATTTGCGGAGTTAATTCAATTTTATTTTTACTCATAAAGTATGCAGGATATTCTGCGCGTAACTCAGAAACTTTTACATTCTTTTCAGCTAAATGCGTTAAAAACAACGCAACACCTACCAAACTATCTCGGCCATAATGCGCTTCAGGATAAATAATTCCGCCATTACCTTCGCCACCAATCACTGCATTACTTTCTTTCATTAAGGTCACGACATTCACTTCTCCTACGGCGCTAGCTTTATAAGTTCCGCCATGTTTTTCAGTAATATCACTTAATGCTCTAGATGACGATAAATTACTTACCGTATCTCCCGGAGTTTTCCCAAGTAAAAAATCTGCACATGCCACTAAGGTGTATTCTTCGCCAAACATTTCTCCGGTTTCATCAATAAACGCCAAACGATCTACATCAGGATCAACCACCACCCCAAAATCTGCTTTTTCTTTCTTTACCAGTTCACAGATATCGGTTAGATGTTCTTTTAAAGGTTCCGGATTATGCGGAAAGTGGCCATTAGGTTCGCAGTATAATTCAACCACCTCAGCACCCAATTTTTTAAGCAATTTCGGGATCGCAATTCCGCCGGTAGAATTTACAGCATCTACAACCACTTTAAAGTTAGCCGACTTGATTTTTTCAGCATCAACTAATTTTAGTTTTAAAACCTCTTCAATATGACGATCGATATAATCATCGATTTTGGTCAATTTTCCAAGATCATCTACTTCAGCAAAATTAAAATCTTCGCTTTCTACAATTTCAAGAATTTTGGCTCCGTCTTCGCCACTTAAAAATTCACCTTTTCTATTTAGTAATTTTAAAGCATTCCATTGTTTTGGATTATGGCTTGCGGTTAGGATTATTCCGCCATCTGCATTTTCTAAAGGCACCGCGATCTCTACCGTAGGCGTTGTCGATAAATCAATATCGATAACATCGATTCCTAATCCCAAAAGCGTATTAACGGTGAGTTGCTGAATCATACTTCCAGAAATTCTCGCATCTCTACCAATCACAACTTTTAGCTGTTTTTTATCTGAAGTCCATTTTAACCAACTACCGTAGGCAGCGGCAAATTTAACTGTGTCTAAAGGCGTAAGATTCTCGCCGGTTTTACCACCAATAGTTCCTCGAATTCCTGAAATAGATTTTATTAAGCTCATTTTCTATAATTGTTTGTTTCTACTGGCTTTTATAAACCGAAAGGCAAATATAACAGCTTAGCCCGGCTGCTCAAAATCTTAACAAAACATAATGAAGTAGATTCCTTATCTTGTGGCAATGAATTATCTTGCCCACATCTACCTTTCGGGAGAAAATGATATGCTAAAAATCGGTAATTTTATCGCCGATTCTGTAAAAGGAAAACAATATTTAGACTACCCGGAAACAGTCCAAAAAGGGATTACACTGCATCGAAATATTGATGAATTTACCGACGCTCACCCTATCGTGCACCAAAGTGTTCGCCGTCTTTTTGAGAAATATTCGCATTACAGCACAGTGATTGTTGATATTTTATATGATCATTTTTTAGCTGCAAACTGGCAGGATTTTCATAACACCAAATTAGAAAATTATAGTTCAGATTTTTATAAACTCATCCAAAACAATATAGAAGTTTTACCAAAGCGAGTAAAAAACTTTATGCCGTACATGATCGAGCACGATTGGTTAGTCACTTATTCTACTATTGATGGGATTGGTCTAATTTTGTCTCAGATGAATAAGCGTACTAAATTTAGATCGAAAATGGGTGAATCTGTACACGAACTTCGTGAATTCTACGAGGAATTTAAAGATGAGTTTTATAGGTTTTTTGCAGAGCTTGAAGTTTTTGCTGAAAAAAGAAAAAAAGAACTACTGCAATAGAATTTGCTTAACCAAACTTAAAAAATCGCCCAATTTTAGATTGAAATTAACAATGGTGAAACCTTGCTTACTTTTTAGTTAGCAATGCATTGAGTAACTTTGCGATCTTGATGAAAAATATGACGAAAACTGAAGAAAAAATAGAAGTTTTAGGAGCCAGAGTTCATAACTTAAAAAATATTGATGTTGAGATTCCCCGCGAAAAATTAGTCGTGATTACGGGACTTTCAGGCTCTGGAAAATCTTCTCTTGCTTTTGATACGATTTATGCTGAAGGCCAACGCCGCTATATTGAAACATTTTCTGCTTACGCTCGCCAGTTTCTTGGCGGTTTAGAACGTCCCGATGTCGATAAAATTGAAGGACTTTCTCCGGTTATTGCGATCGAGCAGAAAACCACAAGTAAAAATCCGCGTAGTACCGTTGGAACGATTACCGAAATTTACGATTTTCTAAGATTACTTTTTGCCCGCGCCGGGGAAGCCTATAGTTATAACACCGGCGAGAAGATGGTAAGTTATACCGATAATCAAATTAAAGAATTGATTGTCGAGCATTATAAAGATAAACGTGTAAGTGTTTTAGCGCCGGTAGTACGTTCCAGAAAAGGACATTACCGCGAATTATTTGAAAATATTGCCAAACAGGGTTTTGTGAAAGTACGAACCAATGGTGAGATTCGAGATATCGTAAAAGGCATGAAGCTGGATCGATATAAAACGCATGATATAGAAATCGTCATCGATCGGCTTAAGATCGACGATAATACCGATGCGCAAAAACGTTTAGACGAGAGCATTAAAACCGCGATGTACCATGGCGATGATGTATTGATGATCATGGAGCAGGAAACTGGCGAGACCAGATTTTTCAGTAGAAATTTAATGTGTCCTACAACCGGGATTTCTTATCCAAATCCAGAACCAAACACTTTTTCTTTTAATTCTCCAAAAGGAGCATGCCCTAGCTGTAGCGGGATTGGTACTTTATATAAGGTGAACGAAGAACGAATAATTCCAGATAAATCAAAATCGATAAAAAAAGGGGGATTAGCACCACATGGTCCGCAAAAAAAGAACTGGGTATTTTCACAACTTCAGCTAATTGCAGATCGCTTTGATTTTAGTCTGAACGATCCTATCGAAAAAATTCCGAAGGACGCCATGAATATGATTATGAATGGTGGTAAAGAAAAATTCAGTAAAGAATCAAAATCTTTAGGAATTACTCGCGAGTATAAGATCGATTTTGAAGGCGTAGCAACTTTTATCGAAGAAACCTTTAAAAATAATGATTCTACTTCTTTGCGCCGATGGGCCAAAGAATACATGGATAAGATTGAGTGTACTACTTGCAACGGTAGTCGCTTAAGAAAGGAATCTCTATATTTCAAAATAGATGACAAAAATATTGCTGAATTAGCTAATATCGATATTAGTGATTTGGTAGCTCTTTTTGAAAATCTAGAAGATCGACTTACAGAAAAGCAAAAGAAGATCGCTACGGAAGTGGTAAAAGAAATTAGGACCCGACTTAAGTTCTTAGAAGATGTGGGGCTTACTTATTTAAACCTGAATCGTAGTTCTAAAAGTTTATCTGGTGGTGAAGCACAACGAATTCGATTGGCAACTCAAATTGGGTCGCAGTTAGTTGGCGTGCTTTATATTTTAGATGAACCAAGTATTGGTTTGCACCAACGTGACAACGAAAAACTGATTAATTCTCTAATTTCACTACGTGATATCGGAAATTCTGTTATTGTGGTAGAGCACGATAAAGATATGATCGAGCGCGCCGATCACGTAATTGATATTGGCCCAAAAGCCGGGAAACACGGCGGTGAAATTATTAGCCAGGGACCACCTTCAGAAATGCATAAAAATAGAACGCTTACCGCCGATTATCTTAGTGGTAAACTTGAAATTGCTGTGCCTAAAGAACGAAGAAAAGGAAATGGTAAAAAAATAAAACTTACTGGTGCTACTGGTAATAATTTAAAAAATGTTTCGGTTGATTTTCCTTTGGGAAAAATGATTGCGGTCACGGGAGTTTCAGGAAGTGGTAAATCTACTTTAATTAACGAGACTCTCTATCCGATTATGAACGCCTATTATTTTAATGGCGTAAAAGAGCCAAAACCTTATAAAAAGATAAAAGGATTAGATCATATCGATAAAGTAATCGATATTAACCAGTCTCCTATTGGGCGTACACCAAGAAGTAATCCGGCAACTTATACCGGTGTTTTTTCTGAAATTAGAAGCCTTTTTGCTAAAACTCCTGAAGCTTTAATTAGAGGTTATAAACCGGGCAGATTTAGTTTTAATGTAAAGGGAGGTCGTTGTGAAACTTGTAGAGGCGGTGGTTTGCGTGTTATCGAAATGAACTTTTTACCCGATGTGTATGTTGAATGTGAAACCTGCCACGGAAAAAGATTTAACCGCGAAACTTTAGAAATTCGGTACAAAGGAAAGTCAATTTCAGATGTTTTAGAAATGACTATTGATGAAGCAAACGAATTCTTCGAGCCGATTCCTAAGATCTACAGAAAACTAAATACCATAAAAAATGTTGGTTTAGGTTATATTACGCTTGGACAGCAAAGTACTACCCTTTCTGGTGGTGAAGCACAACGTATAAAATTAGCAACAGAATTATCTAAACGTGATACCGGTAACACTTTTTATATTTTAGATGAACCAACAACAGGACTTCATTTTGAAGATATTAGAGTGCTTATGGAAGTCCTAAATAAATTAACCAACAAAGGAAATACGGTACTCATAATTGAACATAATATGGATGTTATTAAAATGGCAGATCATATTATCGATATTGGCCCTGAAGGTGGTAAAGGTGGTGGCGAAGTTCTTGTAACCGGCACTCCTGAAGAAGTATCGAAAAATAAAAAGAGCCATACCGCAAGATTCCTTAAAAAAGAACTTTAATAAAAAAATTGAAAGCATAAAGCATGAGACCTAAACAAGGAGGAAAGACCTGGAACGAAATAAGAACTAACGATAGCTGGGCAATCTTTAAAATAATGGGAGAATTTGTGAACGGTTATGAAAAACTGAGTCAAATTGGCCCTTGTGTTTCTATTTTTGGTTCGGCAAGAACCAAACCTGATATGAAATATTATAAGCTTACTGAAGAAGTAGCGAAAAAAATAGTAGATCATGGTTACGGAATCATCACAGGTGGTGGTCCGGGATCATGGAAGCAGGAAATAAAGGAGCGCATTTAGCGGGAGGAACTTCGGTAGGATTAAATATCGAATTACCGTTTGAGCAACATGATAATCCTTATATCGACAATGATAAGAGTCTGGATTTCGACTACTTCTTCGTGAGAAAGGTAATGTTCGTTAAATATTCACAGGGTTTTGTGGTTATGCCAGGAGGTTTTGGAACCTTAGATGAATTATTTGAAGCCATCACACTTATCCAAACACATAAAATCGATAAATTTCCAATAATTTTGGTAGGAAGTGATTTTTGGAGTGGTTTGGTTGAATGGATTAAAAGCACTTTATTAGATACTTTTAAGAACATTAGCGCTCCAGATATGGATCTTGTTCAGGTGGTAGATACTCCAGAAGAAGTTATCGAAATTCTTGATAAATTCTATGAAGAGTACAATCTAAGTCCTAATTTCTAAACCACCAGACCAAAGTTTTCGTAAGCATAGTAGACGTTAAAACCTAAAAGCCTTTTGAGAAACTTTCTTCTACTCTTTTTGTGTTGTGTAGTTAAGATGACTAGCGTAGTCGCTCAGCATCGTATTTCGATAGACGCAAAAATAGATAAAGAAGAGAATACAATTCACATTCAACAGGAGGTTAGCTACGTTAACACATCAAAAGAAGCGATTAGGGAAATCTATTTTAATGATTGGGCGAATGCCTTTAAAGACAAAAGCACTCCCCTAGCCCGACGTTTTGAAGAAGAATATGTTCGGAAATTTCATTTTTCTAAATCAGAAGAAAAGGGATACACAACCATAAAGAAAGTAAAACTGGATGGTGATAGTCTTATGTGGATAAGACCTCAAAACCATCCAGATATTCTCCGTGTTCTTTTAAATGAAAAGCTTGAACCTGGTGAAACAGTTGCACTTCAGTTTGATTACGCGGTTAAACTTCCTAGCGATAAATTTACACGTTTTGGTGTTGGTGATGAAGGCGATTATAAGTTAAAGTTCTGGTATTTAACTCCGGCTATCTTCAATGGAGAATGGAAAATTTACAGCCATAAAGATATCGGCGAGCAATATACTCCGCCTTCCGATATTGAAATTCATCTAAACACGCCAACTGAATTTACCCCTTCAAGCTCACTAAATATTGAAGCAAATTATATTGAAGGCAATAGAAGGTACATTTCCCTGTCGGGAAAAAATCGGGTAGAGTCTGAACTTTTACTTACGCAAACTTACGAATTAGAAACCCTGCCCGTTGGGCGCCATCAATTGGTAAGTAATCTTGATGACGATGGTTTACAACCTGAAATTAAAGATCTAATTCTTATTCGAATTTTCGATTTTCTGGAAGAACGTCTAGGAACATATCCTCATCAAAAACTTTTGATCACTAAAGAAGATTATCTTAAAAATCCGGTTTATGGATTAAACCAATTACCCGATTTTATAAGACCTTTCCCTGATGGTTTCAATTATGATATTCAGCAATTAAAAACAATTACGAATAATTTTTTAAGCAATAGCCTTTTACTAAATCCCAGAGAAGATCAATGGATCCATGATGCGATCGCCATTTCTATAATGATGAATTATGTAGATCGCTATTATCCAAAAATGAAACTCATTGGAAGCTTAAGCAATATTATAGGAATTCGCTGGTTTCATGCAGCCGACTTAGAATTCAACGATCAATATCCATTACTTTACATGAATATGGCGAGAATGAATATTGATCAGCCTCTAAATGAAAGTAAAGATTCGCTATTAAAATTTAATGTCAATATTGCGAATCCTTATAAAGCGGGAATAGGAGTAAAATATTTAGAAGACTATCTGGGAAGTGAAGCGGTAAGAAATTCGATTGCTGAATTTTATTCAGAAAATAAATTGAAACTCAGCAACGCCGAAGAATTTGCTGCGAAACTTCGAAAGAACACCGATAAGAACATTGATTGGTTTTTTGAAGATTATGTAAATACTCGCAAAAAAATTGACTTCAAAATATCGAAACTCAAGAAGTCTAAAGATTCACTTCAAGTCACCATTAAGAATCGACGAGACAATAAAATGCCGGTTTCCCTCTACGGAATAAAAGACGATCAAATTATTTACAAAACCTGGGTAGACAGCATCGATAATGAAAAAACTGTAACCATCCCACGAAATGATGCCGAAAGAATTGCGTTAAACTACGAGCAAATAATTCCTGAATTCAACCAGCGTAATAATTACAAAGGAGTAAGTAAATTATTCAACAAACCAATTCAGTTTAGATTACTGGAAGATGTGGAGGATCCAGAATATACACAGATCTTCTTTATGCCAGAATTTGAATATAATTTATATGACGGTATCGCCATTGGCCCAAAAGTTTACAATACCACATTCTTGTCGCGTAATTTCAGTTTTAAACTATCTCCAAAATATGGTTTTAACAGTAATACCGTTGTAGGAAGTGCAGGTTTAGATTACACCTGGCAATATCTTAATAAAGATTTGAGCACCATAAGAATGGGCATTAGTGGTAATCGTTTTTCCTATGGATACGATCTCTATTATCGAAGGTACACCCCGTATCTTAGTTTTTACTTTAGACCGCAAAATCTTAGGGACAATGAGAGGCAAACTTTATCGATCAGAAACGTAAATGTTTACCGCGACGATAATCCCGTTATAGAAAACGAAACGCCAAATTATAATGTATTTAATGTACGCTATGCCTTTAGCAATTCGTATTTGGTTGATCGTACTTCAGCCCTTCTAGATTATCAATTGGCCGAAAATTTCAGTAAAGTATCCTTAACTCTGCAATACCGTAAGCTCTTCAAAAATAATCGCCAGTTAAACTTAAGATTCTTTGGTGGAGCATTTATATATAGTGATGTTAAGGACTCCGATTATTTCAGTTTTGCTTTAGATCGCCCAACAGATTACTTGTTTGATTATAATTACTACGGAAGAAGCGAAGGCTCGGGATTATTCAGTCAGCAAATTATTATGGCTGAAGGTGGATTCAAATCCCAGGTAATGCCCGAGTATGCAAACCAATGGATTACCACTGTGAATGCGAGCACAAATATCTGGAAGTGGATTTTTGCATACGGAGATGCGGGAGTGGTAAAAAACAGAGTAGAAAATAGCGAATTTCTTTACGATTCTGGGGTTCGTGTGGCTCTTGTGGAAGATTATTTTGAATTATTTTTTCCGGTTTATTCCAATCTTGGCTGGGAAGTAGCACAACCAAATTATGACCAAAAAATACGATTTATAGTTTCTCTGGATATCAATACGTTAATAAGATTGTTTACCCGGCGTTGGTATTAAAAGGCTAGAATCCGAATATTTCAGCCTTAATAATCAAATTTAAAGAATTCAACAAAAACCATAATTCAGTATTATATTTTAAATTATTTTTAATTAATCGATGTTAAAATATGTTATATTTAAAATATGACGATTTTCATGAATTGTGTATAATTCTAATTTTCGCTATATTTGTGTGATCCAAAAAAGAAGTTCATGCAAAGCGAAACCGAAACTAAAGAATCGATTTCTTACGAAGATTTTAAAACTCAAGTTTTAGAAGATTATAAAGTTGCCGTTACGAGCCGCGAATGTAGTTTACTGGGAAGACGAGAAGTGCTTACCGGGAAAGCTAAATTTGGTATTTTTGGAGACGGAAAAGAATTGCCGCAGCTTGCTATGGCAAAGAGCTTTAAGAACGGAGACTTTAGATCTGGTTACTATCGCGACCAAACGTTTATGATGTCAATTGGTGCACTTACCATAGAGAATTTCTTTGCCGGCCTTTATGCCGATACGGATATTAGTAACGAACCTATGTCTGCAGGTCGCCAAATGGGCGGTCATTTTATTACCCACAATATTAATGAAGACGGAAGTTGGAAAAATTTGATGGAGCAGAAAAACTCTAGTGCAGATATTTCTCCAACGGCAGGGCAAATGCCAAGATTATTAGGTTTGGCGCAAGCTTCCAAAATTTACCGTCATGTTGAAGGAATTGATGCTGAAAAATTTTCTGATAACGGAAACGAAATTGCTTGGGGAACCATCGGGAATGCCAGCACAAGTGAAGGACACTTTTGGGAAACAATAAACGCAGCAGGTGTTTTACAGGTTCCTATGATTATGAGTGTTTGGGATGATGAATACGGAATTTCTGTACACGCCAAGCACCAAACTACTAAAGAGAGCATTTCTGAAGTTTTAAAAGGATTTCAAAGAGATGAAGATCAAAACAACGGTTATGAGATCATTGTTGTGAATGGCTGGGATTATGTAGCGCTTGTTGAAGCCTACGATAAAGCTCAGAAAATCGCCAGAGCAGAACATTGCCCGGTCTTAATTCATGTTGTTGAATTAACGCAGCCACAAGGTCACTCCACCTCTGGATCGCACGAACGCTATAAGAGTGATAAACGACTTGCCTGGGAAAAAGAGTACGATTGTAATACGCAATTTAGAAAATGGATAATTGATAATGGCTTTAGTACGCCAGACGAAATTAGCCAAATAGATAAGGATATTAAACGTAATGTACGTGAAGGTAAGAAACGTGCCTGGGATGCGTACATTAATCCTAATAAACAAAGACAAAAAGAATTGCTTCAGCTTTTAAGCAATATTGCTAAAAAAAGTGAAGACGCCGAGAACATTAAAAAGCTAATTAGCTGGCTAAAAAGTTGTAAAGAGCCACTTAAAAAAGATGTACTCTCTACAGCTAGAAAAAGCTTAAGATATCTTATCAATTTCGAAGGGAACGAAAAAGATGATCTTTTGGCGTGGATGGAGAATTTTAGAAGTCAAACTAAGGATGAGTATAGTAGTCATCTATACAGCACGAATAAAAAGATAGATGAAGAAGTAATACCGGTTTATGGTGATGAAACTAAAACCGTTGACGCACGAATAGTTATTCGTGATAATTTCGATAAGATTTTTGAAACTCGCCCAGAGACCTTAATTTTTGGAGAAGATGCAGGAGAAATAGGAGATGTAAATCAAGGATTAGAAGGTCTTCAGAAAAAATATGGAACATATCGCGTTGCCGATACCGGAATTCGAGAAGCTACAATTTTAGGACAGGGAATTGGTTTATCGTTAAGAGGCCTACGCCCTATTGCAGAGATTCAATATCTGGATTATGTGATGTACGCACTGCAAACGATTAGTGATGATCTAGCGACTTTACATTACCGTACCAAAGGAACTCAAAAAAATCCTTTAATTGTAAGAACTCGTGGTCATCGACTAGAAGGTATCTGGCATAGTGGATCTCAACTTGGTGGACTTTTAAATTTAATGAGAGGTGTTTTTGTTCTTGTTCCTCGAAACATGACAAAAGCTGCAGGTTTCTATAACAATTTATTAGATCTTGATAATCCAGCATTAGTTATCGAATGTTTAAATGGATATCGTTTAAAAGAGAAATTACCTGAAAATCTAGGGGAGTTTAAAACTCCAATTGGTAAAGTTGAAACGATTAGAGAAGGAAAGGATATGACTATTGTTTCCTATGGTTCTACCCTTAGAATTATAGAGCAAACCGCGGAAGAGCTTTCAGAAATAGGAATTGATATTGAAATTATCGATGTACAATCTTTAGTTCCGTTTGATACTTCTAAAGATATCGTAGAAAGCGTTAAAAAAACTAACCGTCTTCTAGTGATAGATGAAGATGTACCCGGTGGTGCTTCTTCTTATATTCTACAACAAGTCTTAGAAAAGCAAAATGCATGGAGATATTTGGATAGTAAACCGCAAACACTAACGGCTAACGAGCATCGTCCAGCCTATGGTAGTGACGGTGATTATTTCTCTAAACCTTCTCATGAAGATGTTTATGAAAGAGTTTACGCTATTATGCATGAGACTAATCCTGAGAAATTTCCAAAATTCATTTAGAATTCAAGTTTAGATATAAAAAAAAGCCGCTTTTAGCGGCTTTTTTATTGCTTAGAAAGCATAAAATTAATTAATCCTTGCAAAAAGTCCTTTTCCGTTTCCATTACCACCACTTCCACTAATATTAATGTAGCCGTTGTTTCCATTACCATCAAAGCCATAAGCAAGATTGTTTTGCGCCCAGCAGTTAGTAACGGTATGGTTTACGTTTTGACCGGCACTACCCAATTTAAATCCGTTTCCATCACCATTCACACCATAACCATTATCATATGCATTGCAATTTTTAATAGAAACAGAATAAGGCTGTCCATATAAATCCCAACCATCATCAGAATTATTAGTAGCAGTACAGTAATTAAATTGATTTCCTGGACCTGCGGACAATTTACAAGCATAACCATCAGCATTTTCTCCACCATTTGCTACATCATAATTATTATAGGAATAACTATTATTGATACTATTATGATGTGATCCATTATAAATTTGCAGACCAGAATCTCCATTGCCATGGGTTGTAACATTATAGACCCAATTGTATCCACCATGCTGGAACACAATACCACAATCTGGAGCATTACGTATTGTCATATTACTAATATTCCAATAACTCCCATTTACTTTAACACCCCATCCTGAAGATATATTAGAACAGTCTAAAGTTCCTCCAGTAAAATTAATTTTAGCACTTGATTGTCCATTTCTCAATAGTTGTAATTGCTGGGTTAGATAAATTGTTCCATTTACTGTAATTACATCCGGGGGATGCAGAAGAAATAGCATTTCTTAGTTGAGTTTCATTATAAACGCCAACGCTGGCGTTTAAAACCTCTAGTTCTTGTTCGGTGTTATCCAGTTCATCTTTAGAACAACCAATAAAAATTAGACACACCGCAGTACAAATTGATAAAAATCTTTTCATGATAAATTTGGTTTTAGTAGGTTAACTATCAGACTAAAATACTAAATTACTATAAACCGAAAACGTTTTCGTGTATAGAATTATTAATTATTTAAGTTTTAAAATTACATCCAGGCTTTATTGCTGCGTTCAATCGAATAAAGACAATAATTCAATTTATCTAAAATCGACTTATCTACAGCTCTAAAAGTAATGTCTCCTGCTGCGGAATGAAAAACAACATGAACTAAATTTCTACGCTTATACCACAGCGGTTGTTTTATAGTAATTGATTGCAGCTTATAGATTTCAATAATTTCGATAGTTTCATCCCAAAGAAAAGATTTCTTAGAAATAAAATTAGCTCCAATTTTTAATTCCAAAGAATTGAAAACTCGATATTGGCAATAAGTATAGATCACTAAATATAAAGCCGCTAAAATCGACCAGATTAATACTTCAACAAATTCGGTAAAATACTGTAGAATAACACTAAGAATGATAGGCAGAAAACCTAAGATCATTCTTCTGGAAAGATCCACCCAATGCGGTCTGAAAATAGTTCCTTTCTCAGTTACATCAGATTGATATAAGAAGAATTTTATTTTTTCAATCGTCTCTTTTTCTAAACCGGGAATCTGGATTTTATCTTTCTTCTGTCGTTGCTCACTACTCGCCAGCCAAAGCGAAGCCTGATGAAGATTTAATTTTTTCTGAATTGGATTGGTAATAATCTTTAAAATTTGAACTCTTTTTGGTTTCAAAGAAACTCGGGTGTTAGTTCTTAACCCCATTTGAAGATCTAAACTGCTTTTAGTTTGGGTAAGATTAAGATTGAAATATTTAATAAAAACCTCTCCGGTAGTAATTAGAATACTCAGTACCAAAATTACAATAGCAAAACACGCAAAAATAAATACTGAATTACTGGCAACACCTCCAATATCATCAATGACTTCAGTATCCCAAAAGTTAGCAGTTTCTTCTTTAAAAAACTGATTCAGCTCATTAAAAATAGTCGATACAAAAACGAAAATTAATCCAAAACCTCTCAAAAAATTACTACTTATACCGGTCTTGAGTAAGGTTGAAAGGCTTAGTCTATAGGTCCATTTTTCTTCTTGTTCAAATTCTTCAATTTCTTCGCTGTTCTTAGCTTCAGGAGCTATTTCAGTATTAGATAGTTTTTCATTCTTAAGACTATTCAGTATATCTGCTAGAAGATTAGCCTCTTCAGCACTTACAGCTTCAATTTTAACTTCTTTCTCTTTACTTCCGGCAGTATCTATTACCAAACTATAAACGCCAGCTATCCGCTGCAAAATACCTCTTTCAAAATTCACCTGTTGAATATTATCAAAAGGAATAGACACGAAATCAGAATTGAAAACACCCTTTTTCAGAATAAATTCTTCGGCTTCATAATCTATATGAAACAAAAACTTTCGATAATCAAAATAGCTGAAAATCGCTACTAGAATCAATAAGAGCGCAAATCCTAAACCAGCATATAACAAAACTTCCTGTCCCGGACTCTTTAAAATAAAAACAGCTAAAATCGCCCAAGATGCCCTTAGTAATTTGTAAAGTTTTGAGGAGAAAATCAGCAAAATTCCTGCTGCCGATTGTCGTTGCGGTATGCTAAAAGGTTTAGACATCTTCATTAGTAATCTTACCCGATAAAACTTCTTTTAGCATTTCTGCCATTTGTGGATCTAAACCAGGAATTTTTATATCGCTACCACTACCACCGGCAGTAAATAGTTTTAGTGTAGCAATTCCCAGCCATTTATCTAGAAGACTTCGATTTATAGAAACATGCTGAACTCTATTAAATGAGACTACCGTTTTTTTGGAAATAATAAACCCTCTTTGGTAAATGATGTCTTTTTCTCGAACAGCATAACCATAAAGCGATTGTTTTTTTACGACATCAAAAACCGAGAAAAGTAGAAAAAGAATCAGAATACTACTAATAATTGCTCCAATGAAAACCTCTTCTTTAAAATACATAAAAACGCCAAAACCAATCACAACTAAAAACCAAACACCTATTTGCATCAGGTGTTTGGTTAATAATTTTTTACTTACTGAATTTAAAGCTACCTGTTCAAAATTGGGTAAACCTGAAATATCTATAGTATTATTACTGAAATTGGGTTCTATGGAATCCATTTTTTATCGAAGTTTGGCTTTCTCTTTTCAAGAAATGCGTTACGACCTTCCTTAGCTTCATCTGTCATATAAGCTAGACGTGTTGCTTCACCCGCAAAAACCTGTTGTCCTACCATGCCATCATCGGTCAGATTCATGGCAAACTTCAGCATTTTAATAGAAGTTGGCGATTTAGCCAGTATTTCCTGAGCCCATTCGTATGCTGAATCTTCTAATTCCTCATGTGGGATTACAGCGTTTACCATTCCCATTTCGTAAGCTTCCTGTGCAGAATAGTTACGACCTAAAAAGAAAATCTCTCGTGCTTTCTTTTGTCCAACCATTTTAGCCAAATAAGCTGACCCATAACCGGCATCGAAACTAGTTACATCGGCATCGGTTTGCTTAAAAATAGCATGTTCTTTGCTCGCTAACGTAAGATCACAAACCACGTGCAAACTATGCCCGCCACCTACAGCCCAACCAGGAACGACGCAAATCACCGCTTTCGGCATAAAACGAATTAAACGCTGAACTTCAAGAATATTTAATCGATGGTAACCATCTTCTCCTACATAACCTTGATGTCCTCTGGCTTTTTGATCACCACCACTACAAAATGAATAGACACCATCTTTTGGAGAAGGTCCTTCAGCAGAAAGCAAAACGGCACCGATCGAAGTATCCTCGTGCGCATCCTGAAAAGCGTGCAACAATTCGCTGGTCGTTTTAGGTCGAAACGCGTTACGCACCTCTGGGCGATTAAATGCGATTCTTGCTACACCATTACATTTTTTATAAGTGATATCGTCATATTCCTTAACTGTTTTCCAGTCAGCTTTTTCCATATTATAAAATTTATGAAGTAAAAATAAGGTATTATGAGCAGTTTATAAAGTGAAGTTAGGAGTTAATGGCTTGACGGTTCACAGTTCACAGTTCACAGTTTACAGTTAACAGTTAACAGTTAACAGTTTGCAGTTTGCAGTTTGCAGTTTGCAAAGAAATATTTTGAAATAATTTTTTGTAAACTGTAGAATAATCTCTCCTCTATTTTCTGAAATCTCTTATCTATTTTCTCAGTACTAAAAATGCAAAAAAAAACCGGCAATTAAAGCCGGCTGATATTTTGAAAAATATAAACACTACATGTATTTCGACATAATTCCCTGTAATTCTACACCCCATTGTTGCCCAACGGTCATTGCTTTTTCCATTACTTTTGGTGTAGTTTCTACCATCTTCTTCCCTACCGGAGTATCATAAAAAGCAAGGATCTCATCGATTTCGGCTTCCGTAAACTCTTCTCGATAAATTTCAGCTAATTTTACATAAAGTCCGTTTAAGCTCTCGTTTAAGTCTTTCTTAAAAGCTTCACGATTTTCTTCAGGAATCTGATTAACGATTGGTTCACTAATAATTTCAAATTGCTGCCCAGATGTCAACTCGATTAACTTTACTGCTTTTTTCTGAAAAGAATCACCCTCAGTTTGTTGTGCAAATGCACTGGTTCCTAAGATAAAACAAAGGATAAAAATTAGTTTCTTCATGATTAGGTTAAGTATTAATAATTTGAACTAAAATAGGTTTATTTTTCAATATTCTGAATTATAATATCGCAATTTCGATATCGCTTTATTTATTCCCGTATTTATCCTTATAATATTGTTCTCCTAACTGCAATGCTTCGTAAGCTTCCTTTTGTGAGCGTATCTTGGCGTTCTTCTTTACTGTATCAATCTTAATTTTTTCATCGGGATTCAGCATAATTTCAGTAGCTACTATAGAAAACTTTTCTTTATCTATTCTTAGGATCAATCCCTGAAGCCCGTTATAATTTTTTGGCCCAAATTGTAAAGGGACTTCAGCAGTAAACCAAGCTATAACCTCCTCATCGGTAATCTCTCCATCGCGACCATAATGTTTCTCTGTACCTATAGCTTTAAAACATTTATAATCTCCAATCTCTTGTTTTTCATTTTGTATTTCCCATTCTATTTTAGGATAAGCTACTAACCCTAAACTACTTGTTTTTTGAATAATTTGATCTTTAGAAAGATTGACGTAGTAATCGTCGGAGCCTGCTCTACTCCCCATTTTCAGAGAATTATCGGCGTCATTGTCTAACGGCTCGATATAATGATAATATGATTCCTGATCCCGAAAGTGAAGTTCGTACTTATCCTCATCTGCATTCATGTACATATCTATTACTCCTTTTCTAATTTCTGGAGCTACATCTTTTTTCTTTATTTCATCAAGAAATTTTTTTCTAAATTCTTCGTTTATAATTCCTTTATACAGAACAATACCCGTGGTTTGCTGAGCCTGAAGAAAATTTAAACTGAAAAGAAATAAAATTATAGATAATGTGATGACTTTTTTCATAGCAAATGATGATTTAAGCTGAAGTATTAAGAATTATTTGAAGCATAGACCATAGAATCGCGACTTCAGTTAAAGTTATTAAATTAATTCTGAAAAAGTAATAATATCGGTTAACTATAAAAATACTGCAGTTAATTTTGAAAATAACTCAGGCTGTTTTAAGTTTAGCATAATTTTTGAAATTGATTTAGAAACTTTCATATTTAGATGAAAAAACTTCTTACCATATTATTTTTTATGACAATCAATGCAGTTGCATTTGCGCAGGAAAATCCTGGTGATAGTACTGTGAATATTAAAATGGAAGATCGTTCTATCGCTCCGGCTTTAACGGAATTAAGACCAAATCAGTTTCTACAATATGATCCAAATTTGCCAAGCGGAACATTTATCGGCGTTCAAAACGAACGCGAAGAATTCGACATGGTAGGCGTGATAGAAAAAGAAAATCGCCAACGCGAAATGGCGAAAGCCAAACGATTGGCTAATATTAGTTTACCACAAACACAGCCAAAGGAAGAAAAAGCAATTCAGCTTACTGGGAATAATCAAGAGCAAAATCAGCTAAATAATGGTATTAATAACTTCAATAATACCACAAACAGCAGCAATCCTTTCTATCAATATCACAACGCCTTGTACAATAACACCATGCGAGGTGGTTTTTCACAACCCTATCGCACTAATCGCAGATATTATTATTAATCCTCTTGATTGAGGTAAATACCATCTTCCTTTATATCAATTTGTCGCTGCTTGTAAAGATTACCGGCTGCTCGTTTAAAGCTTTTCTTACTCATTCTAAAAACGGCTTTAATTTTTTCGGGAGAAGATTTATCAGTAATATTTAAATAGCCGTCATGATGTTGCAATTCATCCAAAATGGCCTGAGCATTTGGCTCGATACTTCTATAACCAGGGCGCTGTAGTGTAACGTCGATTTTCTCGTCACTTCTGGTTTTCTTAATATATCCTTTTATACGATCTCCAATTTCGATAGGCTTGAATACATCATCGTTGTACACCAAACCTAAATGAAGTTCATTAATAATCACATTATAGCCAAGATCGGTTTTATTACTTACTATTAGATCGACCTCCTCAAAAGGCTTAATCGTTAATTCTGAATTATCTAAAAAAGCGTGTACTTTACTTGAAGCTACTAATCGATTAGTGTCTTCATCCAAATAACAAAAAACCAAGTAACTATGCCCTATTTGCATTGGGTAAATCTGTTCTTTAAACGGAACAAATAAATGTTTTTCTAAGCCCCAATCTAAAAAAGCACCAAAATCTGTTGTTTCTACACATTTTAAAAAGGCAAATTCATCTAACTGTACGTATGGCTTTAAAGTAGTTGCTACAGGACGTTCGGAATGATCCAGATACACAAAAACTTCAATTTCATCTTCTAACTGAAAAGTTTCAGGAATATATTTATTAGGTAGCAATACCTCATCTCCTTCAGCATTTTTAAGAAACAATCCTGGTTCGGTTTCACGATCAATAATCAAACGATGATTTTCGCCAATATTTAGCATAATTCTAATTTAGATTGCAAAGATACTTTATAATTTCAGGGGATCATAAAAAAAAGAATCCGCATCCTAAAAATAGAAAGCGGATTCAATACTGACTAATCCTTAAGATTAGGCAAATACAGACTCTTTTTTAAAATACTGGGTAAGTAAATAATATAATGTAACTCTATATTTATTTCGGTTAGACTTACCATATTTTTCCAACATAGCATTAAGACCAACATCTAATTTTTCGTCGTCTGGCAGACCTAATTTTTTAACTAGAAAATTATTTTTTACGGTATCCATTTCAGCTTGATCTGTAGATGAAACTGTCTCTGCATCATCTCTAAAAACTACCGGGCCTAAATATTCTGTAATATTTCTTAGAAGATTTACATCTGGCTCCTCTCCCACTTTATCTTTGACATCCTGAATGTATTTTCCTACGCGTTCATCAGTCTTAGTACTCATAATTTTGTTTTTTGGTTTGTTCGAAATTACATATTAACCATCTCAAAATGAGCTAATAGAATCACAACAAAACTTAGGGAAAATTTAAAATTTAAGACCAAATCAGCTATTTTGTTAAATTTTCCTAGTGCTTATAATCAATTACCTATGTTCTAAATTCTAAAAGCGTATCGGTGTCTAAATTCTAAGATCTAACAGCGCAGCGATCCAATTCAATTACCGCATATAACTAAAATACTTTAGTAATACCTGATCGTTAACTTTACGCGGAGTAAAAATTTCCAAAATCTTTGGTTGTTCTGAAGCTTCAAAAAATGTACTCAAAGAATGGCTAATTTCAGCTTCAGTTGAAGCAGCATCATATTCAAAATTGTACATTTTCGCTAAGTGTTCTGCTTTTAGATTATGCGTAGTTTCAAAATAAGTTTCAAAGTTTTCACTGTCCTTATTTCCCGGTAAAATTCTAAAAATTCCACCGCCAGAGTTATTCAGAATTATAATCCTAAAATGTTTGGGTAGATAATTATTCCAAAGCGCATTACTATCATAAAAGAAACTAAGATCGCCCGTAAGCATTAAAACAGGAGATTCACTTACTACGGCAGATCCTGCTGCTGTAGAAATACTACCATCGATTCCGCTTGTTCCTCGATTACAAAATATGCGCAACGATGGATTCCACTTAAATAATTGCGAATAGCGAATAGTTGAGCTGTTCGCTAGTTGCATAATGTAGTTATCTGGAATTTTAGGTACCAATAATTGCATGGCTTTTAAATCGCAATATGGAATTTCGCCCATATAAGCTTCATGCTTAGCTTGTCGGTTTTTACGGATATTTTTCCAAAATTCGCCGTAGTCGCTATCAATTTTAGTAGTAAGCGGAAAAAACTCAGTAAAGAAATCATTTACTGAAGTTTCAAAATGTTTATTTAGGCAAAAGAAGGTGTTATATGCTTTTTTAGAATCGACATGCCAGTGATGTTTAGGATTATAATTCCGTAGAAATGCTTTTATTTTTTTTGAAACGATCATTCCGCCGAAAGTCAACAAAATATCTGGTCGCAAAGCTTCAAAAAGCTCCTGCATATTTTCATCTTTTTCGATAGGGCCGATCATCGTATCGATTCTAGTAAAAAATGCTGAGTGATGTAAATTTGAAGTGGTTTCAGTAAATACAATTACCGAATCATCTTTTGCCAATTTCTCGAGAAATTTTTGCTCCACCGCATTTGGATGAGCGACACCAACAATTACCATTTTACGCTTAGCCTTGTTCCAAAGATCTGCGTACGGCAAAAGTTCTTCTTTAGCATAATGTCTTTTGGTAATTTCAGGCAAAATTTCAATAGGATTTACCTCGATATTTTCAACAGTATCGTAAAGCGGTTCGTAGAGCGGCACGTTAATATGAACAGGGCCTTTTTCTTCTATCGCTTTGTTTAGCGCCAAATTGATCTCTCGTTCGTTATGTTTTTGCGCTTCCCATTGTTTTTGCTGAAGTTTTTTATCGATCGCTTCAGATTCTAAAACCAGTTCAGAATACAAATTAGCAGAGTACATAATGTGATTTTCGTATACATTTTTTTGCCTAATGGTTTGCCCGTCCCCAATATCGATACGCTCGATTGGCCGATCTGCGGAAATTACCACAAGCGGAATATCACTATAAAAAGCTTCTGAAATTGCCGGATAATAATTTAACAAAGCAGAGCCAGAACTACAAACAAGGGCTACCGGTTGCTGTAATTGTTGTGCCATTCCCAAGGCGACAAAAGCTGCACAACGCTCGTCTACAATACTGTACGAATTAATTTCTGGATGATGCGAAAATCCAATCGTTAAAGGAGCATTTCGCGATCCCGGAGAAATTACAACATTTTTTATGTTTTTTGAAACGCAAAGTGAAACCACATTACGTGCAACAGGTATTTTAGAGTACTTCACAAAGTTTGTTTTTTGCGAGCGGTAATTTCGGGGAAGTTTGAAAATGCTACCGCAAATTTAATTTAAACCAAAATTACGATTTCAAGCAGACTTCCAAAGCGCCTTTAAAAAGTATTTAACGGATTTTTTAATCTTGCATAATCCAAATTATATATTTCCAATCTCGATTTATTCTTGATGTACTAAAACAGATTTAATGGTATAGCTTTTATTTACGGTTTCTTCCCACTCGGCTGTCGGATTCGAATCGGCCGTGATCCCACCACCAATAAAAATTTCAGCTTTTCCTTCGACTAATTTCATACAACGAAGATTTACAAAAATCTGCGATTGCTTAGAAATACTGGCATACGCCTGATTTTCCTGATTACGCCGATTCGAATTTCGTTTTACTTCCTGTTTTAAATTGATTTCGCCCAAAAATCCCGAATAAAATTCTCTATTGCTAAGCTCATTTTCTAGGATAAATTGCTTCGCAGCTTCACGCGGAAAACCGCAAACTGCAGGCGTTGGATGCAAACTTTCTAGAAGATTCGATAAATTATCGTTCTCTAAAATTCCCGAAATATCTGTACGAATATGAAGTAGATTTCCCGCTTTTACGGTATAAGGCTCAGTAAGTTTTATCGCTCCTATAGCAACTTTAAAATCCTTCAATTTTTGTACAATTTCATCTGAAACAATCTTTTGCTCCTCTACTTCTTTTGGTGTCCAGGCGGCTTCTTCTACTTCAGTTTTATAAGCCTGCGTTCCGGCAAGCGCCATCGTTTTAAAGCGGTTTCGCTCTACCTTCACTAAAGTTTCTGGAGTTGCACCAATCCAAATTCCGCTTTCAGGATGCGACCAGATATAACAAAATGCTTTTGGATAATTTTGTAGTAAATTTTTAAAAATAGAAAGTGCTGCAAGTTGCGTTTCTGCCGATTCTTTACGTGCTAAAACAACTTTTTTAAACGTACCCGATTTTATTTCAGTGATCGCCTTTTCTACCAGCGTTTCATGCTTCTTTTGCTCAGCATGATTGGTGATTTCAGGAATATATTCTGAAGCTTCATTCAGAGAATTTTCTTTCTCATATTCGGCATTAATCACTTCAGATTGATCCTCGGGAATCAATAAATTTTTATTTCCGCAGAAATCCGAAAAAACAAATCCACTTTCAGCAAAGTCTTTAGTGGTATAAGATTGCGTATCGTTTTGCAGAAATGATTTTACAATATTTTCATCTGGTTTACGATAAGCAACAAAAGCTAAATTTTTAGTAATATGGTCTTCTAATGCATTAAAAAATGCCATCGCCTGTATCATGATTTCTTTTTTGGTAATGCTATGGTTGTCAATTTTACGAGAGAAATTAAATTGTCGGCAGCATCGGTAATATGAATATTCCAAAGTTGTGTGGTACGGCCTTTATGGATAAAAGTAGCTTTGGCAAAAACATCGCCTTCTTTGATGCTTTTAAGATGGTTGGCAGAAATTTCTATACCGCGAATCACAAAATCTTTGGTATCCAGAAAAATATAACTTGCGGCGCTACCAACACTTTCTGCCAGAGCGACACTAGCACCGCCGTGTAACACACCATCTGGTTGATGCACTTTTGGAGTTACCGGCATTTTGGCGGTTAAAAAATCCTCGCCTACATCGACAAATTCAATATCCAGAGTTTCCATTAATGTGTTTTTACACATTTTTGCACACATTCCAAGGATTTCCTCTTTGTTCATAGCAATACGATTAATTACTTTGTAAAAGTACAAAATTGAATCTACAGCATGAGCCGAGAAAAACAGGTTTCTTATCAAATTAGCAATAGCTACAGCGTACTAAATGAATTTTCTGAGAAGACTAAAAACGTTTGGCTGGTTTGCCATGGCATTGGTTATTTAAGCCGATATTTTATTCGGTTTTTTAATCATCTGGATTCCAGCGAAAACTATATTATCGCGCCACAAGCGCAATCTAAATATTACCTGAAATCTGATTATCGGCACGTGGGCGCTTCCTGGCTTACCAAAGAAGATACAGAGGCTGAAATCGAAAATGTACTTAACTATTTGGATGAAGTTTATGCTGAAGAAAATTTAGCTAAAGCGCCAAATTTGATTGTTTTAGGATATTCTCAGGGAGTCTCTGTAGCTACAAGATTTTTGGCGAGAAGACAGATGAAATGCGATCAACTGATTCTTCATTCCGGAAAAGTTCCTGCGGAATTAATTCCCGAAGATTTTAAAATCCTAAAAGACACTAAGGTCACTTATCTCTACGGAAACGAAGATGAATACCTAAAAAAAGGAATTATAAAAGTTGAAGAAGAACGTATGAAATCTTTGTTTCCCAACAATTTTGAAATTATAACCTACAACGGCGGACACGAATTTAATACTGAAATTATTAAGAAACTTAGTTGATTTGAAAATGTGCAGATTTGATGATTAGATAATTCTGAAGATTTCTCTGCACTGAAAGGTGATGGCTTTTTTCTGTAAACCGTAAAATGTTAACTTTATTCTTATTTTTTTAATATTTTCGCTACATACGATTTATAAAAGCAATGGAATCACAAAAAAGCGCGGGAAATTCAAAAAAAACTTCAGTTTTAAAAAATATAGGTCCGGGCTTTTTACTAGCTGGTGCTGCGATTGGTGTTTCGCATTTGGTGCAATCTACACGTGCAGGAGCTGATTATGGATATATTTTAATTTGGGCGTTATTGCTAGCGTGTATTTCTAAGTATCCGTTTTTAGAATTTGGTGCTCGTTATGTGGCAGGAACTGGTAAACATTTAATTTCCGGCTATAAGCAGCTAGGTAAGATTCCTTATTATTTGTTCATTTTTATTACGATTGCCAGCATGTTTATTATTCAGGCTGCGGTAACTATCGTAACTGCTGGTTTAGCTGAACGACTTTTTAATTTTGGCTTATCTCCTTTTGTATGGAGTTTTATCATTTTTGGAGCTAGTATTGCTTTGCTATTAATCGGGAAATATCCCGGATTAGACAAAAGCATGAAGATTATCGTGAGTCTGCTTACTATAGCCACTTTGGCTGCCGTTTGTATGGCCTTAGGAATCCAGAAAGGCCCAATTGAAACTGTAGAAATTCCGTCGCTATGGACTACTGCAAGTCTTGGCTTTATCATCGCTTTTATGGGTTGGATGCCTATTCCGCTTGATGCTGCAGTATGGCATTCAATATGGACTAAAGAAAAAGCTCACGGAAACAAAGAAAAACTGACTTTAAAAAATGCTTTTTTAGACTTCAATATTGGATATTTTTCGGCCTGTTTTATTGGAATGCTTTTCTTTTTACTTGGAGTTTTAGTAATGTTTGGAAGTGGTGAGAGTTTTAGCAGCAACAGCGTAGAATTTTCTTCACAGCTTATTAATCTCTACGGAAAAACACTTGGAGAATGGAGCAAACCAATTATCGCAATCGCTGCTTTTGTCACCATGCTGAGCACTGTAATTACAGTAACCGATGCGTATCCCAGAGTAATATCAGAACTTTTTCATCCTGAAGTATCCAAAACCGATAATATTAAAAAACGTTGGCAATTTTATCAAATATCGATATTTATCATTCCGATACTTTCGTTAGCGATTCTATATTTCAGCTCTGGATCTTTTACCATTCTGATTGATTTTGCTGCCGGATTATCTTTTTTATCAGCGCCTATTCTAGCTTGGTTTAATTACAAATTAGTTACCGGCAAAGAAATGCCAGAAGCCGACCGTCCCGGTAAAAACTATCGAATATTCACAATAGTATGTTTTGTGATGCTCTTGATATTCAATATTGCATATTTGGGTTATAATTTCTTTGTATAAAATCTATTGACTTATCATCATTATTACAAGACAGACTAAGAAAATACTAATATGCGAAAAGGATAAATTTGAGTAAATTAAGTATTTATCTCAAAAAGTGGAGATCACTATCATCAAAATTAATCCGAATCGGAGCAGGTAAAAAGCTTTAAATCATCCTGACCTTCATTGTCTAAGTACTCATTACTTTCTTCTGCAGTTAATTCAGCTTCAACATCTCCATTGCAGTTATAAAATGTTATCATCGCTTGAAAATTCACAGCACCATCAGTGATTAATTCATAATAAACAGTTTGTCCCTCATAATTACCTCTAAAAATTGAAACTTCAATTTCGCAATTTGAGTTCAGTTCAGATTTATAATTAGTAAACCAGGTTTCATTCAATCCACCGGGACAATTATTATCATCATCGTCTGAACAAGAAAATAGTAAAATTGCTAAGGCTAGAATTGATAGTTTTTTGATCATAATTTTTGAATGCTTTTTAATTAGATGTAAGATTCCAAAAAAGGTTGCGTACAAAAAAAGCCGCTGAAAAATCAGCGGCTTTTTATCAAATATCTAGATGAAGCTTACTTCACTTCTTCGAAGTCTACATCTTCTACATCATCTCCACCTTTGGCTTCACCGCCTCCGGCTTGTCCTCCCTCTGCACCAGCAGCTCCCTGAGCACCACCTTGTGCTTCAGCTTGCGCTTTATACATTTCTTCAGAAGCTGTTTTCCATGCTTCATTCAATTTGTCTAATGCAGGAGTTATTTGTTCTAACTCTTTAGTTTCATAAGCTTTCTTAAGCTCCTCTAAAGCATCTTCGATAGGTTTTTTCTTATCTGCAGAAAGTTTGTCTCCAAATTCTTTCAATTGCTTTTCAGTCTGGAAGATCATTCCATCTGCTTCGTTAAGCTTATCTACTTTTTCTTTCGCTTGTTTATCAGCATCAGCGTTAGCTTCAGCTTCTTGTCTCATTTTCTCGATTTCTTCTTCTGTTAATCCTGAAGAAGCTTCAATACGAATATCCTGAGATTTTCCTGTCGCTTTATCTGTTGCGCTTACTTTAATAATACCGTTAGCATCGATATCAAAAGTTACTTCAATTTGAGGTGTTCCTCTTGGCGCTGGTGGAATTCCGTCTAAGTGGAATCTACCAATTGTTTTATTATCTGTCGCCATTGGACGCTCACCTTGTAGTACGTGAATTTCTACTGAAGGCTGATTATCTGCAGCGGTAGAGAATGTTTGTGATTTTTTAGAAGGAATAGTTGTATTCGCTTCGATCAATTTGGTATTTACTCCTCCCATAGTTTCAATACCTAGAGAAAGCGGAGTAACATCTAATAACAATACATCCTTAACATCACCAGTTAATACACCACCCTGAATAGCTGCACCAATAGATACAACCTCATCTGGGTTTACACCTTTAGATGGTTTTTTACCAAAGAAGCTTTCTACTTCTTCCTGAATCTTAGGAATACGAGTAGAACCACCTACTAAAATAACCTCATCAATATCGCTAGTAGAAAGACCAGCATCTTTAAGCGCTTTCTTTACCGGCTCCATCGATCTAGTAACTAATTCTGCAGCTAATTGCTCAAATTTAGATCTAGATAAAGATTCTACCAAGTGTTTTGGTCCACTTGCAGTAGCCGTTACGTATGGTAAATTAATTTCTGTTTGAGAAGAAGACGATAATTCAATCTTCGCTTTCTCTGCAGCTTCTTTAAGACGTTGTAAAGCCATCGGATCTTTTCTAAGATCGATATCTTCAGCTTTCTGGAACGTATCTGCTAACCAGTCGATGATTACTTCATCAAAATCATCACCACCTAAATGCGTATCACCATTTGTAGATAATACCTCAAATACGCCATCTCCTAATTCTAAAACAGAGATATCGAAAGTACCACCACCAAGGTCATATACAGCGATTTTTTGATCACTTGATTTTTTATCAAGGCCATAAGCTAATGCTGCTGCAGTAGGCTCGTTTATAATTCTTCTTACTTTAAGACCAGAGATCTCACCAGCTTCTTTTGTAGCCTGACGTTGAGAATCGTTAAAATATGCTGGTACTGTAATTACAGCTTCAGTCACATCCTGTCCTAAATAGTCTTCAGCAGTTTTCTTCATTTTCTGAAGGATCATTGCTGAAAGTTCCTGTGGAGTATAAAGACGACCATCGATGTCTACTCGTGGTGTATCATTATCTCCTTTAACTACTTTATAGGCTACACGCCCTGCTTCTCTTGAAGATTCTGAGTATTTATTACCCATAAATCTTTTTACTGAAGCAATTGTTTTTTGCGGATTAGTTACAGCCTGACGCTTTGCAGGATCTCCAACTTTAATTTCACCACCTTCTACAAAAGCAATTACAGAAGGAGTTGTTCTTTTACCTTCGGCATTAGGGATTACCGTAGGCTCGTTACCTTCCATAACTGAAACGCAGGAGTTAGTAGTACCTAAGTCAATTCCAATTATCTTACTCATAACTTTATACGTGATTTAATGTTTTATATTCAATTTTACGATCAGTAAAAGTCAATCTTTGTGCCAGCAGAAAACTTATGACAGGTTGTCACTTACTTTTTTTAAGCGAGCATAATTTCTATTTCTTAGATGAAACAATTGCAGATTTTGCCAGTATTTATGCCGAATTAGGCAGAGTACTATGCATATTTATTTCTCAATCTCTTTCTTAAATTATACATTTGCTCGCATAATTTTTTCAGTATGGAATGTATTAGCGTATTCGATATGTTGAAGGTTGGGGTTGGACCTTCCAGCTCTCACACTTTGGGACCATGGCGGGCAGCGCAACGTTGGATTTCAGAATTAAAAAGCAAAGGAACCTTCGATTTAGTCGAAAAAATACATATAGATCTTTACGGTTCTCTTTCTCTAACAGGAAAAGGACACGCTACAGACATCGCAACTATTTTAGGTCTTAGTGGCTACGATCCTGTAACGATGGATATTTCGATAATTGATACTGAAATTTCTAAAATAAGAACAGAGAACATACTGAAACTAAATCAGGAAAAAGCTATTCCTTTTGAAATTGAAACGGCTATAAAATTCAATCGTAAATTTCTCGAATATCATCCTAACGGAATGATCTTTAGAGCAAATTTGTCGAACGGAAAAAAATGTTCCTCATCTTTCTTTTCTATAGGTGGCGGTTTTGTAATTAAAAAAGCAAGAAAGAATGCAAAAAGAAAACAGGACAAATTTGACGAATTTCCCTATCCGGTAGAAAGTGCCAATCAGTTACTTGACTATTGTAAAGCTGAAAATCTAAGTATTTCAGAGCTAGTTTTAGAGAATGAACGTTCGCTACGAAGCGACGACCAAATCGATGGGGGGTTACAGATAATTTGGGATACCATGCTCGAATCGATGTATATAGGTTGTCATACTGAAGGTACCTTACCCGGCGGATTAAGTGTAAAACGCCGTGCTTTCGAGATGCATCAACGCCTAATCGCAAATGAGAAATATAGCAACCCTGAAAACTGGATTGATGCGATTAGAAATACCGAAGTTAAATTTCGGCAAATATTAAAATGGGTTAGTTGTTTTGCTTTGAGTGTAAATGAGGTAAATGCCAGTTTAGGCCGCGTAGTTACCGCTCCCACAAACGGTAGTGCCGGCACAGTACCAGCAGTAATGATGTATTATATGGTTATCGAAAATCATCAGGCTACTTTCGAGGATATGAAACGTTTTATGCTAGTAGCAGGAGAAATTGGTAGTCTTTTTAAAAAGGGTGCCACAATTTCTGCAGCGATGGGTGGTTGCCAGGCCGAAATTGGAGTATCTTCAGCAATGGCTGCTGGTGGATTAACCGAATTACTGGGTGGAACACCAGAACAGGTATTGATGGCCAGTGAAATCGCCATGGAACATCATCTTGGTTTAACCTGTGATCCTATTGGAGGTTTAGTACAGGTGCCTTGTATCGAACGTAACGCGATGGGCGCTATCAAAGCGATTAATGCTGCTGAAATTGCATTAGAGAGCGACGCCACTAAAGCAAAAGTTCCACTAGATAAAGTAATTGCAACCATGTGGGATACGGCAAAAGACATGAATTCTAAATATAAAGAAACCAGCGAAGGCGGTCTTGCAGTAAAAGTAAGCCTTAGTGATTGCTAATCTCATTCTATAATTGTACGCTCAAAATTTACCATCGAAAATCAAAAATCTCATTCGCCATTATTTTCTAATAATGGGCTGTTATATTTTGTTTTTTATGGGGATAGGATTTCTAAATAAGTTCTTTCCATCAATAGATCTAGATCGTTACGAACAATCCGGGATTTACGAAATGATGACAGATAACCCCACCATCTTTTTTATTCTCGCGGTAATTATTGCTCCGATTATGGAAGAAAGTCTTTTTAGGAGTTTAATAAAGCCCTCACAAAATGAAATTCTAATATTCATTTGTTCCTGGATTTTATTTTTGAGTTTGGCTTTTATTCCTGCGGAAGCCAATGTAATTCTTAAATATGCCTTATTACTATTAAGTGTTTTTATCATCTTTTTATTTCTGAAGTCGGTAATTCCTGAAAGAAAAATGAAAAGATTTCAATATTATCTTCATAAACACTTCCGCGTAGTTTGGATTCTTTCCGCAGTAATTTTTGGTTACGTACATGTGTGGAATTACGTCTCTGGATTCGAATTCAATATTATATTATTCTTCCTCATTTTTCCACGAATAATTGCTGGTTATTTTATGGGCAGATTAAAAGTTCAGAACAAAGAATTATACTGGCCTATGCTATTACATGCTATGAATAATGGCATTGTCGTACTCATTTCTACGAATGCTGAAAAAATCACCGATCTTTTTATTTAACAAAGACTTAAAAATCTTCGTACTTCAATTTCGTAAATTCAAGAATCAAAAAAATTGAACGATGAAAGCAGTACAAGTAAAAGAAAAAGGTGGAGAATTCGAATACATAGATGTTGATAAACCTTCACCAAAAGAAAACGAAGTTTTAATTAAAATTGAAGCTTGTGGTATTTGCCATAGTGACGCCATTACAAAAGAAGGTTTGATGCCTATCGATTATCCTAGAATTCCTGGTCACGAAGTTGTAGGAATTGTAGAAAAAGTCGGCGATCGTGTTTCACAATGGAAAGAAGGACAACGTGTAGGCGTAGGCTGGCACGGGGGACATTGTTTTGAATGTGAACCTTGTCGTCGTGGTGATTTTATTAACTGCGAGAATGCGAAAATTAGCGGAATCTCTTACGATGGTGGTTATGCCGAATTTATGACCGCACCTCAAGAAGCTATTGCAAGTATTCCAGACGAATTATCTTCAGCAGAAGCTGCTCCATTACTTTGTGCAGGGATTACTGTTTTTAATGCTTTAAGAAATTCAGGAATTACTCCGGGCGATGTTGTCGCTATTCAGGGAATTGGCGGTTTAGGACATTTAGCCGTTCAGTATGCTTCAAAAATGGGAATGCGAACCGTAGCGATTTCGACCAGCGATGATAAAAAATCTTTAGCTTCAGATCTTGGAGCGCAGCATTTTATAAATGCTAAAGAGCAAGATACGGTCGAAGAACTTAAAAAGCTGGGTGGAGCAAAACTAATCTTAGCTACAGCTCCAAACAGTAAAGCTATAAGTAGTGTGGTTGATGGATTAGGTCCCAACGGAAAACTGCTAATTGTAGGTGCTACCGGCGAGCCTGTAGAAGTTTCACCAATGCAATTAATAATGGGAAAAAATTCTGTCGCAGGATGGGCCAGCGGAACCGCTATGGATAGCGAAGACACTTTAAAATTTAGTGCGCTAAGCGGAACCAAACCTATGATCGAAGAATATCCACTTGCTGATGTTGAAGAAGCCTACAAACGAATGATGGATAACGAAGCACGATTTAGAGTGGTTTTAAAACCATAAAGTAAACTTCAAAATAGAACATTTAAGCCATCATTTTTGATGGCTTTTTTAATTGAAAATTTTTCATCTCAGAAAAGCTAAATTAATTCCTGACTTTGTAATAGACCGCATACTTCTTCAAACGCTAAGAAATTATGAATAATAGACTTGCTCAGAAAAGTCGAAAAATAAGCGACACTAAAAAAGTATTGTTAAATGTCTAAAATTGAAAATAAGAAAAGTACAGCATCCCCAATTTCTTGAGGGAATCTTAATTAGTCTCTCATTAAAACCTTATTTTTACGCATACCAAAATTTAAATTAATGTCTGTTGCTAAAAAAGAATATAAAAGAATTACTGTTAAGTCTTTAGTTGATATGAAAAAACGTGGAGAGAGAATCTCTATGTTAACGGCCTACGATTATTCGATGGCAAAAATTATGGATGGCGCAGGGATCGATGTGATCCTTGTTGGCGATTCTGCCAGTAATGTGATGGCGGGTTACGAAACAACGCTTCCAATGACGCTAGATCACATGATCTATCACGCCACAAGTGTCGTAAATGCCATCAACCGTTCTTTAGTTGTGGTCGACCTTCCTTTTGGAACCTACCAAAGTGACCCAAAAGAGGCTCTGCGATCTTCCATTAGAATTATGAAAGAAAGTGGCGCACATGCCATTAAATTAGAAGGTGGTAAAGAAATTAAAGAATCAATTAAACGAATCTTACATGCTGGTATTCCGGTGATGGGCCATTTGGGATTAACACCACAATCCATCTATAAATTTGGTACATATACCGTTAGAGCAAAAGACGAAGAAGAAGCTGAAAAGCTAAAATCTGATGCTAAACTTTTAGAACGCTTAGGATGTTTTGCCGTTGTTTTAGAAAAAGTGCCTGCTAAATTAGCCAAAGAAGTCGCTGAAAGCGTTAGCATTCCGGTAATTGGTATTGGTGCTGGTAACGGCTGTGATGGGCAGGTTTTAGTAGTTCACGATATGTTGGGAATGACCAAAGAATTTAACCCAAGATTCTTAAGAAGATACCTGGATCTTTATACTGAAATGACAGGAGCATTTCAACGGTATGCTGAAGATGTAAAAAGTGGTGATTTTCCTTCGGAAGATGAACAATATTAATTTTTTTTGCTGAATGAATACTGCGGAATCAATTATTGAAAAACTGAAGTTACAACCTCATCCTGAAGGTGGTTACTTTAAAGAAGTCTATCGAAGCGACGATGTTATCACAGCAGATGCATTACCTGAAGCTTTTAAAACAGAACGTAACTATTCGACCAGTATTTATTTTTTACTCACTTCAGAAAATTTTTCAGCATTTCATAAAATAAATCAAGAGGAGATCTGGCATTTTTATGACGGCTCTCCTCTACTCTTATACATGATTTCGCCTTCCGGAGAACTTTCCGAAGTAACTATTGGTAGAAATCTGGAAAAAGGAGAAAAACCTCAATTTGTAGTTCCTAGAAATTATTGGTTTGCTGCTAAAGTTATTCAGCATAATCAATTTTCCTTTGTGGGTTGCACTGTCGCTCCGGGATTCGATTTTGAAGATTTTACATTAGCAGAAAGGGATCATCTTACCAGTGAATTTCCGCAGCATAAAGAGATTATCGCTGAATTTACCAGAAATTAAAATTTCACCTCAAACTATCTATTTTGCCAGAAAAATTACTTTCCTCTAAAGACAATTTACAGATACTTCACGAAGATAACCATGTAATTATCGTGAATAAACGCGTTGGTGATATTGTACAGGGTGATAAAACCGGAGATAAACCTTTAAGTGAGGTTGTAAAATCGTATATCAAAGAAAAATACAATAAACCGGGTAATGTCTACTTAGGCGTTGTTCATCGTTTAGATCGCCCTACAAGTGGTATCGTATTATTTGCAAAAACTTCTAAATCACTACCCAGGCTTAATAAATTATTTCAGGAGAAAGAAGCTAAAAAGACGTATTGGGCGATTGTTAAAAATCGACCGCCAAAAGATCAGGATACACTAGTTCATTTCCTGAAGCGTAATCCAAAACAGAACAAATCTTTCGCTCATAAAAAAGAAGTGCCTGATAGTAAAAAAGCAATTCTAGAATATCGAATTTTGAAAGAATTAGATAACTATTTTTTACTGGAAATCGATTTACAAACCGGGCGACATCACCAAATTCGAAGTCAACTTTCTGCTATTGGCTGTCCAATAAAAGGGGATTTAAAATATGGTTTTGATCGGAGTAATAAAGATGCCGGTATCAATTTACATGCTCGTAAACTGGAGTTTGTTCATCCGGTAAAAAAAGAACCCGTAAACGTAATTGCCGAAGTTCCTAATGAACCTTTATGGAAAGCCTGCACTTAATTTAAAAGTGCATGAAACGTATTTCCTTTACTAATATCGCCGCTACGATACCCTTTCATAAACCACTCCATTCGTTGTGCCGAAGTTCCGTGCGTAAAAGAATCTGGATTTACAGTTCCGTTTACACGACGCTGGATAGCATCATCTCCTACTGCGTTTGCTGCACTTAATGCCTCCTGAATATCGCCTTCCTGAAGATATTCCTGATTATGATTTGCCCAAACTCCTGCATAAAAATCGGCTTGAAGTTCTAATGCAACAGAAAGTTCATTTGCCTGATCCTGTGATTTACCTTGCTGCAATTGTCTAACTTTTTGAGAAGTTCCTAAAACGGTTTGTATATGATGCCCTACTTCGTGAGCAATAACATAGGCAGTGGCAAAATCACCTTTTTCTGCGCCAAATTTATTATGTAGTTCGTCAAAGAATCGAAGATCCAAATATAACTTTTGATCTGCAGGGCAGTAAAACGGTCCCATTGCGGCAGAAGCTCTACCACATCCAGAACTTACGGCATCATCAAATAAGACCATTCCGGGTTTTGGATAATTCATATCATTTTTTGAAAAAATGGAAGTCCAAATATCTTCAGTATCTGCTAATATTGTGGCTGCAAATTCTCCTTCTTCCACTTCTGCTTCAGAAAGTTCGCGAGTTTTTTCAGTCGCTACGCCTGATCGTTCTTCAGATATAAGTTGGCTAACGTCTACTCCTGTAAACAACTGAAGCGCTATTACAATAACTGCCACTATACCGCCACCTGCAATGGTTTTTCCTTTTGTAGACATTCCTCTGCGATCGTCTACATTAGAACTCTGTCTTCTACCTTTCCATTTCATAATTAAGTTTTGAAAATGCTATATTATGAAATTCAGAAACTTAGGACTATATAAATGAATTAAAAATTTGTAAAAAATGATCTTTTGGCAATCTTTTATTGAGATCACTTAATTGCATCAACTCAAAAAGATATTTTCTAATTCAAAAAACTAATAATTATTTGCCAATGCTATGCTAATAATTTGATGGTTCGTTTTTAGTAAATTACATTGTAAAAAAAATTGATTCAATCTTTCCAGAAGTCATTGAGTATTTTTTAATCATAGAATGGAAAATGAAATTGGGGATTGCAAAAGTAGATTGCAACCTGAAGGAGATAAAATAGCATGAGAAAGAATAGATTTACTAAAATAAACAATTACGGATTTATAGGAAACCTACAAACAACAGCTTTGGTTTCGCAACAGGGCGATATCGATTTTATGTGTTTTCCTAATTTTGATTCACCCAGTGTATTTGCGACGATACTAGACGAAGATAAAGGTGGTTGTTTTTCTATTGAACCTTTGATAGAAGATTTAAAATACACGCAATTTTATATTACAGATACAGCAACCTTGATTACGAGATTTTCTTCGGAAAAAGGAGTTGGGGAAATCTGTGATACTATGATTGTAGATGAGAAAGATCACAAATTCAAGTTACTAAGAAAAATTACAACTAATCACGGTAACATCTCGTACCGCGTTAAATGTAAACCTAGATTTGATAATGCGCAGGCAAGACATACTGTAGAACAGCATAAAAATGAAATCACATTCACTACAGATGATGATAATTTTCTTTGTTTAAACAGTTGTAAGGAATTGTATATCTCTCGTGATGATGCTTACTCTGAATTCAAATTAGATGAAAAAGAATCCTGCTATTTTATTTTAACCGATTTCCATCTTTCTGAAGAACAAATAAATAATATGCCATCTTTCGGCGAAAAGTATCATAACGAAAGTCAGGCATACTGGAAAGAATGGATAAGCAAAACTACCTACAAAGGACGATGGGTAGAAACCGTTTTGAGATCTGCTATAACTTTAAAGCTACTTACCTCCCACAAAGAAGGAAGCATTATTGCGGCGCCTACTTTTGGATTACCTGAAAAAATTGGCGGTGAGCGAAATTGGGATTATCGCTACACCTGGATTAGAGACGCGGCTTTCGCTATGTACGCATTTATGAAGCTTGGCTTTAAAGAAGAAGCCAGTGCCTTTTTTAAATGGGTAGAGAAATATTGCTTTAAAGAAAAGATGGATCTGGTGTATACCTATGATGGCAAGACTCCGCCAGATGAATCTACATTAGACCATTTTAATGGCTATAAAAACAGCAAACCTGTTCGCTTAGGGAACGATGCGAAAAACCAAAAACAGCTTGATATTTATGGTGAGCTAATCGATGCAGTTTATGTTTACAATTTGCACGATGGTACTATTAAAAAGAGTTTCTGGAAAAATATTAAACAATATGTAGAATATGTTTGCGAACATTGGAAAGATAAAGATCGCGGAATTTGGGAAATTAGAGGTGATAAGAAAGAGTTTTTACATTCTCGCTTAACCTGTTGGATTGCGTTAGATCGCGGAATAAAGCTTGCAGAAAATAACGATTTAGAGTTTCCAAAAGAGAAATGGGAAGAAATAAGATCGAAAATTAAAGACAGTCTTTATACTGACTTTTGGAGCGAAGAAAAAGAAGCTTTTGTACAACATAGCGAAACCGATGAAATTGATGCATCGGTGATGTTAATGCCTATTCTACACTTTATAGATAAGCACGATGAAAAATGGAAAAAGACGCTTAAAGCGGTAGAACGCGAATTGAAATATGACGTTCTAATTTATCGCTATAGAGCTGCTGAAACTGATACCGACGGGCTAGAAGGCGAAGAAGGTACATTTACAATGTGTTCGTTTTGGTATATCGAATGTCTGGCACTTATGGATCGTCTAGATGAAGCTGCTGAAAATTTCGCTCGAATTCTTGGTTACGGAAATTCACTTAGATTATTTAGTGAACAAATTAGTAAAAGCGGTGAGCAAGTTGGGAATTTCCCACAAGCGCTTACACACCTGGCGATGATTAATGCCTGCCTGGAACTCAATAAAAAGATGAACCGTAAAGCCGAAAATTGATAAAATCAACTTCAGTTATTTTCTAAAACTTCTAAAAATTTCAGTAAAAACAGCAGTAGCAATTAAACAACCTCCGATTATTGTATTAGTGGCAGGAATTTCATTCAGTAAAAAGTAACCGAGCAAAATTCCGTAGATAGGCTGCGCGCTACTAATTATACTGGCGGTTGTTGCTGAAAAATATTTAAAGCTACTTACCATCAACGTGTGACCAACCGAGGTTGTAAACAATCCCAAAACCAGAATTGGCGCTATTTGCGAAGGAATAACTGATAGATCAAAAAAGAACAAAACCGGAAATAATAGAATACTTACAACGAGCATTTGATACATCATCAAAACAGAACCATTGTATTTTGCGGATTCCTGCTTCATTAAAATATTCCGAATAGAATAGAAAAAAGCAGAGCCAACTCCAAAACAAACAGCGATGGTTTGTTGATTATCCAAACTGAATTCGGGAACTAAAAAATATACGCCTAAAAGCACCAATATTCCTAATAGTAGATGGATTTTACTAAAACTTGTTTTCCTGATGAGCGGTTCCAAAAATGTGGTAATTACAGGATACGTATAGATGGAAAGCATCCCAATAGCTACACTCGATAATTTTAAAGATTGAAAATAAGTTAACCAATGGATGCACATTAAAACTCCTGCAAAAAGCACCGTATACAGATCCTTTCTATTTGAGAAACTGATCTTGAATTTTTTAAACTTGCAGAATATAAATAGTGCAAAAATTGCTATAAAAGATCGCAAGAAAATAATCAGGAATGGGCTTAGCTCAATATATCTGCCAAGTGTTCCCGAAGTACTTATAATTATAACTGCGAGATTAAGCTGAAGGATGTGTTTTAAATCGGCTCTTTCTTCAACCAAATTCAATTATTTTAGCGTGCATATTCATTTACTTTATCTTTGATCACATCTGAAACTGGGCGATTATCAATCTTACTTTCCAACCAGGAAATAATATCTAAATATAAAAAAGCTCGACGCTCAAAAGGATGGTCTTCATATTGTTTTAGCGTAGCGTGTAATTTCTTAAATTCATCTTTAATATCTAACGGACTCACATCGGGAAGGTTTCTTAAGAACTTTATCATCTCTTTTTGTACCTCATGCAAATCGTTCATCTTAATTAAAAACTTATATGTCGTTTTTATAAGACGCTCTAAATGATAATCCATGCCGGCTTCATAATGCGCTACCAAACTCAAAATTCTGGAAAAACACATTAAATCTTCTCGCATTTCCAGAGATTTGTTATGGATAATTTTGCGCAAATATTCAATGCATTTTTTGTTGTTTCCGCTTCCAAAATAGAGTGATGCAATTTTATAGTAAAACACCATGATATGATGTTCATCAATTTTACCTTTAAATCGCTTAATCTTTTGGTCTATTTTCTCCACTAAGGTTTCACCGCCATGAAACTCCCCTTTCATAAACTTAAGATTCAGCTTATTTTCATATAAATATAGAAAGGACAACGAGGCAATATTATCATCATCTGGGATTTTTGGATTCTTTAGAGTATCCTCAAATCGATGCAATACTTTCTCGAAAGTAGCCGTATGATTTAGATAGAATAGCGATTCTAACAGATAATGATTCCCCTTTAAATAGAATACGGGATGTACAGGAATTAAATGTTCATTTTCATTAAATAAATCGATCCATTTAGAGGAATATTTAAAAGCATTTAGAAAATTCTGCGTTATAAAGCTATACCACAAATGCGCCTGATATAACCATAATTTCTCTTTAAAACCTAAGTCTGAAAATCTGTATTCTGGTAAATTAGTTTCAAAATAATGCTGAATTGCTTCTGCTTCTTCTTCGGTACGCGCATATCCCATCTTCAGAAAAATACCGTATAACTGAAGGGAAAGATTGGATAATCTACTCGAGATTTCACTAAGTCGCGTAAGTTCTTCGGTTTGCTTAATTAAGGTCTCGGCTCTGTTTTCTATACTTCGGGTGATGTATTGTGATTCTATAATCTTTTCCAATTCTAAAATCTCGTACGCCAGATTTTTTTCTTCGTAAGCCAAAGCAGTAGTTTTTGTTTTATCCAAAAGCTTCAGGCTTTGCTTATAAAGTCCTTTTCGGTATAAAATAATCGCAAAATCCAATTGCTCTCTAATCTGAATTGGGATACTTTGATGGGCAGGATTCAAACGCAAACTAATTAAAATCTGCTTATATAAATGCGCTTTAATATTAGATAATTGCTGCTTACTAATATTGGTGTTTTTTAGTACAAATTCTTCGTCATATTTCTTCTGTTTTGATAAAACCTTAAAAAGATTGAGAAATTTGCTATCCGTATTCACTCCAATTCTTCCAACATATAGCGAAAACTGGCGCTTTTCTGAAGGAGATAGGGATTTAATTAGAGAAAATAGGTTATCGGTTAAATCATTAGTCATTGTAACAAGATAGTTTTTAAATAACTGAAAATCAGATATATTACGTAAATATATCGACTTTAATTATCGTAACACTTTACAGAGCTCGCTAGTGTAGCAATACTCTTTATAATACTTTAGTTAAAGATAAAGTAAAAAAATACTCTTATGAGCGCAGAAAAGGTAGAAATTTTTGACACAACTTTGAGAGACGGAGAGCAAGTTCCGGGCTGTAAATTAAATACAGAACAGAAGGTAAAGATTGCGGCAAGATTGGATGAGCTGGGTGTAGATGTTATTGAAGCCGGCTTCCCTGTATCAAGCCCAGGTGATTTTAGATCTGTTACTGAAATTTCAAAAATCGCAAAAAATGCTGCCGTTTGTGGACTCACCAGAGCTGTAAAAAAAGATATCGAAGTTGCTGCTGAAGCTTTAAAATATGCTAAGAAACCACGTATTCATACGGGTATTGGAACTTCAGATTCTCATATTAAATATAAATTCAACGCGACCAGAGAGCAAATTATAGAACGTGCAGTAAATGCTGTTTCTTACGCTAAAAATTTTGCAGACGATGTTGAATTTTATGCTGAAGATGCCGGCAGAACAGACAATGCGTTTTTAGCGCAGGTCTGCCAGGAAGTCGTCAACGCTGGTGCCACGGTTTTAAATATTCCAGACACTACAGGATATTGTCTTCCTGAAGAATATGGTAAAAAAATCAAGTATCTTAAAGATCACGTAGTAGGTATCGGTAATGTAACCATTTCTTGCCACTGCCATAACGATTTAGGTTTAGCAACAGCTAATGCTATCGCAGGAGTTTCTAATGGAGCGCGCCAAATTGAGTGTACCATTAATGGCATTGGTGAACGTGCCGGGAATACAGCTTTAGAAGAAGTCGTAATGATTCTTCGCCAGCATCCTACATTAAATCTAAATACAGATATTAATCAAAAATTATTGTTTGAATTGAGCAATATGGTTTCCAGAGAAATGGGAATGTATGTTCAGCCGAATAAAGCGATAGTTGGTGCTAATGCTTTTGCTCATAGCTCTGGTATTCACCAGGACGGTGTGATTAAAAATCGCGAAACTTACGAAATTATCGATCCGGCTGATGTTGGAGTAACAGAATCTGCGATTGTACTTACCGCTCGTAGTGGACGTGCCGCTTTAGCGTATAAAGCTAAAAAAGTAGGCTATAATCTTACAAAATTAGAATTAGATACGGTTTATGCAGAATTTCTTAACTATGCAGATATGAGAAAAGAGGTTTTGGATGATGATATTCACGAAATCATGCAGATCTCAAAAAAGAAATTTAAAGCAATTGCCTAACATAAAATACTGAGTTTTTATTAGAATTCAGACAAACACAGCCCTCGTGCTGTGTTTAAAACTTTAAAGAAATGAAGAAGACCCTATTCGATAAAATTTGGGATGCCCACGTGGTAGAATCGATTCCGGATGGCCCGGATATTTTATATATTGATCAACATTTAATTCATGAAGTTACGAGTCCGCAGGCTTTTAATGAACTGAAGGAACGCGATATCCCGGTTTTTCGACCAAATAAGATCGTTGCTACGGCAGATCATAATACCCCAACCGAAAATCAGCATTTACCTGTTAAGGATTTGCTTTCTAGGAAACAATTAAAAGAACTCTCGCAAAACTGCGAAGAAAATGATATTACGCTTTACGGTTTAGGACATCCCTACAACGGGATCGTTCACGTAATGGCGCCAGAACTTGGGATCACCCAACCGGGAAAAACTATGGTTTGTGGTGATAGCCATACTTCTACACACGGCGCTTTTGGTGCTATTGCTTTTGGTATAGGTACAAGTCAGGTAACTCAAGTTTTTGCATCACAATGTTTATTGGTAGAAAAACCAAAAAGATTACGTGTAAATGTTAACGGAAATCTGAAAAAAGGAGTAACCCCAAAAGATGTTATTCTTTATGTAATTAGTAAACTGGGAACGAACTCTGGTACTGGCTACTTTTGTGAATACGCAGGAGATGTTTTTGAAAATATGTCGATGGAAGGACGTATGACCGTTTGTAATATGAGTATTGAAATGGGCGCTAGAGGCGGACTTATAGCACCAGATCAAATTGCTTATGATTATGTTGAAGGAAGAGAATTTGCTCCTAAAGGAGAAGAATTTGATAAACTGAAAGCCTACTGGGAAACCTTAAAAACCGATGAAGGCGCAGCTTTCGATCAGGAATATTCGTTTGAAGCTGAAGATATCGAACCAATGATTACCTACGGAACTAATCCGGGAATGGGAATCAAAATTACTGGAGCAATACCGGTAGAAGGTGGTAAAAGCGATGCCAAAGCTTTAAGTTATATGGGTTTTAAACCAGGTGAAAGTTTAATCGACAAAACGATCAACTATATTTTTATTGGTAGTTGTACCAATAGTCGTATTGAAGATTTTAGACTGGCAGCAAATTACATTAAAGGAAAGAAAAAAGCTGAAAATGTAAATGCATTGATCGTTCCGGGGAGTAGACAAGTTGCCGCTCAAATTCAGGAAGAAGGATTAGATAAAGTATTCGAGGCTGCTGGTTTTACACTAAGACAACCTGGATGTTCAGCTTGTTTAGCGATGAACGATGATAAAATTCCGGAAGGAGAATATTGTGTTTCTACCAGTAATAGAAATTTTGAAGGAAGACAAGGACAAGGATCCAGAACAATATTAGCAAGCCCACTTACCGCGGCAGCAACAGCCGTAGCCGGAAAAATAACCGACTTTACAAAAAGTTTGAATTAATGGAAAAATTCACCACACTACAAGATACAGCCGTCCCTTTAGAGGTCGAAAATATAGATACCGATCAAATTATACCTGCACGTTTCCTTAAGGCAACTGATAAAGCAGGTTTTGGAGAGAATCTTTTTAAAGACTGGCGTTTTGACAAAGATGGAAAGCCGGTTGAAGATTTCACTTTAAACCAAGATCAATATTCAGGACAACTATTAATCGCCGGAAACAACTTTGGTTGTGGTTCCAGTAGAGAGCACGCAGCATGGGCATTAAAAGCTTATGGTTTCAAAGTTGTTGTTTCCAGTTATTTTGCCGATATTTTTAAAGGAAATGCACTGAACAATGGATTATTGCCTGTTCAGGTTTCTCCTGAATTTTTAGATGAACTCTTTCTTGCAATTCGAAAAGACAACAAAGAAAGTTTTAAAGTTGATCTTGAAAATCAGAAAGTTGAAATTATCAGCAGTGGCAAATCAGAAAATTTTGCCATTGATCCTTATAAAAAGACCTGTTTAATTAATGGTTTTGATGATATTGACTTTTTAGTTAGTAAATTAGAAGCCATTAAGAATTTTGAAGAAAAACAAACGCAAAGGCGTGAAGCTGCGGTTCAGCAATAAGATTGATATAAATTGAATCAAAGCTTTTAGAGACGACAATTACTTATGAAACTTAAAATAGCCGTATTAGCCGGAGACGGAATAGGACCTGAAATTACGCAACAATCGATAAAAGTACTTAAAGCAATCGCCGATCGTTTTGATCACGACTTTGAGTTCGAAGATGCCATCGTTGGTGCTGCTGCTATAGACTTATTAGAAAATCCGCTGCCTGAAGCGACATTAGATCTTTGTAAAAAATCTAATGCTGTTTTATTTGGTGCTATTGGTCATCCAAAGTATGACAACGATCCTGACGCTAAAGTACGACCAGAACAGGGACTTTTAAGATTGAGAAAAGAACTTGGCCTTTTTGCTAATATTCGCCCGGTAACTACTTATGCTAAGCTTATCGATCAGTCTCCATTGCGACCAGAAAGAATCGAAGGAGCAGACTTGACGATTTTTAGAGAACTGACAGGCGGGATCTATTTTGGAGAAAAAAGCCAGAGCGAGGACGGGCAAAGCGCAACCGACATTTGCACCTATTCTGTTATGGAAATAGAAAGAATGGCGCATTTGGCCTTTAAAGCTGCGCAACAGCGTCGTAAGAAGCTAACGTTGGTTGATAAAGCCAATGTTTTAGAAACTTCCCGACTTTGGAGAAAAACGGTTAAGAAAATTGCTGAAGAATACAAAGATGTAGCATTAGATTTCTTATTCGTGGATAATGCTGCTATGCAGATGATTTTAAATCCTAAACAATTTGATGTAATTCTTACTGAAAATATGTTTGGCGATATTATTTCTGATGAAGCCAGCGTGATTGGCGGAAGTATCGGATTATTAGCTTCTGCTTCAGTGGGTGGTGATAATGCGATGTTCGAACCTATTCATGGTTCTTATCCACAAGCCACCGGTAAAGGAATTGCCAATCCCGTAGCTTCGATCCTTTCTGCAGCAATGCTTTTGGATCATTTTGGTTTAACTGAAGAAGGAGACGTAATTAGAAAAGCTGTTGCCGTAAGCATCAATTTAAATGTATGTACTGAAGATATCAATAAAGATAATCCTTACAGTACTGAAAAAGTAGGTGACTTCTTAGAAGGTTTAATTAGCGAATCTGAAAATAATATCAACGACGAAAACCTGAATTTTGGGCAAATGACCATTATTTAAATACTGCTGAATACTGTCATTCTGTACTCGTTTCAGAATCTTATAAGAAAATATGAGATTCTTTCCCGATATATCGGGATGTGAAGAACAAAGAAAAATCTTAGTTGTATATTTAAAAAGGAGCTGAAATTGTCGAATTTCATCTCCTTTTTTATTTTCAGCAATATTTTCCATTTAAACTGTAGCCAGTACATCTGCTTTTTTATTTCAGAATAGGTCACTTTTTAAATAACTGACATTTTTTAAAAGGTAATTATACATTTATTAATTCGCTGTAAGATGTTCAAATGCTGCATAATCCATTTGAATTATTGAAGATTCTGAATTTTCAACATCCCCCGAAAGTGTAGCAAAATCTTCCGCGTTATTTAATACAATTCCATTGCGATGTTGTTTCAATGTAGAGAAAAACTTCACTTCAAACCACACTTTATCTAATACTTCTTGTTCTTCAGCAGTTAGCGGATTCTTCCCATCAACTATCCAATTCATTTTCTTTTGAGCTAGATGTTTAACTTCATCAGCAGTATTTTTATCGGTAGGCATATTACGTAGCGCCCCTACAACATATATTATTTTACCATAATAAATTGCTTCAACATATTCATTGCCGTACTTTAATTCGAAAAGAGAAGGATTTTCTTCCATTTCTTCAGTAAGGGACAAACTCTCTTCGTAAGAAGGCCTGAAGCCTCTTACACCCTCTTTATGTGTGAGATTTAAAGTAAGCACTTGATCTTCAGTAATGGGATATTGTTCAATAATAGATTGGTAAATTTCGGTGTTAACCGCAAGTGTAGTGGCAAATATGTTATCGGGGAAGTGAAATTCATAGAAATTACGAAAAGGAGGTATATTTCCGCTAGGATCTGCATTGTACTGCCAAGTAGCATTACGAAAAAAAGATCCATTAATTTTACGATAATTCCCATCAGAATTAGCAAAGGGATTACCCAGAGGAACTTGGTTGTTTGTTAGCATTGCGGCGCCAGTGTTATCAGTGTATGGATACACTTCTTCCAGAATGGTTTCGCCGTCTTTTTTAATCGTAACTGTTCTGCTTCCTTCAGTTTTATTAAAAACAGTAGAGCTTTTTCCGCTATTATCAGCCCTGGTGAAATCTACGGAAATCAGATCTCCTTCCTCATAACTATAAATTGAGGTGCCTTTTTCACTGTAAACCTTTTTCTCTGAAGCCCAGCCATTCTCATATACGGTCTCAAACCATAGATCACCTTCAGAAGTATAATATTTAGACCAAAGTGGTTTATTGTCTTCACTACGGCTCACTTCCATATATAAATGCTGTTTTGGATAGCTGGAATAGATTTTAGCAGATTTGATAAATCCGTTCTCATAATATTCAAAACTGTCATTTGGATTGTCCTGACCATGTTTAGCCGCTTTGATCCAGCCGTTAGGATGTTTGCTGATAATCTCGAAAAAATCATTAGATTCTATGGAATAATTGGTTTGAGGAAAATTATCATCTTTCTCACAGGAAGATAATAGAACTGTAACTGCTAATAGCAGTGATCGCAAAGTAAAATTTTTCATAATTGGGATACAGTAAAAAGTATTGGGTTTTAAAATATAAACGATAATTAATATTCTATGATTTTATTATAACTTAAATAATTTTGGCTATTGTTTACCAAAGCTCATTTATCCCATTCATTATTTTCCTTTCGCTTTTCTCCAATAAATTCCATTCCCCTAAGATAAATAAAAGTACTTAATACGTTCATTTATTTTTAGTGGTAATTATTCAAATACTCCTCTTTCAAAACACTAAAATAGGCGGTATCTCTCCGCCGATTATTGGTCATTAACGTGTGACTACGTAAAATTCCTTCTTCAGTAAAACCAGATTTTGCTAAAGAATTTTTGGCTGCATTATTTAAGATATCTGTTTTGGCTTCTACTCGCTCTAATTTCAAACTTTCAAAACAATATTTTAAGAGTAATTGTTTAGCCTGAAAATTATAACCCTTGCCTTGGAACTCTTTTCCCAGCCAAGTCCAACCAATTTCTATACGTTGATCTCTTTCAGAATAATTTCCTAAACTAGTCGATCCTATTAGCTTTTCTGAAGATTTTTCAATTATGGCAAAAGCTAAGCGCTTTTGATTTTTTCGCTCTTCAACCGCGGTATCAATCCAATTCTTCAAACCTTCAGGATTTGATAAATCTGAAGTGAAATAATACCACATTTCAGGTTTCTTCGTTAATTCAGAAATCTCATCAAAATCCTGAAATTCTAATGGTCTTAAAAGAATATTTTCATTTTCTAAATTGAGATCAAAATCAACCAATCTTATAACTTTTTCTTAGCTGCGATTTTATCTAAAGCTAAATTATCTTTACTTCCTAAATGGCTATGTTTTCGGCCTTCTCCCGGCTTATAAGTTCCAGACTGAACTTGTCCTCCTATTTCTTTATAAGCATCTCTAAAACTCGCGCCATCAATCACCAGATCGTTGATACTATCTACCGTAAACAGATATTTATATTTTTCATCATCCAAATTCACCTCTTTAACAATAATCTGAGAAATCGAATAAGAGAAAATATCTAAAATCTCTTTGATTCCTTCTACGGAAGTCATACTATTCTCTTTAATCAGCTGATAATCCCTATGATATCCACTTGGCAGATTATTGGTAATTAATACCATTTCTGTTGAAATTGCCTGAAGTTTATTCGATTTTCCTCGTATCAATTCAAATACATCAGGATTCTTTTTATGAGGCATAATCGAACTTCCGGTAGTTAATTCATCCGGAAAACTGATAAAACCGAAATTCTGACTCATATACAAACAAATATCCATCGCAAAACGTGCCAGTGTATTGGCTACGCCAGCAATTGCTGAAGTTACCGTACGCTCACATTTACCACGACTCATTTGCGCAGCAACCGAATTATATTTCAGGGTTTTGAAGCCTAATTCTTTAGTGGTGAACTCACGATCTATCGGAAATGAAGAACCGTAGCCCGCAGCAGATCCTAACGGATTCTGATCGGCTACTTTTAAAGCAGCTTCTAGTTGATACAAATCATCAATTAAAATTTCGGCATAGGCTGAAAACCACAGACCAAAAGAAGATGGCATGGCTACCTGTAAATGCGTATATCCGGGAAGTAATTTATCTTTATATTGTTCAGCTAGTCCTAAAAGAATATCAATTAATCCTTCTGTTTTTTGATGAATTTCAATTAAATTTTCTTTGAAGTATAATTGCATCGCCACCAAAACCTGATCGTTACGTGATCTTGCAGTATGGATTTTCTTTCCGGTATCTCCCAGAACTTTGGTGAGCTCATATTCTATTTTAGAATGGACATCTTCAAATTCTTCTTCAATTACAAATTCGCCATTTTCAACTTGTTTTTGAAGCTTATCCAATTCAGATAACAAAGCCGGAACCTCATCCTTCTCCAAAATACCAATTTTCCCCAGCATTTTAGCATGTGCTTTAGAAGCGGTTATATCATATTCAGCAAGATACATATCCAATTCTCGATCGTTACCAACCGTAAATTTCTCAATCTTCTTATCTATACTTATTCCTTTATCCCAAAGTTTCATTTCGTAATTCTTTAAGTTTCCCAATCAATAATATAATTGGGTTTTAGTTGATGTCATCCTGAACTTGATTCAGGATCTCACACAATCAGGATGAGATGCCGGATCAGGTCCGGCATGACGGTTATTGGTTCATTTTTATTCCAGCCTATTTCAACTCTATTTCAACGCCTTTTCTAATAAGACAATATATTTTTCTATTCCTTCTTCAACTTCGTTAACATAAATAAATTCGTCTGCGGAATGGGAACGTGTGCTATCACCTGGTCCCAATTTTAGTGAGGAACATTTCAGCATCGCCTGGTCTGATAATGTTGGCGATCCGTAGGTTTTCATTCCCAAATCTAAACCGGCTTTTACCAAATCATGATCTAACGGAATATTCGATGAATTTAATCGTAACGATCTTGGTTCGATACTATCTACCGGAGCGTTTTTCTGTAAAAAATCACTGACATCCTGATTCGAATAACAATCGTTCACCCGAACATCGATCACTAAATCGACCTTTGCAGGCACCACATTATGCTGCGAACCGGCTTTAATTTGGGTTACGGTTAATTTCACTTCGCCTAATTGCTTAGAAACTTCAGGAAATTTAACTGCTTCAAACCACTTTAAAACTTCCGCAGTTTTATAAATTGAATTATCGGTATTTGGATGCGCCGCGTGAGATGGCGTTCCTTTTACAACCGCATCAAAAACCACCAAGCCTTTTTCAGCAACCGCTAAATCCATCAAAGTTGGTTCGCCTACAATGGCTACATCAATTTTTGGCATTATGGGTAACATGCAGGCAATTCCGTTTTTGCCGTTAGTTTCCTCTTCTGCAGTACCGGCAAAAATGATGTTATAATTTAAATCTTTTCGATTATAAAAATAAGTAAAAGTCGCTAGCAAAGAAACCAAGCAACCACCGGCATCATTACTTCCTAATCCAAATAATTTACCGTCGGCAATTTCAGCTTTAAACGGATCTTTAGTATACGCTGCATTTGGTTTTACTGTATCGTGATGGGAGTTTAATAGCAAAGTAGGTTTACTCTCATCAAAAGAATGATTTGTTGCCCAAACATTATTTAAATGTCTTTTATGCTGAATTTTATGCTGAACGAACCATTGTTCTAACAAATCTGCCGTTTGATATTCTTCTCCTGAAAATGACTGCGTTTCAATTAAATATTGAAGTAACTGAAGTGCTTCTTGCTGAAGTGCTTTTATTTCCATTATTGAATGATTTTGGTATGCGTTGTATTTTCTTTTAAAGACTGATGATTTCCTAAATGAATTTTCTGAACACCATTTTCTAAAGCTTCAAAACAATTCTGAAGTTTAGGTAACATGCCATCCGTAATTACCTTTTTTTCTACCAGCGTTTTGTATTCTATAAAATCAATTTCTTTAATTATTGATTCATCATCTTCAGCATTTGCTAAAACTCCTTGCTTTTCAAAACAATAATACAATTCGGTTTCGTAAGATTTGCTCATGGCACGAGCAATTTCAGAAGCAATAGAATCGGCATTAGTATTCAGTAAAACTCCTTCTTTAGTGCAGGAAATCGCTGAAAAAACCGGAACAACACCATCGTTAAGTAAAGATTCTATAAATTCAGCATTTACTTTTTCTATATCTCCTACAAATCCATAATCGATAGCTGCGACTGGTCTTTTTACCGATAAAATACTTTGTCCATCTGCACCACAAAGTCCGATTGCATTCGTATTTAACGACTGTAATTTAGCTACAATATTTTTATTTATCAATCCGCCATAAACCATTATAATAACTTTTACCGTATCTGCATCTGTCACTCGGCGACCATCTATCATTTTAGTTTCATAGCCTAATTTGTCTGAAATCTCGGTTGCCATATTTCCACCACCATGCACTAGAATTTTGTGGCCTTCCAGGTTTTTAAAATCTTCCAGAAATTCATCGAATTTTGCAGTATCTTCGATAAGCTTCCCTCCTATTTTTACAACTTTTAGTGATTTCATTTTTTAGTAATTAGTAGTTAGAATTGAGTAGTTAGTGTTTGGATATAGCTATTAGCTGTTAGCTTTCAGCGATCAGCTTTTAAAATTTTTTATGTAATCCTTAATTAACCGAGTTTAGATTTCTCCATTTCGCTTCAGTCGAAATGACATAAATTTTCAAATTATCACATTTTCAAATCCACAAATCAGCAAATCATCACATTAATCAAGTTCTTCCAATATTTGCTTTAAAACAGCTTGAGCTGCATACGTTCTGTTATTCGCCTGATGAATTACTGCTGAATTTTCACTATCTAATACATCATCTGTAATTATTACATTTCGTCTAACCGGTAGACAGTGCATCACTTTAGCATCGTTAGTTAGCGCTAATTTCTCTTTCGAAAATGTCCAATTCGGATCTTTAGACAATACTTCTCCGTATTTCTCGTAACTACTCCAGTTCTTTACATACACAAAATCAGCATCTTTCAAAGCTTCGTCTTGGTTATGATAAACTTTCGTTCCGTTTAAAACACGATCACTAAGATCGTAACCTTCAGGATTTGTTACACAAAATTCGACATCCATTTTCTGCATCATTTCAGCAAAAGAATTGGGAACCGATTGTGGCAAAGCTTTTGGATGTGGCGCCCAGCTTAGCACTACTTTCAGTTTATCTTTTTTCTTTAATTCAGTAATAGAAATAGCATCGGTTAGCGCTTGTAACGGATGCCGGTAGAACTTTCTAAATTCACGACAGGAACACTGGCAAATTTTTTAAACGAATTAATTACCTGTTCCTCTTCATCTTTTTCTTTGTCCTTTAACCCAGGAAAGGCACGTACTCCAATAACATCGCAATATTGCGACAACACCGCTGCAGCTTCTTTAATATGTTCTGCCTTATCTGAGTTCATAATCGCACCATCTTCAAATTCCAACGCCCACCCATCGGCACCAACATTCATGGTAAGCACTTCCATTCCTAAAAGTCGACCTGCTTTTTCTGTACTTAAACGCGTACGTAAACTAGAATTGAAAAATAATAAACCTAAGGTTTTTCCTTTTCCTAAGTTCGCAGCCGAATTCTTGTTTTTAAGTTGAATGGCTTCTTGTATTAATTCATCAAGGTTTTCGATATCGTGAACGCTTGTGTAATGTTTCATTGAAATATTTTGTTTTTCTCTTGAACTTTTAATTTATCTATCTAATAATTCAATTTCGTCATTCCGTGCTTGACACGGAATCTCATTATGATTTTCAATCCAAAATTTATAAGATTGCCCCTGAATTAAGTTCAGGGTGACGCATTTATTTATGAATGAAATCAGACAGAAAAGTTTTATTTTAAATTCGCTAAACTGATTTTTAAGGCTTTAAAAAAGGCATCAAAATGCTGTTTTTCGATATTTAGTGGTGGTAAAATTCTAAGCAACTTTTTGTTAGCAGCCGAGCCGGTAAAAATTTGATGTACATATAACATATCTTTTCTAAGATTCGCTATTTCGAAATCGAATTCTAAACCAATCATCAATCCGCGGCCTTTGATATTTTTAATCTGCGGAATTTCTTTTGCTTTCTCCTGAACATAATCGAACATCATTGAAGCATTTTGCATCAGGTTTTCCTTTTCCAAAATATTGAGGACTGCCAAACCGGCTGCGCAAGCCAAATGATTTCCGCCAAAAGTAGTTCCTAACATTCCGTATTTTGGAGCGATATTTTTATCGATTAAAACGCCACCAATTGGGAATCCATTTCCCATTCCTTTAGCAATAGAAATAATACCTGGATGAATATGATGTTTCTGAAATGCAAAAAAGTCGCCCGTTCTACCATAACCAGCCTGAACTTCATCGGCAATAATCATTGCTCCGTTTTCTTTGGCTAATTTTTCAATTTGCTGATAAAATTCAGTAGTTGCTTCATCTAAACCACCAACACCCTGAATCACTTCAAAAATAACCGCAGCTACATCTCCTTTTTGTAATTCTGTAGCTAAAGCTTCAGTATCATTAAAAGCGATTTTAGTTATTTTATGGCCTTTATTAAAAGGTGCCTTAATATTCTCATTATCGGTTACTGCCACCACACCAGATGTCCTTCCGTGGAAAGCATTATCAAAATAGATCACGCGATCTTTACCGGTTGCAAACGATGCTACTTTAAGTGCATTTTCGTTTGCCTCGGCTCCCGAATTACATAAAAACAACTGATAATCTTCGCAACCGGATAATTTACCTAGTTTTTCGGATAATTCTACCTGCAACGGATTTTTAATAGAATTCGAGTAAAATCCTAATTGGCGAACCTGATTAGAAATTCCGTTAACATACGCGGGATGCGAATGCCCGATAGAAATTACCGCATGTCCACCATATAAATCGAGATATTTTTTGCCTTCTTTATCGAAAACGTAAGCGCCTTCGCCTTTTACTGGAGTTATATCAAACAACGGATAAACATCAAAAAGCTCCATATTTATTGTTCTGAAATGTTATTTATTTTTTTGAAAGAGGCTTGTAAGCCTTTAATTAGAGAAGAACTTAAACCATTGTGTTCCATTTCGTTTAAACCTTCGATGGTACAACCTTTTGGAGTAGTTACCTTATCGATTTCTTCTTCGGGATGTTTCCCGGATTCTACCAGTAAACTAGCTGCACCCAAGCAGGTATTCATCGCTAATTCCTGAGCATCCTTAGCATCGAAACCAAGCTGAACAGCACCCTGAGTAGTTGCACGTATCAATCGCATCCAAAATGCAATTCCGCTGGCACAAATAACTGTAGCGGCTTGCATTTTATTTTCGTTGATAATAATGCTGGTTCCTAGACGATTGAAAATAGCTTCTGCGATAGCAATTCTTTTCAATCCCTTTTCATTACTACACATGCAAGTCATCGATTTGCCTACTGCAATAGCTGTATTGGGCATCGCTCGAATAATAAACTGATCTTCGCCTACAATAGCTTCAATTCGATCGGTTTTAAAACCTGTAATCGTTGAAATTAATACATGTTTTTCGGTTAATAGATCTTTAATTTCTTCGAGAATTCGTTCTAATTGCTGGGGCTGTACTGCAAAAATTAAAATATCCGAATTTCTAACAGCTTCCTGATTATCTGAAGTTACCGTTACTTTTGAGTATTCTTCGTAAGTTTTAATGGCATCGGTATCGCGCTTAGTAAGATAAAGTGTGGTAAACGCATTATTTACGATAAGTCCTTTTGCAATAGACTTTCCTAAATTTCCTGCACCTATAATTGCTATTTTCATGATTTAAGTTTTTAGAAATTAGTCTAAAAGTAACTCGCCTTAAGATGTAAACCTGAATCTTCCGGTAAACCAAATATCAAATTCATATTCTGTACCGCTTGACCAGAAGCTCCTTTCAGTAAATTATCGATTACACTGGTGATTAATAATTTATCACCAAATTTCTCTATTTTCAGTAATGCTTTATTGGTATTTACCACTTGTTTTAAATGAATATTTTCTTCAGTTACAAACGTAAAAGCCGCATCTTTATATTGAGCTGCATAAATCCCTTTCGCTTCTTCCAAACTTCCTAGAAACTTGGTATAGGCTGTTGCATGGATTCCGCGCGAGAAATTTCCACGATTCGGAATAAAATTAACTGTAGCATCAAATTCTGGTTGTAATAATTTAAGGCTCTGCCCTATTTCATTTAAATGCTGATGTTCAAAAGATTTATAAGCTGAAAAATTATTATCTCGCCAGGTAAAATGTGTTGTAGCTGAAAGTGAAACTCCGGCTCCCGTTGCTCCGGTAACTGCATTTACATGCCATTCGTCTGTTACTTTTTTAGCTTTTGCCAGCGGAAGGATGGCCAAACTTATTGCGGTAGCAAAACAACCTGGATTCGCAATAAAATTCGCTTTTTTAATCGCTTCCTTTTTGAATTCAGGTAAACCATATACAAAATCATGATCACCATCCATTCTAAAATCAGTACTTAAATCAACGATTTTCGTTTGTGCTGAAAATTTATTTTCAGCTAAAAACTTTACTGAATTTCCATGTCCTAGACAAAGAAAAACAACATCAACTTTCGTATTTATTTCTCCGGAAAACAATAAATCAATTTCTCCGATAAGATCCTGATGCACTCCAGAAACCGGAGTTCCCGGTCTAGATGTACTATAAACAAAATCGAGGTCAACTTCTGGATGGTAGGTTAAGATTCTAACCAGTTCTCCCGCTGTATATCCTGCACCACCAATAATTCCTGCTTTAATCATGAGATGCTATTTTTGAGTATTTTCTACTGACTGATATATTTTACCAGCATTCGATAAAATCTTGATAAATCCTTTAGCATCATCGGCAGTCCAGGCTTTATTTTCTTCTCCGTAATTTCCGAAGTTGCTATTCATTAAATCATGCGGGGAAGAAATTCCGTCTAAACTAAATCGGTATGGATAGAGACTTACAAATACTTTCCCGGTTACTCGATCCTGAGAACTTTTTAATAAAGCTTCGAAATCTCGCATTACCGGATCTAAATATTGGCCTTCATGTAAATGTGTACCATACCAGTTGGCCACGTAATCTTTATGTTGTAATTGCCATTTACTTAGCGTATGCTTTTCTAATAAATGATGCGCTTTAATGATGATTGTTGCTGAAGCAGCTTCAAAGCCTACTCTTCCTTTTATCCCAATAATCGTATCGCCAACATGAACATCTCTACCAATCGCGTATTTCTTAGCTATTTCTTCAAGAATTTGGATATTATTTTCAGCAGAATCTTCTTTCTCATTAATCGCGGTAAGTTCTCCTTTTGTAAAACTCAAGCTAATTTTTCCTACTTCCGTTTCTGAAAGTTGTGATGGAAATGCCGATTCTGGTAAAGCCTGATGAGAAGTTAAGGTTTCAGCCCCACCAACACTGGTTCCCCAAAGTCCTTTATTTACAGAATACTTGGATTTTTCCCAATTCATTTCAACTCCATTTGCCTTTAAGTAATCGATCTCCTCTTGTCGGCTTAATTGTTTATCTCGAATTGGAGTGATAATTTCAATCTCTGGAGCAATAATCTGAAAGATCATATCAAATCTTACCTGATCATTACCTGCACCGGTACTACCGTGTGCGATATATTTTGCCCCAATTTCTTTTGCATAGTTTACAATTTCAATCGCCTGAACGATACGCTCTGCACTTACTGAAAGTGGATAGGTGTTATTTTTTAAAACATTCCCAAAGATTAAGTATTTTACTACTTTATCGTAAAATGAAGAAACAGCATCGATATTTTTATAAGTGGTTGCTCCAATTTTCTTGGCATTATCTCCAATATGCTGAACTTCCTCTTTTGAAAATCCTCCGGTATTCACACTAACTGCATGAACTTCGAAACCTTCATTAGAAAGTGATTTTGCGCAATATGAAGTGTCTAATCCGCCGCTATAGGCTATAACTACTTTTTTCATTGTATTGGTACGTTTTAATCTTGGTTGTTTTTTTCTTTTTTATAGAAAAGACTTTGCTTAATATTTTTTAATCGGGTAAAAGTTTTCTCGTTGAGATCGTGCTTATTTTTTTCTTTTTTCTTTTTTTCAGGATCGTATAGCATTCCTGTACACAAACACATTTTACGTTCTGTACGAGTTAGAATATCATAGTTCTTGCAGGTTTGGCAGCCTTTCCAGAAAGCTTCATCATCAGTAAGTTCAGAAAAAGTAACGGGTTGATACCCCAGCTCGTAATTAATTTTCATTACGGCTAGACCTGTAGTTATCCCAAAAATCTTGGCTTCAGGATACTTTTTTCTGGAATAATCGAAAACTGCTTTTTTAATATCTTTCGCTAAGCCTTGATTTCGATAATCGGGATGGACGATTAAGCCTGAGTTTGCGACATACTTCTCGTGACTCCACGTTTCGATATAACAGAATCCGGCAAATTTATCGCCATCTAAAGCTATAATAGCATTACCATTTTCCATTTTGGTAATTACATATTCTGGAGTACGACGAGCGATACCTGTACCACGAACTTTGGCAGATTCTTCTATGGTTGTACAAATAACCTCAGCAAATTTTGCATGAGATTTATTAGCAATGATAATCTTCATTTGCTAAGCGATTATAAAATTGAAAAAAAATAAGTTGAAATTCTGACTGAAAGGGGAACCGGACTCACCTAAGCTCCATAAAATTATACACGCACTTGCGTGCGGCGGGGGCTGCGACGGCGGCGTATAGGAATAAGAATAGCAGTAGGAAGATTTTCCCTACTGAATATGTTATTCAAAGAAGTAAAAAGAACTTCAAAGCTCTTTAGTAATTGTAGTATGTTTAGTGGATTTTTCAAAGTAAAGTTTTCAAATAATATTAATTAGAAGTAATTATATAAGGATTACCACACGCGGCGCATGGGGCATCGATTATTAGATAATATTATTTGAGCTTTTTTTCTCACAGAGTAAATATAGTTTTTAAATGTGAACTTTCAAAAATAAATATCATTAAATAATAAACTGAAAAAGATCTGGTGTATCGTTTAAATATCGACCATAAAAATTACGCTCTTTCATACGATTTAATAGCGGCTCAAAATCATTTTTGCTTTTCAGCTCTATACCTACAACGGCTGGCCCGTTTTCTCTTTCGTGTTTTTTAGAGTATTCAAAATGTGTAATATCGTCTGTGGCTCCCAAAACATCATCTAAAAATTCACGTAAGGCTCCTGCTCTTTGAGGAAAAGTAACAACAAAATAATGTTTCAATCCTGCATAAAGTAATGCTCTCTCTTTAATTTCAGCGGTTCTGGTAATATCGTTATTGCTACCACTTACGATGCAAACAACATTCTTACCTTTTATTTCTTCAGCAAAAAAATCTAAAGCTGAAATGGACATTGCACCGGCAGGTTCTACGACAATGGCATCTTGATTGTAAAGATCCAGAATTGTCTGACATATTTTCCCTTCAGGGACTGTGATCATCTGATCTAAATTATGCTTACAGATTTCAAAATTTCGGCTTCCTACTTTCTGTACCGCAGCTCCATCAACAAAACGCTCAATATGCGCTAATTCTATAAGCCTGCCTTCTTTTAACGAAGCTGACATGGATGCCGCGCCTTCAGGCTCCACACCGATAATCTTAGTATTTGGAGATAATTCTTTGAAAATAGAAGATACTCCGGCTAACAATCCACCACCTCCTAAAGGTGCAAATACGTAATCGATAGGCTCTTTAGATTGTTGCAATATTTCTAAACCTATAGTTGCCTGACCTTCGATCACCTTTTCATCATCAAAAGGATGAATAAAAACCAAATCATTTTCGCTAGCTCTTATCATCGCGTTTTTAAAAGAATCGTCGAAAGTATCTCCTTCTAAAGCAACTTCTACCCATTCTCCACCAAACATTTTTGTTTGGGCAACCTTTTGACTTGGAGTGGTACTTGGCATATAAATAACACCTTTTGTTTTAAGCTTATTACAGGCAAAAGCCACACCTTGTGCATGGTTTCCTGCACTGGCACAAATTACACCTTTAGCAAGCTGATCTGCTGGCAAACTAGAAATCTTATTGTAAGCTCCTCTAATCTTGTAAGAGCGTACCTGTTGTAAATCTTCTCTTTTAAACATCACGTTTGCACCAAAACGATTACTATATGTAAAAGATTCGGCTAAAGGAGTGTTTACAACAACTTTAGAAATTCTATCTGCCGCTTCTCTAACAGCTTCTAATGTAGGTATATATGATTTTTGTGCCAATGCAGTTTCCATATCTATTCGTATATTCTTTTCATCGCAGTCATTGCTTTTCTAAGCTTCGCTCCTACTTTCTCTACAGGATGTTGTCTTAGTGCATCGTTTACTGCGATTAATTCTAAGTTATCAATGCCAGTATCATCTGTTTTATATGATTCTCCTATTAAATCTTTATCCAGACCATTAACGTAATCCTTTATTAATGGCTTACAAGAATGATCGAATAAGTAACAACCATATTCAGCAGTATCAGAAATAATTCGGTTCATTTCGAATAATTTCTTTCTGGCAATGGTGTTAGCGATAAGTGGAGTTTCATGTAAAGACTCGTAATATGCAGATTCTGCAATAATACCAGCTTCTACCATAGTTTCAAAAGCCAGCTCTACACCAGATTTTACCATAGCAACCATTAATACACCTTTGTCGAAATATTCCTGCTCAGAAATTTCAATATCAGCAGCAGCTGTTTTTTCAAAAGCAGTTTCTCCAGTTGCAGCTCTCCACTCTAATAATTCTTTATCATCATTTGCCCAATCTCGCATCATTCTAGAACTAAATTCTCCAGAAATAATATCGTCCATATGTTTTTGAAAAAGAGGACGCATAATTTCTTTTAATTCTTCTGAAATTTCAAATGCTTTTACTTTTGCAGGATTAGAAAGACGATCTAGCATATTGGTAATACCACCGTGCTTAAGGGCTTCAGTAATTGTTTCCCAACCATACTGAATTAACTTTGCTGCATACGATGGTTCTACTCCATCTGCCACCATTTTATCGAAGCTAAGAATAGATCCTGTTTGAAGCAATCCACAAAGTATCGTTTGCTCACCCATTAAATCTGATTTCACCTCAGCAACAAAAGAAGACTGAAGAACTCCCGCTCTATGACCTCCCGTACCGTAAGCGTAGGCTTTAGCCCATTCCAGACCAATACCTAAGTGGTCATTTTCAGGGTGCACTGCAATTAATGTAGGTACCCCAAAACCTCTTTTATATTCTTCTCTTACTTCACTACCAGGACATTTAGGAGCTACCATAATTACGGTAATATCCTCTCTAATTTGCATCCCTTCTTCAACAATATTAAAACCATGAGAATACGAAAGAACCCCATCTTTTTTAATATGTGGCATAATTGCTTTAATAACGCCGGTATGTTGTTTATCTGGAGTAAGATTAATTACTAAATCTGCTGAAGGAATTAACTTTTCGTAAGTTCCAACTGTGAAATTATTTTCAGTTGCATTTATGTAAGATTGTCTTTTTTCCTTAATTGCTCCTTCTCGAAGCGCGTAAGAAATATCAAGACCACTGTCTCTCATATTCAGGCCTTGATTTAGACCTTGAGATCCACATCCCACAATAACTATTTTTTTATCTTTTAATGCAGCCACTCCGTCACTAAACTCATCTAGTTCCATGAACCTGCAAGTGCCTAGCTGGGCTAATTTTTCTCGTAAAGAAAGGCTGTTAAAATAGTTTGTCATGATATTGAATTTGTAGTATTAAATTTTTCTAAGATTCCTGTTATCGGCATTTCGCTTTTTGAAACTGCAATAGTTCCTGAACGTACAAACTGCATTAACCCGTAAGGTTTAAGTGTTTCGTACAATGCGTTTATTTCGTTATGCTTACCGGTTTTCTCGATTACAAAGAATTTTTGAGTAACGGTAACAATCCGAGCATTTGTTGCTTTAATAAAATCCTGAACATTAAAGTCATCTAAAAATTCTGAAGATCTTATTTTATACAATGCCGTTTCTTGGTAAACCATTTCCTCATCGGTATGATAAAAAGCTTTAATCACTTCTATTTGCTTTTCAATCTGACCGATTATTTTTTTGACTTGCTCCTCGGTAACCTCTATTACGATAATAAAACGCATTACTTCTGGCACCTCACTTGGCGACGCCGTAATACTTTCTATATTAATATGTCTCTTTAGGAAAATAGCCGCTATTCGGCTTAATAGTCCTAAGTTATTTTCGGTATATATTGAAACGGTGAAATTTTTCTTTTCCATTATTCTAAAATTATATCTGAAACAGAAGCACCTGTAGGCACCATTGGGAAAACATTTTCTTCCTGTTCTACTTTAACTTCTAGGAAGTAAGGTTCTTTCGATGCAATCATCTCTGCAACTGCATCTTTTAGCTGGGATCTATCGGTTACCCGTTCGGCTTTAATATGATATCCTTTTGCTATGGTCACAAAATCGGGATTAGTCATTTCTGTAGAAGCATATCTTCTATCAAAAAACAGCTGTTGCCATTGTCTAACCATTCCTAAAAATCCGTTGTTTAAAACCACAATTTTAACCGGAACTTTAGTTTGAAAGATTGTTCCTAATTCCTGAATAGTCATTTGATAACCTCCATCACCAATCACAGCAACAACTTCCCGTTCTGGTGCTCCCATTTTTGCTCCAATAGCTGCTGGCAATGCAAATCCCATAGTGCCTAGACCACCACTAGTGATATTACTTCTGGTTTGCTTAAACTCTGCATATCGACAAGCCGCCATTTGGTGCTGGCCTACATCTGAAACAATTATAGCTTTACCGTCTGTATTTCTATTGATTTCCTGAATAACCTCAGCCATTCCCATATCTTTCTTATTCACATCAAGATTTAGGCTTATAACTTTATCGTATTCAATTTTGTATAATTCTTTGAACTTATTATGCCACTCTTTATGTTCTTTCGGCTTCACTAATTCTAAAAGCGATTTTAGAGTCTCTTTTACATTACCTAAAACAGGAAAGTCAGCTTTAACATTTTTATCTATTTCCGCAGGATCGATTTCCATATGGATAACTTTAGCCTGTTTAGCATAATAATCTAAATTACCAGTTACCCTATCATCAAAACGCATCCCAATAGCGATAAGTACATCACATTCGTTAGTTAAAACATTTGGGCCGTAGTTCCCATGCATGCCTACCATGCCAACGTTTAAAGGATGTTTAGTTCCTAAGGCAGAAACACCTAAAATTGTCCATGCCGCAGGAATCCCTGTTTTTTCTACAAATTCCTGAAAAAGCGATTCTGCTTCACCAAGAATTACTCCCTGACCATAAACAATTAATGGTTTTTTTGCTGAATTTATCGCTTCTGCAGCCTGCTCCATCTGAGCCATATCAACCTCAGGATTTGCCTTATAACTACGTATTCCTTTACACTTTTTATAGTTGAATTCTAATGAAGCGAATTGCGCATCTTTAGTAATATCAACCAAAACCGGCCCTGGACGACCCGATTTGGCTATATAAAATGCCTTAGCAATAACTTCGGGAATTTCTTCTGCTTTTGTTACTTGGTAATTCCATTTAGTAATTGGTGTGGAAATACCTACAATATCGGTTTCCTGAAAAGCATCGCTACCAAGTAAATGCGATCCAACTTGCCCGGTAATACAAACCATTGGCGTCGAATCGATCTGAGCATCGGCTATACCTGTTACTAAATTAGTTGCACCTGGTCCTGAAGTCGCCACTGCAACTCCTACTTTCCCTGTTGCTCTTGCATATCCCTGTGCTGCATGAGTAGCTCCCTGCTCGTGTCTTGTAAGGACGTGGTGAATTTTATCCTGGTATTTATACAATTCATCATACACCGGCATAATGGCACCGCCAGGGTAACCATAGATCGTTTCTACACCTTCCTCTAACAAACACTTAATTACTGCTTCTGCTCCAGAAACTGTGGTTGATGTATTTGTCGATGTCTTTTCAAAACTAGCTGTTTTTACTTCCATAATTCACCTTTTTAAAACTCATCGGTTACGCAACCTTTGGATGCCGATGAAACTGTTCTCGCATATTTATATAACACACCCTTACTAAATTTTAATTCGGGTGCTGTCCAGCTTTTTCTTCTTTCTTCTATTTCTTTATCAGTAAGATCTGCATGGATAGAATCGTCTTCTGCACTAATTGTAATTTTATCTCCATCTTTCAGTAAAGCGATTAAACCGCCTTCCTGAGCTTCCGGAGTAATATGTCCTACCACAAAACCATGCGTTCCGCCAGAGAATCTACCATCGGTAATTAAAGCAACGTCTTTCCCTAACTTTGCTCCCATAATTGCTGAAGTTGGTTTCAGCATTTCTGGCATACCAGGACCTCCTTTTGGACCTTCATACCGAATGACGACGACATCACCTTTCTTTACTTTTCCTTCTGAAATTCCGTCGTTCGCTTCGTATTCACTTTCAAAAACTTTAGCAGTTCCTGTAAAACTCATTCCTTCTTTTCCGGTAATTTTTGCTACCGATCCTTCTTCAGCTAAATTTCCATGAAGAATTCTTATATGTCCCGTTTTTTTAACTGGCTGATCTATAGAATAAATTACATCCTGACCTTCTTCTAAATCTGGTACATTCTCAAGATTTTCAGCTAAAGTTTTTCCAGTAACCGTCATACAATCACCATGTAATAAACCATGTTTTAGCATGTATTTTTGTACTGCAGGTATACCACCAATTCTATGAATATCTTCCATAGCGTATTTTCCACTTGGCTTCAAATTGGCTAAAAATGGCGTACAGTCTACGATTTTACCAAATTCTTCTATTCCAAGATCAATTTCTGCTGAACGTGCGATAGCTAAAAAGTGAAGTACCGCATTTGTAGAACCTCCAAGAAGTGTTAGCAATCTTATTGCATTCTCTAGAGATTTTTTAGTTACTATGTCCCGAGGTTTCAAATCCTTTTCTATTAGGAGTCGCATCGCCTCACCTGCCTGAATACTTTCGGCCTTTTTTTCTTCTCCTACTGCAGGATTAGAACTATTATAAGGTAATGACATTCCCAGCGTTTCAATTGCTGAAGCCATAGTATTTGCAGTGTACATTCCGCCACATGCACCAGCACCTGGACAAGCTTTTTCGATTACACTATCGTATTCTTCTTTATCTATATCGCCACTAACTTTTGCACCCCAGGCTTCAAATGCTGAAACAACATCAAGTTTTTTACCATTATGGCATCCTGAAGCAATTGTTCCTCCATAAACTAAAACCGAAGGTCTATTTAAACGCAACATCGCCATTAAAGCACCAGGCATATTTTTATCGCAACCTACAACAGTTACTAAGCCATCGTAAGACATCGCGTTTACCACAGTTTCCATAGAATCTGCAATAATATCTCGCGAAGGCAGGGAGAAACGCATTCCAGGAGTTCCCATAGAAATACCGTCACTTACCCCAATAGTATTAAATATCAAGCCTACAAGATCTGCAGAAAGCGTACCTTCTTTTACCAGTTTTGCAAGATCATTTAAGTGCATATTACAAGGGTTACCTTCGTACCCAGTACTCGCAATACCCACAAATGGTTTATTGAAATCTTCTTTAGTTAAGCCTATGGCATGAAGCATGGCTTGTGACGCCGGTTGGGAGTCACTCTGAGTTAAAATACTACTATACTTATTATTCATTACCTATTTTTCTCTTCTCGTTATATAAAATTACCTTCTTCAAAATGTCTCTATATTTTCGCTCAGTTTTCTTAATTGTCTTCGAGCACACTTTTAATCAAATAAACCACTGAATTACAGATTATTATATCGATCATTGTTACGATTGCTGAAATTCTTAAAAACATTCAATTGCTTCAATATTTAACAATAACTATTACAGTATCCCTAAGCAATAACAATTTTTCACACCAATGAGGTATTTGAAATTATTAAAATCAGATAAATTAAAAACTGAGTATAAAAAAAGCCATCTCGAAAGATGGCTTTTTTTGCTATAATAGTACACATCTTTCCCCGGTCAGGTTTTCAAAATGAAAATGACTTCAATAATCGAAGAAATAATGCGCTTGTTTTCTAAATTCATAAGATAAACTTAAGTATAAATTTTGAAGTAATTCCTCTGAAAATCTATTTTTTCAGTTTAATAGTATATAAATCTTTTCTTCGATCTTTTAAATTTCGAACACTTCCGAAATTATGCAGTTCTTTTAGTAGATCTAGATCAACATCGGCCAATAATGTGCTTTCTGTATTTGGAGTTGCTTCTGCTTTAACACCATTAACCGGAAAAGCAAAATCAGATGGAGTTAAAACCGCACTTTGTGCATATTGAATATCCATATTATTCACTTTTGGCAAGTTCCCTACAGATCCTGCTATCGCAACATAACATTCATTCTCCACTGCTCTGGATTGCGCACAAATTCTCACTCTGGAATATCCATTTTGAGTATCTGTCATAAATGGCACAAATAGAATATTCATTCCTTCTTCAGCTAAAAGCCTTGGTAATTCGGGGAATTCTACATCGTAACAGATAAGTACACCAATCTTTCCACAATCGGTATCGAAAGTTTGTAATTTAGTGCCTCCCTTCATTCCCCAGGCAGATTCTTCAGCCGGAGTTATATGCAATTTCTCGTATCGCTCGTAACTTCCGTCGCGACGACAAAGAAATCCTACATTATACATATGTTCACCAATTACCTGTGGCATGCTTCCGGTAATAATGTTTATGTTGTAATTAATCGCAAAATCAGTAAAAACCTCTAATAATCTTTCAGTATAAGTTGAAAGCCCTCGAATTGCTTCTGCTTCATTTAAGTGATTAAATTCAGCCATTAGCGGCGCATTAAATAGTTCAGGAAAAAGGATAAAATCGCTTTGATAATCACTTACCGCATCTACAAAAAATTCAATTTGTGATACTAGCGCGTCAAAATCTTTAAATAATCGCATCTGCCATTGCACCAAACCTAATCTTACAACAGTTTTTGTGCTTTCAATTAGTTTTTGAGGTTTGGTATAATAAATATTATTCCATTCCATTAAAACCGCATATTCTTTGCTTTCGTGATCTCCTGAAAGGTATCCTTTAATGACTTTCTTAACGTGAAAATCATTCGATAACTGAAAAGATAAAACAGGATCATGAATTTCCTGTAATTTCACCTTTTCGATATACTTTTTGGGTGTGAGCTCGTTGGCGTATTTCGCAAAGTTGGGAATGCGACCTCCAAAAACAATCGACTTCAGATTAAGTTGTTCGCAAAGTTCTTTTCGAGCTTCATACAATCGTCTCCCAAGTCGTTTACCTCGATATTCTGGATGTATAAAAACATCAATTCCGTATAGAACATCTCCGTTTTTAGAATGCGTCGAAAAATTATCGCCTCCTATAATATCATCGTAGGTGTGATTTTCATCAAATTTTTCATAATCTACGATAATCGAAAGTGCGCAACCTGCAATTTTGTTATCGATCACGATACAAAACTGACCGTCTGGGAATTTTTTGACTAGGGTTTTTATTTCAGCTTCACTCCAGTAATCTTCTGGCATGCCGCTGTAGCTTTTAATCATTGAAACTTTTAGCTCTTTATAATCCTGAACTTTTAGGTTTCTAAGCTCTATTGTTGGTGTCTCCATCTTATAAATAGAATGTTTAATTCTGGAAACGAAGATACTATGTAAATCTTTACATTATCTAAAAAAGACGCTAAAACAAACGAATATTATATAGTACAATAATGATTCTTAATTGCATAAACTGCAAGACCTACCCTGCTTTTTATATTCAGCTTATTAAATAGACTTTCGCGATATCCATCGATGGTTTTTGGACTAAGATTCATTTCTGAAGCTATTTCCTTGTACGTCATTTCTGAACAAACATACTTTAGTAATTCTACTTCTCTTTCAGAAAATTGATCTTTGATGCGCTCTCTCTTAGCCAGCTCGTCCATTGCTTCCCGATCTACAAAATATCCTGTGGTTACCACATGATCTAAGGCCAACTTAAACTTATCTGGATCTATATCTTTTAAAAGATAACCTCTACACCCAAAACTAAGCATTCTTAGTAGCGTTTCTTCGTCATCTTCCATGGTGAGTGCCATTGTTTTTTGCTTCGGAAATTCACGTTTAAGCCACTGCATCGTTTGTAGCCCATCCATCACTGGCATACGAACATCTAATAATATAAGATCTGGCCGAAGATCCATTTTTCTTAGATTATCCTGAAGTTCCTTTCCGTTGGTAAAAACTCCTTTTACGCGATAATCTTTATACGAATTAATCAAAACCTTTAAGGATTGACCAAAAAGCGCATGATCATCAACAATAACTATCGATTTACTCATATTACTTACTAGGTTTGCTTTGGATGTTACAAAGATAAAGAAGTTAAACAGCTAAGAAAGATATTTAACGCGAAACGATAACAAACATTGCCCTACAACCATGAGAATAATTACATTCAGAAAATTAAAAATCAACCTCTCAAAATAACCTCACATTTGCCTGTAAAATTTCTTTTTCTAAACTAAAATGATATTAATTTTCTTCCCTAATCTACTTTTCCTACCATTTTAGTGTGCTTTAGCCGATTTTAAAGTTAATGCTAATCAATTATTTTTTAACGTTTTTGACAAAAAAGTGCTTTTAAGACAATCCTGAACGTATTTTTTAACGTTTAAAAGAATTTTTAACGAAAACAGGGGTTTTTCCCCTTTGCCATACGAATCTTTTAAATTACTTTTGAAGTATCATTTTAGTTAGCTAAGGTGTTTTGGGGCAAAAAAGTGTCGATAGAATGTGAAGTAATTCTGAGTAGGGTCTTTATTACTTCGTTAAACGTCTAGTCGGCACTTTTTTATTTTTATATAGATTCTTCAAAAGAAAACTTCACTTTTTCGTTAGTCAATTTTTGTGCAATAGCATTAATTCCGTTACTCGTTAATTGCAATACTCTGGGATAACCGCCTGTAGTTTGACAATCCATCATTAAGACAATTAATTTGCCAGAAGGCGTTAACTGAACTGTTCCTGGCAGCACCGGTCCTGTTATTATAGGATCTAAATTATTTTCTAACTGTTCCTTCAATTGTATCGCCATTCTGTTATTATTTTGATCGATACTAAATGCTGAAGTTCTTAATACCTCTTTTTGACTTTCTGAAAGCGCATCAAATTCTGGTCCTTTGTCAACTTCAACTTCATTAGACTCTAAATAACTTTTCTCAAACTTTAAGGACGCGTTAGTTTCAATTTTACTTACTGCATCTTCGTTAAAAGCAATCTCCATTCCTTTTTCAAGCTTAGAAAATTCAGTAATACTTTCATACCAACTTTTACTTCCCAAAACCTCTTCAGTAGTAAAACCTCCAGAAATCGCAAGGTACGCTCGACATCCTAAAATTCTTCTTCCAAAACGGAGAATATCACCTGCGGCAATTTCGATAATTTCATTATTCTCTACTTCTTCCCCATTTAATTTTGGTGAAAGATAGGCTCCCGAGATTACAATTTTTGTAGCTACAGAAAATTCTAATTTTGGTCCCATCATCGTAATTTCCAAAACAGAATCGTTCGCATCGTTCCTCAACATTAGGTTTGCAGTACGTGCTGCATATCGATCCATAACTCCGCTTACAGGAACACCAAATTTCATGTTTCCGAATCTTCCATAATCCTGAATACTGCTAAAAAGTCCTGGTTGTAAAACTTTCATTTTACCCATTGCGATCTTGTTTTTTTAATTGATATTTCCCTTGTTTTACCTCTTCTTTTATCTGGCTGAATTCTTCTCGATCTACGCTTTTAAATTTGATGTAATCTCCCGCTGAAATTTCCGTTGGAATTTCTTGATTTTTATCAAAAAAATCGATTGGGCAATTACCTATAATTTGCCATCCGCCGGGACTTTCTTTTGGATAAATTCCGGTTTGATTTTCACCTATCCCCACGGCTCCTTTTTCGATCTTCATCCGGGGTTGTGATTTTCTTGAAATTTGAAGCTTTTTATCAAGCCCGCCCAAGTATAAAAATCCGGGTAAAAAACCCATAAAATAAACGCGATATTCCGGCTGCGTATGCAATGAAATTATTTCTGAAATAGTTATGTTTTTCTCTTCACTAATTAGTTCTAAATCTATCCCAAATTCAGCATCGTAACATACCGGTATTTCAAGTAAACGACTATTATTATTTTTTGTATTATTGTCTTGTTGAAAAACCGCTTTTACAGCCTGAATATCACCATAAACATCCTCTATAGTGACAAAGTAATTAATTAATATCGAGTTATATGTATTAATTACTTCAACCTTTTGTTTAATAAACAAGTTTTCAATCGCTTTCTTATAAAAGAGAATTTTATCCAGCAATTTTTCACTAATAATTTGTTCAAACTGAATTAAAATGGCGGTATCTCCCAGTGGTGTTATTTGTGGTAATTCCTTACTCATGTGTTTTTAATCTTTATATTTTCTTCTGAAAAACGCTGATGCAAAAATCTTAGAATTTCAACCGAATTCTTAGTGTCGCTATGAAGGCAAAAAGTAGCTGCATTACAAGGTAGATTTTCGCCATTTTCAATAGTAATTTTACCATGCTTAAACATGCTAAAAACATGTTTAAAAACGGCCTCTTTTTCTTCAATTACCGCATTGGTTTTAGACCTGCTCACCAATGAATAATCAGCCTCATAATTCCGATCTGCAAAACCTTCAAAAATGATATTTATTTTCCCTTTTGCGACTTCAGAAATAACAGAATTTAATGGTACAAAAAGGCTAAAACCAGCATCTATTTCAAGCAAACTTTCCACTATAATTTTAGCGATTTTTTCATCTTTTGCAGCATCATTATATAACGCTCCATGCGGTTTTACATGATGGATTTTCACTCCTTTGTCCGAAGCTATTTTTTGTAATTCTAAGACCTGATTTTGGATACTACTTTTAAGTTCTTCCGTAGAAATTTGCATTGATTTTCTACCAAAATTAGCTTTATCTGGATACGAAGGATGCGCTCCTATCTTGGTATTATTTGCAATAGCCAAGTCTACAGTTTTCGACATAGTTTCCACATTTCCTGCATGGCCACCACAGGCAATGTTACAACTGGAAATTAATGGCATTAGTAAGTGATCGTAATCGCCACCTTCGCCAAGATCACAATTAATATCTATTTCTTCCATAGTACTTTTTTGATAGAAAATTTAATATAAAGGTTTTTCGATAAAAAAGTGTAAAAGAAATGATAAGCCTTCAATTGCATATATTTTAATTATAATCGAATGAATTTACCACACGGTAATAATAGATTTGACTCCCAAAAATATGGCAATGGTTATCACCACAAAACCGAAAATATTCTGAAGAAGTGAATTTTTGTTATTACCTAATACCGAATCTTTATTGACCACCCAAAACAAGAAAATAGCAATAACGGGAAGTAAAATTCCGTTTGCGATTTGAGCAAACTGAATTAGTTTTATTGGCTGAATTTTTAAAGAAGAGCAAAATATACCTACAATGAGAACGAACGCCCAAACTGCCTTGAATTTTACAGACTTCAGGTCCGTTTTCCATCCTAAACAACCTTTAACCACATAGGCTGCAGCAAGAGGGGCGGTAATTGAAGATGTAATTCCTGCGGATAGCAAACCAATCGCCATAAACCAAGTGGCGTATTTACCAAAAACAGGTTTTAAACCTTCAGCTAAATCTATTGCACTATTTACACTTTCCAATCCTGAAGCTGCACCGCAAACCAATATCGCCATTGAAACGATACCACCTAAAACAATTGCTATGATCAATTCAATCTTAGCTGTTTTAAGATACTTTTTATCTTTCCACTTCTCACTAACTAGTGATGCGTGCAAAAATAGATTGTACGGCACGACAGTAGTTCCTACTAAAGCAATAACGCCTAGAATCCCTGTAGATATATTATTGGGAATAAATCCACTTAGTAATTGGCTAATATCAGGTTTTACTACTATAGCTGTAATTATAAAAGCCAGACTCATTATAAGAACTAGCGCAATAAAAATCTTCTCGAGCACTTTATAATTCCCTATCCATAGAATTATAAAAGCAATACTACCAACCAGCAGGCTCCAAAGATTAATATCGAAATTAGCGAAGCTTAGATATTGCTCTCCAAATACCACTTGTAATCCTAAGACTGCTCCTGTAATATTGCCGGCTTCGTAAGCCGCATTTCCTATAACAATTGCAGAAAATATTAAACCTAAGGCTAAAAACCGCGAAACTGGCTTTTTAAGCTCTGCACGAATATTATCACTTAGCCCTTTCTGAGAAACAACACCAAGCCTGGCCGCCATTTCCTGTAAAATGATGCAAGAAAAAATGGAAAGTAATAATGCCCAAAGTAAAGAATAGCCAAAGTTGACTCCGGCTAAAGTACAGGCCGTAACGGTTCCCGGACCTATAAAAGCAGCAGAAACTAAGACTCCAGGCCCTAATTCTTTCAGATAATTTTTCAAATTACTTTTTATCTCTGCTTAACGCATAGATCGCAAAACTTCCTAACCAATGGCCGCCTTCGTACGAATCTCCTACCAGATTAGGAAAAGAATAAGATAAATGACTATCGGCAAGTGAGCTTAAATGGCTAAACTTTTCTGGATAGGTATCAGCTAAGCCATTAAAAACCCAAGCTCGACTAAAATTTAGACCGTCTAAGTGTACAAGTTTACCATCACTTCTATCAGATACCTCGCCTACTTCAATAGAGAAATCTTTATTCATAAGTTCTGGCATAAAATCTTCTACCCATAGAAAAAATGCATTTTTAGGCATGATTCTTCGCATAATATCTACTTCTTCTAGACATGGCGATAAGAAGTCGTAACCACTAGGCTCCCAGGCGATCGGACAATTATCATCTTTTAAATAAAAATCTTTAGCTCTTTTAGAGATGATTTCCTGAAGCTCTTTATTTTCAGCAGCTACCGCGTAATCGTAAGCGAAACCTAAACCGAAAGCGGTGTTGGTATGCTCTCCAACTCTAATTGGATAGTTTAATTTTGGTAAGAATTCTAGATATCTCGATACAATTAAATCGGTAAGTGGTTGTAGATTTTTATCAAGCTTGGTTGCCATTGGATCATCCCAGGTTTTCAATTCTTCTGCAAGTTTTAAAAGCCACGCCCAACCATACGTTCTCTCATAACTTAATGCTTGGGGTCTTTTAAAGTATTCTACTTCAGACTTGATATTTTCAGCCGTTAAAGAGGCTTCCAGTTTTTGACGAATTTCATCTGCTTTTTCAAGATTTGGGAAACTTTTTAAAAGTGCCACCAACGACCAATGCCCATGCACCGAGCTATGCCAATCGAAACAACCAAAAAATGCAGGGTGCAATTCTTTTGGTTCCCCCATGGCTTCAGCATTTTCGAGCGTCTGACTCAATTTATTAGGATATTGCGTTCCAACGCATTCTAATGGGAGTTCTGCGAGACGATTTGCTTCTTCCAGCGTAAAATCGATAGTAGTTTCAGGAATTATAGTCTCGGTAATTGAATCTATATCTATAATGGAATCAGAAGAGGTTTCCTCGGTTTGCTCTATATCACTGGCTGTTTCCTTTTTGCAGCTAAAAAGACCAAAAGCGACAAAAACAAGCACTAATTTTTTCATGAATTGGGATTGATTGAAAATTCAGGAACAATTTATCAAAAATTAATTACAAAAATTTAAAGGTCTTGCTAAAAAGAAAAAAGATTTAGCCTAACCACCCCTCTCTGTCTAAGCTTCTATATTGAATCGCTTCGCTTATATGCATTGCTTTAACATCTTCGGAAGCTTCTAAATCGGCAATTGTTCTGGAAACCTTTAAAATTCTGTCGTAAGCCCTTGCTGAAAGATTTAAGCGCTCCATCGCAGTTTTCAGCAGTGCTTTTGAAGCCGAATCTAATTTGCAGAAACTTGAAATCTGTTTAGTTCCCATCTGGGCGTTATAATGAATATTGTCAAAATCAGCGAATCTCATTGTTTGAAATTCTCTGGCAGTAGTCACTCGTTTTCGAATGTCAATACTACTTTCTCCTTTACGCTCATCACTTAATTTATCGAAAGGAACCGGAGTTACTTCAATGTGAATATCTATTCGATCCAAAAGCGGACCGCTAATTTTGCTTAAATAGCGTTGCATTTCTGCAGGTGAAGAAGTTACTGGAGCATCAGGATCATTAAAATATCCACCGGGACTAGGATTCATACTTGCAACTAGCATAAAACTGGAAGGATAAGTCACCGTAAATCTAGCTCTAGAAATGGTGACTTCTCGATCTTCTAAAGGCTGTCGCATCACTTCTAAAACACTGCGTTTAAATTCTGGTAATTCATCTAAAAATAAAACACCGTTATGCGAAAGGGAAATTTCTCCCGGCTGCGGATAAGCCCCACCGCCGACAAGTGCAACGTCAGAAATAGTATGATGTGGACTTCTAAAAGGTCGCTGCGCCATTAAACCATGATCTTTTATTTTACCGACAACACTATGAATTTTCGTCGTTTCAAGTGCTTCATGCAAAGTCATGGGTGGCAAGATGCTCGGTAATCTTTTAGCCAGCATGGTTTTACCGGCTCCGGGTGGGCCAATTAAAATAATATTGTGCCCGCCTGCTGCGGCAATTTCCATACAGCGTTTAATAGACTCCTGTCCTTTTACATCTGCAAAGTCATGCTCAGGATGATCTAAATGATTATAGAACTCTTCTCGAGTGTTGATGATGGTCTCAGGTAATTCTGAAGCTTTATCAAAGTGATCGCAAACTTCCTTTAAATTATTTACACCAAAAACTTTAATATCTGAAACTATCGCTGCTTCTTTTGCATTTTGTTCTGGTAAGATGAAGTGTTTAAAACCTTCCTGTTTCGCCTTTATGGCAATAGGAAGTGCTCCCTTGATGGGTTGTAAACTTCCATCAAGGGATAACTCTCCCATTATAATATATTCTGAAATATTTTCGGCTTTTATCTGGCCAGAAGCTGCCAAAATACCGATAGCAAAAGTTAGGTCGTAAGCCGATCCTTCTTTTCGAAGATCGGCGGGAGCCATATTCACTATAATCTTTTTTCCCGGAAATTTGAATCCGTTATTTTGTAATGCTGCTGCAATTCTAAAACTGCTTTCTTTTACAGCATTATCTGGTAATCCTACTAAATGGTAGCCTATGCCTTTGTCTATATTTACTTCAACTGCAACAGTTGTTGCTTCTACTCCAAAAACAGCACTACCATAAACTTTTACCAGCATTTAAAGAAAGTTTCTCTAAATCTAGTAAATTATATCCCTTCAGTCAACTGTAATTTAAGCAGTTAACACATTTTTACGATAGTGTTCTACTAATGCATCGATAGGACGTCTTACAATATTCCCTACTTCTATACCGTAAGGTTGAAGCACTGCTTTAATGATGTCTTCACTAAAATAAGCAATAGTACCTATAAAATGTACCGGTGTAGTACGACATTCTGGGTAACAAAGTACTCTAGAATGTATAAAATCGGTTAATCCTTCGTGTACTAGTTTGTAGAAATATCCATTTCTTTCATTAGCAAAAATAAATTCTGCGAAAGAAGCTAAATAAGTATTTGGATTATCTTTTTGGTAGATATTTCTCTTTATTTCATCACTAGTTAAATCAAATTTTTCTTCAAATTTAACTGCTAGTTCAGGAGGCATTCTTTTGTAGTAATAATCGCGAATTAATCTTTTTCCGAAGTAATTACCACTAGCTTCATCCATCAAGATGTATCCTAAAGATGCTACAGATTGATGAATATTCTCTCCATCAAAATAACAAGAGTTAGATCCTGTTCCTAGAATACAAACGATACCAGGTTCTGTAGTAGCAGCGTAAACAGCAGCGACCATATCTTCTTTTACCATTACATCATCTGCATTCGTAAAGAAATTACCGATGATTCCTGCTAATAGCGCACTAGGCTTTGCGGTACCACATCCTGCACCAAAAAAGTGAACGCGTTGTACTTTGTCTTTTACTTCCCTTAGGTCAGCATTTTCTTCTATACGTTGTTCTAATACTATTTCTGGGAATACAGCCGGATTTAATCCTTTAGTTCTGGTTTTAAAAATCTTTTCTCCGGAAGCGTCCATTAAAATCCAGTCGCACTTTGTAGAGCCACCATCTGCTATTAGTATCATTTGTGTTAAGTATTGATTAGAGATAAAAAAGCCTGAAAAACTATGCAAATTCAAGATATTGAATTACCGCACAACTTTTCAGGCTCAAATTAGTTAATTATAGAGAAGCTACGTGAGCAGCTAAATCGATAAGTTTTGAAGAGTATCCATACTCGTTATCGTACCATGCGATTAACTTGAAGAAGTTATCGTTAAGTGCGATACCAGCTTCAGCATCAAAGTTACAAGTATGAGCATCTGATACATAATCCTGGCTTACAACAGCCTCGTCTGTGTAAGAAATTACACCTTTGTAATCTCCACCAGCTGCTTTTTTGAAAGCTGCTTTAATTTCTTCGTAAGAAGTAGCTTTTTCAGTTTTCACTGTAAGATCCACAACAGAAACATCTGTAGTTGGAACTCTAAAAGCCATTCCAGTAAGTTTTCCTTTAAGTGAAGGAATTACTTTAGTTACAGCAACAGCAGCACCTGTAGAACTAGGGATAATGTTAGCCATAGCACTACGTCCTAATCTAAAGTTTTTCTTAGATGGAGAATCTACTGTAAACTGAGTTGAAGTAGATGCATGAACAGTTGTCATTAAACCTTCTACTAAACCAAACTCATCATCAATCACTTTTGCAAGTGGTGCAAGACAGTTTGTAGTACAAGATGCGTTAGAAACGATGTCCTGATCTGCAGTTACTTCGTTATGATTTACTCCCATTACAAACATTGGAGCAGTTTTAGAAGGTGCAGAAATTACAACTTTTCTAGCGCCTGCTTCAAGGTGAGCTTTTGCATTATCTAAATCTGTAAAGATACCAGTACAGTCTAAAACAACTTCTACTCCTGCATCTTTCCATTTAAGGTCTGCCGGATTTTTTTCAGAAGTTACTCTGATAGTTTTTCCGTCTACGATAAGACTTCCGTCCTTTACTTCAACAGAACCTTTAAATTTACCGTGTACAGAATCATATTTTAAAAGATAAGCCAAATGATCTACATCTAATAAATCGTTGATAGCTACTACTTCTACTTTCTCACTTTGAGCTGCTATTCTAAAAGCAATACGCCCTATACGGCCAAAACCGTTAATTCCAATTTTTGTACTCATTTTTCTATTTTTAAAATTTAAACTGAAGTGATGTCTGCCACCCTCCTTAATTCTTTATCATATTTTGCCTCACCATCGATAGCGGTGGTAAGTGGAACGCGAACAACTTTTTGATGGCTTAAGCCAATCATAACTTTAGAGTCCCCGTCTATCAAAGCTTCTACAGCTCCTACTCCTAATTTGCTGGCAAGAACGCGATCAAAACAACTTGGTCTTCCTCCTCTTTGTATATGTCCTAAAACAGATACTCTAATATCGTAACCTTCTAGCTGTTCTTCTACATGTTCTGCGAGCTGAAATATATTCTTTCCGCTTTTCTCACCTTCAGCAACTACGATAATACTAGAAAGTTTACCGGACATTTTACTTTTTCTAAGCGATTCAAGCATTCGCTCTAATCCCTCATCTTCTTCAGGAATTAAAATCTCCTCAGCTCCTGCTCCAATTCCACTATTTAGTGCAATATCACCAGCATCTCTTCCCATAACTTCAATAAAGAATAATCTATTATGAGAACTTGCTGTATCTCGAATTTTATCTATTGCATCGACAACTGTGTTTAAAGCAGTATCATAGCCTAAAGTAAAATCTGTACCACTAATATCATTATCAATTGTGGCCGGAATACCGACTATTGGAAGATCAAATTCCTGGCTAAAATATATTCCACCAGTAAAAGTACCATCTCCGCCTATAACAACCAAAGCGTCAATGTTATTTTTTGTTAATTGCTCGTAAGCTCGTTTTCTGCCCTCTTTGGTTTTAAACTCCATAGAGCGAGCAGATTTAAGGAAAGTACCACCTTTATTTATGACGTTACGTACAGATCTGGCATTCAGCTCTTCGAAGTCACCTTCCATTAAGCCCTGATAGCCACGATATACTCCAACGCAGTCAATTTTATAAAAAGAACAAGCTCTAACGACCGCTCTTATTGCGGCGTTCATTCCGGGGGCATCGCCACCAGATGTTAAGACACCAATTTTCTTTATTTTATTTGCCATCACCTCAAATCTATTTTAAATCTTAATTATAACCTAATTTAAGACACAACTAAATCGATTGCGGTTAATAACTAATAAAAACAGCCTCAAAATGAGACTGTTTTTAGGATTTTGTGAATTTTCTTATCGGTTTATTAAAATTTTATATTCCCAAGGAGAAAATAGCAATTTTTGATTTTCTTCTATTACGAAAACTTTTTCGTTATTCATATAATCAATAAATTCGCCATTGAGATTGATTTTAAACTCTTTATCCTTCCCACTCAAATTTCCGATAAAAATAACCTCTTCATTATTTTTCTTTCTTTTGAAACTGAAAATTGTATTCTGAGCCAAATTTTTAATTTCTAAAAAGTCAGCTTCCGTTTTTGAACCATCTAAAGCCGGACTTTCATTTTTCAGTGAGCCAAGTTTCGATAAAATCGGCCAAAATTTACCTCTTTGATGATTAATGGTATCTTTTTCAAAAAATCGTAATCTTTTTTGCATGTCATACTCTTGTCCGCTGTAAATTAACGGCATTCCAGGTAATGTAAAGGTTAAAGCCGTCATTACTTCAGCGGCATCTCCCATTCGTTCGTTTAATGTTCCATTCCAACTGTTTTCATCATGATTCGTGACAAAATTCATAAGGTAATCGTCCTCCTGATAAGTGGTATCAATTTTCTCCATATAATCGCTTAGATCCTTAGCATTTTGTTCTCCCTGCGCAATTGCATTTAAAATATGATGTCCTTCCCAGTTGTATCCCATATCAAAAGCTTCTTCAAAAAGATCTTTATCTTCAGATTCTGCTAACATGAAAATCGGTTTCACCTGTTTGATTTCTTTTACCGCAGATTCCCAAAACTCCGTAGGTACTTCTCCGGCTACATCACATCTGAATCCATCGATATTCTGTTCTTCTACCCAATAACGCATCTCCTTACGCATTTCATCCCATAATTCTTTGTTATCGTAACTAAGATCAGCGACATCTGTCCATCCCCAGCTTTCACCGGTTTCTGGATTTATAGGATCGATAATTTCACCCGCTTCGTTTTTTGTATAAAATTCTGGATGTTCTTTAATCCAAATATGATCCCAACCGGTATGATTTGCTACCCAATCCAGTATTACATAGATATCATTCTCATGTGCCGTTTTTACTAATTTCTGAAAATCTTGCAGCGTTCCAAATTCAGGATTAATCCCAGTATAATCTGAAATTGCATAATAACTACCTAAAATCTTTTCGCGCTCCTTGGGATCTTCAATTTCCTCAGCAAACCTACCATCGGCAGCTTTTCTTTTTACTGAAGATATCGGATAAACCGGCATTAACCAGATTACCTTTACGCCTAACTCTTTTAACTGCGGAATATCCTTTGTAAACTCATTAAAAGTACCTTCTGGCGAATATTGCCGAATATTAGCTTCGTAAATTACCGATTGTCCTAAAATACTATCATTTATCGGAGCCAATTTTTGAGCTTTTTCACTCTCATTTTTAACCGGCTTTTCTGAAGCTTCGTTTTTACAGGCTGCAAACATTGTTAATGCTAGCGCCGCTATTATAAATCTTTTCATTTTTATTGAAGTTGAATTAATAGGGCATCCTGTGCACGAATGCTTAAATTTTCTTTTAGCTGAATATCTTCTCCTGAAATAATTTCTTTCCCAGATGTCGAATCTTGAATTCCCTCAGCATATTTTTTTAGATCTAAAGTCTGTTCTTCAGCACTGTTATTGATCACCACCATTACGCGATTTTCATCGTTATACCTAAAATACACATACACATTATTTTTAGGCAAAAACTGAAGCATTTCACCAAACTGCAGTGCTTCATTTTCTTTTCTGAAATTCAACAATTTTGAAGTTAAATCGAAATATTGCGACTGAGTTTCCGTTCTTTCTTCCGCAGAAAAAGCAGATTGTTTATCACCTTTCCAACCACCAGGAAAATCCTGTCGAATTGCACCATCACCTTTTCCTTTATCGCCACGCATTCCTATTTCATCTCCATAATACAATTGCGGAGTACCTCTTACCGTAGCAATCATCGTCATTGCCATTTTATATTTTTGAAAATCACCATCATAAATTTCATTAAATCGACCGGTATCATGATTTCCCATAAACACCATTAGATTATCGGTATCAGCATATAAAAAATCATTCACAAAATTGTCATAAGCTTTAATCATTCCGCGATCCCAACTGGCATCTTCCTCATGGAACATCGAGGTTATTGCATCATGAAGCGTAAAATCCATCACCGATGGTAAATTAGAATTGTAATCCTGAATTGCGCCTATTGGGCTATCTTTTTGCCAATAACTAATTTGCGCCTGGTCGTGCATCCAAACTTCACCAACGATATTAAAATATGGATATTCATCCATAATCGCTTTTGTCCATTTCGCGATGCCTTCTTTATCATTATAAGAATAGGTATCTACACGAAATCCGTCTAATCCTGAATATTCGATCCACCAGATCGCGTTCTGAATCAAATAATTAAGCACCAACGGATTACTTTGATTTAGATCGGGCATTGTACTTGTAAACCAACCATCTACACAATATTTAAAATCATGTTCCGATTTGTGAGGATCGTATTGCGTAGTCATTCTATAATTTGAATTTTCATAACCCGGGAATTGATGTATCCAATCGTAAGTTGGTAAATCCTGGATCATCCAATGTTCACTACCCCAATGATTGGTTACATAATCCATAATTAGCTTCATATCCTTTTTATGAAGCTCATCGGCTAAGCGCTTATAATCTTCATTAGTTCCGTAACGGGGATCGATCTTGTACACATCACTTTGCGCATAGGTATGATAAGAATATCCTGCATCATCATCTGCCAGTAAAGGTGTACTCCAAAGCGCGGTAATCCCAAGATCATCTAAATAATCCAGATTATCGATCACCCCTTGCAAATCACCACCATGACGACCTCCTTGCTTAGAACGATCGGCTTTTTCCTGCATTTCTGGCGCGGAATCGTTTTCTGGGTTTCCGTTCGCAAAACGATCTGGCATAATTAGATAAATCGCATCACTTGCATCAAAACCTTCTCGAAGCGCGGAACCTTCAGTTCTTTCTTTTAATTCAAAAGTTTTTTTGAGGTTCTTTTTTCCTTTTTTACTAAAGGTAAATTCGTAATCTCCAGCAGCAAGATCTCCAGAATTGATAGTGACAAACACATAATTTGGATTCTCAGTTTTTCTGATATTATTGATGATTACCTCATCTTCGGTGGAAACCTCATACGTTCCAATATCTTTTCCGTAGAACATAATCTGAAGTTCTTCCAGATGCATATCGCTCCACCAAAAAGGCGGCTCCATTTTATCGATTTGAGCTTGCGTAATTCCTGAAAATAACATCAGGAATAACATAAGATTATATAATTTAGTTTTCATTTTTTTGTTTTCAGCTTACAGCTTTTAGCGAATAGCTATCAGCCGTTAGTTTGGGTTAAATAAGATTTCTGGACACTAATTTTAATTCGTGGAAAGATTTCTGCGCTTCACTTTGTTTCAGTCGAAATGACAACGTATTTCAATAATAATTCAAAATTTAAGATTCAATATTAATTTTCAAATTGACACATCTGCACATTTTCAAATTAAGCTCATCTATTTTCTTTAATCTAACAGCGTAGCGATCTAAATTCTAAATATCACTTCTAGTTATTTTTTCTCAAAAATGCTTATCGCATAACCGCCACCAGGCGCTGAAGTAAGTTTTAAAGTTGACTTGCTAGTTACGGTTTTCGTGGTGATCTTATAAGCCTGTGGATTGGTTTTGTAATGTGCATCTTTAGCATCAGCATAAATCGTCGCTTCATACTTTTTACCATCTTCTAAGAAATCAAGCTTAATTTTTGATTTTCTGGATTCATTTCCATTCACATTTCCAACAAACCAATCTTGGGTTCCCTTAGCTCTTCTCGCTACAGTAATATATTCTCCAGGTTCTGCTTCTATATATTTACTTTCGTCCCAATCTAAAGCTACATCCTTTATAAACTGAAAAGCATCTGGAAAACGCTTGTAGTTTTCAGGAAGATCTGCTGCCATTTGCAGCGGACTATACATCGTTACATAAAGTGCCAACTGATTGGCCAAGGTTGAGTTTACATGCGAATTGTTATCTGGATTGATCTTGCTAATATCCATCTCAAAAATCCCCGGTGTATAATCCATTGGTCCACCAATTAAACGGGTAAATGGAAGAACGGTCACGTGATTTGGCTTAGAACCACCAAACGCCTGAAACTCGGTTCCTCGTGCAGATTCGTTTCCAATTAAATTGGGCCATGTTCTACGCAATCCTGTAGGTCTAACTGCTTCGTGCGCATTTACCATAATATTATAATCGGCTGCTTTTTTAACCGCATATAAAAAATGATTTATCGCCCATTGTCCATAGTGATGCTCACCTCGTGGCACAATATCCCCAACGTATCCACTTTTCACCGCAGGATAATCATACTTATTCATAAACTGATACGCCGTATCTAAATGACGTTCGTAATTACGAATTGAAGATGAAGTTTCATGGTGCATAATCATTTGTACGCCTTTAGATTCAGCATATTTATGTATTCCTTCCACATCAAAATCTGGATAAGGTGTTACAAAATCGAAAACATAATCTTTAGAATGTCCAAACCAGTCTTCCCAGCCAACGTTCCAGCCTTCAACTAATACGCCATCAAAACCATTTTCAGCAGCAAAATCTATATATTCTTTTACATGCTCGGTTGTAGCACCATGTTTTCCGTTAGGCTTAGCATTTTCAAAATCGGTTTCGTCTAATTTTACAGACGGAAATTCATCGGTGTAATTCCAGGTACTTTTTCCGGTGATCATTTCCCACCAAACACCAATATATTTCATTGGTTTGATCCAGGAAGTGTCCTCAATTTTATTAGGTTCGTTAAGATTTAGTGTGATGTTAGACGCTAAAATATCTGTCGCATCATCACTAACCATAATTGTTCTCCAAGGAGAATTGGCTGGCGCTTGTAAATACCCTTTATTTCCTATCGCATCTGGCGTTAGCCAGGATTCAAAAACAAGATTCTTTTCATCTAAATTCAGATTCATTAAAGAATATTCCTTTAAAGCAGCTTCATGAAGGTTGATATAAATTCCGCTATCAGTCTTCATCATTAATGAAGTCTGTACCCCTGTTTTTGCAAATTGTTCTTGAGAAGCATTATCAGTCAAAGCTTCATCGAATTTATTGCTAATTTCAGAAAGTTTAGATATGGTATAATCATACTCCTGAGAATCGTAATCTCCAGGAATCCAATAGGCAGTATGATCTCCCGTCATCGCAAACTGAGTATGTTCTTCTTTGATTACGAAATAAACGAGATTATCTTGCTGCGGAAACTCGTAACGAAAGCCTAAACCATCATTAAACATTCTAAATCGAATTATCATTTTTCGATCTTCTGAAGGCTGATTTATTGTTACTGCCAACTCGTTGTAATGATTTCTAATTTCAGCCTGTTCTCCCCAAACCGGCGTCCAGGTATCATCAAAATTCGATGTTTTTGAGTCAGAAATTTCAAATCCGCTCATTAAAGATGCTGAATCGTCCTTAAGTTCTAAACCAAGTTTACTGGTTTTAATAACTTCTTCTCCCTTGTAAAATAATTGATACGCCGGAGTTCCGTTTTCTTTTAAACTGAATTCCATCTTAAGGTTACCGTCAGGAGATTTTAACTCCTGAGCCTGCAATCCTAAAACAGAAAAACAAATTGTAATTACTGCTATAATATTTTTCATCTATAAAATTTTTTAATCAAATACCTCTAAAAGGCTTTTTAGCTATTTACGGTGTTTTGCACATTCACCTGTTCTCCGTTTAATAATACGTTCATTGGCTCATTTCCATCTACAGAAAATGTAGTCTCATTTTTACCAATATTGATCTTTAAAATCTGGTTTCTAAAGTTTATTTTAAAGCTGAAACTATTCCATTGCTCCGGTAATTGTGGCGTAAACGATAATTTTCCATCTACTACGCGCATTCCTCCAAAACCTTCTACAATACTCATCCATGTTCCTGCCATACTGGTAATGTGGCAACCTTCTTTCACTTCGTGATTATAATCATCTAAATCCAATCGCGATGTTCTTAAGTAAAAGGTATAGGCCTGGTCCATTCTGCCTAATTTCGCTGCCTGAATACTATGTACACATGGTGACAATGAAGATTCGTGAACCGTAATTGGCTCATAAAAATCGAAATGCTTCTCTAAGTTTTCTTCGGAAAAATGATCTTCAAAAAAGTAGAAACCCTGAAGCACATCGGCCTGTTTAATGTAGCAACTTCTTAAAATACGATCCCAACTCCAATTTTGGTTAATTGGGCGTTGTTTTTTAGTGAGCGTGTTTACCGGTTCGATTTCTTTATCTAAAAAACCATCTTGCTGAAGGTAAACGCCAAATTCTTCAGAATATGGAAAATGCATATTTTTAGCTACCTCATTCCATTTGGCAATCTCTTCAGCTTCCAAATTGGTTTTAGCCATTATTCGGGCATAATCTTCAGCATAATCAGCTTTAATTTTCTCGATATTTTCGATACAATATTCGATACACCATTTCGCTAAATAATTAGTGTAAAAATTATTGTTCACGTTATTTTCGTACTCATTAGGACCGGTAACCCCAAGAATCACATACTTATTTTTGTTTTTACTGAAGTTAGCACGTTGCTGCCAAAACCTTGCAATTGCAATCATTACTTCTAAGCCCATTTCTGGTACGTAGCTATAATCGCCTGTAAAACGAACATAGTTGTAAATGGCAAAAACCATAGCACCGTTACGGTGAATTTCTTCAAACGTAATTTCCCATTCGTTATGGCTTTCTTCACCATTCATCGTTACCATCGGGTAAAGCGCTGCACCATTATCGAATCCTAATTTTTGTGCATTCTCTTGAGCTTTTTCTAAATGATTGTAGCGATACGTCAACAAATTTCTAGCGACCTGCTGATCTTTAGTTGCCATGTAAAACGGAATACAATACGCCTCGGTATCCCAATACGTACTACCGCCATATTTCTCACCGGTAAATCCTTTAGGACCAATATTTAATCGCTCATCTTTCCCTAAATAAGTTTGATTAAGCTGAAAGATATTAAAACGTATTCCCTGTTGCGCTTTTACATCACCATCAATTGTGATATCTGCCATTTCCCAGATGTTAGCCCAAGCGTCTTTTTGCTCCTGAAGTAATTGTGCAAAACCTGATTTTGTAGCTTTTTCGAGTACATTTTTTGCTGCTGAAATTAACGAATCTTGCTTATGATTCATATCAGTTACATAACCGGCATATTTTTGAAGCGCAATTTTTTCTCCTTTATTTACTTTAACAGCATAAGCAATACTCACATGATCTTCAGTTTTATCGACTTCACCTTCAACCTGAATTTTTTCTCCATCTAGGGTGATTTCAGACTGCATGTACGTGCCAATGTGATATTCTGTCTTTAAAGTCTTAGAAACAACAAAAGCCTGATTGTTTTCAGCTTTAACGGCTAAAGTTTCCCAAAAACGTTCTTCCCAATTGGCATCGCGGTTGGTAATCCCGCCGTCCAAATACGGACTGAATTTTACAACTGCATCATCATTTAGGACCTCAACTTCATAATTTATGGCTCCTAATTCATCATTTACAATCGACAAAAAACGAGTTGCGGTTACTTTTACTTCAAGATCATTAGGCATCACTGCTACAAAACTTCTTTTGTGATAGCCTTCTTTCATATTCAATTCACGAATAAAATCTTTAACTTCTTTACAAGTGTTTAGATCTAAAGCTTCCTTATTAATGTGAACATTGACACCTATCCAACTTGGAGCATTTAATACTTTTGCAAAATATTCTGGATAGCCGTTTTTCCACCAGCCAACTTTAGTTTTATCGGGGTAAAAAACTCCGGCGATGTAACTTCCCTGAAAAGTCTCCCCTGAGTATTGCTCTTCAAAATTGGCACGTTGCCCCATAGCTCCGTTACCTAAACTGAATAAACTTTCTGAAGATTGAACGTGAGAAGCGTCGAAACCTTCTTCTATAATGGACCATGCATCTGGTTTAATATAATCCTGATTCATTGTTAATTGTATTTATTTTTGGAGTAGATTTTGTAAAAATTCAATCGAGATTTCTGTAAAATCCTTGAAAATATAATCGGCTTCGTGAAGTGTTTTTTCTTCACCAATACCAATACTTGTCATTTTGCCTTTATTGGCTGCCTGAATTCCTGCAACCGAATCTTCGAATACGATACAATCTTGCGGAGCAACATTCAACTTTTCAGCAGCAATTAAGAAAACTTCAGGATCTGGTTTAGCTTTGCTAACATCTGTACCGTCAACAATAGCATCAAAACCATCCTTTAAATCGATTTTCTCTAAAATATGGCGTGCATTTTTACTGGCAGATCCCAGTGCATAAGGGATATTTTGTTCTTCTAAATAATCCAAAACTTTTTGAACTCCCGGAAGCACTTCACCTTTATCCATCTTATTTACATAAGACAGATAATTCTCATTTTTTAATTGCATTTGGTGATTAAACTCTTCTTCAGAAAGTTCTTTATTTCCCCAATTAAGAATCTTCTTTAGAGAATGTACACGACTTACTCCTTTTAACTCTTCATTTTGTTCTTTGGTAAAATCGAAACCAAGATCATTTGCCAGTTTTTTCCAGGCTAGAAAATGAAATTTGGCGGTATCTACAATTACACCATCAAGATCGAATATGATAGCTTTTTGACTCATATTAGTAGTATGTTCTTTTTAAATTTAGTTTGTGACTTGTTCGTCTACATCGTCTATTCTTATGGTTAGAAGCGCAGCAATAAGAAAGGCTCCACCGCTCATCATTAGCGCATAAATGGGATTTCCTCCGAAAAGGTATTTAACCATAGGACCACCTATAAGAGCATTTATGATTTGGGGAACAACAATAAAAAAATTGAAAATCCCCATATACACTCCCATTTTTCTTGGTGGGATAGCTCCGGCTAAAATTGCATAAGGCATTGCAAGAATACTTGCCCAAGCAATACCAATCCCCATCATACTTAAGATCACCCAGTTTTCATCTGGCATAAAATAAATAGAAAGCAATCCTGCTGCTCCGACGATTAGAGAAATAATGTGTGTCCTTTTTCGTCCGACTTTCTTCGCTATTACCGGTAAGAAAAATGCAAATACTGCAGAAACGGCATTATAAACACCAAAGAGAATCCCAACCCAATCCCCGGCATCCTGATAGGTTTCGCTACTAGAATCTGATAGTGGTAATCCATAAATGTGATGTGCTATAGCAGGAGTAGCAAATACCCACATTCCAAATAATCCAAACCATGAGAAAAATTGTACCCAACTCAGCTGGCGCATAGTATGCGGCATTTTTACAAAATCAGTAAAAATATCAGTGATTTTAGACTTTTCTTCATCTGGAACTATATTGCCTGGTTTGTCTTCTTGGGAATGGAAATTTTCTAATTCCTCTGGACTATACTCTTTGGTAGTAAAAACAGTAATCAATATACTTATCACTAAAACTACAGCCCCAATTATAAATGATAATAATAGATTTAATGGAATTTCTCCTTCAGCAGCGCGATTAGTAAATCCAATCCAGTTGGTTAAGACATACGGTAACCAAGATCCTATTACAGCACCAATACCAATTAACACCGTTTGAATACTGAATCCTAAGGTACGTTGATCGCTAGGTAAATTATCTGCAACAAGTGCCCTAAACGGCTCCATTGCAACATTAAAAGAAGCATCCATGATCATTAGCATACCAGCGCCCACCCACAAGGATGGCATAATGGCAATAAATAGATCGGCATTGGGCATTAGTATCAAACCAATAGCGGCTAGAATCCCTCCGGTTAGAAAAAATGGGCGACGTCTCCCTAATTTGGTCCAGGTACGGTCGCTATAATAACCAATGATTGGTTGAACAATTAAACCTGTAACAGGAGCAACTATCCAAAACCACGAGAGATGTTCGACCTCTGCACCAAAAACCTGAAGGATACGGCTGGCATTTGCATTTTGTAATGCGAATCCCATTTGAATCCCGAGAAATCCGAATGTCATATTCCAGATCTCCCAGAAACTTAATTTGCGTTTCTGCATATCGTAATATTAAATGGTTACGATAAGCACTAAGACTTATCAAAACTTACTTTTGGTAGGAAGTAAAAATATAAGTTCTGATAAATTAACTAATTTGGCGATAAATATAGCTAATTAATTAAAAATAGCGATATTAAATCATTTTTTTGTTGATTCTCTCTCTATTAGACCTGTTTCAACTATAATCGTCTTATAGCTTTCTTCTTCTTGTGGAGATTTCTCTAATTTTTCAATTAATAATCTGGCCGCTTCCTCTCCCATTCGGCTACCATGCTGACTTATGGTTGTTAAACTAGGTATAAAACGTTTCGATAATTCGCCATCGGTAAAGCCTATTACCTGAACATCTTCTGGTACTTTTTTTCCTTTATTCTGAATGGCTCGTACCGCAGCGGCTGCAAAATGTTCATTTACCGCAAAAAGCGCATCTAATTCAGTATTCTCAATAAATGAAGCAATCTCTTCGTCTACACGATCCATATCTTCTATTTTCAGAATAAAGTTTTGATTTACTGGTAAACCATTGTCTTCTAGAATCTGGGTATAGCCATGAGTTCTTAACTTGCCTACACTTACGTAATCTACGGTAGAAATAATACCAATATTCTTTGCTCCTTTATCAATTAAGAACTGAACAGCCTGCTTCGCTCCTCTTACATCGTCAATAATTACCTTATCTGATGGTACTTCTTCTACCGATCGATCAAATAACACCAATGGCATGCCTTGATTTACTACTTCAATTAAATGATGGTAATCTCCTTTTTGCATGGTTTCTTTAGCCACCGATAGAATAAAACCGTCGATGCTTCCGTTGGCTAACATCTCCATATTCAGCACTTCTTTATCAAAACTATTATCAGATAAACAAACCATTACACTATACCCCATCTCATTGGCTACATGTTCTATCCCGCTAATTACAGTAGTAAAAAAATGATGTACGATTTCTGGAATAACGACTCCTATCGTCTTAGTCTTTCGATTCTTTAGACTAAGAGCGATATTATTAGGTTTGTAGTTGTACAATTTAGCAAACGCCTGTACTTTTTGTCGAGTATCTTCTCCGATCTCAGGACTGTCTCTAAGTGATTTTGAAACAGTTGAAATGGATACATCAAGTTCTCTTGCAATTTGTTTCAACGTAAGTTTTGGCCTCATAAATTTAGAATCTTCTTCTTTGAATCGCTTTCAATGTAAAAATAGCAATAAACAGGACTTTAATTTTACAAATTGAGTAAAAATACAGTTCAAAATCGAAAAGTTGTCAACACTACATCGTTGTAGTGACTGTTTTTTGAGATATCCGCAATTTTTATGTCTTTATTTTACATAGTTTTAACCTCAGGAAGTAAAAATATAAAGTTTATAATCTAAGTGAAATTCAATAGGAAATTTATGAGAACATTTATTAAAAGCACATTGTTTTTGCTGTTTATGCTGCCGATGAGCTTTTTTGCTCAAAATTCCGTTTCAGGAACGATAACAGAAGCCGAAACTGGCATGCCTGTTCCTGGAGCAAACGTAATTTTGAAGGGAACAAGTAATGGAACCATTACAGATTTTGATGGTTTATACACGATCGAAAACCTTGTAGTTGGAGACACGATAGTTTATTCTTTCTTAGGCTTTGCTACAAAAGAAATCGAATTTGCAGGTCAAAAAACAATCGATGTAAAGTTAGAAGAAGACCAGGCCACACTAGATGAAGTGGTTGTAGTAGGATATGGTACTGTTCGCAAAAAAGATGCAACTGGAGCTGTAAATCAGGTTTCTACAGAAGACTTTAACCAGGGACAGGTAAACACTGCCGGGCAGTTAATAACCGGTAAAATAGCCGGAGTTACCGTTACATCGGGTGGTGGAGCGCCTGGTGAGGGACAAAATATTAATATTCGTGGAATTGGGTCTATTTCTTTGAATAGTTCTCCGCTTTACGTGGTTGACGGAATTCCATTAGATAACAGTAATGTTGGTGGATCCCGAAACCCATTAGACTTCATCAACCCGAATGACATTGAAAGCATGACGGTATTAAAGGATGCATCTTCTACTGCGATCTACGGTTCTCGTGCTGCAAATGGAGTAATTTTAATTACCACCAAAAAAGGAAAAGGAGGAGAATTCAAATTTAATTATTCTGGCAACACGACAGTTTCAAGACCTACCAATTATGTAGATGTTATGAATGCTGAAGAGTTTACATCATTAGTAAATGAAGTAGGAAATGAAGCGGCGATCGAAAGATTAGGAAATGCCGATATGGATTGGCAAAAAGAAATCTATTCTGAAGCTATTGGTTTTGATCACAATCTAAGTACGACTGGAAATATTGGAGGTTTTATGCCAACTCGTGCATCTCTTGGTTATACAGATCAAGATGGTATTTTATCTGGTGATAATTTCTCCAGAACTACAGGATCTGTAAGCTTGCGACCTAGTTTTATGGAAGGTCATTTAAAAGTAGAGCTTAATGGACGAGGTATGTATACAGAAAATACATTTGCAAATCGTGATGCTATTGGAACTGCTGTAGATTACGATCCTACTCAGGCTATTTACGATGAAAACTCTCCATTTAGCAACTATAATTCCTGGTTAACATATAGTGAAGATGCTGACAGGTTTGTATTAAACAATTTAGCTCCCGTAAATCCTATTGCATTAATTAACGAAAAACATGATGCTGCAGAAGTGCGAAGATTTATAGGAAATGCTAAAATAGATTACAAACTGCATTTTTTTCCAGATTTAACTGCTACCGTAAATGTTGGTTTAGATAAAACGAATAGTAACGGAAGAACTATAGTTTCAGAAAATATGCCTTCTTCGCAATTAGATTGGGATGGATCGTATGTTACTTATAGCAACATTAGTACTAATAAACTTTTTGATGCTTATCTAACTTATGATAAGGATTTTGACGAACACAGTCTTAATGCTGTTCTTGGATACTCTTATCAAAGTTTTGAAAGAGCAGATGATAGTTATAACAGCGAAAGATTACAAGATGGATTTGATCCTGTAGTGATCGATAAAAGCGAGAATACTCTTCTTTCTTATTTTGGAAGAGCAAACTACAATTATGCAGATCGCTATTTATTAACTGCCACTTTAAGAGCCGATGCATCTTCAAAATTAAATCCTGATGATCGTTGGGGATATTTCCCTTCGATGGCTTTGGCATGGAACATCAATAACGAAGATTTCTTTAAATCGAATACGGTAGACCAACTAAAAGTTCGTGTTGGTTATGGAGAGATTGCAAACGTTAACGGTTTAGGCAACTACTTATTTTTAACTCGATATACCGCATCTCAACAAAATGCATACTATCAATTTGGTTCTTCATATTATCAAACATATCGTCCAGAAGCTATAAATGAAGATCTAAGATGGGAAGTTGGTAGAACCATTAATGCAGGAATCGATTATTCCTTATTTGATAATAGAATTTCAGGTTCTTTTAATGCGTATCTTAAAAAAACCGAAGATATGATAAGTTATGTTATTGTAGATCCATTTACCAATTTCTCGAATGGAATTGATAAAAATATAGGTGACATGGAAAATAAAGGAATTGAATTCGAACTGAACGTCATTCCTGTACAAACTGAAGATTTCAAATGGAGTATCGGTTACAATATTGCATACAATAAAAACGAAATTACCAATTTACCAGATCAAACCGAAGTTGGTGGTATTAACGGTGGTACTGGTAACAATATTCAATTACATAAAGAAGGATATTCTCCTTTTAGCTACTGGGTTTACAAACAAGTTTATGATGAAGCAGGACGACCAATAGAAGGTGCTTATGTAGATCGCAACGGAGATAACCAGATAAATGATGAAGACAAGTATTTGTATAAAGATCCATTTGCAGATATAACTATGGGATTAAATATGAATGTAAGTTTCAACAACTGGGATTTAGCGGTAGTTTCTAGAGCAAGCTTAGGTAATTATGCATATAATAATATGGCCTCTGCTAAATCGTACGAGATCAGAGCTACTGAAAATAGTATTCTTACAAATTTACACAGCAATTATTTTGATACGGGTTTCCAGAGTTTAACTGAGACTAACTTACAAAGTGATTACTATGTTCAAGATGCTTCTTTCTTCAAATTAGATAATATAACACTTGGTTATACTTTCGACCAGATTTTTGAAGAATCGAGTCTAAGACTTTATAGCACCGTACAGAATGTATTGACTATTACCGATTATGATGGTCTTGATCCTGAAATCAATGGAGGTATTGATAATAATTTCTACCCTAGACCAAGAACATTTACAGTTGGTGTAAATCTTAATTTCTAAAATAAAGAATAATGAAAATGAATTATATAAAGAAATTAGCACTTGTCATTCCGACACTCATTTTAGTGTCTTGCCATGACGATTTGGATCAGACACCAATCGATCCAGATAGCTTTACAGAAAACGATGTTTTTACTAATGCCGAGGAAGCTAGAGGTGCTTTAGCTAAACTTTATGCAAGTTTAGCCTTAACCGGCCAAGAAGGTCCTTCAGGGCAACCCGATATATCGGGAATAGACGAGGGTACTTCTCAATATTCTAGAATGCTATTTAACTTAAACGAGCTTACGACAGATAATGCTGTGGTAGGTTGGGGTGATCCGGGACTTCCCAATTTGCATGCTATGAGCTGGGGAGCTGGTAATGATTTTACAACAGCGATGTATTATCGACTGGCTCAGGAAGTTTCATTTTGCAACTCATTTATTTCAAATGCATCAGCTTTAGAAGATCCTGTAATAGATTCTTATATCGCAGAAGCAAGATTTCTAAGAGCTTTTGCTTACTATAACCTTATTGATCTCTACGGAAACGTTCCTCTAGTAACCGTAGTTTCAACTGAGTTACCTGCGCAAAATTCTCGAGAAGAAATATTCAATTTTGTGGAAACTGAATTAACTGAAATTCAAGATATTTTAGTGGAAAGCGGTGCAAAAGAATATGGACGCGTAGATCGTGTTGCAGCTTGGGCTTTACTATCTAAATTATATTTGAATGCAGAAGTTTGGATTGGGGAAGATCATAATAGCGATGCTATTACTTTCGCTAATCAAGTTATAAACTCTTCTTACAGCATAAATACAGTAGATGCGAATGGAAACGGTTCAGCTTACGACGAACTTTTTCTTGCTGATAACGATAGAAATGGTGCTCAGAATGAATTTATTTTTGCACTTAATTTTGATGGAAATAATTCTAGAACTTATGGTGGTACAAGTTTTCTTGTTCATGCTGCCATCGGTGGAGACATGGATCCTTCTTCATTTGGAGTTAATGGTGGATGGTCTGGACTAAGAACTACCAAAGCCCTAGTGAATAAATTCGATTATGCAGTATCTGCTTCAGACGAAGATGGAAACCCTACAGAGTGGGCAGATCAAAGAGCGATGTTCTTTACTGAAGGACAAAATTTAGAAATCAATACTATTGCCAACACTTTTAGTGATGGATATGCAGTTACCAAGTTCACAAATATTGATTCTGAAGGTAATGCTGGTAGTGATGAAGGTGGTGACTTTGTGGACACCGATCTTCCTTTAATTAGAATGGCAGAAATCTATCTTACCTACGCGGAAGCGGTAACACGTGGTGGCTCTGGAGGTAACGTTCAGGATGCAGTAGGTTATATTAATGAACTGAGAGAAAGAGCTTTTGGTAATTCTGAAGGCAATATTTCTTCAAGCGATCTTAATACGGACTTTATTTTGGATGAAAGAGCACGCGAATTATACTGGGAAGGACAAAGAAGAACAGACCTTATTCGCTATAACGATTATACTTCTGGCAACTATTTATGGCCATTTAAAGGTGGTTCTAAATCAGGAACCGCTGTAAGTGACTACAGAACTTTATTTCCATTACCAAGTAATATCATTTTGATCAATCCTAATTTAACACAAAATACAGGCTATTAATAAATATCAAGTTACAATGAAAAAGTTAAGACTATTATTCATCGCGTTTATCGCATTATTAAGCTTTACAGCTTGTACCGAAGATGATGACTTTACGTTTACTGCAAAGCCAGATCCCGACGGAATTAATTTTATGAATACTCCTGCGGAAACCTATACATTATCTGCTGCTAATAGCAATAATCTTGCGGAAAGATTTGTTTGGAACGAAGTTGATTTCGACGTTCAAACTCCTGTAAATTACGAACTCCAGGCGTCTACTGAGGAAAATTTTAGTAGTTACGATGTCTTGGGAGACATAACACAAACGAATCTGGCCGTTACTGTAGGACAAATGCTAGAATTAGCAGAGGAAGCTGGTTTAGATAATGATCCTGAAACCGAAGCTCTAAATACTGGCAATGTATATTTCAAAGTTAGAGCTTATGTTGGTGCCAATGCTGGCAACGTAGTAGCGCAAACTTCAGAAATTCTAATGGTATCGGTTACACTACCAGAAGAAACAGGAGATGTTATAGAGCTTAAAAGAGAACTCTATCTTGTTGGAGATGCCACAGCTGCCGGTTGGAACAATAATAACAACAATACACCATTATTTAGAGATGCTGAAAATGATGACCTTTATTATTTTGAAGGACGATTTGCAGGAGGCGCTGATGTTCAAGGTTTTAAACTGTTAGAAAGTTTAGGAAATTGGCAACCACAATGGGGTCTTAACGAAGGTGTCGCTACAAGTAGTGAGGACTTGGATAACGATCCTCAGGCTTTCACTGTAAGTAATGATGCTTATTATAGCTTTACCATTAATGTTGCTGATGGAACTTACTCTTTCGATGAAGTTGATGCTAGTGCATCTGCTACTTATGAAAGCATAGGGATCATTGGTGATTCAACTCCAGCAGGTTGGGATGCCGATACCGACATGACTCAATCTGAGTTTAATCCTCATATTTGGTATACCAAAGATTTCGTGTTTAACGATGGCGAATTTAAATTTAGAGCCAACGATGCATGGGATGTAAGTTGGGGTATCGCTTTAGCAGCAATTAGTGGAGAAACTAATTTAGGAGGTGAAAATATTACTGCAACTCCAGGAACCTATAGTATTTGGTTTAATGATCTAGATGGACGCTTCTTATTAATCCCACAGGTTGCAGAATAAAATTTACTAATAAAAAGGCTGCCATGGCAGCCTTTTTTAACTTCTTTTCTTATGAAAAAAATCACAAGTACACCTCTACTCTATTTTCTGGTTTTGGCTCTTATATTTAGTTGTTCTTCAGATGATGATACGGTTGTAGATTCAGACGATGATAATGGTATGGAGCAACCCGAACCAGTTTCAGCATTAAACTTATCAGATTACGATAATGGATCTAGAGTAATGATGCAAGCTTTTTATTGGGATGTAGAACCAAGGTTTGAATGGTGGAATACCATTTCAGGAAAAATTGAGGGCTGGGCGAATGTAGGTGTTAATCGAATATGGATTCCGCCAGCAAGTAAAGGACAATCTGGTGGATATTCTATGGGTTACGATCCATCCGATTATTTTGATTTTGGAAATTACGAGCAGCATGGTACTATTCCTACACGATTTGGAACTCGTGAAGAGCTAGAAGGTATGATAAGCGTGGCTCACGATAATAATATTGAAGTAATCGCTGATATCGTTTTAAATCATAATTCTGGTGGTGGTTTGGAATACAATCCTTATCGTGAAAGAGATACATACACGCTTTTCGACGAAACTCATGGCAATGCTTCAGGAATGTTTAATAGAGATTACGAAGATTTTTATCCTAATAGCGTAAGCGAATACGATCCGCCAAGTTTATTTTACCAAGAAACAAACTTAGATCATCATAGAGAACGCGTTCAAGACTGGTTATGGAAAGATGAAAATTCTGTTGCCAAATACTATAAAAACGTGATGGGATTTGATGGATGGCGTTTCGATTATGTTCTTGGATTCGAAGATTTTGTAATTCAGGATTGGTTAGAAGAAGTTGGCGGATTTTCGGTAAGTGAACTTTGGGATGGTAATCCTGAAATTATCAGGAATCACATTGATGCTACCGGAAGCGGCGCATTCGATTTTGCTGCTTTTTACACTATGGAACAGGCATTCGATCGCAATGACGATCTTACAGAGCTTACTAATGATCAAGTCTGGCAAACACATCCTGAAAAAGCGGTTACTTTTACCGCAAACCATGATACCGAAAAAGATGATAATGAAGACAACATTATTGCTTCAGAAAATAAACTTAAAGCTTATGCTTTTATAATGACTCATCCCGGGTATCCTACAATTTTCTATTTAGATTATGAAAACCCGGAATTCCAAGAGCAGCTAAATAAATTGATAAGTATTCATAATAGTTTGGCTACTGGATCGGTAAATATTATATATAATGATAACGATGAATATATTATGCAAAGAAACGGCGATGGTAATAATCCAGGGCTTATTCTTTACATAAATACATCCGGAAATGCGAAAAGAAGAACAATTACTACAAGTTGGAATAGTACTATTTTGATGGACTATTCAGAAAATTCTTCCTATTATCCAATGGCAGATGAAAATGGAGAAGTGACTATTGAGGCACCTGCTAATGGCTATGCAATCTGGTCTGTAACTGAATAAAAAAACAGGATTTATTGAAAAAGGGAATAATAGAAATATTATCCCCTTTTTTATTCTTAGTCTATAAACTTTTTAATTATCTAAACAAATACTTCCTTTTTAAGAATGAAAAATTTCAAATTCATTTTTCGCATCAGAAGTTAAAGCTGTTAAAATTCAGCAATATCAAAACCGCCAAATTTTCATTCCATTATATTTTTCTTATTTGTAAACCATCGCCTGTTGATAAATTTTTAATTTATTGAATTTCAATTTATTAACAACTTTCTATTGATAACTTTCGTAATCTACCCCCAGATTACTCTTAAATATTTAGTTACATTTACCTTTCCAAAAATTACCTTCCAAATTTTTAAAAGACGTGATTTATGCCTGTAGAAACAACTCCTAAGACTGCAAAAACATACACTCAGGATGAAGCTTTTAAAGCTTCATTAGAATATTTTAAAGGAGACGATCTTGCTGCTCGTGTTTGGGTAAATAAGTATGCACTAAAAGATTCTGATGGTCATATTTATGAGCTTACCCCTAATGATATGCATCGCAGAATTGCAAAAGAAATTGCAAGAGTAGAGCAACGCTATCCAAATTCGATGTCTGAAGATGAAGTTTTCGATCTTATAAAAGATTTTAAATATATCGTTCCACAAGGTAGCCCGATGGCCGGGATTGGAAATCCTCATCAAATTGCATCGCTATCAAACTGTTTTGTTATTGGCAATGATGGAAGCTCAGATTCTTATGGCGGAATCATGAAAATAGACCAGGAACAGGTGCAACTTATGAAACGTCGTGGCGGTGTGGGACACGATTTATCCCATATTCGACCAAAAAGTTCACCGGTAAAAAATTCAGCGTTAACATCAACAGGTATTGTTCCTTTTATGGAGCGCTATTCTAACTCTACAAGAGAAGTAGCGCAAGATGGTCGCCGTGGTGCTTTAATGCTTTCTGTATCGATTAATCATCCCGATTCAGAAGATTTTATCGATGCCAAAATGGAACAAGGTAAAGTTACCGGCGCAAATGTTTCTGTGAGAATTGATGACGAATTTATGAAAGCTGTAAAAAATCAAACAGCTTATACGCAAAAATATCCGGTTTTCAGTGAAGCGCCTAAATTCAGTAAAGAAATTGAAGCAGAAAAACTTTGGAAAAAAATTGTTCATAATGCCTGGAAATCGGCTGAACCGGGGATTTTATTCTGGGACACCGTAATTAACGAATCGGTACCCGATTGTTATGCCGATCTAGGTTATAAAACCGTTTCGACAAATCCTTGTGGTGAAATTCCGCTTTGTCCTTACGATTCTTGCCGCTTGTTAGCCATCAATTTATTTTCTTACGTTGATGATCCTTTTACAAAGAAGGCAAAATTCAACTATGAGCTTTTCAAAAAGCATATTAGCGCAGCTCAGCGTATAATGGACGATATTATTGATCTTGAATTAGAAAAAATCGACGCTATTCTTGATAAAATTGAAGCCGATCCTGAAAGCGAAGAGGTTAAGGGAGTAGAGCGAAATCTTTGGTTAAACATCAAGAAAAAAGCACAGGAAGGTCGTAGAACAGGAATTGGAATCACTGCTGAAGGTGATATGCTTGCCGGTTTAGGAATAAGATATGGAAGTGAAGAAGGCGTAGCTTTTTCAACCGAAATTCATAAAAATATCGCACTAGCTGCTTATCGTGCTTCCGTAGATACTGCAAAAGAAAGAGGTGCTTTTACTATTTTCGATTCTGAAAGAGAAAAAGAAAATCCATTTATCCTTCGATTAAAAGAAGCTGATGAAAAATTATATTACGACATGTTAGAGCATGGCCGTAGAAATATCGCATTACTAACTATTGCACCAACTGGTACTACTAGTTTAATGACGCAAACAACATCGGGAATAGAACCTGTTTTCTTGCCAGTTTACAAACGTCGTAGAAAAGTAAATCCTAATGATAAGGATTCTCGCGTTGATTTTGTAGATGAAGTTGGCGATAGCTGGGAAGAATATGTGGTCTTCCACCATCGTTTCAAAGAATGGATGAAGATAAATGACCACGATATAGATAGAAATTATACCAATGCCGAGTTAGACGAATTGGTAAAAGCTTCTCCCTACTACCAGGCTACCAGTAACGATGTAGATTGGTTAAGTAAAGTAAGAATGCAGGGAGCTGTACAAAAATGGGTAGACCATTCAATTAGTGTTACGATCAATTTACCAAATGATGTGAGCGAAGAGCTTGTAGGTAAACTTTATTTAGAAGCATGGGAAGCGGGATGTAAAGGAGTTACCGTCTATCGTGATGGCTCCCGCTCTGGAGTATTAATTTCGAATGAAGAGAAAAAGGAAGAAAAGAATGATGCTGAAGGCATATTCCCTACTAAACGCCCACAGGTTTTAGAAGCTGACGTGGTACGTTTTCAGAATAATAAAGACAAATGGATTGCCTTTATTGGTTTAATTGATGGTAGACCTTATGAAATTTTTACCGGATTTTCAGATGATGAAGATGGTATTCTTATTCCGCGTTGGGTTAATGAAGGATTGATCATTAAAAACCGAAATGATGATGGTTCTTCCCGTTACGACTTTCAGTATAAAAATAAAAGAGGTTATAAAACAACTATAGAAGGATTATCACATAAGTTTAATCCGGAATTCTGGAATTACGCGAAACTTATCTCAAGTACGCTTAGACATGGTATGGCGATCGACAATGTTGTAAATCTTGTGAATAGTCTGCAATTAGACACAGAATCTATTAATACCTGGAAAAACGGAGTCGCTAGAGCATTAAAGCGCTTTATCGAAGATGGTACCGTTGCGAAAAAAGAAAAATGTAGCAATTGTAATTCTTCGAATCTCATCTATCAGGAAGGCTGCCTAACCTGTAAAGATTGTGGTTCTTCCAAATGTGGATAAACAACTAAAATAGTTACGTTATAAAAGAGCTGCCAAATGGCGGCTCTTTTCGTTTTAGAATCACTCCCCTAACCTTCTGAAAATTTTATATTTAGCATTTATTTTAATAGTTCTATATCAAGAAAATTATATACTTTTAACCGTTATTTATAACTATTTATTTATTCATTTTTAAATTATAATTTATATCGATCAAATTTACTTATTGGATGCATAATCCATAATCATTAATGAAAATCAAACATTTTTGTATCATCATCTACTTCGCTTTTGTAGGGGTACACAGTCAGGTTTCCAGAAAAGACTGGAAAGAAGGAAATTTAACCTGGAGCGACTTTCAGGAACGTGAAATCGCTTTTGAACATTCTATTTCAGAATTAAAATATACTATTGGGTATACTACGGAAAAACAAAAACGCAAGGATACGGTAATTTTAAGATTACAATCATTCTGTTACATCGATCCGCAGATATCTTGGGTGCATCCAGATTTTAAAACTGAAGAAAACCTAGAGTACAATCAGGTTATATTTGATATTGCTGAATTATACAGGAGAAAATTACAATACGAACTAGATAGATTAGGCTCTTATTATTCAGCTGAAACCGTTTTTCAGAACATTTATCAGAACTTAAATGATGAAGTTGCTATGTTCCAAAAACAAAGTGACTACGGTAGAGACTATGCTGTAATACTACAATGGAAACCCAATATCGAAGACCGGCTGGATATTTATAATAATAATAAATTGCCGGAGTACGAGAAAGCAAACTTTGGAATTGGATTTAACGTAGGCGCGCTCTATAGCTTTCGTACTGGCGAGGTAGAAGAACATTTCGGTAATTCTATAAGCTTTTTATTTGGTTTCGATTTAGCATTTAAAAATTCGATTTTAAATATAAACACAGCGCTATCTGGGGGACGCGTAGAAAATGAATATCTAGGGAACACCTATTGGGAACAAAAAGAACGATTTACGTTGGCCTTGATAGATATTTCTTACGGTTACGCCATAATTGACAATTCGAAATTGAAATTAGCACCTTTTGCAGGTTTCGCAATTACAGAATTTTCACAAAATGATGATGATGATGATGATGATGATGATATAATTATCACTGATTTTAATTTTCTATTTGGGTTAAGTGCCGATTTTAAATTTAGAACTTATATTAATACGGTTCCTAATTTATTTCTAGGAAGAAAAGAAATTTCTTTTAGCGCAATTAGAGCGAAATTATTCGTTTCTAAGAATGATTTTTATGAAGATTTAAATGGATATTCTGTAAATTTATCTATAGGTTATTCTTGGTTCGGAAACATGCTGAAGCCAGATTAAACAAGCCCTGAAAGGCAAACGTTAAAATTTAAAATCTTGTGATCTTAAATTTGTTGATGGAAATAATTTCTGTTATAATTCAAAAAAACAAAAATTACCCCCATGAAAGAGGAAATCACCTTAGATAGTGTTGTTTCCAGTGCCCCCGATTTAATTCTATATGCCGCCCCCCTTATGATTGGTTTGGCTCTTTTAGAATTTTATTACAGCTGGAAAACAAAACGAGAATGGTATGAGAAAAAAGACTTTCTTACATCATTAAGCATCGGCCTGGTTTATGTGCTCCAGGGACTTGTAACCAAATCTATAATGTTTGGATTGGTGTTATGGGTTTATAATATTGTACCATGGAGCATACCAACAAATTGGTTTACGAGCATTTTATGTTTCGTTATTTTAGACTTTTGTAGATATTGGGCGCATCGATATGGACATGAAATTAATTTTTTATGGGCCACTCACGTAACGCACCATAATTCTGAAAAGTATAACTTATCGACATCTTTTAGATTATCCTGGACCCAGCAGATTAAAGTGATATTCTTTATTCCAATCAGTTTTTTAGGATTTAACCCTATCGTCTTTTTTATCTGTCACCAAATTGCTGTGCTTTACCAGTTTTGGATACATACCGAATTAATTGACAGAATGCCTAAATGGTTTAGCTTTCTATTCGTAACGCCTTCCCATCACCGTGTGCACCACGGTCGTAACGAACAATATTTAGATAAAAATTATGGTTCTACATTTATAATTTGGGATCGTTTGTTAGGAACTTTTGAGCCTGAAAGAGAAAAGTCGATCTACGGAATTATAGATCAACCTAAGCATTTTAACCCTGTAAAACATGTATTTCATGTATGGGTGGATATCTTTAAGAATATGCGCCACGCAAGTAGCGTTAGGGAAGCTGCAAGAATATTTGTTGGACCGCCGAGTTCTTTAAAGAAAATTCCGAAGCAACAACGTAGAGATTAAAATATGGAATATGTGATGTATGATCGCGATTATACATCACATATTTTAATTCCTTCTTTTAAAGCTGCCAGTTTATCATCATAAGTAGGTACAAATTCCTGAGCAAGATACCCATCAAAACCGGTTTCTATAATCGCTTTAACTATTGCCGGATAGTATAATTCCTGTGAATCATTAATTTCATTTCTTCCCGGTACTCCGCCGGTATGATAATGATTGATGTATTTATGATGTTTTTTTATAGTTGCGATAACATCACCTTCCATAATTTGCATGTGGTAAATATCATAGAGCAATTTAAAATTTGGCATTTCTGTACGTTTTGCTAGTTTTACGCCCCATTCGGTATGATCACACATATAATCGGGATGATTCACTTTACTATTTAAAAGCTCCATTACTAAATTCACATTGCGTTCTTCAGCATATTCTAAAAGTGGTTTCAAGCCGGTAACACAATTTTTAAATCCGGTTTCATCGTCCATTCCTCTTCGATTTCCAGAGAATACAATCACATTTTTGATCCCTCGTTTAGCAGCCTTTTCGATTAAAGGCTTATAAGATTCCTGAAGATGTTGATGATTTTTAGTTTCATTAAAGCCGTTTACAATATCAGCAAACGTATCGGTGGCCATCGAGCATTTTAATCCATACTTCTCTACCGTATCCCATTCTTCTGGTCTTAAAAGATCAATTCCCGTTAAGCCAATTTTGGCAGCATTTTCAGCAAATTCTTCTAGAGGGATATTTTGGTAACACCATCGGCATGCAGAATGCTTAATGTTATTTTTTAAACGCTTAGGATTTAAGTCTATGGTTTTAGTTTCTGCCTGTAACGTAGAAAACGGACTCAATCCCAAAGCTCCGGCTCCAAGCGTCATGGCTTTAATAGCAGATCTTCGATTGGTTTTGCTCATTTTTCTAAATTTGATTGTAGTTTACAAATAAAGCTTAGAAATTAAAAATACACTTTAAAAGCTATATTTCTATTGAAATGTCAAATATAATCTCAATAAATTAAGCTATTTCAAAATTATAACCAGATTTCGCCAATTTTTGGTAATTCGTATAATCGAATTTATGCAAAAATGCCCCACGTCTGGATCCGCTTTTGTCTTTTTCATTCAGCTTAATCAACAAACCAAGACTCATCAATTTTTTTCTGAAATTCCGATCATCAAGCTTTTTCTGATAAATCGCTTCATAAAGGGATTGTAATTGCGGTATAGTGAATTTTTCAGGAAGAAGTTCAAATCCTATCGGTTGATATCTGGCTTTTCTTTTTAATCGAGCCATGGCATCAATTACCATTTGGTTATGATCCAAAACAAGTTCGGGCAATTCTTCTACATCAAACCAATGCGCGCCATGCTTTTCGGTTAATTCTTTATCGTATTCATCGATTCTAATTAATGCATATTGTGCAATAGAAACGCATCTATAACCTGGATCTCTATCTGCGACTCCGTAAGCTTTTAGCTGTTCCATAAAAACATTGTCTAAACCTGTAATCTCGGCAAGCACACGTTTTGCTGCGTTGCTTACATCCTCCTCCATTCTCACAAAACTTCCAATTAAAGACCATGTGCCTAAAAATGGAGCAACCCTACGTTTAAAAACAAGTAATTTCAACTTTCCGGCATCAAAACCAAAAATAATACAGTCGGTTGCCACATACATCTTATCTTTCTGAACATATTGATCTTTTAAAGTTGGGGTCATAAACGTATTTTAGACAATTTTCAGATAAATATAAGGAAATAGTTGAAAAATAATCTTTTAAAAAGATGAATGTAAAAATTACGTTTATTATATTTGAGTTATAAATTTACTAAAAATAAGCATATTGAGTACTTCAGCAAACGCGCATAATTTACCAGAAACTTTTACCGATTTTAAGCCTGTAATTAAAGTTGCCTCACCAGGAAGAATAAATCTTATTGGCGAACATACAGATTATAATAATGGCTTTGTGATGCCCACAGCCATCGACAAAAAAATCTATTTAGAATTTAAAGAAAATGATACAGAAAGTACGTGTCGAGTTTACAGTGCTACTTATAACGCCTACTTAGAATATGATGCTAATAATCTTTCGATAAGTGAAAATTCCTGGGAGAATTATGTCCTTGGAGTGACTAACGAATTAAAGGCGCTTGGAAAATCTATTAAAGGTTTTGATTGCGTAATTGAAAGTGATCTTTCTACGGGCGCCGGAATAAGTTCTTCGGCAGCTTTAGAATGTGGGTTTGCGTCAGGACTAAATGCACTTTTCAATCTTGGATTAAGCAAAACTGAAATTACCAAATTATCCCAAAAAGCGGAACACAATTTTGTAGGTAATAAATGCGGAATTATGGATCAATATGCATCAGTAATGAGCAAAAAAGATCACATCATTCTTTTAGATTGTGAAAGTTTACATGCTGAATATATTCCGGCAGATTTCAAATCTTGCAAATTACTTTTACTGAATACCAATGTTTCTCACAATTTGGCCGACAGCGAATACAATACTCGCCGACAAGAATGTGAAACTGCGGTTGAAGTTATTCAGCAAAAATATCCTGAAGTAAAAAGTCTTCGTGATGTAAATTTAGAAATGCTTTCAGAATTCGAGGATAAATTAGAAGGAAAGCAATATCAACGCTCGCGTTACGTGATTGAAGAAAATGAGCGCGTGATGAATGCTACAACTGCTATAAAATCTGGCGAACTTAGCGAATTTGGAACGCTGATGTATGGTTCTCATGACGGGCTTCAGCACGATTACGAAGTGAGCTGCCCGGAACTTGATTTTCTAGTCGAATTTTCCAGAGATAAAGATTATATCTATGGTTCTCGAATGATGGGTGGCGGTTTTGGTGGCTGTACAATCAATTTAATTGAAGCCGATAAAATCGACGAATATGTTGCTGAAGCAGCAGAAGCTTACTACAAGAAATTCAATATAAAATTAGATACGATTGCTGTTTTACCGAGTGAAGGGACAATTGTAGAAAAACTTTAATTACTAACCGAAAATCATAAAAATGAGTCACGATATTAATTCGATTCCTCATAGACGATATAATATTTTAACTGGCGAATGGATACTTTGTTCGCCACATCGTACTAAAAGACCCTGGCAGGGAAAAACCGAAAAAGACACCACACCTAAAAAGGAGACTTACGACCCTAGCTGCTATTTATGCCCTGGTAATACTCGAAGCACAGGTGACACTAATCCAGATTATAAAGAGCCTTATACTTTTATAAATGACTTTTCAGCATTATTAATCGATAGCCCTGTAGAAACTCAGGAAAACGGTTTAATGAAAGCTGAAACCGAAGTTGGTATTTGCAAGGTTGTTTGTTTTTCTCCAGATCACTCGCTTACGCTACCTTTAATGGAAGCAGAAGATATTACCAAAGTAGTTAAAACCTGGAAAAAAGAATATGCTGAATTAGGAAGCCAAGAGAACATCAATTACGTTCAGATCTTCGAAAATAAAGGTGCAATTATGGGTTGCAGTAATCCGCATCCACATGGGCAAATCTGGTCACAAATGTCTATTCCTACTGAAGTTCAGAAAAAATCTGCCCATTTTAAAGAATATTGGGAAAAGAATAAATCGAGTCTTTTAGGCGATTACCTTAAGCAAGAATTAGAGGCGAAAGAACGAATTATAGTTGAAAATGAACATTTTGTAGCCTTAGTTCCTTATTGGGCGGTTTGGCCATACGAAATTATGATCGCGCCTAAAAAACATCAGCAGCACATTGGTCAGTTAAACGAAGAAGAAGAAAAAGCTTTTGCTGAAATTCTTAAAAAACTCACCATAAAATATGATAACCTTTTTGAAACCTCCTTCCCCTATTCTAGCGGAATCCATCAAATACCTACAGATGGCGGAGAATACCCAGAATGGCACTGGCATATGAGTTTCTATCCTCCGTTGCTAAGATCGGCTACCGTGAAGAAATTTATGGTAGGATACGAAATGTTCGCAGGACCTCAACGTGATATCACTGCAGAGCAGGCAGCAAAAACCCTACAGAATTTAAGCGATATTCATTATTTAAAATAGTAAACAATAGCATCCAACTAACCACCAATAAAAAATCCCGAAGCATATTTGCTTCGGGATTTTTTTATATCATCTACTTTGTTTGTTCTACCAGAACATAGCATATAGCATCGCAATTATTAAAATGATTGCAAAACTACAAATATTGAAAACTGGTCCTGTTTTAAATAGCCCTCTCGACAACACAATCGATTTCTCCTGAACTTTACCACCAGTTTCAGCATAAGTGATAATTGCCATGATAATCATGGTAAGAATCCATGTAGCCATCATTTGGTGCATAAATGGCCAGGTAATAAATAGTGGAGAATCAATCCATCCATTCGGCCCAATTTTAAAGTATAGCGCTATAGGAATTGAAACTAAAACTCCCCAAATTGCAGCTTTATTGGTTGTTTTCCTCCAGAAAAGACCTAACATAAATACCGCAAGAATACCTGGGCTAACTACTCCCGTGTACTCCTGAATATATTGAAAAACCTGTCCTAAACTTTTTAATTGTGGCGCCAATATTATCGCAATAATAAGCGATATAGTAGCGGTAATTCTACCAACATTTACCAATCCTTTTTCTGAAGTTCCTGCTTTCTTCTGGAAGTAAGGTTTATAAATATCCATCGTAAAGATAGTCGCTGTAGAGTTCAGCATGGAAGCTAAAGAAGAAACGATTGCCGCCGCTAGTGCTGCTAATACAAGTCCTTTTAAACCTGCTGGAATAAACTCTTTAATAAGCCAAGGAGAGGCGTTATCGTTTATGATACTTCCGTTTTCACTAAAGAAAGAAATATCGGTAACACCTTCTGCAATATTACCACCTGCATCAGTATTCATAACGAATGCTATGATTCCAGGAATTACCGTAATAAGCGGAATTAATATCTTTAAAAATCCAGCAAGTACGATTCCGCGTTGAGATTCTTTTAAACTTTTTGCAGCCAGCGTTCTCTGAATAATATACTGGTTGAATCCCCAATAGTAAAGGTTAGCAACCCAAAGACCTCCAACTAAAACAGCAATACCTGGCAAATCCCACCATGCATCTTTACCATTTGGAGTTATGATTTCACCTTTATCTAGAATCATAGAAAATTTCTCTGGTACCTGATCATAAACTTCTGCCATACCAGTAAATATATTACCATCACTAGAAACATGTTCTAATGCAATATAAGTGGTTATAAGACCACCAATTACTAACAATACCACTTGCACAACATCTGTCCACGCTACAGCAGATAGACCACCGTAAAGCGAATAAGCAGCTGCAAATAATGCAAGACCGATAATACATTGCATAAAGATTTCGCCATCACCATTACCGATAATGGTATCTAATGCTGTTGCTCCTAAATAAAGAACTGATGTAAGATTGACGAAAATGAATAAACAAATCCAAAAAATCGCTAAAATCGTCTTCAGGTTCTTACTGTAACGAACTTCAATGAATTCTGGAATCGTATAGAGTTTCTTTTCAATAAAAATGGGTAAGAAAAATTTACCAACTACAATTAAGGTTATGGCCGCCATCCACTCGTAGGAAGCAATAGCTAAACCAAGTGCGAAACCAGAACCGGACATCCCTATAAATTGTTCCGCGGAAATGTTTGCTGCAATTAGAGATGCTCCAATCGCCCACCAAGGCAATGATTTACTTGCCAGGAAATAATCTTCTGATGTATCCCCTTTCCCACGAGAAACCCATAATCCTACACCGATTATAAGTAGACCGTAAGCAATGAATACTATCACATCCAGTAATTCAAATTCCATAAAAATTAGTTTAATTTATTTTTTGAGAAAATATCAAGTGTTGATCATATATCGATGTAGTCTCCCAATTTTAGGAAATTTCACCCTATATCAAATGAAATAAAATTTTCACAATATTATGCTAAAGATATCACTTTTTTAAATTATAACTGTAAAAATTACAGTTATAGTCATTTTCACTATTTTTTGACACTAAATTTGAAGCTAATTCTATTATAATAATCCTCACCCGGCTCTAAAATGCTATTAGGAAAATTTCTGAAATTTGGTGCATCGGGAAAATTTTGTCCTTCAAAACAAATAGAAGGAAATTCTGATATTCTTGTTTGGTAGGTTAAATCGTCAGGAAGCGATTCAGGCGCATACACAACTACTCCGGGTTGATTTGTAGACATATCTAACTTAATTCCGGTAAGCGGTGCAAAAAGCTGAGCAGATAGTTCGTCACCATCACTGTTTAATACAAAAGTATCATCTAGATTTCTATTTCCTATTAATCGATTTTTACCAAAATCTTTAGCATGGCCACGCAGGTTATTCAAATTACCGGTTGGCAATTGTTTTTCATCTATCTCAAGAATCTTATCGGCATTGATTTTCAGAAAATGATCGCTTACACTACCTTCTCCGTTTAGATTGAAATAAGCATGATTGGTTAAATTAACTACCGTTTTTTTATCGGTTTTCGCTTCGTACTCTACAATTAAGTTATTATCCTCATTAAGTGTATAGGTTACAAAAACCTCTAGATTACCGGGATAACCTTCTTCGTTGTGCTTACTAAAGTATTTTAGTTTTACTGATGGATTATCTTCATGTTTTTCTTCTACGATCTCCCAGTATTTATAATGAAATCCATTTTCACCACCGTGTAAATGCACCCCATTTTCCTGATGCAAACTGAGTTCTTTTCCGTCTAATTCAAATTTACCTTCTGTTATTCTCCCAGCATATCTTCCTATAGAAGCACCAAAACATTGATTATGGGTTTTGTTTAGCGCCGATGGCAAATCTTCAATTAGTGGCGAAACAATAACATTCACCATTTTTTGATTTTTATCGTAAAACTTTATGCTACCAATGGCAGCTCCAAAATTTACGATGCTTACTTCTGTATTGGCAGTATTTACTAACTTCACAGTTTTTAACTCCGTTTTATTTTCCAATAGTATCTTATTTAAAGAAAAATCGTTCTGCAAATTTACAGAACGATCAATTATTTATTTGTTATTTTCAATCCAGTTATCAACTTTAGTCTCCAAGACGTTCAGCGGTAATGCTCCATCTAAAAGCACGACATCATGAAATTCTTTGATATCAAAATTATCTCCTAAAGCAGTTTTGGCCTTTTCTCTTAAGTCCAGGATCTTCTTCATTCCTATTTTATACGCAGTTGCCTGCCCCGGCATAACGATATGACGCTCTACCATCTTAATGCAGTCACTTTCGGCATTTGGTGTATTCTCCTTATAATACTCGATCCCTTCTTCTCTTGTCCATTTCTTGTGGTGAATACCTGTATCGACAACTAATCGACAAGCTCTCCATAATTCCATCGCTAAACGTCCAAAATCAGAATACGGATCTTTATAAAAGCCTATTTCTTTAGGAATATATTCGCTATAAAGTCCCCAACCTTCAACATACGCGCCATATCCTCCGTATTTTCTAAACTTAGGAATACTATCTAATTCTTGCGCGATGGCGATTTGCATATGATGTCCCGGTATACCTTCATGATGCGCTAAAGCTTCTAATTGATACGTTGGCATCGCTTGCATATCGTAAAGATTTACATAAAAAATACCAGGTCGCGATCCATCTGGTGCAGGTTGTTGATAGAATGCTTTTCCTGCACTTTTTTCACGAAAACTTTCTACTGCTTTTACTTTAATTTTAGCCTTTGGCTTAGTTAAAAACAGTTCATCTAAACTGCCACGCATTTTATTGACAATCCCTTTGGCATCATCTAAATATTGTGTTTTAGCTTCAGGAGTATTTTCATAATAAAACTGCTCGTCGGTTCTCATAAATTCGAAAAAATCCTGTAGCGATCCTTCAAATTTCACTTCATCCATAATCTTTTGCATTTCCCCATGAATTCTGGCCACTTCGCTTAGCCCATATTCATGAATTTCATCTGCAGACATATTGGTGGTCGTGGTCCTTTTAAGCGCTAACTCATAGAATTTATCTCCTTTAGGAAACTTCCAGGCTCCATTTTCAGTAGTAGCCCGTTTTTGCTGAGTTTCTAAGAGATCGATTAAAGACAAATATGCAGGCTGAACATGTTCTACTAAAGCTTTTTCTGCTTCAGCAATTAACTGATCTTTATCAGAACTTTCAATCTCTAATTTATTGAGCTTCTCCTTAAAGTCTGCTAAAAGTGTACTGGCATTTTCAGACTTCTCGAAAGGTTTCCCCTTTATAATATTGCGACTATCATCAATTACTTTCTCGAAAACAAATTTGGGAGGTACGATACCATTTTGTTCTCTAATTTTAATGCCTCCAATAACCTGTTCAAAAGCTTTTGTAAATCCGTTTAATCTCGAAATATAGGCTTTGGCATCTGCAACTGAATCGATCCTATGATTATTAATTAAAAAAGCAGGAAGATCGGCGTGGTAGCCAAACATTTGATTTACCGGATAGTTATAAAATCGAAATTCATAATCCTCGATTTCATTTTCTACATTTTGCTTATATAATTTATAGCTAAGATTGGATTCTGCATTTAATGAAACTGGATCTATCTTATCGATATAATCTTTGCGCTCTCTCGCCTGTTTTAGCTCTTTTGCATAGCGCAAATGAGAGAAATTATCCCACTTCCCATAATTTGTCTTTCTACCCAACTGGGTTTGCATCATCGGAGATTCCTCCACTTCAATCTCAAACTGATCTTCAAAATATTGATTCAGTTTAGTGGATGCTTCCGCAATCTCTTCTTCAGAATACTCCGCCTGCTTTTGATTTTTGCAAGAACTAATCGCCAAAATGGCAAAAGCAGCACCTATAATTCTTAGATTTCTGAACATTCGCTGTTATCTTTTTAATACTGAAAATTTAATGGCCGAATCACCAAATACGGTGTGTGTCTGTTTCTGAAAATCTTCCTTTTCAGCTCTAAAAATATTATCTACATAGGTTTGAGGATTCAAATCGATTAAAGGAAACCATGTACTTTGAATCTGAATTTGCATCTTATGCCCCTTTTTAAATGTATGGTTTACACCCTGAAGCGTAATATTTACATCGGTCTTTTTGTTTGGTTCGAATGCTTCAGGCTTAGAAAAGCTATTTCTAAAACGTCCTCTCATCACTTCGCTACGTACCATCATGTGGTAGTTACTCATTTTAAGATGATCCATAGTTTCAGGATAATTTTCAGCGTCAGATGGATATACGTCGATTACTTTTACTACCCAATCGGCTGCGCTTCCTGTGGTAGCTACTTTCAACATTGCTTCTATTTCGCCAACTACAGATAAATCTGCATCTAAAACTTCAGTTTCGTAAACCAAAACATCTGGTCTTCGCGCAGCAAAACGTTGATCGCCCGTCATGTATTCTCTTGGAGTGAAAACCGTTTTAATCTCGTTATTATAAGAAACCGGTTTTTCCGGATCGCTTATAAATTCTTGTTTTGTAGCTGTAGGCTGAGTAGTAAGTTCCTGATCATCTCCTAAATAAAATGTTTTTTCTACGGAATTTTTTGGAGGCCATTGATTATAATCTGTCCATTCTCTTTTTCCGGTATCATAGATATGAGCTTCAGCTAAATCTAAAGCACCTTCACCGTTTTGTTTTAAGAAATGGTTGAAGAATTTTGTTTCGTAATCTTGCTGAAATCTAGTTGATAGACTATCGCCAAAGTAAACATTCCCTACCGATTGTCTTCCACTTTCGCGAGCCCAATCCCCATGGCTCCAAGGACCGTAAACTAAAATATTGTATGTATTACTGGTTTTCTCAATCTTTTTGTACTCATTAAAAGGACCGTAAAGATCTTCGGCATCAAACAAGCCACCAACAACCATAACTGCTGGTTTTACATCATCCAAATGCTGAATAATTCCTCTAGATTCCCAAAATTCGTCATAATTAGGATGATCTTTTAGTTGTTGCCAAAATTCGTTGTCTTCTTTATAATATTCATCTAAAGAACTAAGCGGAGTATGCTCTAAGAAAAATTGATATTGATCCTGAGTACCAAGTCCCGGAAGTTCATACCAGCTTTCTGTAGTTGGTTCGTCTTTTTGATATCCAAAAAGTGCTGTTGCTCTCCAATAACTTAATAAGTAAGCGCCATTATGATGAAAATCGTCAAAAAAGAAGTCTGAAATTCCTGCTTGTGGAGATACCGCTTTTAAAGCAGGGTGAGAATCCACCAAAGAGTATACAGAATAGAACCCGGGATAAGAGATTCCCCACATTCCTACATTTCCGTTATTATTATCAACGTTTTTTATTAACCAGTCGATAGTATCGTAGGTATCACTAGATTCGTCGAATTCTTTTGCTTTTTTATTCGGGATATAAGCACGCATATTATCGTACTTACCTTCACTCATCCAACGACCACGAACATCCTGATAGACAATAATATTGCCTTCTTTCATCAAATATTCGTTAGGACCAACTTTAGATCGCATTTGCCCTTCACCATAAGGTCTGGAACTATATGGCGTTCGCTGCATAATCATTGGATATTCCTGAGAGGTATCTTTGGGAGAATAAATAGTCGTGTGAAGCTTAGTACCATCCCTCATTGGGATATCAACCTCTGTTTTGGTATAATGCTCTTTTATATCGTAGGCATCATCGTTTTGAGCGGTAACATGAAAAACAATAAAAAGTAAACAGGTATAAAGAATTGATCGCTGGTATAATCTCATATGTTAGATCTTATTTTTTAATCCATAAAGATAGAAATTACACCGCGAAACTTAAAGGATTTTCTTTCTTAGCTATGTGCTATCAGTAATTACTGCTGATTTTTCGAAGATTATGGTTCTATAGTTATTTCAAAAAATGTTTAATCACTCTAACTTATTCCATATTAGTCTTCACATTTGCAATAAATAAAAGTTGAAATTCACAGCGATCTTTATATCTTCGCTACTTTTGTTTAGTGCGAAACAATCTTTAAAATTCTTTTACTTTTAGAAGTAATCGCAAAACGATTGTCTGCACGTTGATTTACGATCCATACAATTTTATTCTCTGAACAGAGGAGCCAGGTATTTTCTTTTTGCGGCAAGGATAGTTTATTGTCTTTAAAAAAGTCACTGAGTTTTTTACGTCCTTTCATTCCAAAAGGATGAAAAGTATCTCCTTCCTGCCAGCGCCTTAAGGTTAACGGAAATTTTAGCTTTTCATAATCCACATAAATCGTATGATTATTTTTTTCCTGAATTTCACTCACCTCGTGGAAACTTAGCGAACCAGAAGGAATCATAAAATTATCCTCATTTTGGTGAATTTCGTAAGATTTTTTAAGGTGAGATTGATCGATTTTGGTTAAAATTAATTCGTCTCGATCTTTTACCAAACGATGTGTATGCGAAAAAACCATTTTACCAGATTGGGCGGTAAGTAAATGATGTACGTCATCCCATTCTGTAAATCCAAAACTTTTTAAAAGCTGATACAAAACCGCTTTTGTATTTGGTAAACGCTCCAAAAAAAGAACATCTAAAGAATATCCGAATTCGACCTTTTTGACTGCTTTTTTATAAATTATTTCTGTGTAATCTTCGACTAAATTAAGCTGTTGTTTTAGGTAATCCTGAGTATTACTGAAACCTTCCAGAAATTTTGGATTCATTTCTTCCAATAATGGAATAACCTGATGTCTTATCTTATTCCGAAGATATTTTGTAGAAGCATTACTACTATCTTCACGCCACATAATTTTATGTTCTTTAGCATAAGATTCTATCTCATCTCTACTGAAATTCAGTAATGGGCGCAGTATTTTTTCGTTCTCTTCTTTTATTCCTGCCAAACCTTCTGGGCCGGTACTTCTAATAAGATTAATTAAAAAAGTTTCTAGTGAATCATTTGCATGATGCGCCACTAAAATATAATCGGCACCTTCAGAAGCTCGTAATTCTTCAAACCATTGATAACGCAACTCGCGCGCCGCCATTTGTATGGAAAGCTTATGTTCTTCAGCAAATGCTTTCGTATTAAAATTTTGAACATGAACTTTGATATCCAGATTTTGAACCGCTCTCACCACAAATTCTTCGTCTCCATCACTTTCATTATTGCGTAAATTGAAATTACAATGCGCCACTGAAAAATCAAGTTTTGCTGTTTTGCAGAGATGCATTAAAACCATACTATCTACTCCCCCGCTTACCGCAAGAATTACTTTGGAATTAAATAGATAAGGAAGGTTTGATTTTAGATGATTTTTAAAGGCTTTTTCCATAAATCAAATATACGAAAATCGGGTTGCAGAAATTTCAAATTCGGAAATTTAGGATCAAAATTAATGCTGAAAAAAAACACTTCGGAAGTTTAGCATTTTTAGTTTAAAACTACAGATTATTTCAATTTAAAAACATTTTTTATTCTGAAATTTAACTCGATTGCTAAGTTTTAGAATCCTTTTCAGTTAAAATCATAAACTACCCAGTAAACACATGTTAAACTTATTGAAATAGATACAAAAACAGTCTTCCTATCATCTACCTTTAGAATAAACCAAAAAAAATTGAAGCTATGAAAGCATTATGTTATCACGGAAAGGAAGACGTTAGAATCGATAACGTCCCCGATCCAAAAATTGAAGATCCAAGAGATGTTATCATTAAAGTGACTTCTACCGCAATTTGTGGATCCGATCTCCATATTTACGGCGATCTAATGCCTACCATGAAAGATGGTGATGTTCTTGGTCACGAGTTTATGGGAGAGGTTGTAGAATTAGGAAAAGATGTCAAAAAATTAAAAAAAGGAGACCGTGTTGTAGTTCCGTTTACGATTGCCTGCGGAAATTGTGATTATTGCGATGATCACAAATATTCTCTTTGTGACAATTCTAACCCGAATGAAGAGCTTTGTAGAGAAAATTTAGGCCACTCTATTTCCGGACTATTTGGATTTTCTCACATGTTAGGCGGATTTTCTGGAGGACAGGCTGAGTATGTAAGAATTCCTTACGCAGATTTTGGACCAATTAAAGTGCCGGATTCTTTAAGTGACGAACAAAGTTTATTTCTCTCTGATATTTTCCCAACCGGTTATATGGGTGCAGAAAATGCAGATATTAAACAAGGTGATACGGTTGCCATTTGGGGTTGTGGTCCTGTAGGGCAATTTGCAATACAAAGTGCCTGGATGCTAGGCGCAAAACGTGTAATTGCTATAGACGTGGTTAAAGAACGTCTAGATATGGCTGAAAAACATAGTAAGGCTGAAGTTATTAGAACTGTAGATGCAGATGAAGTATATGCCAAACTGATGGAAATGACAGGTGGCAAAGGCCCCGATTGTTGTATTGATGCGGTTGGTGCAGAAGCTCATGGTACAGAAGGTTTCAAAAAAGATCTAGATAAAGGACAGCCAAATGCGTTGGCTCAAATATTTAAATCCTGTAAAAAAGGAGGAAATGTTTCTATACCCGGCGTTTATGTAGGAGAGGTTGATGGTCTACCGATGGGAATGGCAATGAACAAATCCCTTAATTTAAAAATGGGACAAACACATATGCAACATTACCTAGATCCTCTACTTAAAAAAGTAGAAGAAGGAAAAATAGATCCATCTTTTATCATCACACACCGAATGAAATTAAGTGAAGCTCCAGAAGCTTACAAGAAATTTAGAAATAAAGAAGATGGTTGCGTAAAAGTGGTTTTAACACCGTAATCATTCTGAAATTAAAACCTATAAAAAATCCTTTGAAGGAATGCTTCAAAGGATTTTTTTATTTGTATCTCAAACTAAGTTCTATATTGTTCTAAAACCTGTCGCATGGCTTTAGCTTTAACCATACATTCGTCGTATTCTTTTTCTGGAATAGACTGTGCGGTTATAGCACCACCTACCGAAAATGAAGCATACTTAAGTTCTGCATTATAAAGGATACTCCGAATTACGACATTAAAATCAAAATCTGATTCTGGAGTGAAATATCCAATTGCGCCACTGTACAAACCTCTTTTCGTTTCTTCTAGCTCTTCGATAATTTTCATTGCTGAAATTTTAGGAGCCCCAGTCATACTGCCCATAGGAAACGTAGTTTTTAAAACTTCAACAGCAGGAATTCCTTCTGAAATCTCTGCCGAAATTGTCGAAACTAACTGATGTACCTGTTTAAAAGAATAAACTTTACAAAGTTCTTCTACTTTCACACTTCCTTTTGAAGCTGTTTTAGAAAGATCATTCCGCACCAAATCTGCAATCATGATATTTTCTGAACGCTCTTTATTATCTTCAGATAGCTTTTGTGCTTTTTCAGCATCAATTTTTGGATCGCTATCTCTCGCTGCAGTTCCTTTAATAGGTTGCGAAATAACGTGATTTCCTTTTTTCTGAAGGTAACGCTCTGGTGAAGCGCACATCGCGTAGTAATCTTCCAACTTTAGAAAACTAGCAAAAGGCGGATTCGAAATCTCATTTAATTGATCAAAAACCTGAATCGGATTTAAATCGATATCTTCAACATAAAATTCCTGGCAAAAATTAGCTTCATAAATATCGCCACGATGTATATGCTTCAGCATCTCGCCTACTTTCTCTAAATAAGCTTCTCTAGAAAGCCGAGATTGAATATTAATCGATTTTTGTTGATTTTCGGTAATTTTTTCAGCAATTACAATCTCGTTAATTTCAGTAAAATCAAGTTCGATTTCATCATCTACCATTCGTAAATACTGAACTTCAAGCTGATTTCCTTTCAGTAAAAATAATTTTTGAGGCTGAAAAAAATAAAGCTCTGGAAAATGAAGTCCGTCGCTATTCTGACTTTTTAAATACTCCGTATCATTCTTTAAATCATAAGAAAGATAGCCAAAAATCCAATCAGCCGTTGTTTGCTGATATTCTTTCAGTTTCTCAAAAGCATCCTGCGTATCCGTTTTTATTGCAGTAAAAGCTTCTATTGCCAAAACTGCATCGTACTGTCGATAGGTGTCTGGATAAGCATTGCTGTCTAACCAAACCACCTCTTCGCAAGAAGATGCCCAGGATAGCAATTGTTGTTTAAATAAAAGAGGATCTGAAATATCAAATATCGCTTTTGTACGCACACTAATTAAATTTGTTGCGCAAAAGTATTTAATTTTGAATCAATTTCTGATGCTATCTCAGAATTGGTGATTTCTCCTTCTTTAAAGTTATCGTAGAAATTAGGAAAACTTAGCGTTTCCACTACATCTCCTCCAAAAATCCCAAACGCCGTTTTAGCATAGGCCATTGCAGTTGCGGCACCGCTTCCGCCTGGTGATGCTGCTACAAGGAGTATTTTTTTATCGGTTAAAAAACCACGATTATGTCTAGAAACCCAATCGATTAAGTTTTTAAAAACTGCCGAACGACTTCCGTTATGTTCGTTGATTGCGATTATCACGGCATCGTTCTTTTCGATCTCTGCAGCAAAATCTTGTGCTTTATTAGGAATTCCTTTTTCGTTCTCTAGATCTTCTCCATAAAAAGGCAACTCATAATCACGAATATCAATTTGCTCCGTTTTAAAATCAGCCGAAAGTCGATTTAATAAATTAGCTACCAATTGTGCATTTATAGATTTACTGCTATTAGATCCTGCGAATCCTAGTATACGTTTCATAATATTGTTTTTCTAGTCCAAATTTACTTCTAATATAGCACTTGGCTTATTGCTTTCAAAAGAAACATTCTATCTTAATTATAAGAAATATTTATAGTTTTATACTTCTTAATAACCAATTAGAGGTTTTATATTTATCTCCTAAACTAACCAAAGACTATGTACACCTTAAAAAACGACCAATTAGAAGTTGGAATTCAGCATAATGGCGTCGAACTTTGCAGCATTAAAAACCTGGAAAACAAAAAAGAATATATGTGGCAGGCAGATCCCGAAATTTGGGGAAGCCACGCTCCTAACCTCTTTCCGGTAATTGGTGTTTTAAAAGATGGAAAATATAAATTTCAAGGAAGTTTTTATGATATGCCGAAACATGGCTTTGTAAGAAACAATGACAATCTTGAAGTGAAAAATCAAACAGAAACTTCAATTACTTTCATTTTAAAAAGTTCTGAAGCGCTTGTAAAAATTTATCCTTTTAAATTCGAATTTGAGCTAACATTTACGCTGAATGGCAAAACGATTGAAGTTCATCATTTAGTGAAAAACCTGGATAATCAAAAAATCTACTTTCAGGTAGGCGGACATCCAGCATTTAATGCGCCACTATTTGAAAACGAAACTTACGAAGATTACTATTTAGAGTTCGACCAAAATCAAAATTTAGAATCTTACATTTTGGGAGATAGCGGATTAGTAAGCGATCAAACCAAAACAATTACTAAAAACGATAATAAAATCCAGCTTACTAAAGATATTTTTAATGAAGATGCTTTAATTTTTAAAAATATAGCTTCTAAAAAAGTGAGCTTAAAAAGTACCAATCACGGTGAAATTTTAAGTGTTTCGTATAGCGACTTTAAAAATCTTGGAGTGTGGGCAAAACCGGGCGCTCCTTATGTTTGCATTGAACCCTGGTTGGGAATTGCAGATGTTGAAGGTACCGATCAAAACATCGAAACTAAAGAAGGAATTATAGCACTCGCTGCAGAAAAAGAATTTAATGCTAGCTATAAAATTAGCATTGCATAAGATTTATACCGCAAAAGGAGCTAAAACTTTGGGATTCATAACCTACCTTTGCAAAAAATTAAACCTCTCGTTGTGAGTTTTCAAGATCTTAATTTAAATACACCTTTACGTAATGCGCTGGAAGATTTAAACTTCCAAAAGCCAACACCAATCCAGGAACAGGCATTTGCGCCTATTATGTCTGGAAAAGATGTAGTTGGTATCGCACAAACCGGTACCGGGAAAACCTTCGCGTATCTTTTGCCAATGCTAAGAATGCTAAAATATTCTACGCAAAAGAATCCGCGTATCCTAATTATGGTACCAACGCGAGAACTGGTAGTTCAGGTTGTAGAAGAAATTGAAAAACTTACCGCATACATCAACATAAGAGTAGCCGGTATTTATGGTGGTGTAAATATTAACACTCAGCAACAGGAGTTAATGCGCGGTCTGGATATTGTCGTCGCCACACCTCGTAGACTTTACGATTTGGTTTTGCGAAGAGCGGTGCAGCTAAAATCTATTCAGCGATTTGTGATTGATGAAGTTGATGTGATGCTGGACCTTGGGTTTAAATTTCAGGTAAATAATATTATAGAATTGCTTCCTGCCAATCGCCAAAGTATCATGTTTTCGGCAACGATGACAGAAACTGTGGAACAAATGATTAGCGAGAATTTTAAATCTCCTGAAAAGATTTCGATAGCCGTAAGCGGGACTCCGCTAGAAAATATCGATCAGCAAAACTATCTTATTCCCAATTTCAATACGAAAGCCAATCTTTTAAAGCATTTACTTGCTGATAAAGATATTTATAAAAAAATATTGATTTTCATCTCAGATAAGCGAATTGCAGATCGACTTTTTGAAAGTTTGGGACAAAAATTTCCGGGAGAAATAAGCCTGGTACATACCGGTAAAAGTCAGAATTACCGACTTAAAAACGTGAGCGATTTTGATGAAGGCTTAAGCCGAATTATGATTGCGACCGATGTTATGGCACGTGGTCTTGATATCGAAGATGTTTCTCAGGTAGTCAATTTCGATACGCCAAATTACCCTGAAAACTATATGCACAGGATTGGTAGAACGGGAAGAGCCGAGAAAAAAGGACAGGCGCTTTTATTTACTACGGAAGCAGAAATGGATTCTTTGAAAGCGATTGAAGAATTAATGAAAATGGAAGTTCCCAAAGTCGAAATTCCTGCGGAAGTAAAAATTTCTTCAGAATTAATTCCTGAAGAAAGACCAAGAGAAATCGAAATTAACAATCCAAACAAATCACTCGAAGATGGCGGTGCCGCGTTCCACGAGAAAAAGGATAAAAACAAAAAAGTAAATCTTGGAGGATCCTACCGAAGAGAAATTGCTAAAAAATATAAGAAGCCAAAAACTCGCGGTGATAAAAACGCGAACAGAAGAAATAAGAAATAAAAAAAGGAGCGAATTCGCTCCTTTTTAATTTATACCTTAATTCGAAGATAAAACTGCTTAGCTTCTATTTTTCTTTTTCGCTGCTTTGGCAGCCCTCTTTTCTTTAAGTGTAGATGCTGGCTCTTTTTTAGCCGAATTTTTCGATGGTGATTTTTCTTTTGCCATAATTTCTAATAGTTAGAATAATTAGCTAAAAGTAGTAAATCTTATCTTACAAAAATCATAATTTTTTAATTTCTAAAAACTTAGAAATCAGTTGGTATTTTAAGCTGAACTATATAAAAACCCTCCACTTCTGAAATTTCTAAACGATAAGCATCTCCATAAATATGTTTCAGTCGTTTTTGGATATTTTCGAGTCCAATTCCTGAATTGCGATCGAGTATTTCTTTCTGCTCGGGAATCGAGTTTTTCAGCATAAAATTGAGTTGATTTTCAACGATTTCAATCTTCATTTCAATTTTCAAAATTTCTTCAGAAGCCTTTCCATGCTTAAAAGCATTTTCTAAAAAGGGTAGAAACAACATTGGCGGAATTTCGATATTCGACGAAAATTCAGCAATTCGTATTTCAATAGTTAATCGCTCTCCAAAACGCAACTTTTCTAGTTCAATATAATCTTTTAGATGCTGAATTTCTCTTTGCAACGGCACCTTATTTTTCATGGTTTCATATAAAATATAATCGAGTAGATCGGCCAATTTCAATATCATTCCCGGCGCCGAATCTTTCTTTGTGAGCGTGAGCCCGTAAATCGTATTAAGTGTATTGAATAAAAAATGCGGGTGGATTTGCATTTTCAAATACTGTAATTCCTGAATTTTGAGCTGTAATTCGCTTTCTAAAAGGGTGTTTTTTAATTCTTCATTTCTGTTTAAAGTTTTAAAATAATCTTTGACAAGACTAAAACCACAGCCTAAAACAATCACCAAATAGACAGCGAAAAATATAAAAGTTAAGCCTTTAGATACGGGATAATTCCCTTCCCATTCTAATCCCAGGCTCAGTAAATAACCATAAAATGCTGAAAAGATAATTAATGAAGCTGAAATTACCAGCGCATAAAACGAATATAGGCTGAATAAAAAATACTTTCTTCTAACCAAGTAATTTGGCAGAAGTACATAGGAGAACGTATAAGTGGTCCCTATGGTTACCGGCATTAAGGCTAAAGAAAATTGTGCTGAAATCCACAAATCTGAATCTTTGATCGCAAAGAAAAAAGTATAAAAAAACAGTACTGCCAGCCAGAATAAGCCATGCAGTACGACTGTTTTTAATAGTGCTAAAAAAAGCTTCAGTTTCATTCTTTTCAGTAAATGCGGATACTCTTAAATTTTTAAACTCTATAAAACAGGTTGTGCCACCAAAAACGTCAGCAGATCTTATAAATACTCTTTTTATACGTTTCAATACTGAGATTGCATCAATTCTAAGCATAGTTGATCGATGTTTCTAGCATTCTCATTAAATGTTGATACATTCGATAAGATAATAATTCCTATTTCATTCTCAATATCTAATGCAAACATAGTGCTATAGCCACTGGTGCCGCCATTATGCATATACCATTTATTTTCAGGATCTGGTTTTAATATTTTCCACGCCAAACCAACTTCCATCTGATATTCTGGTATTTCAAAAGTAGTTTTTCTGGTTAACTCAAGTTCTTTATTTTCCTGATTAAGTTGCGCTATAGCAAATTTTGATAGATCTTCTACGTTCGATAAAATTCCACCAGCTCCTACTAAAGCATTTAAATCCCAGTTTGCCGTTTTATTGCCATTGCTGTCTAAACCTTCAACTAGATCTGAATTAATATTATTAAGAATGGTAGACGTATTTTTCATATCATATTTTGCTACAATATACTTTTTAAGTAATTCTTCATAGGTCAAATCTGTTTGAACTTCAAGTAAATATCCAAGTATTCCGGCACCTATATTTGAATATTCGTAAGCTGTTCCTGGATCACTAATAATTTCCAGTTTATTCCTCAGCAATTCTTTCAAATCTTCCTTACTATAATTCTTGTAGGGATTAGATTGATCTGCTTTATCTAAATCTAAGTTAGAAGGTAGTTTCGGCAATCCAGAAGTATGATTCGCTAATTGTAAAACAGTAATTTCTTTGTTGCCTATCGGAAAATCAAAATAACTGTGTATAGGTTTATTTAAATCTATTTTGTGCTGAAGAACTAAATTAGCCAATAAGGTTGAAGTAAATACTTTGGTTAAAGAACCAATCTCAAATACTTTATTAGAATTATCTACATATTCTATTGTATCATCTATTCGCTTGGCGCCATAAAAAGATACTTCTCCATTTTTAATAAATGCTATTGAAAGTTCAGTTGCTTTAGGAAAATCTTTAATTTTCTCATCAATAATACTAATTTGACCTTTGGAAATTGATTCTTTAGTCTGACTGATACTAGTAGAATAGATAAAAACTGCAATTGCAATTAGTAGTTTGTGTTTCATAAGAAGCTGTTTTTAGATGCTCAATTATCAAACAAATATGTTTCCTTTAATTAAACTATCGGGAGTTTTGCGATCAACTACATATTCTTAACGGGTTTCTGCAATTTTTCTAGATATTTTTTTCAAAACGCTATCTTTAGCGTAGAAAAGCACCAAAATGCTGCAATCCATCGCAAAGTATATGTTTAAGTCTACAAGCCCGGTAAGTTTGTGATATTAACCTTAAAAAAATCAAATTATGTACTTAACATTACTATTTCAAAATCCGGGATTTTTCAACGAAATAGGAAAAAGAATTGATGAAGGTGGTCCTTTCGCGATGTGGACTATTCTTATTTGCTTCTTAGTGACTATTGTTTTAATAATTTTTGCCGGTATAAAATTATCGCAAGATCATATATTCAAAAAAACGCTCAGTTTAATTCATCACATAGGATTATTTGCTTTGGTTAGCGGATTACTATTTCAGTTTGTTGGTTTATTACAATTATTTGATGCGATAGAAACTTGGGGAAATGTATCTACTGAATTACTAGCTGGCGGATTGAAATTGACACTCCTTACCATCATTTTTGGAACATTTACCTTTCTTTTTGGACGATTGGGCATCATCATTCTAACCGCTTTAAAAAAATAATATGAATTATATTCTTAGAAAATATAAGCTGAAAATCTATCTTTTTAATAAGTCTTAATTCTGAAAAGTATGAGCGCATCCATTAATTGTATTCTTGTTGACGACGAGCCAGTGGCCTTAGATATTTTGGAAAGTCATCTTTCTAAAATAGACGACATCCATATTCTAGCCAGATGCAATAATGCTACAGAAGCTTTTAATGTGATTAGTAAAGAAAATGTTCAGCTCATATTTTTGGATATTAATATGCCGGGAATTTCAGGAATCTCATTTGCCAAATCCATTAATAGTACTATTCAAATAATATTTACCACTGCCTATCGCGAATATGCTATTGATGGATTTGATTTACATGCCGCAGATTATTTGCTCAAACCGATCTCTTTTGATCGTTTAATCGATGCAATTAGTAATTTTAGAAATCAGCATTCAACAAAACTAAAATCAAAATTACCCAAAAAGGAAGCTGAATTTATTTTCGTAAAAATAGATCGGCAAATGGTGAAAATCGATTTTAATGACCTGCTTTATATTGAAAGTTATTCTGATTACTTAAAAATACATTTACTTACTGAAACTAAAATTACCCGAGAAACTATCACTGCTATTGAAGAGAAACTTCCCCGCTCGAAGTTTATAAGAACGCACAGATCTTTTATTGTTGCAATCGACAGCATAGATTCCTATACGAACGAGCAGGTTGTTATTCACCAAAAATCTATTCCAATTAGTAGAAGTTATAAAGAACAGGTATTAGAGAAATTTCAGGAATTTCATTAGTTGTTCTTAGAACTTCACTAATTCTTAGTTTTTAAAATACTATAGCTAAATCTTTTATCGATTTCAAGTTTTTTGCTAGGCAATACTTTTAATAGAAATCCTAATTTTAGCGATTTATTGCATGCTTACGTAATTCAATTTTGAAGTTGTTCTGCCTGGAATATTTAGAAATTTTTCTAGAGTAATTGTGAAAGTAGTTCCGTCTTTTTCATTACTGCTAATTTTTGCATTTCCGCCGTGAGCTTCGGCTACAATTTTAACCAAGGTAAGTCCCATTCCCCAACTTTTATGCTGACCCGTTTTTTCGTCATGACTCGAGTTCAAAAAGTCGAAGATTTTTTCTTGTTTTTCTTCTGGAATAGAATCACCACTATTATGAACTTTTAACGATACTTGGCTCTCATCTTCATCAACTTTTACAGTGATTGGTTGATCTAAAGAACCATATTTCACACCATTATTAATAAGGTTTTCTAATACTCTTCGAATCGCCGTACCGTCAAAAACGCCTTTAATTTCGGTGTCTGGAGCTACCAATTCAATTTTATTATCATAAACCTCTTGAGCTTCGTCTCTAACCCATTTGATATCTTTTAGAAGATCTATTTCGTCAAAATTGAGGGTGATTCCATCCCCTGCCTGCACAGAAATAGCATCTAACAGACCTTCCATTAGTTCGATCGATTTGCGTAAACTACGCTCGGTCATTTTCTTAACTTTATTGAATCTTTCTTCACCATGCTCATACCGCATGATATCGATTGCAAAGAGCGCAGCTGAGATCGGATTTCGCATATCGTGAGCGAGTGTTCCCACCAATTTTTGACGCATGTCCTGCAAAGAATTATTAAAAGAATCTGCCGAATTAAGCATTGCCGTTTCTAGGGTATATTTTAATAAGATCCCAACTTCTGCAGTGTAACAGTCATTTTTCCTTAAAACATCTGTAATAACGCGATGGAATAAAATATATTCTTCCAAAATATGCTTTACCGTATATTGTGAAGATGTGGCTCTATGCCTACCGTGATCGATACTATTGTTAATTATTTCTTCGTAATTCTCATCTTCTTTTACATGCTCAAATTCTTTATAACGGCTCATTATATCTGCAATACCATCTAGAAGATGTGGTAATTGATTTCTTAAAACCAGTTGCTCTGTATTTTTAGATGCTAAAATTTCCTTTTTAGCTCTCTTTTCCCACTCCTCTATTATTTGATGATTTTGACTGAATAATATCTCTGAAGCCTTTTTCATTCTTAAATGAATTTAATCAATGGTTTAGTTAATTATATTGTAAAATTAAAAAAAACCTGAAAATCTGAAAGAAAACAGACTAAATGAGTCAATTATAATGTTAAATGGTATAAAATATATCTCTTACGTTTTCGATTCAATTAAATTATTAAGATTTTGATAATCAGAAACTTATAAACATATACTGAATTCCATACATTTTTTCTAACCAATTACTTCTTTTTTAATCAATTAAAGGATCTCGAAGTTGGTTTCTTTTTATAACTCAATTAAAAATAGACTTCAAAAACCGCTAAAATTAGCTCAAAGCATTTTCTATTCTGACTTATAAAATTCTTTTATATTCTCAAATTCGCCATCAATTTCAGGATTTTCAAATCCCAGAATCTTAGTGATTAGTGGATAAATATTGACGTTTTCTAAAGATTCAGTTTTTATGCCTTTCTTAATATGAGGACCTTGAGCATATAAAATTCCATGCATTTCTTTAGATTTTGAAGGATCGTAACCATGCACACCTCCGGTTTCTGTCAAATTGCGATAATTTAATATAAAACCTGGGTCGGTAAGAATCACTAAATCTCCGATTCTATAATGATCATCATAGTGCCATGATTTCGGCATTTCGCCTTTTTTATAGACTTTAAAATGAGATTCTAACTTTTTCAATTTCGAATAGGTTCCTTCTATTTTCTTTTCAGGTAAATAAATTTGGGTGATAATTTGGCCTGGCACAACTGTAGCCTCTTCTGGAATTAATTTCAGTAATGCTTCGGGATCAACACTATTTGTTTTTGGCTTCACCTCTTTCATTCCGTGATCTGAAGTAATTATTACATCCACTGGAATACCTGTTTTTTCTAAATTTTTCATCAAAAATCCAACAAGCTTATCGGCTTCTTTCACCTTCCCAGCTAAGGCCTTAGAATTTGGGCCGCTGTGATGCCCTTCAGAATCGACTAGTGAAAAATATAAAGAAATAAAATGTGGCCGTTCCTGCTCTGGCAGCTCGAGCCATTTTACAACCTGTCTTATTCGTTTTTTATTTGGAACTTTCCCATCGTAGGTGAAATAATAATCTGGAAAATTTCCCTTTATTGGTGCTTCAGAGCCGACCCAAAAATAAGAGGCTGCTTTATAACCGTTTTGCTGGGTTAATTGCCAAAGTGGTGTGCCTCCATAATAAAACGGATCTTCTACTAGTTCTCGTTTTCCTATTTTGTAGGTTGTATTTTTGATACTGTCATAAAAAGAATTGGCTACCAAACCATGATTTCCAGGATATAAACCGGTAACAATGCTGTAATGATTGGGAAAAGTTTTACTGGGAAAACTAGGAACTAGACTTTCGGCCGCAGCACCTTTCTTCATAAATTCCTTTAAATTCTTTGCATCGTATTTTTCTACATAATCATGTCTAAATCCATCAAAGGAGACCAATAGCACATAACCCGGCTTTGCTTGCTGTGAAAAACCACTTAAAAAGTTTAATACTAAAATACTAAAGAGTAAAACTGACTTCATCCTAGTTGCTTTCATACCGGCAAAATTAAAATTACGTTTAAACATATAGCTTACCAAATCATTAATTTATTTCAATAAAAAAGCCGCTACCTAAAATTTTAGATAGCGGCTATATAATTTAGAATTTAAATATTACACGTGTAAAGCACGATTATCTGTAGCGGCAAGTGCAGCTTCTTTGACAGCTTCAGCAAAAGTTGGATGCGCATGGCTCATTCTTGCGATATCCTCGGCAGAAGCTCGATATTCCATAGCGGTTACAGCTTCAGCAATAAGATCGGCTGTACGTGCACCTATCATGTGTACGCCAAGAACCTCATCGGTTTTCTCGTCGGCAAGAATTTTCACCATTCCGTCTAAATCTCCACTTGCTCTAGATCGTCCAAGTGCGCGCATTGGGAATTTTCCTTCTTTATACTTTACGCCTTCTTCCTTCAGTTGTTCTTCAGTTTTACCTACAGATGCAACTTCTGGCCATGTATACACAACCCCTGGAATCAGATTATAGTTAATATGTGGTTTTTGCCCAGCGATAGTTTCAGCAACAAAAGTTCCTTCTTCTTCGGCTTTATGAGCTAACATCACTCCTTTTACAACATCACCAATAGCGTAAATGTTATCGACATTAGTTTTTAAATGATCGTCTACTTTTACACGACCTTTATCGTCTACTTCTACTCCTGCAGCATCAACATTCAACCCGTCGGTGAAAGGACGACGACCAACAGAAACTAAACAGTAATCTCCTTTTAGTTCTACTTCTTTGTCTTTTTTATCATCTGCTTTCACGATAACCTCATCGCCATTGCGTTCTACAGATTTCACTTTAGTACTAGTGTAGAATTTAACACCTTGCTTTTTAAGAACTTTAGCAAGCTCTTTAGAAAGTGCACTATCCATCGTTGGGATAATTCTATCCATAAATTCTACTACAGATACATCGGCTCCAAGACGTTTGTAAACCTGTCCTAATTCAAGACCAATGATACCGCCACCGATAATCACTAAATGCTTCGGAATTTCTTTTAGCTTTAAAGATTCCGTAGAAGTAATAATACGTTCTTTATCAATATCAATAAAAGGCAAATTAGCAGGCTTAGAACCTGTAGCTATAATGATATTTTTAGCTTCGATGGTTTCGTTATCGCCTTCGCTCTTCTCAATATTGATATGCGTTTTATCTTTAAAAGAACCAATACCTTCAAAAACATCGATCTTGTTCTTATCCATCAAAAATTTTACGCCATCACAAGTCTGACTTACAACAGAGGATTTACGCTCCATCATTTTTTCAAGATTCATTTTCACTTCTCCTGAAATTTCAATGCCGTGATCCTCAAAATGCTTTACCGCATCATGATAATGATGGGAAGAATCTAATAGTGCTTTACTTGGGATACAACCTACATTAAGACAAGTTCCACCAAGGGTAGAATATTTTTCTATGATCGCAGTTTTCATTCCCAGTTGTGCGCAGCGTATGGCTGCCACGTATCCACCGGGGCCAGAACCTATAACTGCAACATCATATGTACTCATAACAATAAGTTTTTGTGTTGATTTCTAAACAATACTTACAAAAGTACGACTATTCTCTAAACCTCCAATACCGGGCAAACGCCTTTCTATATTTTTAAGAAAAGTAAAATTTCAAACGATATTGTTAATAATTCTTCGAGATTATTCTAATTTTGCCACTTTTTTTTCGATTTTCTATCGCTCTCAAATAACGAAACCTTGCATACTTTTAACTAAAATCGTAACATTACAAACCAAAATTTAATTTAGACCAAACTTTTACTTTATCTAAAAAACATCTTTTTGATTTTTTTGGAAGATAAAACTCTCTCATACTGAATGGAAAACCAAACCACCCAGCCTAAGGAAACTGTAGAAAAGAAAGAAATAAGTATAGGAGCAGCGCTTATACCTGTTTTCGCTTTAATAATCATGCTTGGTTTTAATGTTTTGGTCGTTTATGGCGATGATGCGTTAAGTGGTTCTAATCAGTTTATTTTATTATTAGGTGGTGCTGTAGCGGCTATTGTTGGTTATTTTAATAAAGTAAAGTTCGATACCATGATCGACGAGGTTGCCAAAAACATCCAAAGTACGGCTGGGGCAATTCTTATACTCTTAATGGTTGGTGCTTTAGCAGGTACATGGTTAATCAGCGGAATTATACCCACCATGATCTACTACGGTCTACAGATATTAAATCCTACTATTTTTCTTGCTGCAACGGTAGTTATTTGTTCGGTAATTTCTGTCGCTACGGGGAGTAGTTGGACTACTTCTGCCACAGTTGGTATTGCGCTTGTAGGTATTGCCGATGCGCTTGGTATTCCTTTAGGGATGACGGCCGGAGCTATTTTATCTGGAGCTTATTTTGGTGATAAAATGTCTCCTTTAAGTGATACTACAAATCTGGCTCCCGCTATGGCAGGAACAGATCTCTTTACACATATTCGCTATATGGCGATCACAACCGTACCAACAATTACCGTAACCCTAATTATTTTTATAATTATTGGTTTGAATATAGATACTAGTGGATCTACAGATACCAGCTCTATTCTAAATGCCATCGATGCTTCTTTTACAATTAGCCCATGGCTATTTGTCGTTCCCGCATTAGTTATTTTCTTAATCGTAAGAAAAACATCTCCATTGATTGCACTTTTAATTGGTACATTATTAGGTGCAGCTGCGGCTTTGATATTTCAACCAAATATCGTTCTTGAAATTAGTGGAAGCGACGAATTAACTTTTGTAAGTGCTTATCGCGGACTTATGGATGCCATAACCGTAGATACAGCTATAGAAACGGAATCTGAAGCTTTAAACGATTTGTTTGCTTCTAGTGGAATGGCAGGTATGCTAGGAACCATTTGGCTAATTATCTGCGCTATGGTTTTTGGGGGAATAATGGATGCCATAGGTGCTTTAGCTAGAATTAGTAAAGCTTTACTTAATCTATTTGATAGCGTATTTGGACTTTTTGCAAGTACTGTTGTTAGTTGTCTTGCGCTTAACGTAACGGCATCAGATCAATATTTAGCGATAGTGGTACCAGGTAAAATGTTTGCTAAAGCCTATAAAGATAAAGGTCTTGCGCCTGAAAACTTAAGTAGAACTTTAGAAGATTCTGGTACGGTAACTTCGGTATTAATTCCTTGGAATACATGTGGTGCATACCACAGTGGTGTGTTAGGTGTTCCAGTTGTATCTTATTTTGGATATTGCTTTTTTAATTATTTAAGTCCGTTTATGACTTTACTATTTGCAGCTTTCAGAATAAAAATCAAAGAGCTTTCCTCATCAACTCCTCGTACAGCATAATCCTGAACTGAAATAGGGTAATTTTATACCTGGTAACAGACACGATAGTCAAATTCTATCACAGTATAAAAATTAAGAATTTCATTTCTATCGATACACGCTAGCCTTAGCTTATATTTGCATCAGATTTAAGAAAGAAAGTAAAATTTAAAAACAACAACATATGTCTATTGTAGGTAAAAAATTTCCAAACCTAAGCGTAAATGCAATGAACGATTTAGGTGATACATTTAAACTAAATGTATTAGAAGAAGCTCAGAAAAACAACAAAAAAGTGATCTTGTTTTGGTACCCAAAAGATTTCACATTTGTATGCCCAACTGAGTTACATGCATTTCAGGCAGCTATGGAAGAGTTTGAAAAAAGAAATGTAATGGTGATTGGTGCATCTTGTGATACTCCTGAAGTTCACTTTGCATGGTTAAATACCCCAAAAGATGATGGAGGCATCGAAGGTGTTACTTACCCAATTATTGCAGATTCTAACCGTAATCTAAGTTCTCGTTTAGGAATTTTAGATATTACAGGAGAAGCATTTGATGAAGAAACAGGAGATGTAACTCTAGAAGGTGATAATGTAACTTATAGAGCTACTTACTTAATCGACGAAGAAGGAACTGTATTCCATGAAGGTGTAAACCACATGCCACTAGGACGTAATGTACAGGAATTCATCAGATTAATCGATGCTTATACTCACGTTCAGAAAAACGGAGAAGTTTGTCCTGCAAACTGGGAAGAAGGAAAAGATGCAATGAAAGCTGATAGAAAAGGTGTAGCTGATTACTTAAGCTTAAACTAATATTCCAGTGTCTCAGTTTCTTGAGATATTCTATAAAGTTTAGAAAAATATTTTCACCCCCGGAAGAAACTTCCGGGGTGTTAATCCTCACAAAAGAAAAAAATTGCTATGATGAAGACACTAGATCAAGATAATTTAAGTGAAATTGTTTCCAATAATGACACTGTAGTAGTACAGTACATGGCTGGATGGTGCGGTAACTGCCGACTTATGAAGCCAAAATTCAAGAAGCTTTCAGGAGAGAATGAAAATGCTGAATTTATTTTAGTTGATGCTGAAAAATATCCAGAAAGCAGAAAAATGGCAAATGTAAATAACCTTCCAACTTTCGCTACGTTCAAAAATGGAGAATTTGTAAATCAAGCTCAAACTAACAAGTTTGACGTTCTAAAAGACTTAGTAAATGAAGTTACCAGTAATTAAACACTTACAGCGCAACAACGAAGCTGAAAAACTTCAGGCGACTGTAGACGTTTTAGAAAACTTTACCGAACATAGATCTGTTTCCGAAGAAGAAATGGATGTAATTGGTGAATTAATAACTAATATTTGTGGTGCTATTGAAGTACACAGATTAGTTGATGAAGAAGGAATGAAAGATACCGATGCTGCAAACGCATTTGTAAAAAAAGTTTTAGGGTCTATAGATCAATAAAACTTTACTTGAAAATATCGAAAATCGGGTTAACTGTTAATTCAGCTAACCCGATTTTTGTTTTAAGATAATTTTAGTATCACTCCATTGAGAATAGCCTAAATTTATCTGGACTAATTTTTATTCAAATCAACTACTATGTCTGAAATATCGTTTAAAGGCGAAAGAGTGATCACATACGGGGATCTGCCTGCGATTGGTGAAAAAGCACCTTATTTTGATCTTATAAAAACCGACCTATCAAACGCTAAGCTTGAAGATTTTAAAGGGAAAAGAGTGATCTTAAATATCTTCCCAAGTATCGATACCGGAACTTGTGCAACTTCTGTGAAAAACTTTAATGAAAGAGCTACAGAGTTAGAAAATACAGTAGTTCTTTGTATATCCAGAGATTTACCATTTGCACAAAAAAGATTTGTAAACGATGCAGATTTAAAAAATGTTACTAACTTGTCTGACTTTAAAGAACGTAATTTTGGGAAAGACTACGGGGTAGAAATGATTACTGGACCTTTAGAAGGTCTTCTTTCTCGAGTTGTGATCGTTCTGGATGAAAATTTGAATGTAATCCATACTCAGCAAGTACCAGATATTGCACAAGAACCAAATTATCTTGCTGCGTTAAAAACGCTTTTATAAGATGAAAGATAGTTTCCTTGGGAAACGCATAAAAGGTGGTGGCTATGCTCTAAAAGGTGCATGGTTGCTCTTAAGACATGAACCCAGCATACAGGTACAATTTGCCATTTCTATCGTTGTAACTGTAGCCGGGTTTTATTTTGATATTACCAATACTGAATGGATGTTTCAATGCATCGCTGTGGGCATGGTAATGAGTGCTGAAGGTCTTAATACTGCTATTGAAGCTATTGCCGATTTTGTTCATCCCGATTTTCATCATAAAATAGGACATATTAAAGATGTAGCCGCAGGAGCAGTTTGCATTGCCGCTTTTATCGCCATTATAATAGGTTGTATTATTTACATCCCCTACTTTTCTGCGCTATAATTTTCTACGTTAAATTTATTTTAAAGTAGTTTATAAAACCTTCATCAGGCTGATATCTTCTTACATTTCAGCTAAAAGATTTTTATGAAAAAATTATCTTCAGTATTTATTTTCCTTTTTTCAGTATTAACTACTTTACAAGCACAAAAAGTTAAAGAGCATGGTTTAATGCTCGAAGATTATGAATATCCTTATCCTGTTTCATTTTATCATTTTAATGCGCAACAGCATGAGTACAAAATGGCATATATGTACATTCAGCCAAAAAATGATAATGGTAAGACAGTTACGCTACTTCATGGCAAAAACTTCAATGGGGCGTATTGGGAAACCACTATCGACGCATTAACTAAAGAAGGTTTCAATGTTCTTGTACCCGATCAAATGGGTTTCGGTAAATCTAGCAAGCCGGAATATTTTCAATATACATTTCAGCAATTAGCAGAAAACACTAAAGGATTAATCGATTCTTTAGGCATCAAAAAAACAACTATCCTTGGACATTCTATGGGCGGGATGTTGGCTACACGTTTCAGCTTAATGTATCCTGATGTTACTAAAAACCTGGTACTGGTTAATCCAATTGGGTTGGAAGATTGGAAACTTAAAGTTCCTTATCAAAGCGTAAACGACTGGTATAAAAATGAAATTGGTAAAACCTACGAAGACATTAAAAGTTACCAAAAGGAAAGCTATTACGCCGGGGAATGGAACGAAGATTATGCAAAATGGGCCAAGCTTTTAGCAGGTTGGACAATTAATAAAGATTATGATCGTATTGCATGGAATGCGGCTTTAACTTACGATATGGTTTTTACGCAACCCGTAGTTTATGAGTTTAGTGAGATTAGTGTGCCTACGCTTTTAATTATCGGTACAAGAGATCGCACCGCTCTGGGAAAAAACCTGGTTTCTAAAGAAGTTAAGGCGGGAATGGGCTTATACGATCAACTTGGCAAAACCACCCAAAAGAAAATACCGAATGCCAAACTGGTAGAAATCCCAAATACCGGACATTTACCACATATCGAAGTTTTCGAAAAATTTATTCACCCCCTACTTGATTACCTTAAAAAATAAAGCGCAAAATTTTGCGTTTTTTCATAAAGTTAGCCTCTTTTAAAATTGAATTTTATTTTCTTTATTTTAGAAGAGGCTAATTTGTATTTTTGCCAAAATTTCCGAAAAACCACATATGGCCAAAAAGAAAACCAGAACTAAGAAAACTACTAGGAACAAGAAAAAATTCTCGTTATCGCTTAACCGACATCAAAAGGTGGTATTAGGCAGTTTTCTTATGCTATTTGGAGTAGCCTTAATGGTAGCTTTCATCTCCTTTCTATTTAATTGGAAAGCCGACCAAAGCACCTTACAGGAATTTGGTGATCGTAGTATCGAAGCAAAAAACTGGCTAAGTAAATTTGGTGCTTTAATTAGCGATTTCTTTATATATCAGGGATTTGGTGTAGCTTCATTTTCTATCGCTGCGCTGGTAACACTTTCAGGAATTTATCTATTTTTTGGGATACCCGGCAAAAAACTGGCGTCTTATTGGTTTTGGGGAATTTTAGTGATGATTTGGTTATCTATCGCCTTAGGCTTTTTCACTAATCATGCTATTCTTGGAGGTACCGTAGGTTTCGAAATGAATGATTTCCTACAAGATTACTTAGGATTTTTTGGAACTGTTCTTCTACTCTTTTTCCTTTTTATTGCCTACGTGGCATTACGACTTAAGCTTACCCCAGAGATGATTGGCTCTTTCGTAAAAACAAAATCGGATGATATTAATGCTGAATTTAAAGCGGCAAAAGAAGCTTCTGCCAGTAAAATGACGGCAAATGAAACCGACGAAGAGCAGGATTGGAAAGAACAAATAGTAACTACTGAAGAAGAAAAGCCGAAAGACGAATCTGCGCCAGAAATAAGCTTTGAAAATGATCTTGCTGAAGTAAATAAAACTAACGAAACTGCAAATACCGCTAAACCTGCACCAAAAGAAAAGCAGGAAGAACCTGAAGAACTTGCGATGGAGGTAGAAACTGCTCCTGAAGAAGAAGAGGTTGAAGAAGACAAACTGAGCAAAAAATTAGTCAGCGATTTTGGCGAATTTGATCCAACTTTAGAATTGGGGAACTACAAATTCCCAACTTTAGAACTATTACAGGATTACGGTGGTGGTATCACTATAAATCAGAAAGAACTTGAGGAAAATAAGAACAAGATTGTAGATACCCTCAAGAATTATAAAATTGAAATTGCACAAATTAAAGCCACTGTTGGCCCGACGGTAACTTTATATGAAATAGTTCCTGAAGCCGGAATTAGAATTTCCAAGATCAAAAATCTTGAAGATGATATTGCACTTTCGTTAGCGGCACTAGGAATTCGAATTATCGCCCCTATTCCAGGAAAAGGAACTATTGGTATTGAAGTACCTAATAAAAACTCTACTATCGTTTCTATGCGATCGGTAATCGCATCGCCTAAATTCCAAAATGCTGAAATGGAACTTCCAATGGCACTAGGAAAAACGATTAGCAACGAAACATTTGTGGTCGATCTTGCCAAAATGCCTCACATGCTTATGGCAGGTGCGACAGGGCAAGGTAAATCTGTTGGGTTAAATGCCATTCTTACTTCCCTACTCTATTCTAAACATCCTGCGGAAGTAAAATTTGTACTGGTCGATCCTAAGAAGGTAGAATTAACGCTTTTCAATAAAATTGAGCGTCATTATTTAGCAAAACTGCCAGATACCGAGGATGCAATTATTACTGATAATGCGAAAGTAATTAATACACTTAATTCGCTGTGTATAGAAATGGACGATCGTTACGAGCTACTTAAAGATGCCATGGTTCGTAATATTAAAGAATACAATGTAAAGTTTAAAAACAGAAAACTGAATCCAGAGAACGGTCATAAGTTTTTACCCTATATCATTTTAGTGGTAGATGAGTTCGCCGATTTAATTATGACAGCCGGCAAAGAGGTTGAAGCTCCTATCGCGCGTTTAGCTCAGCTTGCTCGTGCTATTGGTATACATTTAATTATCGCAACGCAGCGTCCATCGGTAAATGTGATCACTGGAATTATAAAAGCGAACTTCCCGGCTCGTATTGCCTTTAGAGTAACCTCTAAAATTGACTCCAGAACTATTCTTGATGGCCCGGGAGCCGATCAATTAATTGGTCGAGGAGATATGCTATTTACACAGGGAAGTTCGATGAAGCGATTACAATGTGCATTTGTTGACACCCCTGAAGTTGATAAAATAACGGAGTTTATCGGGTCACAAAAAGCTTATCCAGATGCACACCAACTGCCAGCTTACGAAAGCGAGGAAAGTGGCACAGGACTTGATATAGATGTAAGCGAGCGCGATAAGCTATTTAGAGAAGCTGCTGAAGTAATTGTAACCGCACAGCAAGGTTCGGCTTCATTATTACAGCGAAAACTAAAACTTGGGTACAATAGAGCTGGTAGAATTATAGATCAATTAGAAGCTGCCGGTATTGTTGGCCAGTTTGAGGGAAGTAAAGCTCGACAAGTTTTAGTGCCAGACCTTTTAGCTTTAGACCAATTACTTGATGAAAAACCTAAATAAAGATTTAATAGAACTAATGAAAAAGATAGCATTCCTTATAATTGCATGTTTTAGCCTTGGATTACAGGCCCAAAATTCACAAAAAGCAGAGCAACTTTTAAATGAAGTTTCAAAGAAAGTGAGCAATTACAATAATATGGTAATTGACTTTAAATATGCTTTGGAGAATACTTCAGAAAATATCCATCAGGAAACTCGTGGTGATGCAAGTATTAACGGTGATAAATACGTGTTGAATTTTATGGGAACCACTCAGCTTTTTGATGGTAAGAAAGTCTATACGATAATACCTGAAGATGAAGAAATTAATATTTCTAATTATGTTCCTGAAGATGAAAATAACATTACGCCTTCTAAAATGTTTACCTTCTATCAGGATGGATATAATTTCGCTTGGGATATCACTCAGAATGTCAATGGAAGAACTATTCAGTATATAAAATTAACGCCTAAAGATAGCGAAGCTGAAGTAAAAAATATTTTGTTAGGAATTGATAAAGAGACTAAGAATATTTACAATCTTATCCAAACTCAGCCTAACGGAACTAAAATAACAATTACCGTAAAAAGTTTTAAAACCAATCAACCTCTTGCAAAGAATCTATTTACTTTTGATGAGAGTCGATACAGTAATTATTATATTAATCGCTTAGATTAATCCTACACTTTTGAAAATATTAGACAGGTACATATTAGTTAGTTATCTAAAAACATTCTTTACCGTCTTTATCATCTTAATGTTCATTTTTGTGCTCCAGGCTATCTGGTTGTATATTGGTGAACTTGCAGGTAAAGATTTAGATGTTGCTATCATCCTAAAGTTTTTATTGTTTACAACACCTAAATTAGTTCCTATGGTGTTGCCGCTTACTATTTTACTTACATCGATTATGGTTTTTGGTAGTTTTGCTGAAAATTATGAGTTTGCCGCCATGAAGTCTTCAGGGATTTCCTTACAAAGAGCAATGCGCAGTCTTACCTTATTCATTCTTTTAGTAAGCATAACCGGTTTTGTATTTGCTAATAATGTAATACCCGCAGCCGAGTTTAAAATTCTTAATTTACGTAAGAATATCGCTAAGATGAAACCTGCCATGGCAATATCTGCCGGGGTTTTTAATGATGTTGGTAATATCAATATTAAAGTAGATAAAAAAACAGGAGATAATGATCAATATCTACACAATGTCATTATCCACACAGGTACTGAACGTGGCGGAGATTATACGGTCATAAAATCTAAAGAAGGAGAATTGGTAAGTAGTGAAGAATCTAATGTTTTGTCATTAATACTTAGCGACGGAAATTACTATAGAGAAGTACAACCCAGCGATTATTCTAAGCGAGATCACAAGCCATTTGCTAAAAGTCATTTTAACGAATATACAATGAATATCGACCTTTCTTCTTTAAATCAGGTTGATATGGAAGATGAAAGTTATACCTCTCAAAGTATGCTTCGCATTGGGGAGCTTACAAAAAGTATCGATAGCTTCTCTACGGCTTTAAATAATCGCAAAGAGGCTTTTGCCACTTCAATGTATAGCAGAACCGGAGTACAGACGCTTGATAGAAATTTCACTCCGGCCGATTCTGCTACGCCTAAAGAAATTAAAAATTCCATTTTAGATAATTACGATAGTGAACAATCGCTAAGAATGATAGATGATGCTATTAGAACTACTAATGCAGCTGTTTCTCATTTATCGATAAAAAAACAGGAATTTAAACAAAGTGTAAGACGTTTAAATAAATTTGAAATTGCATTACATGAAAAATATGTTTTAGCGGTTGCGTGTATCGTTTTATTTTTTGTTGGAGCTCCATTAGGAGCTATTATAAGAAAAGGTGGAATGGGGTTACCTATGGTAATCGCAATTATCATATTTCTATCATATCACTTTATAGGTATTTTTGCTAAAAATAGTGCCGAAGATGGCAGTGTAAGCCCATTTATAGCAACCTGGCTTAGCACGCTAATTATGCTACCACTGGGAGTCTATTTTACTTATCGAGCGACAACAGATCAAGGGTTATTTTCATTCGATTCTATTACCAGACCAATTTCAAAGTTCTTGAAAAAGATGGCATTGGTAAAGCATAAAGATAAATAGATTAAATACCTTTGTTAACCTAAAAAAATTGCAGGATGTCAGTAAATAATGAAGGTCATAAATCCTTCAAATTAAATACTATAAAAGAGGCTATTGAGGATATAAAAGCTGGAAAAATAATTATCGTTGTAGATGATGAAGATCGCGAGAATGAAGGCGATTTTATAGCTGCAGCAGAGAAAGTTACTCCAGAGATGATCAACTTTATGGCCACCCATGGTCGCGGATTAATTTGCGCACCTATTACCGAAGATCGTTCTAAGGAATTAGGATTAAACCTGATGGTGAATGAAAATACAGTACTTCACAATACTCAATTTACCGTTTCTATAGATCTGATTGGTCATGGATGTACCACAGGTATTTCTGTTCATGATCGCGCTAAAACTATTAAAGCTTTAACTGAAAACGATACGAAACCAGAAGATTTGGGACGCCCGGGACATATTTTCCCATTGCGCTCTAAAAATGGCGGCGTTCTAAGAAGAACAGGACATACAGAAGCTTCAATAGACTTGGCGAGACTTGCAGGACTTCAGTCTTCAGGTATTTTAGTTGAAATTCTTAATGAAGATGGTACGATGGCGAGACTTCCGCAGTTAATGGAAGTGGCTAAAAAATTCGATCTAAAGATTATTTCTATTGAAGATCTTGTTGCTTATCGTATGCAGCACGATTCCCTAATTATTAAAGAAGAGGATTTTCAAATTCAGACTCGATTTGGCGAATTTAGACTTCGTGCATTCAAACAAACTACAAACAACCAGATTCATATTGCGCTAACAAAAGGATCTTGGACAAAGGATGAAGATATTCTTGTTCGCATGAATTCTACATTAGTCAATAACGATATTCTTGGTACGTTAACTAACGATGCCGATAAAAAATTGGACAACATGTTCAAAGCCTTAGAGAAAGAAGGCAAAGGAGCTATTGTATTTATAAATCCTGCAACAAAACCACTAAGTTTACTTAACAGGCTTGCAGAATTAAAAGAAAGCCAGAAGGAAGGGAAGATAAAAGCTCCAAGTACTTCTATGGATAATAAAGATTTTGGCATTGGAGCGCAAATATTGCATGATTTGGGAATCCATAAAATAAAACTACTTTCTAATTCCAAACAAACCAAGCGTGTGGGTATGATTGGCTACGGCTTAGAAATAGTAGATTACGTAAACTATTAGGAGTTCAAATTTCAAAATAATTATTGCTGAAATCATCTAATATCGGTAATCAATTTATGAAAATTTATAATGATATCTTCTTCTGCTCAACTTACTTTTTAAACCGAAGAAGATATCATCTTTTACCTTATCATTTATTCAAAATTGATTAAAATCTTCTGCCTTTTTAATTTTAATAGTTGTTAGAATTAAAAATCTTATTTTGAATTTCCTGAAAGCAACTGTGACTTCCGTAGAAATTTAACTAATTTCTCGAACAGCTTCATTTAATTCAGCAGAAATCTTTTTTTGATATTCTATGGAAATAACAACCACACCTTTCACTTTAGATTACTAAAGCTGAATCTCTTATATTTTAAGTTTACTACATTCCCTACTTTTATATCTGATAAACCTTATTGGAAGAATTTCACCTTGTTTTTTATAATTTGAACAATGCTTATTGCAATTATAACGTTAATGAATAGAAATAGGTTATTCATCAAATAATATTAGTTATATTCGATATTTATATGAAAAAGAAAGGGATGCATGCGGCTTCTTAAGAAATCTATTCTTTATACAGTAATTATTATCGTTCTGGGTATTTTAATTACGCTGGGCCTGGAAGCTTTTATAAAACAAGATACTTCTAGTCGCATTTATACTGAAATTAGAAACGTGCCTAATGCCAAGACCGCAATTGTCTTAGGTGCTAGTGTGTATTCTAGCGGAAAACTGTCGCCAATCCTTAAAGATAGAGTGGATAGCACCATAGATCTTTTTAACAACGGAAAAGTAGATCAAATTTTAATAAGTGGAGATCATGGCAGCGACGATTATAATGAAGTTGACGCCATCGCAAATTATTTAATTGATCATGGCATTCCTCAAACCAGTTTACTTTTAGATCATGCCGGTTTCAATACTTATGATAGTATGTACAGGGCTTCTAAAGTATTTCAAATAGAAGATGCTGTTGTGATTACCCAAGATTTTCACCTGCCTCGTGCGATGTTTATAGCAAAGCATCTTGGTTTAGATTATTACGGTTATCAGGCAAAAGAGCGTGCCTTCAGAATAGAAACAAAAATTATGAAGCGTGAGAAACTGGCCAATTATAAAGCGCTATTTGAAGTTATATTCAAAACAAAACCTAGCCTTTCCAGAAAAAAAGTTTAGTTAAGCTTTTTTTAAAAGTCAGCCATCTATCTTTTTGGTTTCGTAATTTTCGAAAAAATAACCAAAAGACTTACTATGCTATCAGCTATACTTCATATTTTACTTGATGCTGTGATCTTAATGATCGCTGCAAAATTTCTAAACAAAGTACATTTAAAAGGTTTCAAAACCGCACTTATCGTAGCTTTATTAATTGGTGTTTTAAGCTTTTTCTTAAGCTGGTTACTAACAGCAGTACTAAATATTGCAACTTTAGGAATATTTTACTTTTTAGGTCTCGGCTTTATAACCAGAATGGTGGCTTATGCGATTATTATTGAAATTGCCGATCAAATAAGCAGCGATTTCAAAACGGAAGGCTTTTTACCTTCACTTTGGTTAGCGGTGATTTTGGCTTTATTTGGAAGTATTTTGGATGCTATGATTTTCTAATACTTTTAATTTTCTTAGTCGATTTATTGAACTTTCTGCCATACCAGATCGCAAATCCGCTTAATGGCAAAGCAGCTACGAATAAACTGCATAGAAAGACTATGATTTTTCCGGCAAGTCCAAATAGCTGGCCGGTATGTATTCCATAATTCATCTCCTGAAGTTTTAAACCTGCACTTTTAGAATCATATTCAGATTCGTATAAAAGCGTTCCAGTTTTTGGATGAAATTGGAAATTAGATTGGTGATCAAAATGCAGAGATTTAGGATATGCGCCAGTTATTATTGTAGCGTTTTCAGGTTGTTTCCAAATAAAATACATTTCGCTATCTGGCTTTAATTGCTGAGTTTGCCGAAAAGCAATATCTAGCGGATTTTTAGCATCACTTCTATCCGGTAATAAATTTTCTATTTCAGAAATAAAAAAATCGGTTTCGTATCGTTGTCCTAAATTCGCTACGGAATAAAAAGATTCGTGAACCGTTTCGTAAACAAAAGCTAATCCTGTAATTGCTAAAATAACAGCTATTATTGAAGTATAAAACCCGGTAACATTGTGCCAATCATAATTGATCCTGCGCCATCTTGCACTCCATTTCACGGCCAGTCGCTGTTTTAAGTATTTAAGCTTTTTGGGCCACCAAAGTATCATTCCGCTAATGAGTAAAATTATAAAAACGATGGTCGAGATTCCTACGATTTGCTTCCCAATTTCCGGCGGAAGAAGTAAATACATATGTAGTTCTTCTATAACATTAAAAAATTCAGTTTCTAAATTTACATTTTGAATTAGCTTACCGGTGTATGGATTAAAATTCAGTAAATAATTGGTTTCCTTTTTAGTGATAAATACAGTTGCTGGACGATTAGTTCCATTGTAAACTACCATCGATGCTTCAAAATCTGGCTGGAAGGCATTTGCTTTTTTCAATAAAAAAGAAGGTTCTATAAATGCTGCATCTTGGACTTCTACAAATCGATATTCGTAAAAAACATCTTTCAATTCATCATGAAAAGTAAAGATGCAACCTGTAATGGCAACAATAAAAACGACAAGTCCTGAACATAATCCAAGCCACAAATGGATTTGCTGAACGATCGTTTTAAAAGCACTTTTCCCTGCCATTATAAAATTTTGCGTAAATGTATAAAAAAGAAAAAGCCGGATGTTTTAAAAACACCCGACTTCTACACAAACTAACTAGAATAATTATTGTAATTCGTTAAAACTTATAAGTAAAGTTTGCTGCTAGATTTCTTCCAATCTGTGGATTTATCGTAGACCAACCATTATAATATTCTTCATCATTTAAATTGTTCAGTTTTAAAGTAATCCCGAATTTATCGGTTTGATAAAATAACGAAGCATTCAAAACCGTATAATCATCTAAAGTAAAAGTACCAGCGGTATTTCTATTGAAGATCATGTTTTCACTTCCGTAATTTCCACCAAAACCAGCTCCAAATCCATTTAGAACATTCCCAGAGAACTCGTAAGTCGCCCAAAGATTAGCTAGGTTTTGAGGACCTGCACTTTCTGGACGTCGACCAAGAAAATCATCTCCTACAGATCCTTCAGTAAGTTCGCTCTCGTTATAACTATAATTTGCAACAATATTAAGTCCTTTTACGGGCGAAGCGGTAATGCTCGCTTCGAAACCACGACTATATAATTCACCACCCTGAGTGTAAACCTGTGGAGCAACCGTTATCACTGTGTTAGAAACTTGGATATCGTAATAAGATAAAGTTGCTGCAACTTTGTTGTTTAGAAGATTCAATTTCACACCACCTTCCAGTTGTTTAGCATGTTCAGGATCAAATTCATAATTTACAGAATTTCCATCCAAATCTTCACCTATTTGCGGCGCTACGTTACTAAATCCATCCTGGTAATTTGCAAAAAGAGAAACTTTATCTAGAATTGGTTGATAAACCACTCCTAATTTAGGAGACCATGCAGTTTGGCTATTGCTTTCGCTTTCAAAACGATCTACGCGCACACTTGCCATTATTGAAAGTGCCTCTATAGGATTAAAAATATCTGAAACATACGCACTGTAAATTTCCTGTCTTGAAATTGAAGGAGAGATATCTGAATCTGCGAATAATGCATCTACACCAGTCTCAGATAATATTCCGTTATCATAATTGGTCGTATAGTTAGTAGGATCTGTAATTCCGTAGACACTTTCATTTATATTTTCTACGCTGGCATCACCAATATAGATTAGTCCATTTTGAAGATAACCCGTTCCGCTATTTCTAACTTCCTGATTGTAATAATCTAATCCGGCAACAACACGGTTTCGCATTTCTCCGATCTCAAAATCTCCAATAAAATTTTGCTGAATATCACTTGTTAGCGTTGTAGAATTCTGGTGATTCATTTGTCTTCCAAAAACTACTCCCTCTTCTAGCGCAGTTCCATTTGTTGGATCATCGCCTTTAAAAGCTGAAGTTCCTTCATACAAATAAGAATAATCTCCTTTTGCTTTAGCTGAACTTTGAGAAAATGCGGTTTGTGAAGTCCAATTATCAGACAATTTATAATTCATCTGTGCTTGTATGCTATACATTGGATTTTCGATACTTAAATCATCTGAGGTATATGACTTATCATTATCATAACCCAATTCATCCAGATTATTCACCGCCAATTCGTTTGCTCTATCCAAGAAAAGCATGGTTTGATTGGTGCTTTCAACTTGATAAATTTCAGTATTAATTAAAAATGAAAGACGATCGTTTACCTGGTACGATAAAGAAGGAGCAAAGAAAAAAGATTTTCTAAATCCTGCATCCTGAAAACTTTCCTGCGAATGATATGCTGAATTCACTCTTAAATTCACACCTTCACTAAGTGGTAAATTAACATCTGCAGTCAATCTGTTTAAACCGTAGCTTCCTGAAGTGTAAGACACATTACCACCAAAATGGTTATAAGGTTTTTTAGTGACTACATTAATTAAACCACCGTAAGATATTACAGAGCTACCATATAAAGTTCCAGATGGCCCCTTTATTACTTCTAAAGCTTCAATATTTTGTGGATCTGGGCTTCCATTGGTTAAAGCTGGTAAACCATTCGTCAAATTTGGTTGTACAGCAAAACCTCTTAAAGAATAATAACCTGCACCATCAGAACCACGACCTGTAGATTCCCATAATTTAGTGATTCCAGCTGCATTTTTAAGTGCATCATCAAAGTTAGTGACTACCTGACTCTGTAATAATTCTGAAGAAATAGAATTATAAACCTGTGAATTTTCCATTCTGGAAAGCGGCAGTTTTGATACATACGCACTAGAGGTTTTAGTAAACTCATTCACTTTATTATCAGCGTTAAGAAGTACTTCTCCTAATTGTTCTTCGCTACCAATTAGTACAACAGGAGCAACTTCTGTAATAACTCCACCTTCTACGGTTACATTTATTTCTGAAGATTTATAACCTACATAAGAAAACTTGATGGTATAGGTTCCTTGGTCAACATTACGCAATTCGTAAAAACCATTGTTGTTAGTTTCAGTTCCTCGAGAAGTACCTTCTAAAGAGACATTCACATTGAAGATTGGCTGACTGGCGCTATTTACCACCCGACCTTTAAGAGTTCCCGAATTCTGGGAAAATCCGAGCGAACAAATAAATAATGAAAAAAATAATAAAAGATGTTTTTGAGACATTGGTTCTAATATATTTATTTAGACTTTCTTTAAATAACACCGCAAATGTATAAATGCTTATCGATTCAGAAAAGCTTATTAAGAATTATTTTAAATAAAAACACCTTACAGTTTATGCAAAATCGCTTCTTAAAGAAACATTAATTTCATATTCCCCTACTCCATTTCTGCATATAAACAGCTATATTTAAGTTTTTAAAATACGGATATGATCAAATTAATTATAACAGATATGGATGGCACATTGCTTAATGATGAGCATAAAATCCATCCAGAATTTTGGGAAGTAGAGAAAAAACTGAGAGATAAAGGGATAATGTTTTCTGTGGCCAGCGGTCGCCAGTACTATAATCTAGCGTCCAAATTTGAGCAACTGAAAGGACATATGATGTTTTTTGCTGAAAACGGAAGCTACGTAGTGCATAAAGATAAAGAGTTGTATACCGACACTATGGATCGAGAGCAAGCGAATGAATTTATCAAACTAGGACGTGAAGCTGAAAATTGTAATCTGGTATTATGCGGTGTAAATTCTGCTTATGCTGAAAGCGATAATGATGAGTTTATAAATGAAGTAAGTAAGTATTATCACCGACTAGAAATAGTCGAAGATCTTACTAAAGTAGACGATAAAATATTGAAAGTTACTTTGTGTAATTTTGAGGGTGTAGAAGAAAACACCTTTCCGAAATTCGAGAAATTTAAGGATGATTATAAAGTAGCGATCGCTTCAAGAATTTTTATAGACATTATGTCGAATACTGCTAATAAAGGGAATGCTATAAAAGGCGTGCAAAAAGAGTTGAATATCTCTCCTGAAGAAACAATGGTATTCGGTGATTATTTAAATGATCTCGAAATGATGCAGAATGCCAAATATAGTTACGCCATGAAGAATGCTCATCCTGAAATTATTAAAGTAAGTAATTATATTACTAAATACGATAATAATGAAAATGGTGTGGTAAAAACCATACGCGAGATGGGACTTTTGGATTAATAAGATCAATAAAAATCCCGCAGAAGCGGGATTTTTTAGTTTATAATAATGTTTGTTTTATCTACACCGCTATTTCCCGTCTTGGGATCGAAAGCATAGACGGTTAGCGTATAATTTCCTTTATTTAAATCGATATTCCCTGAAAATGTACTTGATTTTTCAGTTTGGTTTAACTCAATTTCCTTAAAAAAACCTTCAGATTCTATTACCGCTTTTATTTCAAATCCGGCGGCATCCCACATGCCACCATCTTCTACCGGGCAACCACACATCATCACTACATTTGCTTTTATTTCCGTAGAAATCTCACCGGGTACGCGCTCATGTGTTTGCGGACTAATAATATCGATTACAAATCCTGGAATTTCAAGTACAACACCATCTCCCACAATATCTTTGCCGGGAATTACCCATAGTTGCGTCGTAGATTTAACTTTGGCTTGACTTTTATTGATTGGCGCGTGCGCTTCTACTTCTACAAAAACAGGCTGCTTAATATCTAGTTTTGCTAAAAATCCCGCTGTATTATCATCTGAAATATCCTGATAGCGCTCTTTTGGCTGCTTCATTATCTTTTCAGAATTTCCAGTGCTTCCAGTAGTCACTCCTTGAGCTAGAATCTTTTTGGTTAATACCTCTCTAACGATAATTTTAGCTCCACCTATCGAGGTTCCAATAAACTTCGCATCCTTTGCTTTTGCTCGCACCATGATATTAGTTTGCGCAAAATTATTGATTGAAGTAAAAAAGATTGTAAAGGTTAACAGTTGAAGAAGTTTCATCATTTTCCAATTTTATAGAAAGATAAGAAACTTAAATAAACTAGGTTAAGGGTTTTTCCAGTTCTTCCGCAGTAACAAAATTCTTTGGATCTTGCTCATAAGATTTAACGTAGTCCCCTAAAAGTTTAATTTCATCTTCGGTAAAATCATTAGTTTCTACGCTATCCGCTAGTTGTAACCATGGCTTTTTTGCTTTATAATCGTAAGCACTAAAAACAATAAAAGGTGTACCATTAGCTTTAATACTGCTGCCCTCAAGTGACCACATTCTTGCCCAATCATAAATAAAATTCGCATCATCCATATACAATCTAACGCAAGCATGACTTGCAGGATAACCTGGTAAGGAATATTGGTGAGTACCAACCCCTTCAAAATTCATAAAATTGAAATAATAAGGTAAAATCCAATCTTTATTTACAGAACTAACTTTACGCTTGGCTTTATAATTTCCATAATGTAACCCATTTGGTGTTGGCGTAGACTGTTTACCGCTACTCACCGGGCCCCATTTAATTAAATTTCCGCTTTCATAAAGTCCGAATGCCTGAATTCTCTGTGAGATTAAAACCAATTTTGGGATCGTATCAACCATTCCTAATTTTTTAGGAAACGGGCTATAATCCATAATATCGTTACTTACTGAATCTGGAATCACAACTTCCTTACCGGCCCAAAGCTTACGTTTATCAATACGATTGATGGCATAAATTACTTTACGCTGTTCTTCTGTATATCGAGAATTGAAACTATCTAAGGCTGTTTTAGATTTAAGTGAATCTATGGTATACACCACATCCAATCTCTCTAAAGGCGGATCTATTTTTAAAGTATCTAATATTTTTTCGGGAACCTCGACAATTTTAGTAGATTTCTGTTCTTTATTACAAGCTATTAAGCAGCTTAAAATAAAAATTAAAACAAACGTATTTTTAAAGATTTTCGTCATCATATAAAACCAACCCTTGCATTAAGGGATTATTATCGTAGACCACAAATTTAGCAGATTATAACGCCGGATATTACTAAGAACGAGTTAATTATTTGTTGAATTCTTATTAAGAGCTTGAATCTAAAACTAAACATAAAAATTGCCATTTCTGAAACCGAAGAAATTAATGTAGTAATAATGATAATTTAAAATGGAATTACTGTCAATTTATTTAATTTGAGCGGTTCAAATTGTTTAATCCGTAATTATATTTCGTTTAACAAAATAATTGAATTTTCAGTTTTACATTTATAGTTAATTATCAATGAAATTAGACATTTACAATCCGAAAAGTGGAGATGAAAATCTTAAAATTATACCTTTTTATTTCTGAAAAACAATGAATTATCTCCATTTCATCTAACGCTAAAGTTAGTGTTCATCCAAAAAATCTGAATCAAATCCTCTAACAAAATTTTTATGAACTTTTGGTCTTTAAATAAAGCTAAAAATAAAGAAGGTAAGATAGCTATTGTAACTGGTGCTAATAACGGTATAGGTTATGAAACAACCAAAGGCCTAGCCAGTGTGGGTATTGAGGTAATCATGGCTTGTCGCGATCTTAAAAAAGCAGAGAATGCCAAGCAAAAAATATTAAAGCTGAATCCTGAAGCTAAATTAAAGTTGATGGAAATTCATCTTGACAACCTTGCATCTGTACGGTCTTTTGCTGAAGAATTCAAATCTCAGTATGATAAGTTGGATATCCTCGTAAACAATGCGGGTGTTATGATGACTACCTATCAAAAAACCAAAGATGATTTAGAACTGCAAATGGCTACTAATTATTTTGGACATTTTTTACTTACCGGATTATTAATTCCTGTTTTAGAAAATTCTTTTAGATCCCGAGTAATTAGCCTTAGTAGTCTCGCTCATAAATGGGGCGATATTCATTTTGATAATCTTAATGCCGAGAAAGGATATGACCGTCGACAGTTCTATGCACAAAGCAAATTAGCATGCTTAATTTTTGCCTATCAATTGGATAAAAAGTTAGTAAAGAAAGGTTACGATATACATTCTTATGCTGCGCATCCCGGAGTTTCGAATACCAATCTTATGCAAAATTTGCCTAAATGGCTCAAGTTTTTGTCTCCGGTATTAATGCCAATATTATCGCAATCTGCTGAAAAAGGTGCCTTGCCTATTTTAAGAGCTTGCTTAGATGAAACACTTAACGGTGGTGAATATATAGGACCTTCGGGAACTAAACAATACAAAGGACATCCAGTTATTGTAGATTCAGATTATAATTCTAAAGAAGATGATAAGGCGAAAAAACTATGGAAAGTTTCAGAAGCAATAGTAAACTTCAAGTATTTCCAAAATTCAAAAGACAAAGCTAAGGCTTCGTAAATTTCAAAATTAGTATAAAAAGAAACATACATAAATTAAAAAGCAGCATCAAATTGATGCTGCTTTTTGTTCACATATAATAAAAAGAAAATCCTAGTAAAGAACTCTAAATCTAATAGTTCCCTCTATTCCTTTTAATTCTTTGATCATATCGTTATCATATTCTTTATTGATATCGATAATCACATAACCAATTGTTTCGTTGGTCTTAAGATGCTGGCCAACAACATTAATATCGTTAGCGGCTAAAATTCTATTCATATGCGCTATAATTCCCGGCTTATTATGATGAATATGAATTAGCCTATGTGCATCCTCCAATCTTGGCAGCTGTAAATTAGGGAAATTTACACTGTTAGTTGTGCCTCCAGTATTTATGTATTCAATTATTTTTCCAGGAACAAAATTCCCGATGTTTTCCTGAGCTTCTTCCGTACTTCCTCCAATATGCGGAGTAAGAATTACGTTAGGCAATCCTTTCAGCTTAGATACAAATTCTTCATTGTTGGTTTTTGGCTCTTTTGGAAAAACATCTACACCGGCTCCTTTTATTTTCCTTGAAGAAATATGCTTATGTAAAGCTTCAATATCGATTACCGATCCACGACTCAAATTCAGTAAATAAGATCCATCTTTCATTTGAGAAAGTTCGTGATCGCCGATTATATTTTTATTTTCCTTTCTACCATCGACATGAAAGGTTACGATATCTACCGTTTGTAACAATTCATCTAAAGAACTACACTTGGTTGCGTTCCCTAATGCCAATCGCTCTACAAGATCATAGTAATATACATCAAAACCTATACTTTCTGCCATTACAGAAAGTTGCGCTCCAATATTACCATAACCTACGATCCCTAATTTTTTTCCACGAACTTCAAAACTTCCATTGGCAGATTTATTCCAGATGCCTTTGTGCATTTCTCCTATACGATCGGGAAGATTACGCATTAGGAAAATAATCTCTCCAATAGCCAATTCTACTACAGAGCGTGTGTTACTATATGGCGCATTAAAAACAGCAATACCTTTGTCTAAACAAGCCTCTAAATCGATTTGGTTGGTCCCAATACAAAACGCACCAACTGCCATTAAACGATTAGCATTTTCTAATACTTTCTTTGTTAGTTGTGTTTTAGATCGAATTCCTAAAACGTGAACATCCTTTATTTGTTCACTCAACTCTTCTTCGTCCAAAGCTCCGGGAATAGTTTGTACATTATAACCCTCTTCTTTCATGATTGCCACAGCATCGGGATGTACATTCTCAAGTAGCAATACTTTAATTCGGTTCTTTGGATACGAAATTGCTTTATTCATTTTATTTAGATATAAAAATTCGTCGAAACTTGGAGTGATGTGATCGGCATTTTCAGTAACCTTATCACGCTCCACATTTTCGGTAAAGGCGTAAAATTTGTTCGCTAAGCCGGCAGCTTTAATTTCGTAATCTGTATAGCCATCGCCTATCACATAAACATCGCCCTTAAGATCTAGTGATTTTAATTGCTTTACTTTGCCGTTATTACTACTTAATACGTTCTCTGTATTAAAACCAACAATTTTGCGATTCTCATCAAAAACAAAATCGTTCGCAAAAACATGTTCAGCTTTCACACCTAATTCAGCAACAATTGGAATAATAAATTCTTTAAATCCATTAGACATTATATAAATATTGTCGCGGTTTTCTCTAAAGAATTCTTCGTTCCGTCTAAAGGATTTCGAGATTCGTGTTTTTAGATTTTCAATAAGTGGTTCCAGATGTTTTTCTTCAGCTTCTAGAATATCAAGACGCTCTCTAAGCGAATCTCTAAAAGCCAGTTTTCCTTCCATACCACGATCGGTTAAAGATTTAAGCTCTGCTAGCTTCGCATCTTTATCTTTGGCACCTGCCAGGGAAATTTCTCCCAAAACATCCAAAGCTTCTACTTGCGTAAAAGTACTGTCGAAATCTATTACGTAATTTCTCTTAGTTTCCATTGGTTAGTGTAGTTACTCTTTTAATAATGAGTTTCCCAAAACTACTATTTTTAGTACAGTTTACAGCTTTTAAAACCGTAAAAATCTAGTTAAATCCCAAGCAATCAAAGTTTTTAAAAAGTCTTTATTTTTTAATCTGCTAAGAGATTTTTTGTAGATAAAAAGCAAGGTTTTCAGGATTTTGTTCAAAATACTATAATTTAAATGAACAATTTATTTTTAGCAAAGCGAACCTAAATCGTATTAGTCCTTTTTAAAATGGATTTTTATTTAAATACCTTTGCCATTGTTAGCCTAATTTTCCTTCTTTAAACCAAAATTTCTGCATGAAAATTCTTCATACCGCCGATTGGCACATTGGTAAAAAACTGCATAAGCACGATCTTTTTGCTGATTTCGAATTGTTTATTGATTGGCTTTGCCAACTCATTACGGAAGAAGAAATAGCGCTATTATTAATTTCAGGAGATATTTTCGATCTCGCAAATCCCTCTTCTGATGCTCGCAAACAGTATTATCAGGCACTTATAAAATTGCAGAAGTTAGACTGTAAGATCGTCGCAACGGGCGGCAATCACGATTCGCCGGCCATGCTGGATGCACCTAAAGAAATTTTGCGAGAGCTTGATATTAGTATCATTGGTGGATTGCCTGAAAAGTTGGAAGATACCATTATCCCTGTTTTTAATGCTGAAGAGAAAGTTGAATTAGTAATTGCTGCAATTCCGTTTTTACGGGATGCCGATTTACGCTCGGCTAACGAAGGCATTACTTATGAAGATCGAATTGAAGCCATTCGAAATGGTATCGAACATACTTTTAAAAATGCGGCTGAAATTTGCCAGGATCAGTTTCCCGATGTTCCCGCTATTGCCATGGGACATTTATTTGCTGCCGGCATCGAAACTTCAGATAGTGAACGCGATATCCAAATTGGGAATCAGGCGGCTTTTAGTGCCTCGCAGTTTGGTAATTTCTTCAACTATGTGGCTTTAGGGCATATTCATAAACCGCAACGCGTTTCCGCAGAAATTCCGGTTTTTTATAGTGGCTCCCCTATCCCACTTTCTTTTAGCGAGCGCAAAGATGACAAACGCATTCTAATTTTAGATTCCGCGAACTCCTGGGAACCTAAAAGCGTGAATGTTCCAAATTTTAGAAAACTACTTAGAATCACCGGCGATCTAAACGAAATAGAATTCAAATTAAACACGCTTGAAGATCACGATCATCTGGATCATTTAATTGAAGTTGATCTTTTGGAAGAGCAATACGACGCTCAAAAAATCTATGCCCTAGATGTACTTGTAAATTCCTTTAATAAACCCGGCTACGAGATTGTAAAGCAGCGAGCTGAATTTAAGAATAAGCTGAAAGGTACAGCCGAACTTTATGCGCAGTCCCAGCAATTACAAGATTTAAAACCTACTGATGTTTTTTCTGAATTAATCACCACGCATGATTATGATGAAGCTACCAAAAATGAAATTTGGAGTGCCTTCAACGAAATTTTAGAAGAAATCCATCAATCTGATAATACCGCCGAATAAGCATGAAAATATTAAAAATTGAATTCGAAAATATCAATTCACTGCGTGGAGCGCAGAAAATCGATTTTACTGTTCATCCATTTTCTGCAAGCTCATTATTTGCGATTACCGGTCCCACCGGAAGCGGAAAAAGTACGATTTTAGATGTGATTTGTCTGGCACTTTTTAATCATGTGCCGCGATTAGGAAAGATCACCAAAAACGAAATTATTGCCAAAGGCGCCATTCTTACCCGCAATCAAAAAGAAGCTTTTGCCAAAGTGACCTATAGTTGCAAAGCAGGAATTTATGCTTCAAAATGGTCGATTTCTACCAATAGAAACGATAATCTGCGTGATTACGAAATGGAAATTGCCGATTTGGCAACCGATAAATTGATCGATCTAAAAAAATCTGATGTTCCTGCGAAGAATGAAGATTTAATCGGTCTCAGTTACAATCAATTTATAAAAGCAGTTTTACTCGCTCAGGGTGAATTTGCACAGTTTTTAAAAGTAAATAAAGCCGAACGTGGCGAGCTTTTAGAAAAAATCACAGGAACCGGAATTTACCGTGAACTTGGAAAAAAAGCTTACGAAAAAAATAAAGAAGCCGGTAAGGAAATTTTACAACAGCAGCAAGAGATCGAAATTATTCAAAAATCATTGCTGAATGAAGAGGATCATGCTGAAGTTTCTAAAAATTACGCAACTCAGCAAGCGGCATGTGAACCCTTGGAAAAAGAAATTCAGCGGTTAACGAAATTTGTAGATCTAAAAGAAGAAATTAAAAATCAGCAATCCACGATTACTAAAATCTCTTCGGAAAAAACACAATCTGAAGCACGGCTGAAACATTTTAATGATACTAACGGAAAGTCACTCACTGCGCACGAAGAACTGCAAGAACACGGCAGTGATCTTAGAAAATGGAAACTCGGAAAAGATCAGCAAAACGAAATTGCTAAAGAAATCACTGAAATAGAAAGAAAGATTGGCCAAAATAAACATGATTTTTCTAATTTATATACCGAAGTTTCGCAATTACTAAAAACTGAAATTTCTACTGATGATTTTGAATCAAAATTAGATGCTTTTACCGCCAAAGTACAGCAGCTGGAAGAAGAGCGAAAAGAGAAACTACGGAATTACAGTCAGTTAATGGAAGAATTTAAGTTGAAGACTTCAGACTTATCCTTCAACTACAGCAAAAAGCCAGATGAAAATATTGTGCAGTTGCAAGCCATTTGTAATGCTGCTTCCAACCGAATTAAAAATTATGAAGCTGAATTATCGAATTTAGATCTTTGCGATCCTGAAGCTTTAAAAATTCAGCTAAAGGAGTTTACCGAAAAAACACGCGCTGCGCAAAAAGCGAATGCGAAAATTGATGAAAGTGATAAAGAGTTAAACCGAATCGCTTCAGAAAAAACGAATATTGAAAAACAAAGCGAAGCGCTTCCGCAGCAAATAAAAGAAGTAGAAACGAAAGTTCAGTTTCAGGAAAAAGACCTCAAAAATCTACAATTACAGCAAAAAAATCAGCTTTTAGAATCGAAATTAGAAGATTTACGACATAATTTAGAAAATAATGAGCCTTGCCCACTTTGTGGCGCAACGCATCATCCTTTTGCCGAGCATGCTCCTGAAAAGGACAATCAACTTGAAGAAAAAATTGCAGCACTTCAAAGAGAATTACAGACAAATTCATCGAATCTGGCTAAACTTCAGGCAAATTTAGAAAGTTTCCAGTCGCGACTTCAAAATCTTCAGAAAGAAGAACAACAATGGAAGTCGACTTCCGAAGAAAAAAGAGAAAGTTTTAGAACCATTTTTCAGGAATTTGAATTTGCTAGCGAAACGGTTTGGGAAGAAAAAATCACTGCCTTAAATCAACAATTTGAACTAATTGAGCAATGGGAAAAAGAGCAAAAACAATTAGTAATCGCCAAAGATGCGATTCCGCAGCAAGAAAAAACGCGGGAAGTTGTAAAAGCAGGAAGCGAAATTGCTAAAAAACTCAAAGACTTATATTCGGGTGACGATATTGCTGAAAAAAACCGAAAGTATCACCGCAGCTTTACCGAATTAAAGGAGCAAAGAAAATCTCTTGATGGACAACATAAACAGCTAAATAATCGGATTGAAAAAATGGCTTCAGAATTAGCAATTTTGGAGCAGCAGTTAAATGCGGTTTTACAGAACAAAGGCTATGCGTCAATAAAACAGGCTATTGAAAATTTACTGCCAGAAAAAGAGTATTTGCAGTTGCGTGAAAAGCGTGAAAAACTTCAGCAGGAAATAGCGAAATTAAAGACATCGCTGCAGTTGCTAGAAAAGCAATTTGCAGAAAAGAAAAAGCTTGATATCGAAGAAACCTCAGCGCAATTACATGAGCAGCTTAACGAAAAACGACAGAAACTAAACGAGATCAACGAGGTTTGTAAATCTTATTACCGCCAGTTGGAAAACCAAAAAGCAAGCCTACAAAAGATCGAAGAAATTAGTGCCGGAATTACCGAAAAAGAGCAAAAAATAAAGCGTTGGCGATTGCTTAATGAGCTGATTGGTGATGCAACCGGTAGAAAGTTTAATGAATTTGCACAGGATTTAACGCTTACACAGCTTATTGCTTTGGCTAACAATCGACTTGCAGATCTTAGCGATCGCTATGTGATCGACAAACCGATGAGCGAGGAAGATGATGGCCTTGTTGCAATCGATGAGCATATGGGCGGGCAGCGACGTTCGGTAAAAACTTTGTCGGGTGGTGAAACTTTTATTCTTAGTTTATCGATGGCGCTTGCTTTATCTGATCTAGCGTCTAAAAATGTAGAAATAAACAGCTTGTTTATCGATGAAGGTTTTGGGACATTGGATCCTGAAACTCTAGACCAAACTCTGGACACTTTAGAAAAATTACAGGCAGAATCATCAAAAACTATTGGTATTATTAGTCATGTGGATTCTCTAAAAGAACGCATTGCAACACAAATTCAACTAACACGTAATGGACAGGGCTACAGCTCTATAGAAATAAAGGGATAGAATTACAGATTTGCTACTGTTAAAAGGTTTTAGTTATTAATTTAACATTTTAAGCGCTTTCCATTAAGTATTTATTAATATATTTAAAGATACTTAACAAGTTCTTAATTAAAACCTTACAGCAATGAAAGCAAAAATTAATACTCTACTAGGTTTTTGTTTTTCTGTTTGGTTACTGACTTTCCTAATGGTGAGTCCGGTTATGGCGAAAAGCCTACCATCAGAAAATAACGATCCTTATCAATCTTTTAAAGGACAGGTAATAAATGCAGCTACGGAAGATCCAATTCAATCGGCGCATATTAATGTAAAAGGCACTACAATTTCGACAATTTCAAATTCAGATGGAGAGTTTTCTTTAAAACTTCCTAAAGATATGACAGATGCCTTAATTAGTATTTCGGCACTTGGTTACCAAACTAAAGAGCTTCAGCTAGATTATTTTAAACGTGCTGATGTGATCATCGCAATGCAGGAAAGCGTACAGGAATTAGACGAAGTGAGTGTTTATACAAAAGGTGACGCCACAGGATTGGTTAGAAAAATGATGTATAATCGTGATGCAAACTATGTAAGCGACGAAGCCTTGATGACCGCATTCTATCGGGAAACTATTAAAAAAGGAAACCGAAATATTTCTTTATCTGAAGCGGTGACTGAACTACATAAACAGCCTTATCTTTCTAGCAAGGATGATGATATTTCTATTTTAAAAGCAAGAAAAAGCACCGATTACAAACGTCTTGATACGGTTGCTTTAAAATTACGCGGCGGCCCTTTTAATGCACTCTATATTGATGTGATGAAGTATCCTCAATTTCTTTTTGATGTAGATAAATTAGAGGTGTACAGTTTTACCTATAACAAGCCTACTAAAATTGGCGCTCGCAGTCTTCATGTAGTAGATTTCAAACAAAATGAAAGAGACAGACCATGGTACTTTGGTAAACTTTTTATAGACAGTGAAAGTTTTACTCTGGTAAAAGCGGTTTATAGTTTAAATACCGATAATCGCAGGGTAGCAAGCAGAATGTTTACCAGCAAAAAACCGAACGGTGTAAAAGTACATCCAGATAACATCCAATATCAAGTAGACTATCGTGAAAAAGATGGAAAATGGTTTTATAGCTACGGAAAAGCAGATCTGGAATTTGTAGTAAACTGGAAACATAAAATCTTCAATTCTCGCTACAAAGTTCATAGTGAAATGGCTATTACAGAATGGGAAAAATCAAATATTATTATTGCTGAAAATAAAGACTTTATAAAACCTGCTATTGTTATGGTAGATGATATTGATGGATTTGCTGATGTTAACTTTTGGGGAAGTAGTAATATTATCGAACCCGATAAAAGCATACAAAATGCTATTGAAAAGATTCAGAAGAAAATAATGGACTAAAAATATTGTACCTTTTTGGAATACTCCTGAAGGACTAAAGATGGTTTAAGTTGTTTGGATTGAAAAACGGGATGAAACTTTAATTGTATGGTTTTGTCCCGTTATTTTTTGCTTTTTAATTCAACAAAGATTGAAAATCTGATGTTCACTAATTAGGAATCACATGATAATAAATAGCCAAAAAATGGCAAAATGTACCGAACAATACGAAGAAATGAAAAATCGCATGGTTGAATTTTAATCGATCGATACTAAAAATTATGGCTCCAATGGTATAAGAAATTCCACCAGAAAAAAGCCAAAATAAACCATCTCCAGAAAGATTATCAAGTAGAGGTTTTACCGCGAAAACAATAATCCATCCCATTGCTACGTACATAATCGTACTCAAGGTTTGAAATCTACCGGTGAAAAATAACTTCAGTATAACTCCGGTTACGGCAAGCGCCCAAATAACACCAAATATGATCCAACCCACCAATCCTTCCAAAGTTACAAGCGCAAATGGTGTATACGTTCCAGCAATAAGAATATAGATAGAAGCATGATCTAAAATATTGAGTCTATATCGAAGTTTGCGTTCTCTAACGCTATGATAAAGTGTAGAAGCCGTATAAAGAATGACCATACTACTCCCAAAAATCCAATAACTTATTTTTAATATTGTTCCGCCTAGCTCAGCCGACTTGATGATAAGTAGAATAAAGCCTAAAATACTTAGTAGCAAACCTGAAGCATGCGAAATCACATTTAGCCGTTCTTCGGACTTTGTATAATATTTTATTCTATCGCGATCTCTCATTGCTTCTCATATACATTACAAAAATATAGATTTTTAAGCTATTAAAAGTTATTACATGAATCGCAAGAGCTAGAGTTTTAAGAACTTTAATATTTTCAATTTTAAGATGAGTTTGAACAAAATCATCTTAAAAGATAAACTAAACAAATTGTAAATCTTGCTAACCATTGTTTAATGTAAAAACACTTCAATTTAAAATTCAGCTAACCTTGTGAAGCTACTTTGAGATTAATTTTGAAAAAAAATGACAATGATTTCAGAAGAAAAAAAAGCAGTGCTGGATACGATTAATTTTCCGGTCAATTACGAGAAGAACGGACAATCCATTAAAGATGCAAACGGACTTTTCGTTTGTGATGTAAGAGGATGGAGTAAAATACAATTTATGGATAAAGCCGAAGAACGGCATGATGCTATAGGATCTATAATTGCTGAATTATTAAACGATTTACAAACCACTGAAAACTCAATTTTAACGAAAAGTAATATTTAGCTTTTCATTTAAATTAGGCAATTTTATTTTAAACTTTTCAACTTTAAACTGCGCTCCATTTATTTTTGATCAACCTTGTTTGATTTTTTAGAAATAGCACAAATCGGATAATTAAATTTTTCTTCATTCGTTTTATTTCTCTTTTGAGATGTGCATTTTCAGCTTTTGTATACTGCAGTTGATTTAGCAAATATGCATTTTGGTTCGAAATAAGATCTCCACTTAGTGTATAAATAATCTCAAGTCGATTTTTGATAATTTGGCCTACGTTTTTAAAGGAAAGTTTGTTTTCTACATAAGATTTTGCGCTAGTTGCTTTATGATCCCTGCTGAATTTATCAAAGTAAGCTTCTCTTAGTTTTTCAATTGCATCTTCCAAAAGAGGATGTCCCCAAACGGTACTCTCGCAAAAATTCTTATCTGCATTCTGAATTGATCCCAGTTTATAATCTACCAAAAAACTATTTTCAGCATTCATAAATTGCGTATTCCCAGAATAGTTTGTCGCTATGGTTGGCTTTCCTAAATACATAGCTTCGGCAAGGGTTAAACCAAAACCTTCTGAATGATGCATAGAAACATAACAGTCACAATCATTTATTAAATGATTTATTCCATCTTTATTTAAATCTATATCATAAATTTTTACGTTTTTGTGTTGCGCTGCTGTTTGTATTAATTGGCTGCTATCCTTTTTAAAGGATGCTGCTCCTACGGTTTTAATTACCAGTTCTACAGGATCGGCTTTAGAAAATGCTTTGGTAAACGCATCGAGCAGAAACATGGGGTTCTTCCTTTCCATAGAACTGTGATAACTAAAAACGAATAGAAAACTAAACTTTTTAGGATCGAAAAAACTACGTACGCTATCCTTACCGATACCATTTAGTTTAAAAGCTACCGGATGCGGAACGATCGTTATCGGATTATTGTAAACTTTTTTAAATATATTTTTGCAGAAAGAAGAGGCCGTCCAAATCTCGTTGAATAAACTAAGATTCTCGGCATGCTCTGGTGGCAAATATTCAGATTCCCACATTAGGAACAAAATGGTGTATCGAAATTTGAATAATTCGGGATCTATAATTCTAAAGAAGTTATCCAAATCTCTCAAAGAAATTTGTACTAAATTTACCGAATATTGAAACTCCACAGCACGTTCTGGATTTTTCTTGATCTTTTCATAATCGATCAAATGAAGTGGTATTGCCTGACTTTTGGCTGCTTCAATATTTAATCGAACTGCTTCCCCTAACCCAAACTCACCATTTGTATAACCGATGATGTTTAAACCTTTATTTTTTGTATTCATATTAATCAACTAAAACAGGCGCGGTATGTAATGATTGGAGAAAAACAAGATTTTTATAAGTCCCATTTTGTGCTAAAAGTTCATGATGTGTTCCTTTTTCTATAATCAATCCGTTTTTCATCACTACAATTAAATCTGCATTCTGAATTGTGGAAAGTCGATGTGCAATGACGATAGAGGTTCTATTTTCCATCATATTCTCCAACGCATCCTGAACAAGTTTTTCTGATTCGGTATCTAAGGCTGAAGTAGCTTCATCGAGAATCATAATTGGGGGATTTTTCATTACTGCTCTCGCAATTGCTATTCGTTGTCTTTGCCCTCCCGACAATTGATATCCGCCATCGCCCACACAATATTGATAGCCCTTAGGAAAAGAACTTATAAAATTATGAGCGTTCGCAATTTTTGCAGATTCAATAATTTTACTTTCTTCAGGCTCTTCAATTCCCAGAGAAATATTATTGGCTATAGTATCATTAAATAATATAGAATCCTGAGCAACAATCCCCATTTGATCTCTTAGCGAAGCTGCAGTTACTTCTTTGATATCAACACCATCAAATGTTATGCTGCCCTCGGTAACATCATAAAAACGCGTCAGTAAATTAGCTAATGTTGATTTTCCACTGCCCGATTCTCCTACCAAGGCCACGACTTTACCTTTGGGTACCGTTAGATTGAAGTTTTTTAAAACATAGTCTTCTTTATATTTAAAGGAAACGTTCGTAAATTTTATTTCTTTATTAAAACCTGTGATAACCTTCGCATCCGGTTTTTCTTCTAATGGATCTACTGCATCCAAGATCAAAGCGACTCTTTCGTAAGCAGCATTTCCACCTTGCAATGCATGGTTTGCTTTGGTAATCGCTTTAGCCGGAGTTAAAATTTGATAAGCCAATCCCATATAAGCAATAAATGCACCTCCGCTTAAAGACTGATCGACCAAAACAAGAGAACCGCCATAAATTAGCAAAATCGAAATTGCAAAAATTCCTAGAAATTCACTGGCCGGCGCAGCAAGACTCATTGTTTTACCAATAGAATTATTCAGGTTGTTTATATTGTCTGTAAAATCAAAAAACTTTTTAGAAAAGAAACTTTCAGAATTGAAGTTTTTGATGATTTTTATTCCGCCCAAAGTTTCTTCAATATTCGATAAAAGCTCCCCTTCCATTGCAAAAATATTCCCCGACTGACTTTTTATTCCTTTAGTAATTTTAGTAATAAGAAACCCGGAAATAGGAATAAAAAAGAAAACGAAAATGGTTAATTTCCAACTTATTGCTATCATTCCTATCAGCGTAAATAAGATTGTTAGGGGTTCTCTAATCATCATTAAAACACTCATAAAAGAAACTTTAATGGTATTTATATCAGAAGTCATTCTAGCGATAAGATCTCCCTTTCGTTCATTAGAGAAAAAACCTACGTTTAAGCCTATAACTTTATTATAAACATCCTGTCTTAGATCTTTTAAAATTCCGTTATTTAAATACGTCATGTATAAAATTGAAAGATAGTTGAACAGATTTTTCAGTAAAAATGTACTCAATACAAAGCCTACGACAATAATTAAGGTGAATAGCGGTCCTTTAGAAATCTGGGTAGTTGTAATAAAATAATTAAGGTAATCTTCAAAATAATGAAGATCAAAATCTCGAATTCCTTGGTAAACCGGCTTTACGGTTAATTTCTCTCCATCTTCAAACAACACCTTTATCATAGGTAATAAGGAGAGCATTGATAAGGAAGAAAAAAGCGCATATAAAATATTGAAAACAATACTTAGTATCTGATAATTTCTATACGGAATAAGGTATTTCAGAAATCGTTTAAAATTTTTCATTGAAAGTTAAGTAAGTACATAAGGTTTCTAAATTGGGGATGCTTCAAGAATACTTTTATACACTTCAATGTATTCTTTCGCCGCTTTTGTCCAGGAGAAACTTTTGGCACGTTCAGCATAAATTGAGCTATATTTTTCTTGATCATCTTCGTATTTCGACATTCCCTCTTCAAAGAGATTTGCCATATATTTAGGATCGAAGTTTTCCCAATAAAAGGAGTGCTGCCCTCCTATTTCAGGCAGAGAAGAAAGGTTGGAAAGAAAAACAGGTTTACCAAACGTCATTGCTTCGATTACCGGTAATCCAAAGCCTTCTCGCAAAGACGGAAAAGCAAATGCCATACAGTTTTTATAATAGAAAATCTTATCTACTTCACTTATATGCCCGGCTAGAAAAACTCTATTTTCTAATTTGTCTTTTTTTATTTTCAATTTCAACTTTTCAGCATATTCACTTTTTGCGCCTCCCGCGATAATCAGATTGATACCTTTTAAGTGTTTGATCATCTCGACCAGAGTATGAAAATTCTTTTTTTCATCTACATGTCCTATGCAAAATATAAAAGGTCTTAGGGATTCATTCTTTTTAGCAGCCATATCGGTTATGGATAAGCTGTTGTTAGTTATTGGATTGCCATTATAAATAACATATTCTGGCACTTTTGGAACATCAAAATATTGGTGAGTCTGATGTTTAGTAAACTCTGAAATATAAACCAGAGCAGTACTTCTATTTAGCTTTTCTTTAAAGAGCTGGATTCGGGTATCCAATCGTTTCCCGTTGTCCTCCTCCATAAAATTTATATCATGAATAGTAAGTAAATAAGGAATCTGATCTGAAAACGGTTCGATCTTAGTGTTCTGATTAACCGAATGCCACAAATTAAACTTACGCTTTATGCGGAAAAACGGATATCTTGTAATCTGATGATACGTATTATATCGTAAGTTTTTTCCGATTTCCCTTTTTGCATCGGTGTTATTACAGTTTAAGGTGACCTCGTGCTCGGTTAAAAATTCGCTCTCATCACTTAGAGATTTAGCTAAATTCAAATTGAATTGTCCAAAACCAGAATGCAAATTTTGAATGTTGTGGGTTTCCAAGAAAACCTTCTTCAAGCAGCTAGACTCATTACCAAACAGTGTTCCCATAGCATTTCAAATTAAATGATCAGATGTAGTATTCTTATTTACTAGTTAATTTGAAGATGAATAAAATATGATTTGGTTGCGTCTATAAAGCCTTTCTCATTTCACAATTTTTTAATTATTAAGATTACTTAGTTATAAAAAAAAGAGAAAAGGATTTACTATCTACATCCATAACTTAAATGAATTTTGAAATCATCTTTTGATTTTTTGACATTCAGGAGTTTTTTTTATCGATTTCTAGCAAGTGAGATAGAATACAATATTTAGACTGTAAAAAGCTAACGAAGAAATAATAACAATGAATATCTTAAAAAGATAAACCACTAAAAATAAGTCGTATAAAAAAAAAGCTTATTTTTATAAAGATTCAACACAGTTAGAATATTATTATTAATCTCAAACCAATCAAAATGAACTTTAAACTTCTACTTTTTACATTATTGCTTACCTTTTCTCTTCAGACAATAGCTCAAGAGAAAGTTTCGAATACTAGCAGCGGAATCACTTCTTTCGAAGTAGAAACAGACAATATTGAGGAACTTCGAAATTTCAAATGGAGTACTGTTTTGGAAATGATTAGAGAAAATCCAGATAACGATACTTTTGATTTTTCGATGGCTTTTATTAACCCAGAAAACAAAAAAGAAGGTGAAATTAAATATGATAATTTCAAATTTAAAATCTCTGGTAAATCTAGTAATGTTGAGGAATTAGTTGAACGTTCTAAAAAAATTGTTCAAAATTTCATCACTGCTTATGATAAACAACATTCTTAATTTCCTTGGACTTATCAAACTTTGAATTCAGGCAGTCTTGAAATCAGACTATCATCGACATTAAAATTAGAATTATTCCTCTATTAATAGCTATCGAAATTCTTTTCAATTTTGATTTTAGTTTTATCTCAATACCTTTGTGGAAAATTTAGTCTTGAACAAGATTTTAAAAGCAATTGCTTTCTTTTTATTCATCGGGTGTCACCTTGCATTCCTTACTTCCGTTTTGTTTGAAAAGGTTAATAATCTTTGGCTAATATTAGGAGTACTTTGTTCCAGCTTATTTATAACTTACGCATACTATCATAAAAGCATACAAGAGGAAGAGCATTTTCTAGAGGACCTTCAGGATATTGTTTATGTGAGTTTAGGTGGTTTAATCACCTATTTTATTAGTACCGATTTAGAATTTGGAGCGGTAATCGCTGCAGGTTTTACGGGAACTGTTGCTTCTTATTTGCCTTCTATCTCAAAGAGCTCAGAATGGCTAAAGAGAACTCCGGTTCCGCTTTATTGCGGCGCTTTTGTTGGGATGACGGCGCCTAGTGTTTCTTCAGGATACTCCTTCATTATTTTTAGTTGCTTTTTAACTGGTGTGCTATTTATTTCAGCAAAAAATGTTTTTAATGGATTTGGCGGCAAATTAGGCACCATAGCATTTGGTGGCGTAGCGCTATCTTCACTATTAATTTATCTTTTGTTCTAATGGAAACAATCCTTTTAACGTTAACCGGAATCTTTGGAAGCCTGCTTACCTGGTTTATCAATAATCATAAAGCAAAAGGAGCAGTTAGAGCTTCTGCGCTACCTTCCTTGATCGTTGGATTATTTTTCTATCTTTTTCCGAATGTAGTTTCTGACTATCTTACTAAGCACATTCCGCTTGTTTTTATAGGTGCGTCTTTTGTTGGTATGGTTTCTATTAATATCATTTCGAAATGGTTTTACGTAGCCATTTCGGGACTAATTTTTAGCATTATTTATCTCAATACGGGTAAATTTTTCAATGGATTTGGAGGCGCCTTAGGTACTACTGCTTGCATTTCTGTTTTAGTAGCAATTGGTCTTGCAAAAATCATCGAGCATCGCGGCATCAAAAAGAAAACAAGTCTTGAAAATTAGAGATGACTGCGAATATTTAATTTTCTATAGCTATTCATACTAATTATGAATTTCAAAAAATATAGAAAATCCAAATTCGGAAATTAATTCTTCTATTTTTGCCCAAAATTAAATGTAGTTCTTATGGAATTAAAAAGTATAAAGCCAAGAGCTGATATTGCACAAAACAAGAAAGCTTATAAGACTTTTTCGCAATTTATGGGCTTTATTGAAGTAATTAAACAACAAGAACTTACCAATCCTGTTATTGAAAAACTTAACCTTGAAATTGATAAAACAAACGAGGCGCCGATTAAAAAGCTAAAAAATCAGATACGTAAAAGTCAGTTAAAAATGCTGCAGATCATAGAAAAAGATTTGAAGCTGGTTCCTAAAAACTATTATAGAAATACATGGGTTGCGATAGGTATCTCTGCAATTGGTATTCCGTTGGGAACTGCTTTTGGCTTAGCCATAGATAATATGGCATATTTAGGACTTGGTATTCCAGTTGGTTTAGCCATAGGCGTTGCAATTGGTACGCAGAAAGATAAAAAAGCCGAAAAAGAAAACCGTCAAATGAATATGGAAGTGTAATACTTCAAATTTGATAAATCTGAGATAATTTTCAGTAAATAAATCTTCAACAAGCTTGTATAAAAAAAGCCAGAACCGTAAACAGTTCTGGCTTTTTTAGTTTAATTTCTTCAGAAGAATTACTTCTTAGAATCTAAAATTTCTTGGTAAAATGGTACAATTTGATCTGCCATCATTTTATCTTCTTCAATAGAAGGGTGCGCACCACAACCAGTCTCAGGAATCGGTTCAAAATCAAAAACATGAATTTCCTTTCCTTCTCCTTCAAAATAACTAGCTACGCTATCTAAGCATCTATGTAAAATTTCTTCGCGCCCTCCAGATACCATTGGGCTGTCCAAAATGGCAATTTCAGGATTATCTCTGGTGTCGATTAAATGCTGAACAAATTTTATATAAGCGCCAACGTAATCATCTTCGCTAAACGGTAAACGTTCATGTTTACCATCACCTTCTGATAAATCGTTAGTTCCTAAATTGATACTAATTAAATCTGGATTAAAATCTTTGGAAGTATAACTTTTTGAGCTATCCTCATTAAGATAAAGATTGTCATAAACATCGGGCACTGTTGGTCCCGGAACGTCCCAATTTCTATACATTCCCCAACCAGAAATTGAAGACAATACGAAATCGGCGTCCAATCGATTTGCTGCTATCGTAGCATAAGAATAATACGCATTATGCGAATCGAACCAACCACCTTCGTCACATGGATACTCTTTATTATCATTTCCAAACCCAGAGGTAATCGAGTTCCCTATAAATTCAATTTTAGCTTCCGGTTTAGTAGGCGCTTTTGCTAAGTTTTTAGCTTTAATACCGCTTAGCACTAAATTTCCTGTACTGGCTTCTGTAGCTTTGTACACTTCTATTAAAGTATCACTTTTGCTAACAGGGATCTGTAGCGAATTTATTGTGTCGCCTTCTACAATGGTTTTACCTTTATATTCACCATTTACTGCAACCGCCCAAAATGCGTGTTGCTTAGGATCGTCGGTTTTAGAATACACTACGATGGTATCTTCTGTAGTATTTTTAAAAGTAACTTTAGAGGCCGGACTAATCATTACTAAAGAAGAATCCCTTTGATCTGTTCTTCCTGAAACCGAAAAATATTGAGTGTCTTGCGGTGAATGCAATTTTGCCTGGGCTTCTTCGTTTGTTTGTTTACAACTTAATAAGCTGGATAATGCAGCTATGGTAAGTACAATTTTCTTCATTTAATATGATGTTCTAAGGTGGTTACAAATTCTAATTGGAGTAAAAATAAACTTAATTTTAAAAACTTAAATATATCCAGACTTTTTTAACTGACTAAGATATTCTTCTGTAAAAAATTGTAGTCTTGTATTTTCAACAAATCAGCCTTCAAATTCAAATATCTCCGCTTTATAATTATGAAAAACGCTTTAAAAATAGCATCGCTAAGTATTGTTCTTTTCTCATTTATACTTGGTTGTAAATCTCTGCAAATCTCTTCTAGCACTAATTTTTGCGTTTTAAGATGGGGAACTTTAGGTCTCATAAAGAATAAGACTATTCAATTTTATGAAGTTGAAGAGAATGCGTGGAAACCATGTGACCTTCCAGATTTTAAAATTCCGAAAAATGATGATCTTCTTTTTGTAGGCATTGGAGAAATTGGAGTGATCAAAGATCAAAACATTTCATTTTATTCTGTGAATGATAAAGGAAATTGGGCACCAGACACCGCTCCCGATTTCCAACTAAAGAAACAGCAAAAAGTGATTTCAGTTGGTTTAGGAACAATTGGTGTTATTCAGAATAAAAAGATCAGGTTTTACAATGTGAAAGATGGTGTGTGGACAAAAATTGATGATAAAATCAGCGATTTTGATCTTCCCGAAAATGTTACAATTGTGCCGCTAATGCTAGATCCTTTAGGCATAGCCTCAATTGGAGTTGTAGATAATTCAGATTTGAAAATCTATCATTTCAATACGAAGACGAAATCATGGAAACTAAGTAATCTTGATTTCAAGTTACCGCCTTATGAAGAAATTGTTTCGGTTGGTTTCGGAAATATTGGTATCGCTAATTCAGAAAAAATCGAGTTTTTTCCACTAGAAGCTTCTATGAATGGAAAACTGATTCGTGATGAAATTCCGCAGATTCCAAATTTCAACTGATCAACAAAAACCTTTATTTTACTTAAAGAATGAGCTGATAACATTCTCTTTGCTGATTTCTTCAGAAATTAATATTGAATAAAATCAGCATAGATTTTATCTTTTTTCTGAAAAGTTTCAGCGCTTTATCTGTATTTCAAATCGTAAAGACTGTTTCAAATTTTGAAAATTTTCGAAATAACACGCTGGTTTTGTTAATTTTTAAAAAATAAAACGACACAGTATTTTAATATTGCTTACTATTGAAGCATAATAATGATCAATTAAATTTTCACATAATGAATATCATTAAATCCCAGTTGAGAAGAGTTCTAATTTTACTCTTTATAAGCATTTCTGCTGTTGGTTTAGCGCAACAAAAGAATTTTGAATTCGCGGAACATACCATAAAACCAGGCAGTAAAACCGAACTTATGTTGCCCGTTAGCACTGCTAATGATAGCACAGTAATTCCTGTTACCGTATTTCATGGAAAGGAAGAAGGTCCTGTATTAGGAATTGTTGCTGGTGTACACGGCACCGAATTTGTGCCAATTTTAGCTGCACAACAATTGGCTAAAGACATCGATCCTAATAACTTGTCAGGAACGATTATTTTAGTACATATAGCAAATGTTGAAGGTTTTTTAAATCGATCATTTCGGGTAAATCCAATCGATCAAAAGAATTTAAATCGCGTATTCCCAGGCGAGGAAAATGGAAGCATGACCGAGCGTCTTGCGTGGACAATTTCGAACAAGATAATCCCTTTTTGTGATTTTTATATCGATGTGCATGCGGGTGATTATAATAACGATCTACGTTCCTACGCGGGTTACTATAATTACTTTGATAAACCTGAAGTTTCTAACAAAGCTAAAGATATTGCAGTTGCCATGGGATTTCCATTTATCGTGCAATTTGGCAATCAAGAAAGCCTAAATAACAAAGCAACGTATACTTCTCGAGAAGCTTTTATACAAAATATTCCCGCTGTAGATATAGAATGTGGTAGAATGGGGATTGTTGAAGAAAATTTTGTGCAAAGAATTCAGCAAGCTCTATGGAATGTAATGGGGCATCTTAACATGATGGACTTTGAAGTCCCAAAAAATGAAACAGCGGTAATGATAGGAGAACGAACAACCGTAAATAGCCAGGATACCGGATTTTTCTATAGCGATTTTACCAGCGGAGATTATGTAAAAAAAGGAATGAAATTAGGCTATACTACCGATCTTTTTGGAAATCCCCTTAACGATGTAATCTGCCCTGTAGACGGAATGATTCTTTATAAAACATTTAATCCTCCAATTGAAAAAGGAGACGGCTTGTTTAACATTGGCCACATAGATTAAATAACTAATATTAATTAAAATAACAAAGCCCCTTAATTGGGGCTTTGTTGTTTTAAAAAAATTGTTGAATCTCAAATTATTCAGGAAGCTCTGGTGGTGTCTCGCGATGATTTACTGATTCTAATGTTCGTAGAAAAGCGACCAGAGCATACTTTTCTTCTTTAGTTAAATTCAATTTCTGTAAAATAGGAGAAGTTGTTGGGAATAATGTATCGTTCTGCTGATGATCTTTCCGTTTTGGTTGTGGCATTCCGGCGCTATATAAATTTACAATTCCGTATAAATTTTGGAATAACCCATTATGCATATAAGGACCGGTTCTGCTTATTTCTCGTAAAGTTGAAGTTTTAAATTTCCCTACATCTTCTTTGTTTCCGGTAACTTCATAGCGTCCTAAATCTTCAAAAGGTCTTCCGTAGTACGTTAATCCAGTATTATGAAATTTATTATCTGAAAAATAGCCGGTATTATGGCAGTTGATACATCGAGCTTTGGTTCTAAATAGATGCATTCCTAAAACCTGCTGATCAGTAAAACATTTACTCTCCCCATTTATAAATCGGTCAAAACGAGTGCGCCCGCTTACAATAGTACGCTCGTAGGTAGCAATTGCTTTTTGAATGCGTTCTTTACTAGCTGTTTTGTCTCCAAAGGCGGCTTCAAATAAAGCTTTGTAGCCTTCAATTTTTGCGATATCTTCAGATGCCAAATTAATATGGAAATTCATTTCTAAAGTATCCTGAATAGGAAATTGCGCCTGATCTTCTAAAGAACTGGCACGACCATCCCAAAATAATGTTTCAGCATAAGCTGAGTTTAAAATTGTCATTGAATTTCTTCGGCCTTCTCTCCTCTCATGTCCATAACTATGCCTTCTTCCATCTCCCCAACCTAATTCAGAATCATGGCAACTGGCACAAGCTATTTGTCCGCTTGATGATAATCGCGGATCGAAAAACAGGCTTTTCCCTAAATCTTTTTTTGCTTCGGAATATGGATTATCTGCTGGAAATTGAACGTCAGGTAAACTTCCTATATCTTTAAAATCAGCCTTATTTATTGTAGAATCTAAGCTAGGTTCTGGCCAAGTAGATGGGTCTCCACTACTATAAACCTCACGTAACCGATCTATATTATATTCCTGGTAAGCTTTAAAACCAAAAAAGCTTACAACTATCGAAAAAATGAAAAGTTTAAATATCGTGTGTCGCATTATTTAATAATATACTTTTAAGCTTGCTGAAAAATTCCATCTATTTGGGGTAGCATTATTGAAATACTGCAAATTACTGAAGCTTTCTTGGTAAGAACCTTTTATAGAAAAATAAGTATCCAGATTTTGAATTGACTTTAAGTTCAATCCTAAATCGATACTACTTTGCCAGTTTGAGGCTGAAAACAATTCGCTATTTGGAAGTGTTACCTCTTCATAAAAAAGCTTTTGTGTTAAACCGAAAAAATCTTTATCCTGTATCGAATTAAAATAAGATGCATTCGGGTAATTAAATTGATGGTTTAGAGAAATATTTACTTGTCCACTTACTTTTGGTAAAAAGTCTAAATTCGGGTTTATTTCTATTCGTTTCATAGCGTAAAATTCAGGTTTTACAAACGAAAAATTTAAACGAGATTGCTCTAAAACATCTTTTTGTTCTGAATTTGTATAACCGACACCTAAACCAAGATCTGTTACCGATTTTCCTTGTTTCGTTTCTAAATACCCAAAAAGTAAATTAACTTTTGTAATAGATGCCGAATAAGATTGCCCTCCTTGATTGGTAAGTGTGTTACCTGCTTTAGTATGCAATCCAGAAAATTGAAGTTTTAAATGACTATTTTCAGTTTGCCTTTTTAATATTAAACCATCTAAAGAATAGGTTTCAGGCTCGTATTCAGCAAAAAAATCTTGTTCATTATGCTTATTATTTACATTGCTATTTTTGTAGGTATCTTGTTTTTTCTGAAGATACCCAACATCTAAATTTATATTGTACGTTTCATACTCTAGTGTATATCCAAGAGTAATACCTACCTGATGATAATTTCGCATGGTAGATGTCCAAAATGGATTGGAAAATGAGCCATAACCTGTTATCCACTTAATATACCGTTTATAATTTTTTGGTGAATCGTCATTGCTATTGGTATAATTTGTTTTGTTGCTTATATCGGTAGTCCCATAGCTTCCCTTTAGGCTTACGTACTGATATGCAGTAAGTTGATAATTAAGCCCTGCATTAAAAACTAATTCATTAAAGGTTATTTGATCACGAGGGTCTCTATCGTTCCTATATTTATTGAAGAGATTGTAATTAACCTCAGCTAAAGCGTGCCACTTATCGTTTATAGGAAATAAAATTCCTCCATTAATATCGTAATCTTGATTACTCCAATTACCAGGTCTGGCCACTCCAAAATAATGCGGGTCTTCCATAAGTCCGTTTTCCGGAAGCTGGTAACTTAAATTCCATTTTAAATTTTTGTAGTATGATTTAGTAATCGATAGATCGCCATAAAATAAAATTCCGTTTTCATTTTTATAGATCCCATTGGTTTGTAGACCAAAATCCTGCATTTCGGAAGGGATTCTAGCATCTTTAAAACCCCCTCCTTCAGCAGTATAGAATAATCCTGTTTCGGTATAGTTTTTTACCGGTAAATACAAATAATTAAATGGATTAATTTTTTCAGCAGTTAAAATATCAGAAAAAAAAGTATTTCCCGCCGGTGTAAATTCCTGAGCGTTTAACCACCCTATATTTACACAACACATTACTATACATATTCGTAAAAAACGATACCGTTTCATTTAAAAAGTGGTTGTAATTTCTACAATTGGTCTATCTAGTACTTCAAAATCGTTACTACTGTTATTCGTATCCTGATAAAATATTTTTCCATCCTTATCAGATTTCACTTTACGAATTATCGATTCTGAAGAAAATTTCCCGCTAATTGTTGCTATTTCACCAGCATCCACACTATTTGGTAATCTTGGTGGTTTTGGCTTAGCCGGATCTGTATTTTGTATTTCTACCCCATCTAAAACGTATTCTACTGGTACCTGCATGTAAGTAGAAGTTTCTTCGTCGAATCTATCATCGTTGATAGATGGAAGTGGTACTGAGTTTATTTGTTGATATGCTTCTTGGTTAGCTCTAAAAATAACTAAAGCCTCACGCCCATTGGTATCTAATATTAAATCGTCTCCTTTAAAGGTTTTAAAAATGATGTTTAAATTTATCGAATTTGGATTGTCAATATCAGAGTCGATTCCATTTCCGCCAGTAGAGGCAAAATAATCCTGATAAAACGCTTCAAAAGGAGCCTGACTTAAATCTACCGTTAATGATGGATCTTCTACTTCGTAAGTTACCGGTTCACCATCACTGTCTACTGTATTTAATGGAGCTTTATGATTTACTGCAGTAGCTGCAATAATTACACTTTGTCCTGATGCTAATGGATATTCTTCTCCGCTACCCGGAATTTGTAATACTTCTTCCGCATATACATAAGCAGTATTTGCATTGTCGGGATCTTGTTGATTTATGGACTGGCTCCAATCGTATTGCCCATTAGGTAAATTATAATCTCTAACAGTGGAACTAATACTACTTTGTCCTTTTATTTGCGCAAAATATAATCCATCTAAATAAATGGTTTTATTAGAGTTATTATGAATTTCTACAAACTGGTCGCGGAATAAAGCTCCTTTTTTTACATCAGAACCCGAAAAATAAATTTGCTTAAACACTAAATCTCCAATCTGTCCCGTCACTAAAGAAATTTCGGTAGTTGTGTTTGTTTCTGAAATACTTACATTCGATAAACTTCCATTAAATATTACTTCGTTAGTAACTTCTTTGCCAGAAAATGCTTCATATTCTGCTGCCGTATACTGCTTACTTACATTAATATTATAAGTTCCAGGAACTACTTCTATGGTGGCATTTCCTGAAGCATTGGTTGTTATGTTGTAAGTTTTACCATCCTCTACGTTTTCTAAAGAAATTGTAGCTTCTTCTGCCGGTTTATTATCTTCATCTGTACCAAGGTCTATGGTAAATTGATGTGAAACAACATTTATAAAATTATCATCGTCACTACACGATAAAAATAACAGCCCAATAAGGCCTAACAAATAAAACTTTCTCATTGATTATATATTTAGATTAGAATTGATAATTAATTTGTGCTCCAAAACTTATAGGTTCATTTTGTAAGTTCTCATGATTTCCAGTAGCTACCAGGGGTCGATAATTTAAAAAGTTGGTAACATACATCGATAGACTTAAATTATTTTCAAATTCTTTTGTAAGTCTTAAATGAAAATTGTGATAAAGATGCGTGACTTTATCACGTGAATTAGATGGATTTTGAAGTAAACCTTGAAACTCCGGATTCTCCCGATTCTCTTCTGTTAAAGGGATACGATCCCCATTCCCATTTATATAAGCAAAGGGATAAGTCGATTTCAAAGTTGCATATGTGGTTTTGCGCGTAAACTGTTCTGCCGTTAACGAAATTAGTAAACCTAATTCAGACAAATGATAGCTAGCAGTTCCTCGTAATTTTAGATCGTCAGACTTACCAGGATATTTTGTAAAAATTCCATAAGGAACCGCCGTATTTGCTTGATCTGAATTAGAGTTTATGATTTCGTTGAAAGATTTATTCTCTGTATATACATATCTTCCTGAAAAACTAAAAGAGGTATTAATAGCTTCAATTTTATTGAAGGTTGCAAAAAACTCTATCCCGGCATCTGTTGTTTCTTGAGAATTTTGTGGTAAACTATAAGTTTCTACCCGATTGGAATAACCCGTTACCTGATAATCTGGAGCCGAATTATCTTCGGGATACATAAATTCGACTTCAGGATAATCAAAATTTATTAATTGGTCGCGCCCAACAATTCCATCAAAAGTTCGGTTATAATAAGCGGTTAAACTAAAATTAGCAAAATTGGCATTGTAATTAGTTCCTAGCTCGTACTTCCAAATTTTAGAAGGTTCTAAATCTAATTTGTCAATCGCAATTTTATAGGTTTGTATTAAATTAAATGCATAATCATTGGTTCGAATATCCCGAATTAAATAATCGTAGTATTTATCACTTGGGAAAATTTGTGAAAGTGAGGGTGCTTTAGAAGCAAAACCTATACCACCTCGTATACTCCACTTTCTTGACAATTCATACCCAAAATTTATACGCGGGCTAACGCTTGAAAATCCGTTTTGATTATCATAGCGTACCCCCGATATTCGCAAATAAATCGTGGCCATTTGCAAAAGTATAGGTGCTATTATCTTGAAAATAAAATCCGTAATTCTTCCGTGGAGTCACTAAATTTCTATACGAAGTAGGTCTAAAGCCTACATCTTCTGCACTTGTGTTTTTAAAAGTAAAATCTGAATAAGCCTTATCAGGATCAAATCCTGTACCTCTACCTTTATTATCACTATAACTAAAATTGAATCCGGCTGATATATTATGACTTAATTTTTCGCTATTCAGCGATTTTCTAAAAGATAATTTAGCATTTAAATTCAGCGGTTGACCGAAAACTTCTTTTACAGACAAATAAGAAACGGGGGTGTAATTACCCGTATACAAACTGGTTTCCATTGCTGTAGGGACTACTCGTCCTCCGTTATTTATAAATGATTGATGATAAGAGTGTTGTTTGGCATACGAAAATCCGGTGTTAAATTCGATATTATCGATTATAGACGTATTAGCATTCCAAAATAAACGGTTACTGAGTCGAATTCCTTTATCCTTTTTAAATGTAGCTTCTCGTTTTCCGGTATCATTTTCTTTATCGTAAGAGATATCATTTAAATTATCATGAAAATTAAGAGAAAATGAATTTCGAAGTTTTTTGTCGTGAGAATTTACCGTCCAAATAGCAGATGCCGTTATCCGATCGTAGTTATTTAATTGATCGGTAGGATTATTATTCGCATTTAAATAATTGATAGAAAAACTTAAGTTTCCGGCTTTTTCTCCTAAATTATATCCTTTATCTAAACTTACCTGAGTAGTCCCTTGGCGCAAACTAGCCATTACTCGATACGGGCTTACCCCTGCTTTTCGGTCTATTTTAATTAAACCGGTTGTTAAATTTCCATATTCAGCATCCGGTATTCCGGCTATTACTTCTATTTTTTCAATATTAGAAGCGGGAATGGTATTTAAATCTAAACCATTAGAAGGATTATCTAACTTGGTTAGCCCATTATTACTTCCTTTACTATAGGTTTGCATATTTTCATCATTAGAAATTTGCAAACCATCAATCATATAAGAAATGCCGAATTGATTGGTCCTTGTCTCACCCGCCGTTCTTAAATTTAAAATTTTAGTTTTAGTAAAATTAGGTGGCTGTATTTCTTGCCCAGGTAATTGTTGTAAAATATCAGATAAACTAAACGATTGCCGTTGGTTAACCGCATAATCGCCCAAAACTACAGCAGATCCCACTTTACTTCGTTTCGGTACAGCGGTTACTGTTACATCATCTAATTTTAGGTTGTCGTCTTTTAAACGAATAGTAAGAATTTCATTAAAATCTTTAATATCATCTTGCGTGATTTGCTGTTCTTTTTTCCCCAGAATCTTAAAATTCAATTCAAAATTTTTGAGATTAAAGATTTTAAGCGAAAAATAACCTTTCTCATTAGTTACCGTCCAAGCATTACTGTTAGCATCGGTAATTAGGACACCTTCTAAAAGTTGATCATTTTCAGCACTAATTACTCGTCCTGCTAAGCGCTTTTGGCTAAACACTACTGTAGAGCTAAGAAGAAAAAATAGTATAAGAAACCGCATATTGTAGGGATTTGCGGCTGCAAATATATTTTTATTTAGAATTAGTACAAATAAAAATAATAATAAATTTAACAAAATTATTAAAATCCAATCCAACTAATTCATTACCTGAAATTTATAGTAGTGATTTAAACCTTTATTTGTTTCTGAAAAAACGAATAAAATCGAAAATTGAGTAGATTGTACTTAAATTGACTTTTCTAAATGCTCATTTAAATACGTGTATTGGGTTTTAAATTTGAAACAAGATCTCAAGAATCAATAAGTTAAATCTTATAGAAAAGAAATTAAACGGATCAAGAAATTGGATATCAATAGTTTTTATGGAACAATGTCCGAATAGGAGCATTTAGCTAAAAATTAGGTAACATAAGAAGCAAAATAGTGAACTAACGCAAAGTCAATAATTCAGCGCAAAGTAGAGATTCTACAAAATAGGCATTAAATGTTCTTAGTAAGTGTCCTTTCCTGGATTAAGAGAAGCAATTATTAAACCTTTTTAAAAAAGACTAATTTTGAAATATTGGCGCCGGAAATAGCCAACACAACATTAGAATACTTGAAAAAGCAATTAATGTAAGAATAAAAAGAAATTTTAATCGTGACAAAATATACATTTTTAATATTTATTTTTTTCGCTCTAACACTCGTTTAAGCATATCCTTTTTTAGCAAAAAATATTTTTCAGAAATCCTTAGATATCGCTTACGATGCATTTCATATAAATTGATATGTTGGTCTCCGTATTCATTTTTTCCATATTCAAGTTCTTTCTTAAGTTCCTGTTCAAACTTGCATAATCCTGCTGTACATAGAATAACCTCTCTACGCATTCCCTGTAAATTACCAGCTAATCTTAGATCATTTAGTATTCCTTTTTCAAGTTTTAGAAGATCCCCTAATTCATCATTTATTTCTTCAAGAAAAAGCTCCCACATCGCTATTTCTCTTAAATCCTTTTTAATACAGAGCTCTCTATATGAATACACCTGTTTAAAAAAATTGATTTTCAATTGCTAATTCCAATAGTTAAACGTGCAATCACAAAAACAAAGCTTGTACCGATATAATTAAATAATTCCGGATATTCCTTATAATTCTGATTAATAACTAGTTAACTAATCACATTTTAAGCTGAAAAATTATATTTTTGGGTAAAAAAGTACCACCGGGTAAAAACACCTCAGAGTAAAATTCAAGCGAAAAGAAGTATACTTTTGATTTTAAACAACTTATGGTATAATTTAAAATTTTGGATCATAGTATTATAATTATAGCCCGATTATCGCTGTTGATCCCATAGACTATTACAAAATGAACAAAGAATTTACGGTTGAAGATCGCTTAAAAGAAAGGGTAAAAGAATTAACTTGCCTTTATAGTATATCGAGTGTTTTAAGGAAGCATTCTAACGATATCCAAAAGACCTTAGAAGAAGTTTGTGAAATCACCAAAAATGCCTGGCGATATCCTAAAGCTACTATAGTTCAATTAAAGTATACTACTTTCCAAATTGAAACTGCTCTTATCCCTAATCATCATATTTTCCAAGAAAGTAAACTATCAGACCATAAAGCCAATTCGGGAAAAATTAGAGTCTATTATAATGCTGAATATTATGACCAAAAAGATTTCTTGGAGGAAGAACAGCAGTTATTAAATCAAATTGCTATAGAAATTAGTGACTTTTTTGAACGAGAAAGTATTAAAGAACGAGAAGAATTAGTACGACGAAAAGCTGAACATAACGACCGCCTAGCCATTCTTGGTGAAATAACCGCCGGTATAGCGCACGAGTTGAATACTCCTTTAGGAAATATCTTGGGGTTTGCTGAACTTATTCAAGAACATAATCAAGACGAGCAAACCATAAATGATCTTGAAAAAATAATCAAGGCAAGTATTTATTCTAGAGAAATTGTAAAGAAATTGATGTTTTTCGCCTGTGAAATGCCGCATCAAAAGCAACCACAGCAAGTAAAACCTATTATCGAACAGGCTTTATCTTTATTGGGTCCAAATCTCAAAAAAGCAGGTATCACTTGTAATTTTGAAATTGAGAAAGATAATATTGTTATTCCGTTAGATATTGTACAATTTACCCAAATCATTTTTAATCTAGTAATTAACGCCATCTACGTTTCACCTCCTAAAAGTATTATTCTAATTTCAGTTACCCATACTAAAAATAATATCCTGATGGAAATTAAAGATCAGGGGCCTGGAATTCCAAAAGCGCTGCGAAAAAAAGTATTCCATCCCTTTTATAGTACAAAGCCACTTGGGGAAGGTTCTGGTTTAGGACTAAGCGTTGTGCACGGAATTGTAAAGGCACACCAAGGAGAAATTAAAATACTAGAAAATATACCTACCGGAAGTAACTTTCAGATTTTATTACCGATATAACTTTAACTATGACATTTAAAAAAGCTAATATCTTGATAGTTGATGACGATTTCGATATGCTAGAACTGCTTCAACGGCAACTTCAAGATCAAAACTTTCATGCCTACAAAGCATCCAGTGTTATGGAAGCTATAAATATTCTAAAATATAGTCAGATTGACTTACTTGTTACCGATTTGCAAATGCCACAAATCGATGGAAGAGAATTATTAAAATATGTATCCGACCATTACCCAGCTCTTCCTGCTCTAGTTATCACAGGATTTCCGTCTATAGATGGTGCTTTAGAAACTATGAGATCTGGCGCAATGGATTATCTAATTAAGCCATTTACCAAAGAAGAATTAAAAAATGCGATAGCCAAAGCTTTACCTAAAAACTTACAAAAAACTCCCCAACATCAAGCTGGTCAAAGTATTTCCTATGCCGGAATTATTGGAAATTCTGAGCCCATGCAAAAACTTATCGATCTTATAGAAAGGGTTAAAGACAACAAAGCTACGGTTTTAATCCAAGGAGAAAGTGGTACCGGCAAAGAGCTCATTGCAAGAGCGATTCATTATAAAGGAAGATTTGCCGCTCAGCCTTTTATAACTGTTAATTGCGGCGGAATTCCTGAGGATCTGCTCGAAGCAGAATTATTTGGATATACTAAAGGTGCATTCACGGGTGCTTTAGAAAACCGTCAAGGATTTTTTCAGGCTGCCGATAAAGGAACTATATTTTTAGATGAAATCGGAAATGCTCCTATGAAGGTTCAAACTAGATTGCTAAGAGTACTTCAGGAAAAACAAATACAACGCATCGGTGAGCAGGAAGCTAAAAAAATCGACATTCGCATCATTGCAGCTACCAATAGTGATCTTTTCAAAATGGTGCAAAACGATAAATTTAGAGAAGATCTTTATTATCGTTTAAATGTGGTAAATATAAGTACTCCTCCCCTGCGTTCGCATAAAAGTGATATTCCATTTCTGGCGAATAATTTTTTAAGAAAATATGGATCGGAATATGGAAAACGAGCAAGACTTAGTGAAAAGGCCTTAGAATTATTACAGAATTACGATTGGCCCGGAAACGTAAGAGAACTTGAAAACATTATTCAGCGTGCATTAATTTTAAGCGATGATGAAATTAATATTGCGCAACTTCCAGATCATTTTAAATATAGCATTAATACTAGTGATATAGCTTTTAATTCTTTAGCTGAAATTGAAAAAGAATATATTCTAAAAGTGTTAGCATATACCGATCAAAACAAAACGCAAGCTGCAGAAATTCTAAAAATAGATCGTAAAACACTTCGGAATAAACTAAAGTAATAAACGGTGCATTATTACCCGGCTGGGTTAAAACCCCCAGCATCGGGCAAAAAACAAAAGTTTTTTAGAAATATAAAAACCTATAAACCAATATTATAAATATTTCAATTAAAATATTCCTCTTTTGGGTATAGCGTTTGACTTTGTGGTATAGACGAAGCTCAATTATTATGAAAACGAATCTTATCAACAAAAAGTTAACCTCAAAAAGTTCTTTAGGTAGCCTCTTACCGCAAGAAATGCTTAAGGGACTTTGCTTTAATTGTGATCACCAAACAAACTGTACCTGGAAGGACCACCGAAAGTTGTTTTGTGAACATTTTAAATAATACTCATGAAAAAGGAAAAAACAAAAAAACAATCAATGCATGCTACGGTAATGAGCCAGTTTAATAAAACGGCAGACCGTATGGACCTCAATATTAATATTAGAAAGATCCTTTCCATTTCCAATAGTGAAATTATAGTTCACTTTCCAGTTAAAATGGATGACGGAAGTGTAGAAGTTTTTACAGGATATCGTGTACAGCATAACAATGCCCTTGGCCCTTACAAAGGAGGTTTGCGTTATCACGACACCGTAGATATTGATGCTGCCAGAGCTTTGGCCATGTGGATGACTTGGAAAACCTCGCTTGCCGGTTTGCCCTTTGGTGGAGCTAAAGGAGGAATAGAAATAGATCCCAGAAAATATTCCATTGGAGAACTAGAGCGAATAACTCGTAGATTCACTTACGCATTGGGAGAAAACATAGGACCCGAACATGATATTCCTGCTCCCGATATTAATACTAACGCCCAAACAATGGCATGGATTGCAGATACCTATATGTCGACCATTCCAACTTCAGAGCGTTCTCATAATAGACATATTGTTACAGGAAAACCATTAGGCGTAGGCGGACTAGAAGGTCGAGATAGAGCAACTGGCTATGGTGTATTTCTTTCAGCAAAACTTTATTTAGAAAATAAAGGCGAAAGTTTAGGGGGTAAAACATTTATTGTTCAGGGCTTTGGTAATGTTGGCTATTGGGCTTCTCATTTTCTGGTAAAAGAAGGAGCGCGTTTATTGGCCGTGCAAGATGCTCATGCAACCTTATACAAAAAAGAGGGCATCGATGTAGAAGGATTAGCGGTACATTCTAACCCTAGAAAAGGTTCTATTGCAGATTATCCTGATGCATTTACTATTGATCCCGAAGATTTCTTTGGTTTAGAATGCGATATAATTATTCCCGCAGCACTGGGCAATCAAATTACTGCAGTTGTCGCTGAAAAAATAAAAGCAGCACTAATATTGGAAGGTGCTAATGGTCCAACAGATAGTGAAGGTGAAACTATTTTATTAAGAAACGATATTACTATAATTCCGGACATTTTCTGTAATTCAGGTGGGGTAATCTCAAGTTATTTTGAATGGCTTCAAAACCGTAATGGCGAGTTATGGGATTTGGAAGAAAGTATGGGGAAACTTCAGAAAAAACTTACTGAAAACTTTAAACGAATTCAACGCGAAGTTGAAGAAAAAAAGATTGATTGGAGAACCGCAGCTTACATGCTCGCTATATCTAGAATTGAAACTGCTTATCAACAAAGAGGAATTTTTCCTTAAGCATTAATGCAGAAAGATAAAAAGTGAGATTAGATATTTAAAGCTTTTTTATGAAAAATGAACCAGTACTAAACGATGAAAATAATGTCGCTACAATGGAAAAGTATGCGAATGACTGGCTTAAAAGTCTTCAAATTATCGATTTTGAACTTGTATTTTATAAATCCTATTTGGAAGATCATCATGCAGGAAAAACGGAAACTAAAAAAAGTTCGATCAATTTACTATTAACGTACATTAGTGAACAGATGGGACAGAACAAATTTCATCTACGTACTTGTTTATTTTATAAAAATAGAGTTTCAAAAATTAAGGAATGTGATGATGTGGCTTGTGAGCAAATTTATCTAGATGCCCATTCTTTGTTTAGAAATAGGCTTCAGGATCATTTCAAAAAAATTAATCTCCTTAAGCATCAGATAATTTATAAAACAAAGAAATATTCAGCATTAAAAATTGAATAAAATAAACAAATTAACTAGCATAAAACTCATTTACAATTACGTTGAACTGTTTGTTTAGATGTTTTTTCCGCTGCCGGACGCCTGCTGAAAGTGTAAATTTTAGAGCTTCACTTTTTATGCTAGGTGTTCGGTTTTTTTGTTGAAGTCAGATAAATAAAAAAAACGAATGCCATATCCTACAATATTGATTAATTCGTAAAATTCCGTGTTTTCTAAGGTATTTGCGATCTCTTAAAGACACTATTAGCATATTTATTTGAGCCATTGCAACATGTTCGGACTTCTGAATAAACTCAATCTATAAAGGATTTTTATATACCACTGCTTTTTAGTTTTATATAAATCGTATTTTTGCGGGCTCTAAAAAAGGATTAGTATGTCCTACAGTAGGTTTCTCTTTTTATTTATTTTTCAATGCATTTTTATATCGGCGAAGGCGCAGGATAAGTATTCTAATTTTAAAGCTTTTCCTATACTTCCCTCCAATGTAGACCATGTTCTTTATGAAAGATTAGAAGATACGAATAAACCAGAAATACGTCTTGCTTATCTAGATACCATTGCCCAGATTTTTGATAAAACAGACTTGGCAGATTCTTTATTGGTATATGGTGAGCGTATTCAAAAATCTGCGTTACAATTACCAGATAATAACTCAGAATATACATTTTATTTTTACCGCGGAATATATTATGAAAGTGCTGCCAAAAGAAAAACAGGATTACTGGATGAGGCTATTGCAACTTACATTCGAGGTATTGAAAATATAAATACTGAAAAAGATAAATTATTTTCCAGCTATCTTAAATTAGGTCTAGCAGAAACCTATTTACAAAAAGAGGAATTAAAAAAAAGCAAGGAAATTCTGGATAAACTTTTACCGGTTGCAATAACACAGGATACCTTTAATTCCTTTCTTACCGCTGCATTTGGTGATTATTATTATAGAAAACAAGAATGGGAATTAGCTGTAGCTTCGTATAATAAAGCATTACAATTACCTGCCACAAAAAAGCTTAAGAAATTATTCAACCGCATACAATTAAACCTGGCTAAACTTCAGGCACAAGAGAGTACTTATCAACAAACATTAGAGAAATTTCAGCGACTAAAAAAAGATTGTTTAAATCAAGGCTTTTATGGTTTGTATATCGAAGCTGTAATAAATGAAGGCTATGTTTATTTGAACGAAAAAAATTATGAAGCTGCTGAAATTGCCTTGAGTTCCGCCTATATTAACACCGTTTCTTGGAATCGATTAGAGTTACAGAAAAAAGTAAATAGAGCTCTTGTAAATCTTAATGTTGCCAAAGAAGATTTTGAGAATGCTTATAATTTAATGACTCAATATGAGTCTATTAATAAAATAATTACAGCGCAACAAAATGAACGACAGGTTAGAGAATTAGAAGAAAAATACGAAAGCCTAGAAAAAGAGCGGGAGATTATAAAGCTTCAGGAATCTCAGCTAAAAGATCAAATAGAAATTGATCGCCAACGCACTATTAAAAATGCGGTTTTAATTGGTTTTCTAATCATTTTGATTCCTATAATTTTATTGCTAGTGGTGTACTATCAAAAGTTACAGGCACAAAGTGAAATAAATCGGCAACAAGAAGATTTAAATCGCAAAGAGATGCAAAGCCTGCAACAGGAGCAAGAATTAAAGCTTGCCAGAACTTCCATGAAAATACAAACCAAAGAGCGCGAACGAATTGCGCAGGAGCTTCATGATAGTATAGGTGGTAATCTCGCAGCTATTAAACTTCAGATGAACAGGCTTTATCTAACATCAGAAACAGCTATCAATCTAAAGAACCAATTGGATAGTACTTACGACCAAGTTCGTGAGATTTCACATAGTTTATTACCCAAAGAATTTAAAGAGCAGTCTTTCGTTCCCATCGTAGAAAATTATATTGAACAATTTAACGATCCTGAAAATAAGTGCTATTTCTTTAATGCCTATCCTGAAGAAGCCATTAATAATTTACCTACGAAACTACAGGTTACCATCTTCAGTATCATCAAAGAATTAACAACAAATGCAGTGAAACATGCCCAAGCCCATCAGATTGTGATTCAACTAAATTATATTTCTGAAGAGGAAAATCTGTTTTTAATGTATGAAGATGACGGGAAAGGTTTTGAAACCGAAAAATCGGAAGGTATAGGTTTAAAAAATCTAAAAAATAGAATTTATGAGCTTAAGGGGAGCTTATCTATAGATAGTAATTTGGGCAAAGGAACGGTAATTAGTATTAGTATTCCGAAGGAATAAGAAAACTTAGCAAGAGCATGAAAACAGCTTATAACATTATCATTGCAGATGACCATAAAATGTTTGTAGACGGTCTACGAAGTATTTTAGAACAGGAAGACGATTTGCATATTATACATACAACATCGAATGGAGAAGAAGTTTTGAAATATCTAAAAATAAATCAAAATGAGCAAATTGACTTGCTTATTACAGATCTTAATATGCCTGGAATGGATGGTGTAGCACTGAATCAAAATATTAAAAAGAAATTCCCCGGAATTAAAACAATGGTGATAAGCATGCTTGAGGACGGAGCTAAAATTAAAACCTTAACCGAAGATGAGGTTAATGGTTACCTTTCTAAAAATGCGGAACAAAATGAATTACTGAGAGCAATTAGAAAAATACTTTCAGGAGAAAATTACTTTTCTTCTCGTATTCAATCTATATTAATAAAGACACTTACAAGTAATAGAAAAACTTCTGAAGTTAGATTAACTCAAAGAGAAAAAGAAGTTTTACAACTCATCGCAAAAGAATATACCACCCAAGAAATTGCAGATATGCTTTTTTTGAGCAAACATACAATTGAAAGTTATCGCAAAAACCTCATCAATAAGCTAGAAGTAAGAAATTTAGCAGGACTTACCCGCTATGCAATAGAAAATAATATGATTTAATTATACCCTGTTTACAGGGATATCAATTTCACTGGTTACCGGCTAATATAAGGCTAGCTAACAGTGGATATTTGTATCTAGATAAACTTAAATAATTATATTATGATTTATGGAATTTCGTTAATTCTACTCAGCATCATTGCTGTACCTTCCTTGATTCTTTCTAAGAAACCAAATGCAAAAGAACTACTGGATAAAGTGGAGCCATACCAGGGATGGATTGGAGTTATATTTTCAATTTTTGGTATTTGGGGAATTATTTCTAGCATGCTTAGTTTAAATGTTTTAAGCAATGCTCCTATTTGGTGGATTACCCTATTTATTGGGAGTATTGTTGAAGCTAGTTTAGGCTTTCTTTTAGGTTTCCCTATCATTAACAAAATGCTTGCTAAAAATGCATCAAACTATCAGAAAAAAAGCGAAGAAATAAGGGGAAAACTTGTACCCCTTCAAGGGAAGCTTGGTATTTTGGGATTAATTTCAGGAATATGGATAATTACAGCTTCTTTTTTATTTACAGTTTAATCAAAAGAAAATATAAGTTATGAAATGGTATTTAAAAGTATTCCGTCAATATTCAGATTTTAAAGGCAGAGCTAGAAGAAAAGAATATTTTATGTTTGGGCTAATCAACGCCATATTTTCTATATGTTGTATGCTCTTAAGTTTTTGTCTAAGTAATTGGTTAGAAACTCCGGCTTTTATAGGTATTTATGTTTTATACATGTTAGCTTCCTTACTGCCATCGCTCGCGGTATCGGTAAGGCGTTTACATGATATTGGTAAAAGCGGATGGATGTTATTAGTTGGGTTTATTCCATTAGTAGGATCTATATGGATGCTTATCCTGCTTATTACAGATAGTGAGCCAAGTGACAATCAATACGGCCCAAACCCCAAAGAGGATGTGGTTCTAGAACATATTTAGAAGAGATCTAAAATAAGACATATGATAATTTCTAGGGGTTGGGGACTATTAGGATTATTAATCCCGATTACTATATTATTAGGTGGTATTCATTTTTTTAGCGACGATGGCAATGCATCAAGAACTATAATAGCTAACAGTTTAATAATTTCAGGCATCCTTAATCTATTTACCGGAATTATTATTCATCAAAAAAGTAACAAAAATCATGATCTATTTTTTATGCCCCTAAGTATTTGGGGCATAATTTGGATCATTCTTGGTTTATTCATAGCGATAGGCACATAGAAAGTATCTTATAAAACAATCATTGTTACAAGTGAATTGCCTTTGAAGAAAAAAGGAAAAAAATTATCGCTATTCAAATTGAAATAAATCTATAATAGATCAAAAGGTTTTAATATAATAGAACCACTGCAATAAAAAAAGCCATCCTAAGAAGGATGGCTTTTTTATTGAAAATCGCTAATAAAGCTTTACGTAGCAATCATTCAATTACTATCTACTGCTGATAGCCTGGGTTTTGTTCGATAGCTCCACCACTTCTTTGAATCTCTGCAAAAGGTATAGGTAAAAAATACTGTCGTTCTACCCAATTTCGGTTTTGCTGAGTTACAAAATCGTAATTATATTCAAAATCACCATTAGATAATTTATAGACATCGACACCCATTGCCGGTTGATCCAAAATCTCATCAGCAATCATCCATCGTCTTATATCAAAGAATCTATGATCTTCTAAAGCAAACTCTACTCTGGTTTCATTTCTATAATCGTTAATTAATTCATCTCCAGATGAAGTTACTTCAGGCATTCCTCTAGAAGTTCTAACTTCATTAATTGCTTCCTTGGCTTCAGCTTCGTTACCTAATGCTATCTGCGCTTCAGCATAATTTAAATAGAACTCTGTTTTTCTGAAGAAAATATAACGTCCTGTATTTCCATCGAATTCTCCCAATTCCGGCAGACTCCATTTTAAAAAGTTATATCCCGTTCTAGTTGCATTATGCGGAGATATGCTTGAAATTCTTGAGTCCAGACCAGCTAATTCAGCATTTTCTGGTTCATCCTTATCTAAATAAGGATCGTATGTCCCGTCTTTAAATGAAGCTCCGTTATAAAGAATTGTTTCGTAGAATCTAGGATCCCTATTTTGATAAGGATTTTGCGGATCATAATTTGATGATTCTGATGGTCGTTCACCAGTGCTAAGCAATTCAAAACTATCTACCAGACTTTGCGTAGGTGTTGTAGTTGCCCAACCACCATTGCTGTTTGGGAACAACCAAATATTTACACCATATCCTTGGTTGTTTTGCTGTGAGTATTGTTTTTCGAAAATAACTTCTTGATTGTTTTCTCCTCTAAACATTGCTCCCCAGTTGCTCATGTCTACCAAAGAAATAGATTCTAAATTCATCACATCTCGATTTGCTTCCATAGCTTTTTGCCATTTACCCTGATCGTTAGAATCGTTGAATAATGGACTTGCGGCATAAAGTAATGTTCTACCTTTTAATGCCATTGCGGCTTCCATTGATGCTCGACCTGTAATTACAGAATTCATCCCGGGTAGTTGACTTATCGCTAAATCTAATTCCTGAACAATAAAATCTACCGTTTCATCTATAGAATTTCTTTCTACAGCATAACTATCTTGATCAAGCTCAAAAGTGTCATTAATTAATGGTACACCGCCATACCACTTCAATAATTGAAAATAATTATAGGCTCTTAGAAAGTGCATTTCTCCTTCCATTACCGCTAATTCATCTTCGTTAATTGGAGAACCTTCAATTTGCTCAAAAAATAAATTAGTTCTACGGATATAGTAATAAGCATTCGCCCATAAATTAAAGGTTACGCTTTCACCATTATCACGGGTTACCTCTCCCTGGTTGTAACGTCTTATTTGTGCTTCGGCACTACCATGTTGATTATAAGCATTATCGCTAAGGCCATCTGTAAAAGTGTTTTCATCTCTAAATGGTGTTCTTAGCCCTCCATAAGCTCCATTCACATAATTTCTTAGTAGTGAAGCATCTGAAAATACAGCAACATCGCTATATCCATTTAAAGGTTTTGTATCTAAAATATCATCGGAACAGGACTGGAAAGCAAAAAGGTTTACTAGCCCAACGATATATAAAAGTTTATATGTTCTTTTCATCATTAATTTTTTAAAACGTTAAATTGAAACCTAAACTTACATTCTTGGTAATAGGGTATTGCCAAGCCTCAATATTAATCGATTCTGGATCTGTAAGTCCATCACCTTTAAGATTATCCCATGTAAGTAAGTTATATCCACTTAAAGAAATTCTAGCATTCGTTAGACCAACTCCCGTAATCCAGTTTTTTGGTAAATTATAAGCTAGCTCTGCAGAACGAAGTCTTATAAAAGATATATCTCTATAAAACATCGTACTCCTATCCACTATATTTCCTCTATTAAGTGATGGGAAAGTACCATTAGGATTTGTTTCGGGATCATAAGCAGTTTCAAGGAAATATTTTAGTCCGTTATTACCGGGAGCGAAACTATATCTTAGATATTGGGTAGCTCTAGCCTGACCTGCAAAAACAGTGTTTAGTTCAAAGCCTTTATACTCTCCACCTATTTGAAAACCATATTGTATTTGTGGAATATTCGTTAAATCCTGTCTAGTTCTATCGGCATTGTTTATTTCTCCATCCCCGTTAACATCTCTAAAGATAGGGTCGCCAATGCCTCCGCCGTAACCAGGAAGGTTTTCTAATTGCTCTTGTGAAGTATAAATACCTGTATATTCGTAAGCAAGTTCTGCTCTAACAGGGTAACCTTCTGCACTTTGATAATCTTCTGGATATAAACCTTCTTCATCAAGATATACTTGGTTACTCTTAGCATAAGTGAAGTTTCCACCTACATAAAAGCTAAATTCGTTCACTTCTCCCTCGTACATAGCTTCTAACTCTATACCTTTATTGTGTACTTCTCTAATATTTTCATCTGGTAAGCTTAAGCCGGTATAACTAGGTACACTTAAATTTCTTGGACCTAAAATATTATCTCTTACCTCTTTAAATACGTTCGCGCTAAAGTTTAATTTATAGCCGAAAAAACGTGTGTCTATACCTAAATTGTAACTCTTAGATACCTCCCAGGTAATATTTGGGTTTGCTGCAACTCCGGGAAATAAAGCATTAACGTTCTCATTACCAAACACTAATCCTCCGCCTAGAGTATATAAGTTAAGGTATTGAAATTGATCTACTCTATCGTTTCCTAATTCACCATAGGAACCTCTAAGTTTTAGAAAGCTAAGGAAATCGCTGTTTTCTAAAAAAGATTCGTTTGATACAATCCAACCGAGAGTTACCCCTGGAAAAAATCCAAATCTATTATCCTCTTGAAAAATTGAAGATCCATCATATCTGAAGACAAATTCAGCTAAATATTTATCGTCAAAACCATATTTTAAACGTCCAAAGTAATTCTGTCTAGTCAGAAGACTTGCTGAGCCGTTGTTACTTTGTAACTCTGAGTTAGCACTTCCAGCAAATAATTCATCTATTTGATCGGTCTGAAAGCCATTACGTTGCACCCAATATTCAGATCTATCATCTCTATTTTGCTCATAAGCTAAAAGCAAATCAAAATCGTGATCACCAAAATGCTCAATATAGTTTATACTTGCATTTAAAGTAACAGATTTTCTATTTTGAGAATCCAAACGTAGAAATGTATTATTAAAACTTGGTCCACCTCTATATTCTTCAACTACGCCGTCTACTTCCTGATAGTATGAAAACGGTTGATTAAAGTGTTTTCTTTCGTTTCTATAAATATCTACAGCCATCCATCCAGAAACACTTAGTCCATCCAAAAACGGAACAGCGTAGTTCGCTTTAAATGTACCATTGAAAATATTGTTGTCCTGCTTTAAATATCCATTTCCCTGAGCAATAGCCAACGGATTGTTAGCTTCTCGCCCTCGTGCTGGTAATCCATTCACTGTTGCAGGAATATCTGGAGCGGCTCTTAGAGTATTACCGTAAATGGTATTGTTATCGGACTGAAGGAATGAGCGTAAATCCTGTCTTCCTAAAAGATCTAAGCTTAATGTAAGATCCTCAGTAACATTGGCATCTAAATTGGTTCTAAAGTTATATTGCTTAAAACCGCTAGTTTCATCTCCACTAATAAGTCCATCTTGATACGATGTTCCTAAGGATACGAAGTACTTAACTGCTTCGCCACCACCACGGATGGTAAAACTTTGTCGCTCTTGTGAAGAATGTGGCTTATAAACCTCATCAAGCCAATCTGTTGTAGGTGTGGTTCCATCTTCAAAATTCTGAATTTGTTCCTGGCTGTAAACCGCTTCTTGACCACGCTGACTTGAATACGAGTTCACGCTACGCGCATATAATGCACCATCTGCCAATTCTACATCTCGTGTAGGACTTACAAAAGACCGACTATAACTATAATTAATTGTTGGCTTTCCAGACTTACCCCTTTTTGTGGTTATCAATATCACTCCGTTTGCTGCTTGTGCACCATAAATGGCTGCTGATGCATCTTTAAGTACAGAAACACTTTCTATATCATTTGGATCAATTCTGGAAAGATCATCGCGATTAGCCACTCCGTCGATCACATATAAAGGTGTATTGTCTCCTGTAGTACCTAATCCTCTAATCAAGATTCTAGCATCATCATTACCAGGTTCTGAATTATTTTGATTAACAATCAAACCAGGAATTCTTCCTGATAGAGCATTTCCTGCATTAATAACAGGAGTCTGATTTATGCTTTCTCCATCCACCTGTTCGATGGCTCCTGTAACTTTACTCTTCGACTCTGTACCGTATCCAACTACAACAACTTCATCTAAATTTGCTGTTTCAGGTTCCAATTGTACGTTGATCTCAGATCGACTATTTACTGGAAATTCTAAAGTCCTAAATCCAATGTATCTAAACTCTAAAATAGAATTCTCAGAAATCCTAATATTGTAATTTCCATCAAAATCTGTAATTACACCGTTGGATGTTCCCTTTTCAATAACATTGACTCCGGGAATCGGCATTCCATCTTCTGCGCCAGTAACAGTACCTGTGACTGCTATCTCTTGTGCTTGAGCTTTCATCTGAAAAAAGATGAAAAACAAAAATACGAGTAAGTAAATTTTCTTCATAAATTCTAAATAGTTGTGAAATTTTAAGTTTTATTAACAAATAATTATTGCCAAAACTAAGAATAACAGCACTTAGAAATGATCACAAATTTTGCAATCATTTGAACGATATTTGCTTTTTTTAAATAAACTTAAATGAGTTAGTGTATTTTTTACAATAAGATTAAAATAATAGCATCATTTTTCACATAAAAAGTATAATAATAAACACCGCTCTTCTTAACTTGTCCTCAAATTATTACTGGAATCAGTAAAACGGAATTCATCATTCATTAACATAAAGTTTATACATCCCCTTCATCAATTATTTTATGAAAGCGCAATTGCAAAACAATGGACTATATGATAATGTCACATGTATACGTAGAAAGCAGGAAAAAATTCAGGAATCTTGTCACTATCATCCCGAGCTTGAAATTATTTATATTTTAGAAGGTAAAGGAACTAGTCTTATTGGTGACTTTGTAACTAATTTTGATTCTGGCGATTTGTTTATAATTGGTGGAAATTTACCTCACACTTTCAAAAATAAAATTAAAAATTGCTCTAACCCTGAAGTTATCATCCTATATTTTAATGCTAATTTTTTGAAACGTCTCTCGGAATTTGAAACAGATTTTCACTTTCTAAAGGAGATTCTTAGGTTATCACGACTAGGTATAAAATATTCTATTCAACATGATAAAACGATCACTAATCAGCTAATAAATCTTGCAAAACATGGAAATAGTTGCTCATTGCAAGCCTTAGCATTTCTGAACGAATTGCATAAGAGTCAGGAAAACAAAATCATTGGCACTTTAAATTCTATGAATGATGAAAATCATAGAGACGAGAGACTTCAACTAATTACCGACTATACCACCACAAATTTTAAAGAAGATATAAACCTGAACTCTATAGCGTCAATAGTAGGCATGAATAAAAGTGCTTTTTGTAGATTTTTTAAAAATAAAACAGGAAAAACTTACGTTACTTACCTAAATGAGGTTAGAATAAATAAAGCCTGCCAAATCTTAAAATTAAAAAATGCAAGTAATACTATTTCCGTAGCTTGCTTTGAATCTGGATTTAATAACCTCTCCTATTTTAATCGAATCTTCAAAAAATTTATGGGGATTACACCTTCTCAATATTTGTGCGAATAATTTCGAATTTGAATTAAAGCATATATCATTCAATAATCCACGAAAATTAGATATAGTTCCTTCACTACCCATTTTCAATAATAATTCTTCGAAGACATTAATTTATTAATAAAACATAGTACCTTCAAGCTAAAATCTGGCTACAAAATAAATTATGTTTAGTGAACTTTATGACCAACTCGAAGAAAAAATTGAACTAACCGAAAGCGCTAAAAAGAGTATTCCTAATTTCTTTGAAACCCAAAAACTGCAAAAAAAGCAATTCTTATTGCAGGAAGGGCAATATTGTAGAAATTTGGCTTTTGTTGCAAAAGGAGCCTTAAAATCCTATACCATAGACGATAAAGGACAGGAACATATTAGTTTACTGGCTTTAGAAGGTTGGTGGGTATCAGATTTTAAAAGTTTTATAGGGGACGAAAAAGCAATTATGTACATCGATGCTATTGAAGACAGCGACGTGTTATTGATTTCTCGAGCTAACTATGAACAACTTCTCCTCGAAGTACCTTCTATGGAGCGATATTTTAGAATTTTATATCAAAACAGTCTTGTGACAAAAGATAGAAGGTTAATAAGTTCTAATACGCACACTGCAGAAGAAAAATACGCCCATTTCTTAAAGTTACACCCAACAATTTCACAGCGTATTCCGCAGCATTTAATTGCGTCTTATCTTGGTTTATCTCCAGAAACCATTAGCAGAATCAAGAAAAATCTAACTCAAAATAATTGATTCACTCAATTTTGGTTCTTGATTTACATCAATGCACAGCAATCAAATTCAACTTAATTTTGTAATAATTTAGAAAAAGAAATTATGAAAGATATAGCATTAATAGTTGGAGCTAGTGGAATTGCAGGAAGCAATCTTGCGCAAGAGCTACTCGAAAATAACTGGACCACCTACGGTATTACCAGAAGTTCTGATGTAGACCTTAAAGGATTCAAAAATATTAAGGCAGATTTGCTGGATCCAGAAGCCTTAGAGAAAGCTTTAAAAGATGTAAAACCAACTCACGTATTTTTTACCGCCTGGATATTAAAAGATTCAGAAGAAGAAAATATCAAAGTAAATAGTAAGATTGTTAGAAATTTACTAGATGTTTTGTCTCCGAAGAAATCAGTGAAACATGTTGCTTTAGTAACCGGACTTAAACATTATTTAGGGCCGTTTGAAAATTATGCGAAAGAAGGATTTTCACCAGAAACTCCTGTAAGAACAGAACACCCAAGATTAGAATTAAAGAATTTCTATTACGCACAGGAAGATGAAGTTTTTGAAGCGTCTAAACGTGATGGATTCACTTGGAGCGTACACCGCGCACATACGATGATAGGACAGGCTGTTGGAAACTTAATGAATATGGGAACCACATTAGCCGTTTATGCAAGTATCTGTAAAGAACACGGCACACCTTTTATCTGGCCAGGTTCTGAGGCACAATGGAATGGAATTTCTGATGTTACTGATGCTAATATTTTAGCCAAACAATTTGTATGGGCTGCTACTACTCCTGAGGCAGAAAATGAAGCCTTTAATATTGTAAATGGTGACGTATTCCGTTGGAGTTGGCTGTGGAAAGAGATAGCAGATTATTTTGGTGTTGAATATCAGGGTTATGTTGAAAACAACAAAACGCTTGAGGAAATGATGAAAAATGATGAAGACATTTGGAAACAAATTGCCGAGCAATACGAATTAGTGGAATCTGAGTTAAAGAAACTAGCTTCTCCCTGGCATACAGATCTGGATTTGGGAAGACCAATAGAAGTGATGACAAATATGGCCAAAAGCCGTAAACTAGGATTTAAAGAATATCAAGATACTAGAGAATCATTCTTTAACTTGTTCGATCAGCTAAAAGAACAGAAGATCATTCCAGCTAAATAAAGTTAATAATTGAATCTTATAATTATCAACGGTTTGAGTCTCTACTCAAACCGTTTTTGTTTGCAGTATGTGGTATAACTCCGAAGTCTATCACAATCTAAATCCAGTAATTTTTGCCTTACAAATCAGGGTGAAATTTTAAAATTATCTAAACATAATGTTATTTATGTCAAACTCTTTGTTTCGGCAAATTTTATTGATGAGATTGAATCTTAAAAATAAGAGTTATGAGTAACAAAGAGAATAAGACCGAAGTTGTAAGATTTCACGAAACTGGTTCAGCTGATGTATTAAAGATTGAAGAAATCGACTTACAAGAGCCTAAAGAAAACGAGGTAAGAATAAAGGTAAAAGCTCTTGGACTGAATCGCGCTGAAGTAGCCTACAGAAGCGGACAATATTTAGAAAATCCTAGATTCCCATCTTTAATCGGTTATGAAGCCAGTGGTATTGTTGATGCTGTAGGAAGCAAAGTTTCAAGCGTAGCTGTGGGTGATAAAGTGAGTACTATTCCTTCCTTTTCTATGAATGATTACGGAACTTATGGAGAAACAGCCATTTTACCAGAACATGCAGTTAGCCACTATCCTGATAATCTTTCACCAGAAGAAGCTACCGCGATATGGATGCCATTTATTACCGCTTACGGCGGAATTATAACCAACGGTGAAATTGCTAAAGATGATGCTGTCCTTATCACCGCAGCAAGTAGTAGTGTAGGATTTGCTACCATCGCCTTAACAAAGTTAAAAGGAGGTATTGCAATTGCCACCACTAGAAAAGAAGAGAAAAAACAGCAATTATTAGATGCAGGCGCCGATCATGTGATTGTTACTGATGATGAGGATCTAGTGGAAAGAGTGATGGAAATCACGAATAACAACGGTGCCAATATTATATTTGATCCTATTAGTGGTCCTATAATTGAAACATTAGCTAAAGCTGCTGCACCATTAGGTAGAATCGTTGAGTATGGATCTTTATCTAGTGAATCCGCAAAATTTCCGTTTGGTCAAATGCTTCAAAAGCGATTAACAATTCAAGGGTATATTTTAATGGATATTACCACAAATCCAGAAAAATTAAAGCCGGCTAAGAAATTTATTTTCGAAGCATTAGAGAAAGGAAAACTGAAACCTACAATCGACAATACGTTCGATTTTGAAGATATCAAAAAAGCCCATGAATACATGGAATCTAATCAGCAACTTGGTAAAATTATAGTTAAGCTGAATTAAATATAAACTGAAGAATTTTTTAAAAGGCAATGATCAAAATTCGCTATTTTCATTGCCTATTTTATTTTGAAGTAGAGTATGAATTCAGAAAAAATTATCCATCTGCATCTAACTTGAAATTAGAAGATGCTACGGCATTTGAAGTTTCAGTATAAACCAAATTAGGTGCAAGTTCAAAAAGATGTGCCTGGGTTTCAAAAAAGTGCATCATATAACCCGCAGTATTTACAAAAACCACGATATCATCAATTTCAGGAAGTTTTGGTAGTGTTACTTTTCGTTTTAATAGAACATCTCTCTCTAAACAATAGGCTCCGGTAAAATAAACTTCTACAGATTTATCTTCTGTTTTATTTTCATCTAAATTAGCATACATCACATAGGGATCCAGCATAAAATCGGCACTAGAACTCATCATCTGGCTCATATTCATTTCTAAACCAATTAACCACTGCCCTTTCGCATCTTTTTTTCGATGAACTACTTTTGCCATGGTAATACCAGATTGGTTTACCAAAGATCTTCCGGTTCTATTCGTATTTCTATATTTTCCTTTTTAAGTAAAGAAGCTACGGAATTCCCTTTTTGATTTGAATATTTTAAAATCTTATCCAGAAATTTATCTGAATTGATTTCGTTAAAATAAGGATAGGTTTTTCTTTCCCCTTTTATAATTCCGTCTTCTAATCTATAACCCAATCCATTTTTATTGAAGGTAACTGGAGAAATTTCTCCTTTTAAGCTTTGTTCTAATCTCGTATCAAAATCCAGCCATTCTTCTTTATGTTTCAGGTAGTTAATTAAAATTCCTCCACCCATATCAATAAATCGAAATGAAAAATCATGCTCTTTCAACCTTTGCGTTAATTTTATACATTGCAATAAAGCTTCACTTCTTTGCTGGGTAGAATAGCCATCTAAATGAAAATGCAAGCCTTCTACTTTGAAATTATTATAGGCTTTACCTTCACCAACATGGTTAATCAGGTATTCTTCAATTTTATCGATATCGAAGCCAAAACGACTATAGAGTTTACTTCCCTCGACATGAAAGCCACTTAAACGAAAAGCTACACGAGCTTTCTTATTATTTTTTTCAGCTATATTATTAACCAAAATGCATTCATCATCGTTATCTAATACGATCGGAACATTATTCTGAATCGCAATTTCGATTTGCCTTTTAGTTTTGATTGCTGAAGTTAATACCAAATGCTCCCCATCTCCACCAAGTTGAAGGGATTGTAAAAGTTCCCGCTCACTAGCGGTATCTACTCCAATGTTTTCTTTGAAAGCCTGTTTTACAAATGCCTTAGCTTTGTTGGCTTTTCTAGCGTAGAAAATTCCATACTTCACCTCATTGCTCTCAAAAACTTCTTTAAATTTTATACAATTTTGAGTAAAAGAAGCAGGATTAAGAATGTTTAGCGGAGAGCCAAACTTTGTGAAAAGCTCATTTATCACTTTTGGATGACTCATAATTTCTTGCATCCATTGCGATGTAATTGGCGTTAATCCTTTTTCCTGATTTCCCTTGATATACTTACTATTTATCATTTAATATTATTAGAATTTGAAATATTTTTTTTGAAATGATGTATTACATTTTTTGCCCAGATTGATGAAAAATCATTTCGGTTTCTGGATAGCGTATCATTATCGAAAGTAACACCTTCAGTAGGTGTGCCATAAATCGTAATATTATCTATACATTTTCCATCAATATTTATTGGATGTCCTTCCTTCGTGAGGTCTAACCCTCCGGTTTCGTAATTTCCGGTTTCATCTGTATTCTGAAATAATTGCATTTTGTTCTCTCCAAAAAGATTTCTAAAAAGTAAAGAAGACTGTGAAGGGATTTTCATTTTAGGAATTCGTGCATCGATATGATAATCTACGATTGAAGTATTATCTGCTTCCGAAGAGAAATTTGATAATTCAAACTTTCCATATTGAAGTTCTTTGACTTCCGGAGATTTAGCAAATGAGAAATCTAAAATTACGGCTTTAATTAAAGCTAAAACTTTATACATATTCTCTAGCGGTGGCCCGTAACTAATTCGGTTAAAAAATGGAGCGTATTGATGATCAAAAATTTGGTGAGACCTCGCTGTTAATCCTCCAAAACTATACAGTTCATTAAAAATCGGACTTATATCGTGCCATGCGCTAATTGCTGCAAGTAACGGACTTTTTACTCCGAAAGATACCATTGATATGGTTTCTTCTAAAATCTTTGCTACATCCTCAGTATTAGTGGTTTCAGAATTTAAAAAAGGTGATTGTAATTCTTCAAATGAAAATCGCTTTTCCGACGGATATTTTTTGTGAAAAATTTCAATTTCTTCCAGCATTTCAGAAAAACCTAAAGTTTCCTTCAAATTTTCATCTAAATTTCTGAAAGCTAACTTATAGTATCTATAAGTAAATTCTTGCCTGATTAAAAGTAGTAGTTCTTCTGAAAAATCGAATTTATGAGCGAAATTTTTTCGAATATTATTTAATTTTTCTGAAGTAAAAAAACGTAACTTGGGAACCTTAGGCATCTCTCCTACTCTTGGAATCATCAAAGCACCAGACCTCGAATATGGATAAATAATAGCAGGTTCGTTTCCTAAAGGCAAATATTGCATGTTTTCACCGTCACCATTAAAACGACCTCCTCTTCCTTCAGTTAAAGCTAAAGCAGCATCTATAAAAGTTAATCCCATTCCTTTAATCGCTACAATCGAATTTGATTGAATTCCGGCTAATTTTTTTTCAACAGGATATACAAAATCAATATTTGAAGAATTTCCTTTGTTTTCTGAAACCTCGCTACGATTTCCCGCATGACCTGTAGTTAGTAGTACATTATGGACTTTTACGAGCGTTTTATCCTTTGATTCAGAACGTGTTTCTAGTTGTAGCAGTCCCTCGTTTTCCGTAATATTGATAACTTCCTGGATACGACGATGTATCTTAATATTTTCTGGAGCTGAAGAAATTAGATCTTCCAAACTGGCGCTGAGATATTCACCTACCATTTTACGAGATGAAAATTTATCTTTTAACTGATTTTCATCAATTCCAGTAGATGCGCTAAGCCATTGCACATAACTGCCCGTATTATTAATCGATTCTGGTTGCTTATGCGAGCGAACATCAATTTTAGTATTCGCGAAATTCATTTTCAAAAAATCTGGCTGATCCATTCGATATACATCACCAGCACCAAAATACTGGTTATTATTATAAAGATGAATATTTACTGTTTCCTGAACATTTTCACTTTTTAAATGAGCTAGCAAACGTTCCAGACCGTACAAGCCTTTAGGCCCAAGCCCTACAATAGCTACATTATATTCTGATGAAGGTTTTATTTTCCATCCACCAACGGGCGTTAAAGCATCATAGGCGCCCGGTATATTGTTTAGTAACCATTCTTGATTAAATATAGTATCTAAATATCTGCTTCCGCCATCACTTAGTATAAACGCACAACGTGAACCTTCTTCCATCTGGTGCTCGTATTTCTGAAATGCCTTTATAATCGCTCCCGAAGAGCCGCCCACAAGAATACTTTCTTTTTCTAGTAATTCCCAGCAGCCTACAGCACATTCCAGATCATTTACCTTTACAAAATCATGGATATAATCTTCATTTAAAAATTGAGAATTTACACCCGCACCGTGGCCAGGTATTTTTCGGGTTCCAGCTTCACCTCCAAAGAGCACACTTCCAACTGCATCTACAGCTATAATTTTTGTATTTGGATGATTGGCTTTAATATAATCTGCACATCCCATTAAGGTTCCGCAAGTACTTGTAGCTACAAAAAGATAATCTAATCTTCCATCTAAAGCTTCATAGATTTCTTTTGTAGTTTGATAGTGCGTTTTGGGATTATCCAGATTCCCGTATTGATTACTCCAAAAGCTATTTTTCGTCGTTTTAAGCAACTCTTTTACCTTTGCTAAGCGAGCACCTAAAAATCCACCCTCTTCTAAAGGTTCGGTAACCATCTCTATAGTTGTTCCATAGGTTTCTAACAACTGCGAAGTGAGTTTATTTAATTTAGGATCTACAACAACGATCAATTTTAATCCCATAACTAAACATGCCTGGGCTAGACCAATCGCCATATTGCCAGAGCTGGACTCAATAACCGTGTCTCCTTTACGTAATTCTCCGGCTTCCATTGCTTTCTGGAGAATATTATAAGAAGTTCTAGCTTTTACACTTCCGCTAGGATTAAAACTTTCTAATTTGCCATATACTTCGACTTTAGAATCAAAAAAAATATTCTTCAATCGTACTAGTGGCGTATCTCCTATAGTTTCTAAAATAGAATTAGAAACCTGAAGTTTATCTTTCAAGCTTACGTTCAAATTCAACAAGATTGGATTAATTAGAGAATAAATTTAAATACATTTATTCAGGAGAAAATTCATATTAGTTAAACAATAACATATTTGGCATAATTATAACATATGAAAGCTTTTTGATTTCAGGATTTAAGTCTTGAAAAAATTAAAAATAGTTCCGAAGGTCTTTGCTTATGAATATTTGTTCTGAGAAGAATAAAAGTGATAATACTTTAGTGATTTTCTTCTATCGAAGGATTAACAAATACTGCATTATAAGATCTGAAGTCTATATCAAATCCCATTAACAGCTTGCTCTTGAATGTATTTATTCTAAATTCTATTTAATAACCAATAATTCTTATGAAAAGCACTTTTAGCTTGCAAAAGCTAATGAATATACTTCTCGCTGATATAATAATTATTCATTTTATCTAATTTCAATTTGTTTTAACGCTTTACAAACAAGTATCATTCTTCGCTATTTTAATTTAAAAGGATGGCCAAGTATCTGTCCTAAAAGGTGAGGCCGGCAGGCCTTCTTTATTATATAAATTTGCTTTATCTGGATTGTCTGCCCAGCCATATCGAACCGCTACAGGTTTTTTAATATCGGGACTAAAAACCATTATTTTATCTCCTTTAAGTGTAGCTTCTGCCCAAACAAAGTTCTGATCTTTTCCTGCAATGGCAAAACCTCCTAATTTGTTTCCGTCTTTTATTTGCAGGCCACTGCCTACATTCTCGAAACTAAGGATGATAGTGTCGCTTTTAATTACTGAAGATTTATAAATTGGCCCAGAGCCTACAACTGAAGTTTCCCCGTAAGCAGTATGTTTTGCAGCCCTGGCCAATCGATCTGCCACCGTATTTATAAGTTGGTCGGGAGAATTGTCTCGAGATATAGCTGAAATTTTAAGACAATGGATTCCTGGAGTAATACAGGCAGCAAAACCCTATTATTCACCTGATGACATAACAAAAGGAACTAGATGGAATTCAGAAATATCAAAAGAACTTGATGCGTCTAAAGTTGGTATTATTTGTCTGACAAAGGACAATTTAAATAGTCCTTGGATAATGTTTGAGGCAGGTGCTCTATCAAAAAACCTTGAAAAATCAAAAGTCTGCCCTATACTTTTCGGAATTGAACCGTCAGATATTAAAGGTCCATTAATACAATTTCAGGCTTCTAAATTTTCAAAAAAGGAAATCAAAAGAGTTACCAAAATGATTAATGAAGAATTATCGGATTCTTCATTGTCAAACGATGTATTGGAAAATGTATTTGATATGTGGTGGCCAAGATTAGAAGAACAAATTAATGGAGCTTTAGAGAAAGCAAGAACTGTAAAAGATAAAGATTTAAGAAGCGAAAGGGATTTACTAGAAGAAATTTTATCGCTTTCAAGAAGTTTATCTATCAGTCGAAAGCGAAGAAATGATGATTTTATACATCCGGGAGCCATAGAGGACATAATTGACACGATTGAAAATTTAACAAATTTAGCGACTGAACAGAGTAATTCAGTCATCTTAGATTCTTTAGAAAAATTTAGACCGCCACTTGATTACATTATTGATAGATTAGAAGAATTTGTTGGGTCCAGAAGAACAAATTTGATTAGAGAAAAATGGTCTAATATAGAATTTGAAAGATTTACTTCAAACAAAAGAAATATTTTTCGAAAATCCCCTTTACCACCACCTCCTTCTACAAAAAATAACTAATGGCAACAATGGCTATAAGTAATTGCTTGTTCTCGTCTACTTCTGAAAATCCTCGCGGATTTTCAGTTTGGTGTGTACTTGCAAAGTTAAGTGCTAACCCACGCAACTACTCATAGCCGAGACCGTTGGCGGTAATTTAAAAAAACAAGTGAAGTACATAATAATAGGCATAATTGCAATAGTAATTATTTTAATTCTTTTCAATCAGTTTGGAGGGAAAAAGGAAGACAATTTAATTAGTCAAAACACTAATAGTTTTGGGATTAAAGAAAATACCGCTGAACAAGAAAAATCGACCCTCGGAAAAATAAAGAAAATAAATAGCGAAGATTACGACAGATTTATACTTACAAAAAGCACAACTGAAAGTTACATTCTCAAAGGAATTAAAGAATATGGAGAACTTTCAGGAAATGAAGAATATAAAATATACAGTTTCGGAATTGCAGAATACGGAGATTGGAAAATAATCAAAGTTGACCAATCGATTAGCTTTTACGTTTATCACAATCTTGTTGGTTGGTTAAGTGGATATGAGGAAAACACAGCGATTCCCGAACATTCAATTGGATTTTCTAAAAATAAATCTGATTCACAAGAAGATTACTTATTCTTTTTAGACCCTGAAAACGAATATGGAGACACGCAAATCGGAACTTTTAGAAACGGAAAATCATTTTCAATCTATTTACCAGAAGCTTATGAAGAATATGGAAATTTGACCATTAAAAAAGAAATTCAAGTTTCAATGAAAGAAAATGTGGACTATATTTCTAAACAGGGATTTAATATTTCGGACATTGAATCTTTGAAAGATACTGAACACAAAATAAAAATGAACGACTAAAAAACTACCGCCAACAATGGCTATAAGTAATTGCTTGTTCTCGCATACTTGTGAAAGTCCTCACGGGTTTCCTATCTGCTATTTATTTGCTAAATTAGGTGCTAAACTACGCAACTACTCATAGCCTAACCCGTTACCCAACATTTGAGAAAAACGATTTTCATATTAAACTTTATTTTCAGCACATTAATTTTTGCTCAAAATCCTGAATCATCTACTCTGTATGAAAAAGAGTATTATGATTTACTAAACTACATTCCAAAAAATCTAGAAACTGATTCTATTCATAAATTGGAAAATCCAATTTTAAAAGGTAGCTTAAATACAATTGGGAGTCTAAAACTTTACAACGGATTTAGAGAAGATTTTAAATTATCAGATAATGACAAAAATTGGCTGGAAAATAGAATTGACCAAATCGCAACCGAATTATTTGTTGATGGAAAAAGAATTTTGATAAGTGCAGTTGGTGGATATTCTGGTTGTCCAGACAAGATGATTGACACTTTCAGATTAGAAGATATTGAGATTACCAACCTAAAGTTTTGCCATACCTGTACTGACTTTTATCGAGACGAAAATTTCATTGAAAGATTTAATAACAAAATGTATTCTTTAATGAAAATTGAACCACCGAATGGAAAAACGCATAGATTCTATGGGAAATTTAGTGGGTATAGAAAGAATAATAGCGGAATTGAATTAATTCTGGCTAAAGACAGAACATTTAGATTTTGGAAAAGAAAAGGACACGGTTCTGATTTTACCGAAGGGTTTTGGAAAAATAAAAATGATACGCTGATTTTAAACTCGAAAACTCTGAACAGAACAGATAGTTTGACTTTTGCATTGTCAAGTGCAAAATGGATTGAATTTAAAGATTTAGAATTTCGATTAAAAAAAGAAAAACTGACTGAATTAAATGGCGGAAATCGGAAATTAAAACAAAAAGATGAATAAAAAACGTTGGGTAACACCGTGTATAATTAATTGCTTTGGTCGTTGCCTACTTGGAAAATTCCTTCGGAATTTTCTCGCGTTCGTTTTTGTTTACTAAATTAGTTGCTGAAACACGCAACTAATCATACACAATCACGTTAGCATACATTATGACTCGTCCTGAATAAAGGCTACATAATTTCAAACATTATGTATAAAAATGACAGAGTAATCAGACGGTATTCCGAATCGTTCAAACTAAAAATTTTAGACGAACTTACGGCAGGAAAATTAAACAAGTATCAACTAGGTAAAGCTTACGGTATTGCTCCAACAACCATAAACGAGTGGATCAGGAAATATAACCGTAAAGACCTTATGAACACCAGAGTGACTGTGAAAACAAAAGATGAGATTACACGCATCAAACAGCTTCAAAAAGAAATTGAACAGCTGAAGAAACTTCTTTTGAAAAAGGATATAGACGCCCTTATAGAAGATTCTTATCTTGAAGTGGCAGCAGAACAGCTGGGCTATAAATCAGTGCTTGAACTTAAAAAAAAACTAAGTATCAAGCCTTGATCAAAGCAAAAGAGAACGCTAAAGGATCTGCTACTCTTTCAGCTATAACAGCTTGTTTTGGCCTTAAACGGGATGCATACTACAAATACAAAAGTAGAGAGGACAAACGTTTGAAAATAGAGAAAAAAGTTATTGATATAGTCAAGAAAAAGCGCAGATCACTTCCCAGAGAAGGGGTTAGAAAACTTGCCAGATCACTGAGCAAAGAGTTTACAAATGCCGATTTAAAAATAGGCAGGGATACCTTATTCAACATTCTTAGAAAACACAATATGCTGACACTTAGAAAAAAATACAGCTCTAGAACAACGAACTCATTACACAGGTTCTACAAGTATAAGAATATCATTAAAGATGTAGAAACAACTAGATCAAACCAAATCTGGGTGAGCGATATCACTTATATCAGAACTATAAAAGGCTTTTGTTACCTAGCACTCATTACAGATATGCATAGTCGCAAAATTGTCGGCTATGACATCAGCAATAGCCTAGAACTAAAAGGCTGTGTAAGAGCTTTGAACAAAGCCTTATATCAAGCTAAAGATATTGACGCACTTATACACCATTCTGACAGAGGTATCCAGTATTGCAGCAATGTATACACACAGATCCTTAAAAGAAATAATATAGGAATCAGTATGACCGAAGAGAACCATTGCTACGAAAACGCGATGGCAGAACGTGTAAATGGCATATTAAAAGACGAGTTCTATCTCGACCAGACCTTTGATAGTCTACAACACGCTAAGAGGGCTACAGAAAATGCAATTAATTTGTATAATGAAATAAGATTACATTTATCTTTAGACTATCAAACACCAAATATGGTTTATAAATTAACAGCTTAAATCAATTTTAACCTGTAGCCATATTTTAGGACTAGACATTAATAAAATAAAAATAAAGATACGGACAAATACCAAAAACAAAAAAAGACTTTATAAAAAAATTAAATGAATCTTTTGGAAACATACTTTTACATAATTATTGTATTATATCAACTCTTTAGTCTTTTTATTGTGACGACCAGTGAAGATTTAAAAGAGAATAAATATTTTAATAAATATTTTAAAATAACAATAATAATAGGTCCATTAGGGTTAATATTTGAATTATTTAATTGGATCTATTTGTGTAAATACAATTGTATTTTATTGACATTCTCACCTTTAATTACTTTACTAACTTCTAAAGGAATTATATCATTTTGTGAAAAAATAATTAATAAAGAAGGTTTTGCTGTGGGCATTAGAGGCGTTCTATTAGATGGAATTTGGGTTAAAAATAAATGTAGTTCAAAAAGCGTATTCGATCAATTGTATAATGCTATATACAGTTTAAGCTTATCAATTATTCCCTATTTAATTATTGAAGGAACATTCGACCTTATTGAAAAAAACGTATGCTAACAATGTATAAAAATAATAGCGGTTTAATCGCTAAAACAAAGATAAATAAATATAAAAAAGGTCTGTGTTTAACCGAAAAGTTAGTGCGTGAAAATCCGCTACAATTCTTATACTAGACAGTTACCCAAAATAGCTCCTGACAAAATCGACCGAAGAAAATTTATAATCAAAATTAGTAAAATTCAGAGTAAATTATTTTAGAAACTCAAGAAATAATCAAGCAATCAAATATTGCGCTGAAATTAATTTAAATGAAAATTCTAATTTAAAAAACTAAGCAACACCGCGGACAAGTAATTAAAAAATATTAGTGAAATTGTAAAATCTGGCTGGTATTTTTTGGGATATAGAGCACTACGGAAAACTAATAATTAAAATAACTTCAATTTAAAATTCAAACTTAAAAAGCTAATGCTGCGCGGAACCAATCTCTCTCCGATTTAAATTAGAAAAATTCAACTTAAAATTTAATCCCACGATGGAGAAACTTCAAATTGTAAAATTCTATTATCAATTTGGACGTTCAAAAACCTCTCTCCTACTCTAAAAAATTTAAGAATTAAAATCACATCTAAACCGATATTCGATAAATCTGACAACATTTTAAAAAAGGATAAGAACAAAACCAATCAAAGTGTGTCGCTACATTGGGTAACATCGGTTATAATTAATTGCGGCGGAATTTTCTACTGAAAATTCCAGGAATATTTGCTAAATTACAGCCGTAACCGAAAAGTCCTAGCGGACTTTTCCGCAACAAATCATAACCGGAGCCGTTGTGAGCAATAAGCGCGGCTTTTACACCAAAAGGAGTATTTTCTAGAATCAATAAAGGACGTAGCCTTGCGTAAGTGTGATAGTTGGGGAATGGCAATTCCTCAACCCAGGCTTTTCGATGAGATCGTATGAAAGTGCACTTTCAAATACGAGCGAACTCGTATAAAAGCCTGAGTTAAGGTAATGGATTTTTTTGACAAAATCAAGTACCTTAATCACAATGGAGCAAGGCTACGGACTCCCCTATCTTACTTTGATCCTAGAATTTTGGCAATAACTGCGCATATCAGTCCCGACCTTGATAATGAGCAATTATTGTCAAAAACATACCCTTTAAATGATTGCGCCGCGCTTACTCCGTAATTTTTTGAATAATTGAAATAGACTAACATAATGATCTTTAAAAGGTCGCTGCTAAGGACAGTTCAAAAAATTACTGCACACAACAGCGGATCATCGAAAATAGCCAAATGGAGGTCTATTGGAAAAGTTTTAGTATTTTTACTCTAAACAGTGATAACAGACTAGCCAGTAATTAAATGGCTACTTTCGATATCCGCAGACGTTGTACACCATTATTTAGATTAACATTTTTAATTATATTAAAGTAAAATCTGGTATTTAGTAAAAGCTCAAACACTTATGAGATGTATAAATAGAAATTTAATTTTGCTTATGATCATTGCTATAGTTTTAGGGTCTTGCAAAGAAAAAGAGAAACGAGATTTAAATGAAAGAATTAATACTAAACGTCACTCAGATTCTTTGATGAAAACTAACTTAGCTTCAAAAATTAATTTTACCGATACGATTAAAAAAGCATTTAAGGGAACAATAGCTCCAGATTTTAAATTAGAAACGGTATCTGGTTCAGAATTTCAACTAAGTTCGATAGAAGACAAAATTATCATTTTAGATTTTTGGGGGTCTTGGTGTGTTCCTTGTTTAAGGGATTTTCCAAAAATGAAAGAATACTACAATAGATATAAAAGCAAAATAGAGATTATTGGTATAACTAATTTAGATAGTAAAAAGAACTGGAAATTATCAGTTAAAAAACATAAATTAGAATGGATTAATGTAATTAATGAGGGAACCAGTGATCCAGATTTAACTTACATATATGGAGTTGAAAGTTTTCCTACAAAATTCATTCTTGATAAAGACCGGAAGATAATTGGCATATATGGAACAACAGATGATTTCTATACAAAAATTGATGAATTAATTAGAAATTCGGAATAGCAGTTAATTTGAAAAATTAAATTTCTAACTTAATATAAGGTTGAAGGTCAATAACGGTGTACAACAACGGTTAATCGCCAATAGCCGGTAGCGTTAGTAAGAAAATAATTAACTTGACCCACAAACCAATACTAAGCCGACAAATCCGCGTGACCTACTCCGCCAACTGGCGATAACCGAAACCGTTGGCAAGAATATCTATGAAAAACAGAATTACAATTTTAATTTTTTTAATCAGTTTTAGTAAAATTTCCTTTGCACAAATTGAGAAGCATATTTATCAAATGAATTCCATTGATAAATTATTAACTGAAGATGTAAAAAATATAGTCTCAGAAAATATTGATGGAAAAAGAATAGTATTCTTAGGAGAGTCAGCGCACCACATTGGATCGGATTTTTTAGCAAAAACTGAGTTTGTAAAATATCTCGTTAATGAAAGAGGCTATAAAAACATTGTTTTTGAGAGTGACTTTTTTGGATTGTATTTTGACCATAAGAAATATAATATTTTCCCACATTGGACAAGGTCTGTACAATGCCAGGATTTATTCAAATTTGTGGAAGAAAATGAGATAACCATTTGGGGACTAGACAATCAAACTCACTCATACTTTACTTATCATAATTTTGCAAAGAAATTAAGTGAGTATTTAAAGCAAAATAATATTTCGGTGAGTGATAGATTTATTCCATTAACGGATAAATTCATCAAAACGGCAGGAGACGAATTAGGGAAAGATGAAGTCGGCTATCTTCTAGGCAGCTTAGATTTATTATTATCAAATGAGAAAATTAATCCACTTTGGCACCAGTTTTTAGAAAGTTTTAAAAGCACTGTTGAGATTTATACAATTCATAGTAGTAAGAAAGAAGGTATTCCAATTAGAGATGAACAAATGGCAAAAAATTTAGATTTTCTAGTTAATCAAAATCCAGAAAAAAAATTTATAGTTTGGGTTGCAAATGCTCATATGGCAAAAGTTGAAAAAGACTTTATGGAAGGTCAAACTATGGGAAGCGATTTTGTGAAAATGAATCCGAATATTTCTTATCACCTTGCTTTCACCTATATACATATGCCGTGGATTAAAGAAAGAAAAGTAGAAAAAGCCCAAAAGAACCAAGATAATCTTCTCCGTTACCTACCAGATACCAATCAAAATTATTTCATTGATTCGAACGGATTGATAGAAGAAAATATAGAATTTTCAAATAAAGAATATGATGCCTTTTTCGGATTAAATAGCGATATAACAAATTACTTTAAACAATTTGATGCTTTAATATATATTGGAAAAGGTATTCGGTCTAAATTAATTGAGTATGAGTAAGAAGATACTCTTGCCAACAACGATTAATCGCAAATAACGGGTATTGCCAAAAAAGTGTAATTTTAGATCCAAGGAAAGAAACTAACTAAACCGACAACCCCGTGTTCCTACTCCCGCAACTTGCGATAATAGGGGACGTTGCCCACAATTATGAAAAAACTACTACTTCCATTTATATTAATTGTTTTTACCGCAAATGCACAGCAAAGAGAAACCGTTGATTTGAAATGGAAAATTGCTGATACTTTGACTTACAAAACTGTAATGCAAGATGTGATTCTTGAGAAAAGTAAAGAACAAACCGAAAATGATTCGATTGCCGAAAAGATGAGCGGAATGTTTAAAGCAATGCAAGAGCAATTGAGCGACTTGAAATATGAAACAAAACTATTTCCTGACAAAAACGGAAATGTGGACATTGCAATGATGCTCAAAAAGAACAAAACAGATACAACCGAAACTTTATTTTCAGGAATGGCTAAAATGACCGGAAATATAGTTTTAAGAGGAAAAGTAAGTCCACAAGGAGAATTATTGAGCTTTTACTACAAAAGTGCTCAAAACAATTTGATTTCGATATTATTTGAACTTCCGACTAAACCGGTTGCAATTGGAGATGAATGGGATTTGAAAGTTGATATGATTTCGATGGACCAAAACTTTAAAGCGGACACTCTTTACAAGAAAAACGTGGTTAGACTTAAAGACATCAAAAGGAATAACGGAAATAAGATTGCTGTTATCGAATATGATATTGAAGAATTCGTTTCTGGAGATTTCGGGAATGGAATGATGGCGATGTTTTCAAAAGATAAAGCTGATAAAAAAACATTTATGAGAATGTCCCACAAAGCAACAGCTGAATTTGATTTAGAAAAAGGATATTGGATATCATATGACGGAATTATGGACGTTGAGACTAATTTTTCGCTTATGGGAATGAGTGGAAATAAACGAACTGAATTTAAACTTACACCTGAAAAATAACTGTGGGCAACAACGTATATAGCTCATAGCTAATCAGTTGCTTAAATGATGTAAAGGCATATTTGGAAAGTCGCCAAATTTTTAAATTTGACGATTTCCAATAAAAAAGATAAATAGTTAAATTTAAAAATCTGGCTTGTGCTTAATCCGAAAATAATTTTCTAATTTACATGCTACGAGCCATATACAGAGACGTTACCCAAAATTATAAACCAAGTTTTCGTTGCTAATGAAAAATCCGATTTTAAGCGTTGATGAGTTAAATGAAATTTTAGCAAATGAAAATATTATAATATTAGATTGTAGCACGGAATCTAATAAAGCAGGACTTCAATCAGATTTTGAAAAAATTAAGATCAAAGGAGCGAGATATTTTGACCTTAAAAATGATTTTAGAGACTCTGAATCCATTTTTCCCAACACGCTACCTAATCCTGAGCAATTTCAAATTAACAGCAGGAAATTAGGTATTAATGACTCAAGCAAAATAATATTGTATGATAATTTAGGTGTTTACCATAGTCCAAGAGTTTGGTGGATGTTTAAAATTATGGGTCATAAAGATGTTTCGGTTCTTAATGGAGGATTACCAGAATGGATTAAAAGAAAATTTCCAACTCAACAAGAATATGATTTGGAATTTAATGAAGGAAATTTTAAATCCGACTTCCAGTATTATATGATTTCAGATCTAAATTTTATAAAACAGAATTTAGAAAATGATGAAATATTAGTAATTGACGCAAGAAATTCTAAACGATTTAATAGTTTAGAACCAGAGCCGAGAAAAAACCTTAGAAGTGGAAACATACCAAATTCAATAAATATTCCTTTTGAAAAAGTTCTAAATAATGGGAAATTTAAAGAACCAGAGAATTTGAAATTAGTATTTAAAAACATTAATGCAACTTCTACGAAATTGATCTTTAGTTGTGGATCAGGAGTAACAGCTTGCATCGTTTATTTAGCGAGTGAATTAGTACTAGAAAACAAAAAGTCTTTATACGATGGTTCCTGGACTGAATGGGGAACTTTGGAGAAAATCTAAATATTATAACTTTGGGTAACAACGATTCATCGCAAATAACGGGTATTGCCGAAAAAGTGTAATTTAGAAAACCAATAAATAAAACGGTAAGCCGACAACTCCGCATCCTTACTCCCGTGACTTGCGATAATCGAAACCGTTGTGGGCAATTTAAAAAAACATTCATCTAACATTAAATATGCATACTGATTCACCACTTATTGACCCAAAAAATGATAAACTTGGCAGATTATTATTCGCAACTGAAATTGCCTCAGGTTTAGTTTATTCATTTGAAAAAAATAATGAAAGTGTTGTCTTAGGTATAAATGGAACTTGGGGTTCAGGAAAGTCAACTTTGATTAACTTCATCATAGATGAAGTTGAGCGTATATCGCAAAAAAGCGGACAAGATATTATTACTTTAAGATTTAATCCTTGGATGTTTTCAGGACAAAAAGAACTTCAAAATGTTTTTTTAAAAGAACTTTTTTTAAAGCTTGACGCAAACAAAGAAAAATTAAAAGATGCTTCCAAAAAAATAGCACAATTTTTGGGACATTTAAATTGGTTAAAATATGTCCATTCTGGTGCAGGCGAAGCTGTTAAAGATGTTAAAGATTTTTTGGATGGTATTAATCAAGAAAAAGATTTAGCACAGCTAAAAGCTGATGTTGATGAATTACTTATCGAATCCAAGGTAAAGTTATACATAACTATTGATGATATTGATAGATTAACACCTTCAGAAATTACCGACATATTTCAACTCGTTAAGCTAAATGGTAATTTCGCAAATACGATATTTATTCTCGCATATGATCAAAAGGTTGTTACTTCTGCTTTAAGACATCAATTTGGCGAAAATGGAAAAAAATATATTGAAAAAATAGTTCAAGTTGATTATACTCTTCCTTCTGTATCTAAAGAAAATATTTCAAGAATTTTCATCGATAGTTTAAACAACCTTTTTGATAATGAAGTGATTGAAATATGTATATCTGAATTAACGCCAAAAATTAAAAACCAATCTTTTATTAAATTCTTTAGTTCATTAAGAGATATTTATAGGTTTAATAATAGCATAAAATTAAGATTACCATCAATTTTTCAAGAATTAAATATTCTTGACTTTTTGAAAATAGAAGCATTAAGAATTTTTAATCCAGAAGCTTACGAATTTATTATTAATTCAAAAGATGCATTAGTCTACCAAAAAAAGAGAAAACTTACTCAGTTGGGATAAATAAGGAAAATGAAACTAAAGATTTTATAAACGATAAAGACTTCGGTAATCTTACTAAGCAAATACTAATCGAATTATTCGTTATCAATGATACTTGGGCTTTTAGTTCTGAAAAACCTGATGATCTCATTAGAGAAAAGAGAGTAGCAAATCAGAATTATTTTGACAGATATTTTAATCTTCAGCTTGGAAGTCTAGATATACAAGAAAATCTATTTGAAAAATTTATCAATGAATCAACAATTACAGAAAAAGTAGAGATTTTAGAAAACATAATTGATGATAAAAAGCTCTTTCAATTTTTAAATTGGATAGAAATAAAATCTAAAAGAACTGAACTGCCTAAACTTAAAAGTATTGTGGAAGCGTCGTTTAAAGTAACAGATAAAATAGCTTACTCGAAAGAAGCCTTTTGGGGATATGATACTGATTTTATGATTATACAACGATTTTGTTCTAGAATTATAGAGCAATTTCCAGAAATTAAGGACAAAAGAAACTCTGTAATCAATCATATAAAAAAAACTAAAGATGATTTTTCATTTTCATCACTTTACAATGCTGATAGCTTGATTTTCGCAAAACAAAAATTGGATGAAGGGAAATTATTTCACCATCAAATGTGGAACGGATTATTTTCGAGAGAAAAGATGGATGATGATAAATTCATAAAAAAAATTCTCAGTTTTCAAAAGAAAATATCTAAATACCTTTTCGAAAAGGAATTAGAGAAGAAAGGAACTCTAAATAATGATGAGTTAACTTTTGTATTACCTTTAGTTAGTAAATATTACACGAAATTTTATGATGAAAAGTTTCCGCTATTAATCAAAACTGACGCTAATTTAATTAACTACTTATGGTTATCAATTAAAAGGAGTTATATGACGTCTGGCACTCAAGTTGGTTATCAAGTAGCAGAGTACCAATTATTTTCAGGTATTGATAAAGAAGAATCGAAAAATAGATTAGAAAAGTTAAATGAAAAGGATTTTTCCCAAGATGAAATAAAAATCGTAAAATTATTTTTGAAAGCTTATAATGATGGTTTTAAAGAGAAAATATTTTATAATATTGATACACTTGAAACAATGGGAAACTGGTAAAAAAACTGCCCACAACAACGTATATAGCTCATAGCTAATTAGTTGCTTAAACGAAGTTAAGGCATATTTGGAAAGTCGCCAAATTTTTAAATTTGACGATTTCCAATAAAAAGATAAATAGTAAAATTTAAAAATCTGGCTTGTGCTCAACCGAACAAAAACCGCTTATTTGCAAGCTACGAGCCATATACAAACACGTTGCCATTAATTATAAGAAACATCGTCACATTCGACAAAATTTATCGTCTTTAAAGAAAAATACATTGAATGAAACATCAATTTTATAGTTTATTGATTGTCTTATTAATTCTTACTTCCTGTCTGAATAGTGCTAAAACTCAATCAGAAGAAAAGAATATTCAGACCGAACAACTCGATTCATTGTTCAATTTCAGCCACTCGAATGGAATGTTTAATGGAGCTATTTTGGTTACAAAAAATGATTCCATTATTTACAAGGAATCATTTGGTTACGCCCACGAAAAAACGAAAGAAAAGATAACAACTGAATCTGTTTTTTACATCGCATCAGTTTCCAAACAATTTACTGCAATGGGAATTATGATGTTACAAGAACAAGGCAAATTATCATATGACGATAAAATCAAAGACATTTTCCTAGATTATCCAACCTATTTAAAAACTGTAACCATAAGACAACTTTTAAACCACACATCAGGACTTACGGACACGGAATATTATAAGTTGACCGAACCAAGCAACAAAGATGTTCTTGAAACCCTTATGAAACAGGATTCCCTTGGACTGGAAAACGGAAAACATTTTCGTTACAGTAATTCTGGTTATGTAATGCTCGCTTTAATAATACAAAAAATTTCGGATAAACCAATTGACCAATTCTTCAATCAAGAGATTTTCGAGCCTTTGGAAATGAAAAACACCACAGCGACAAATGCCAGAATAGAAAATATTTCTAACAAAGTAGCCGGATACAATCTAATTGGGTCAAAGGTTGATTATGAATCTTCTGTAATCGGACCAGGAGGAATTTATTCAACTCTAAACGATTTAGAAAAGTGGAACAAAGCATTGAATACAAATAAGTTAATCTCACAAAAAACGCTTAAAGAGGCATTTAAAAATGGGAAACTAAATGAAAATTCAATATCCATAAATATGAACGATCAAGAATATGGTTACGGTTTTGGTTGGATGCCATACGAGAAAAATGGAAAAAAGTATGTTCAACACGATGGAACTGTGGAAAATTACAGGTCTTTAATAAAGAAAAACCTAACCGATGGTTATGACTATATATTTTTGACAAATCAAGGTGGTAGATTAGCAATGAACGAATTGACAACATCAATTGATAACATCCTTGAAAACTCGAAATACATAAAACCTGAAATACCGATAGCGAACAAAATTGTGCAGGAATTTGAAAAAAACGATACAAATAAAGCAATCACTATTATAAAAAATGCAATTAGTGGAAATCCGAGTGAATACAACATTGACGAAAATAATATAAACAGACTTTCTTATACCTATTTAAGAGATGGTCAAATGATTAAATCTATTGAAGTTTTCAAACTAAATACGGAGTTGCATCCGAATTCAGCCAATGCATTTGATAGTTTGGCAGAAGGCTATTTTGCGAATAAACAGTTTGGACTTTCAAAAGAAAATTATCGAAAATCATTAGAATTAAACCCTGAAAACGAGAATGCAAAGGTTATGATTGAGCGAATCGGAAAAATAACTAATGGCAACAACGTATATAAAAAATAGCGGTTTTATCGCTTAATCGAAACAAAATGAATAAATTAGAGGTCAGTTATAATCCGAAAAGTTAGTGCTAAAAACCCGCTACTTTCTATATACAAACTCGTTGTGTGTAATGCAAAAAAAACAAATCTAACTATGAAACAGATATTTACAATTTTATTTTTCTTTGCTTTTTTGTTTTCATTTGCGCAAACAAACTCCAATCACGTGTATGTAAGCGGCTACTACAAAAGCAATGGTACTTATGTTCAACCGCATTATCGGACTGCACCAAATAGCACGAATAGAGATAACTTTTCTACTCGCGGAAATACTAACCCATATACAGGACAACCTGGTTATATTACGCCCGACAGTAATACATCTTCAACATACACCCCAAGCACATATTCTAATTCAACTACAACCTACCCTAAAACTACTTACAGCACAACATCTACGAGTTCATCAAATAACTCATATAACACTGCAAATATTTATACGACTACAAGCTCTTACGGACAACTATGGAGTAAACCATCCCAGTTTGATGCTATTCGCCCAATTAAAAAAGGTAGTCGAGTAAAAGTTATAGAATATGAAGATGGATTTTATAAGGTTATATCAAATGGAACAATAGGCTATATAAATAGTATAACCATTAATGAAAACTCAACAATGAAAAGCCTTAAAAAAGGCGAAATAGAATATTCAAATACAACAGAAACCAAAGCTACTGTAAATGAAATATTTGACATAGAAGTATCGAAAATATATGCACTACCAAGTAAGTACGTTTCTGCAAGAGAAGCTAATTTGCGATTAGGACCGACCACAATTACTAATGTTTTGACTACAATTAAGCGGAATGATAAAATAAGGATTATTGACAGCTCAACTTATAGTTCTTGGACGAAAATAATTGTAGAAGCTGATGACGGATTTTATATCGGATTTCTGAGTAACAGTTTAATCTCTGATGACAAAATAGAAAATAAAGAACAGACTGACGGCCCAACTTCAGTTGTAAAAAGTTTCCTTAAGCATTTAGGCGAAGAAGAATTTTATAGTGCATTCTCATTGACAAATAGCCCAAGTTGGAATAAAAACGGTGGATATAGCTGGTTTTCTTCAACAGATGCATATGGCGGAATTGATTATGTTTCAATTTATGAAGTTAGACTTGAAAATGCTTACGAAGACCAAGCTGTGGTATTTGCCGATTATTATGCCAGCGACCCTTTACATACTTCCAGAAGATGGAAGCAAATTTTGATTTTGGAATACCAATATGGAAAATGGAAAATAGTCAAAACCAAGTTAGCGGAATAGCACTACACACAACAACGTATATAACTCATAGCTATTCAGTTGCTTAATCGAAGTTAAAGTATATTTGGAAAGTCGCCAAATTTTTTAATTTGGCTTATTGAGAAAAGATAATAAGAAAAATTAAAAAATTCGGCTCGTGCTTCATCCGAAATAATTTCATAATTTGCACGCTACGAGCCATATACAATACCGTTGGCAATAATTTGAAAAAAGACAGAGTAAATATCGTAGGAATTGGAATTCTATATATAATTATCTTGATTTCTTGTAAATCAGGTTTGAATTATTATGAAAACCAAAAGATAATAACAAAATCCTGTGAATTGGAAAAGTTGATAAACACTTCGGTGGTTGTTCAAGGAGTTTATTATGAATGTATGGAATATAATGGATTTCAAACTTCCGATAAAGGTTCTTGTAAAGAAAAATTTGATATTTATTTGAATTTTGAACAAATTGAGATTCCTGAAAATTTATTAGATAAGTTCTATCAAATACATGGTTGTACTGGAACAATAAAAATGACTATCAAAGGAATTCTAAAAAATGACAGTGAAAATGGATACGGACATTTAGGTTCGAACAATTCTGAATTGATTGTTCAAAAAGTCATTGATTTCGGAAAAGTAAAGTATATTAAACCATAAAATACATAAAACTCTGAAAATATGAGATTAATTTCAACACTCATTTTTATGTTAACCCTTAACAATATTTATGCTTGTACTTGCGAAAGTTTGGGAAAAATAGATATTAATCAATTCAATGAATATGACTTAATTGCAACTGGAAAAATATTAAGTGTAGATTTTGGAGAATTTACTCAAACAATTGAAATAGGAATTCATAAAATTTTTAAAGGTAAGGTAAAAAAAATGACGGTTAACCTATTATCAAGTAGTCAATCTGAAATGTGTGGGATTTTTCCAAAAGTTGGAGAAAAATGGTTGATTTATGCAAATGGAAAAGACATTGAATTTTCAACTGACCTATGCACAAGAACACAAAATATGACTCGAACAAATGACAAAGAAAAGAGAATAATAAAACGAGATTTGAAATTCTTAAAACAAAATTCAACTCGAAATAAAAACTATTGCCAACAATGGCTATAAGTAATTGCTTGTTCTCGCCTACTTCTGAAAATCTTTGCGGATTTTCATCTTGGTGTGTACTTGCAAAGTTTCGTACTAGCCCACGCAACTACTCATAGCCGACACCGTTGTGCGTAATTTTATAATTTATGAGGAACACCAAACTTTTACTAATTTTTATACTTTTTCCTATTTCTTTAATATCTCAAGTTAAGTTACAAGATTCAACATTACTCAAATTTCAAACCAGAATTGACTCAATTTCAATGCAATATGATAGGTTGAAAAACTCTTATAATCATCAAAATTTAATTTATGAGAAGACATTAAATGGTATATCAAACCAGCTCTCAGCTGCTTCCTACAACCTAACTATTTTTAGTATACTTTTTGCCATAGCCGCTATAGGACTCGGTGTATATGTTACTTACATAGAAAGAAAGATTGTCAAAATGAGAGAAGAAAATACTTCCCTCTTAAAAAAATCAATAGAAGCAAAAGAAAAGGTTGAATCATTGAATAAATCAATTCAAAAAGATATCTATGGACTATATATCAAAATTAAAAGAGAAGAAACTTTAAATATCCTAAATAGATTAATTAAAGTTCCTCGTGATATAGTTAATGTAACTAGTCAGTTATTTTCGAGAGATTTAAAAGAAGAGGATTTTACTTTATTAAAGAAAGCATATGTAGAATTAAAAGATGAACAAGCTAGTGTCCCTAATAAAAATTATGAGAGAGATAGAAGAGTTTATTGTCTTTTATTTTTCCAACAGTTTCTAGATCTGAGTATTAAAGATTCGGATATTGGAGAGGAAATTTTAAGATACTACGGTTTATCGGTTAGAAGTGCTAATACTAAGGATATTATTAAATCCACAGAGGATTTCGGAAAAGCTATTATGGACCTAGGATTTCAGTCTCGGAAAAAGGAGATTAATCAATTTTTTAAGGCTATATCAAATTCTAGTTTCTCTAACTTTAATAAGATTTATGAAATTCTGTTAACCGATTTGTACAGTCGAAATAATCAATTTAAACTCTATGAACTTTTATCAAAGGATAAAGATTTAAGAAAAAGTAAATCAGCATATGGGTTATTATTAAAAGAAAAATATGCTAATGATAACCTAACTATCTCAGAAGAAAATGTAATAAAAGATGCTGAAAAATTACAAGAAGAATTAGAAAAAGATGAAGAGGATGCAAAACAAAAAGTTTAGCAAAAATAAAACTACGCACAACAACGGTTAATCGCCAATAAGCGGTATCGTAAGTAAGAAGATAATTAACTTGACCAACGAACAAATACTAAGCCGACAAATCCGCGTCCATAACTCCGCCAACTGGCGATAACCGTAACCGTTGTGCGTAATTTGAGAAAACATCATAAATGAAATTAAAAATCCTTTTTACAATTATATTAACTCTCAATGTCGCCATTTCACAAGCGCAGAATTTACTCAGTAAAAAACAGATAACTGAAGATATTGAATTTCTGACAAAGACTTTAAATGAAAAGTCTTCCTATGTTTACCTAAATGCCTATGATTTTAATACCGATTTTGAAGACTATTTAAAAACTTTAAGCGATTCCACCCGACTTGAAAACTTTGGAATGTTTATTACCAATACTTTAGCGAAAATTGGAGACAGACATTCTTCCTTAAGTGGAGTAAGAGGTTATGATTTAAAGGAATCGCTGTTTTTACCATTCATTTACGCACCTTTAAATGATAGAGTTGTTGTTTTAAATAAAAATCAAAATAAAGAGTTAGAAATACTCAATCCTAAATTTCCTTATCTCAAAAAAATTGACGGAATTGACATTAATGATTTCCTTCAAAAAACACGACCAGAAGACATAAAAGCACCGCAAGAAACCTATTTTACATATGCTGTAAGAGATATTCGGGACATTGAAAAAAATTATATGCTTCTCAATAAAACACTTTCTAAAGAAATAGAATTGACACTTTCAGATTCTACTTTCAACAATGACACTATTTTGACTGTTATACCAATTAATAAATCGCAAAGGCAACGACCTTGGGATGAAAGATTTGAGGTAGATTATCTTAGAGTAAAAGATGAAGATTATAATAAACCTGTAATAATCGAAAAGCTCTTTAGTATAAAAGAAAACATTGCATATATCAAAATTCCCGAAATGGTTGATAAAGATGAAGCACCTCTTCTTTTTGACAAAGTAAATTCCTTTATGCAATCAATCCAAAATGATAGCGAAGCCTTGATTATTGATGTAAGAGCAAACAGTGGCGGAACCCGTGATTTGTTGTATGAATTCGCAAAATACTTAATCCATCCAGATTCTATATATGTTGTAAATGCTACTAAACAAAGAGGCCCACTTCCATTACCAGAAGATTACAAAAAAAGTTTACACAACCGTTTTTTATATACCTTATCCGAATTAGACGATGAAGAACAAAAAAAGGCAACAGAATTTTTAAAAAGTTTTAAGCCAATCTATGAATTGGATGAAAACAAATACAGCGAATATTATTTTGGATTGTTGAATGGAAAGAAGCTAGGTAAACCAACTTTTTACTATAACAAACCTGTCTATATTTTAGCCAATGAAAAAACATTTAGTGCAGCATCTGTTTTCGTTTCTGCTTTCAAGGGCTTACCAAACATCAAGATTGCAGGAGTAACAACAGACGGCTCAAGTGGAAACAGCGAATGGGTTGACTTGCCAAACTCAAAACTATTTGGAAAAATAAGTACAATGGTTTCTTTTCAAAAGAATGGGGAAATTTTGGACGGTTTCGGAACAGAACCCGACATCAAAATTGAAAGAGGACTAAATCAGGTTCTTTGGCTATCGGATACGCAACTTGATAAATTAAAAGAGTTGATATTAACACGAGAATAAAAAACTACGCACAACAATGGCTATAAGTAATTGCTTGTTCTCGCCTACTTTGGAAATTCCTGTGGAATTTCCAACTTGGTGTGTCCTTGTAAAGTTAAGTGCTAAAACACGCAACTACTAATAGCCGAGACCGTTATGCCACATTTGATTAAAAATTCGTTGTCAGACAACCATTTCACCAAAAATTACGTCTATAATAATAGAACTAAAAACTAAACGAAATGCGAAAACTAATGCTTTTGGGGATTTTAATCTCATTCCTTTCTTGTAAAACAGAAAAAAAACAAATCGACAAATTCAACGTTGATTTCAATAAAAACATAGAAACTTACTTCCTGGCAGAGATACTTTCCATAGAGCATAGGAAAACCAATAAACAATGGGAAGAATACAAACTGAATACCTGCAAAGAATATCAGCCAATAGTAGCAAAAGCACTAACCTATTTTGGTGATTTAAAACAAAGCAAAATTGCTATAAAAACTGCAAAGTTGAATGATACATTGATTAGTTTTGGATATGGTAACGACGTTATGATGGGAATTTTATTGGAACAGCCAGAATTCAATGTTTCTAAAAAACCTTCCGATTTCAAATTTTCACAAACACATTTAAATGGAGAAGATAAAAATCGATTGGAGGAAATAATTTCAAATTATTTACAATCCCTTTACGACTTCTATCAAACCGAAAATGTAGAGGATTTTTATAATAAAAATGTCAACTTCTATAATGGTGCAATCAATGAAGTTGTATCTCATTTACCACAAGGGTTTACAGATGCTATGGAAACTTATTACGGAGATAGTAGAGAAAAATACATTGCACTGGTAAGTCCTATGATGATTTGGCCAATAGAAGATAATGAAGGTCGCGGAATTGGCGCAACAGTCGAACACAAAAATAGCAAAATTGTTTATGAAATTATGAGTCCATACGTACAAGTTCCTTTTAATTCAGATAATGAAGATTACGACAAATTCGGCTTTGACTACAAACCGAGAGCAACAACATTAACGGTACACGAATTCGGACATTCTTTTGTAAATTCAGAACTTGAACCGTATCAAGAAAAAATTGAAAACTCTTCATACCTATTTACAGATAAGCTAAAAAAGAAGATGGAATCAAAAGGCATTCAAACTTGGAACGTTTATGTAATCGAAAGTCTTGTCCGTTTAGGAGAGATTAGAGTTTCGGAAATACAGAATGATAAAGAACGAGCTGATTATTTGCGTAATTATCATACAAATCAAGAGGACTTTATCTTCATTCCTCAATTAGAGAAAAAAGTACTTGAGTATGAAAATAACCGAGAAAAATATCCGATGTGGAAAGATTTTATTCCAGAACTTTTAGAGGTTTTCAGAGAAAATAAAAGTGAGTTTGTAAATGAACAGTTGAGTCAAAAAAACGTGGCATAACAATGGCTATAAGTAATTGCTTGTTCTCGCCTACTTCTGAAAATCCTCGCGTATTTTCAGCTTGGTGTGTACTTGCAAAGTTAAGTGTTAAACCACGCAACTACTCATAGCCGAGACGTTGGCAACAATTTAAAAAATGAGTAAATCAATAATAATAATACTGATTTTAATAACACTTTTATCTTGTAAAACTGAAAAGTCAACTGAGATAATAGTTATTGGAACACTTCATAAACCAGAATATAATTTTAATTCTGAGATTCTCTTCAATATATTGGAAAATGTACAACCCGATTTTATATTAGAAGAATTAGACTCTTCTTTCTTCACTTCTAATTTTAGACACAAAAATGTTTCAAATAGTAATGAGCGAATGGCATCGGAAAAATATATTGAAAAATACCCGACAACTAAATTGAGACCATATGAATTTGAAGGTAGAAATGAATATAGGATAAATACTGGCTCACGACCTACAGATGGATTAACAACAAAACTCATAGATAGTTTAAATAATGTTGGTTTATTATCTGATAAAGAAGCTAAAATTCATAATAAATACAAAGCGCTCTTAGATCCATTAATAATATTAGCATCTAAATCCCCCGAAAAATTCAATAACGCATCAACTGACAGTATTTGTGCCATAAGACAATATTATCAATATAAAATGCTAAAAAAAATAACGAATAAAAGAGATGAATTTGCAACTCGTTTTCATACCAAACCAAACGGAGAAAAAATTAGTTACCGAGATGGATATCAGTTAGCTGATGATTTTTGGGATTTAAGAAATCAAACAATGGCTAAAAACATAATGCAAATTTCTGAAAAGAATCAAGGTAAAAAAATTGTTGTGCTTTGCGGATTTATGCATAGATATTATATTTTAAGTGAATTGAGAAAATTAAAAGAAGGGAAAAATATTATCTTAAAAGAGTTTTACGAAAAATAAAAACTGTTGCCAACACCGTGTATAATTCATTGCTAGTTCTAGTCTACTTACGAAAGTCCTCACGGACTTTCTATCTGTGATTTATTTGTTAACTTTAGTGCTCAAACACGCAACGAAATCATACACAATCACGTTATAAGCCATTTTTCATAGAAAATTTGATTTATATAATTTGATTTTTAAAAATAAAACCTTTACCTTAGCGTCGTGTTATCGTATACGATAACACGATATAGTATTATTTCGCTAAATACGATAAAAACTAACTTGAATATTTGCATTTTTATTAATACCTTTGCATACTATAATCGTATACGATTATAGTAAATAGTAATAATAATGCGAAAAGAATCATTTGAGGCAGCCCAACCCAGTATAAAAGAATATTTTTCTCAAATAAATGAGAAAGCATTTACTACACATGATTTGTCAATAATATTCGAAAATAAAAGATTCGATTGGAAAATAGCCACCTATAGAAATTCAAAACACTTTATAAAGTTTTTAGCTGATAATAACATTCTCAACTCAACTAAACTAAAACATCAAGTATCTGGATCAATAAAAACCATTCTCTCAAAACAAAATGGTAATTTTTACGACATTGCTCTTACAATAAAAAAAGATGGTTATCTAAGTAACTATACAGCAATGGCCATCCATGAATTAACTCTACAAATACCTAAATCCATTTATATAAGTTTTCTAAAAAGTGATGACAGAGTAACACAAAAAACCATAGTTAAATTATCTCAAGATAGCATTGATAAAGCTTTTTCAAAAAAGCAGCGACAAACATCTGAAATTTATAAATCTGAAAAAGAGAATTACAGAATTTACTTAATTCAGAAAAATTTTACATTAGATAATGTTGGTGTGATTACTAAAAACGGTCTAAGGTATACTGATTTAGAAAGAACACTATTAGATATAGCAATAAGACCTGCATATTCTGGAGGTGTATTTGAGGTATTAGATGCTTTTTCAGCAGCAAAAAAGAAAGTAGATTTAGTTAAATTAGAGCGATATTTAAATACTTTAGATTACACTTATCCTTATCATCAGTTAATTGGTTTTTATTTAAATAAAGCAAATTATAATCAAGAAGAATTAAGAATTTTTCAAAATAAAATAACCAATTATAATTTTTATCTTACTTATAATATTTCAAATAAGGAATTTGATCAAGATTGGAAAATATTCTATCCTAAAGGATTTTGATTCTTTCAATTAAATCCATTACATATTCAAAATAAAAATCAAATCCCAAATTCTCTGAACCTAATGTATCCTCGACACTGCTCCAGTTTTCCTTCTGCAAATCATGATACTCATTAAGTAATCCTAAAAATTCAATTGGCACCCTTTTGGCTTGGAATATTTCTTTCATTAAATTCTTATTTTCTTCAGTAGAAAGATCCATGGAGAATTGATTACAAATATTCCAAATATCATAAAAATCTCTAGCCCTTCCTTTTGTTCTAGCAGTAGAAACAATTTTCTGATATTCTGGAATAGATTGACAGAGTGCTCTTAATTTTTCAATTACAATCATTGCTGGAGTATATACCATAAGTACAGTACCATCAAGATCGTGTTTCTTTGCGCTCTGGATATATTCAAAACTACTTATATCAATCGAAAATTTAGTAGATTGTCCAAGTATCTTGATAGCTTCCCTTCTTGTTTTATCTAAATCTTCATCATACCAATTTTCTTTATGAGCAATCTTAAATTCAATATTATATCCTTTCCATTCCTTGACTTTATTAGTTTTTGGCTTTTCTTTAAACCTAATATCAAAAGCTATTAAATTCTCTTTATGAAATTCATCATTTAAAAGTGCATCCAAAGCTCCATTAATTCTATTGTAGTCCAAATCCGAAAAATCCCCTTCAATCGAAAAATCAATATCCATTTAAGCCCTGTCTGTTATATCATAAACCAACTGCAAAGCATTTCCTCCTTTCAAAACCAACCCGTACATCAATTGCTCATCATGCATCAAAGCTTTTAGAGTTAAAATCTTTATTTTATCTAACATTTAATTTTTAATTTAATTCAAATATAGTTTTTTCAAAACGGCTTATAACAACGCATATTCGCAATTGCGGCCATTGTGCTAAAAGAAAGTTTAATAGAAACCAGGAACAAAAAATACTTTATCGGACAAATCCGTATCTTCATTGCCACAACTGACGAATATACGAGACCGTTGTGAGCAATAAGCGCGGCTTTTACACCAAAAGGAGTATTTTCTAGAATCAATAAAGGACGTAGCCTTGCGTAAGTGTGATAGTTGGGGAATGGCAATTCCTCAACCCAGGCTTTTCGATGAGATCGTATGAAAGTGCACTTTCAAATACGAGCGAACTCGTATAAAAGCCTTAATCACAATGGAGCAAGGCTACGGACTCCCCTATCTTACTTTGATCCTAGAATTTTGGCAATAACTGCGCATATCAGTCCCGACCTTGATAATGAGCAATTATTGTCAAAAACATACCCTTTAAATGATTGCGCCGCGCTTACTCCGTAATTTTTTGAATGATTGAAATAGACTAACATAATGATCTTTAAAAGGTCGCTGCTAAGGACAGTTCAAAAAATTACTGCACACAACAGCGGATCATCGAAAATAGCCAAATGGAGGTCTATTGGAAAAGTTTTAGTATTTTTACTCTAAACAGTGATAACAGACTAGCCAGTAATTAAATGGCTACTTTCGATATCCGCAGACGTTGGCAGTCATTGCGAAGAAACAAAACGAATGAGGAATGAAAAGATTTAGATTAATACTGATAATGTTCTTGGGAATATTAATGATGCCCAAAATATCAACTGCCTGTTCGGTACTTTATTACATTGATTCAGCGACAGGGAAAATATATGCCGTTAATAGTGAAGATTACTTTTTGGACGTGGATGCGTACATTCAAATTGAACCAAAGTCAAAGAACAAATTTGCAAGATTATGGTACGGATGGGACAAATTCGCCCAAGGAGGCATTAATGAAGAAGGTCTTTTTTTTGATGCTGCCGTTACACCTGAACAACAGAAAATCAAAGGATACGGAAACCCAAAAAATAACTTGGGAGACAAAATTTTAGCGAATTGCTCAACAGTTGACGAAGCACTGAAATTTTTGGAAAGAGAGAAAATAGCGTTAAACAAAAGCCATATTATGTTCGGAGATAAAACGGGAAAAGCAGTTGTAGTAGAATGGGTAGATGGCAAAAGAAAACTTCATTGGATTAAGGATAACAAATTGATTATGACCAATTATCTCTTGTCTGAACCAGAAGCGGGTAATTATCCTTGCTATCGGTATGAGAGCATTGAAAACAGGATTTCGGAACTTGAAGATAATGGAGAGGAAATCAACCTTTTAAGGGTTGGGAATACTTTCGGACAAGCTGGACAGCCTGCAAGAGAACTTGAGAACGGAAGAAGCGGAGGAACAGTTTATACCTCATTTATTGATATTACGGACAACAAATTTTTTCTATCCTATAAATTGAGTAATAAAAATGTAATTCAACTTGATTTGAATAAGGAGTTTACCAAATCAAAACGACAGAAAATTGAACTTAAGGAATAACAACGAACTGCCAACAATGGCTATAAGTAATTGCTTGTTCTCGACTACTTCTGAAAATCCTTGCGGATTTTCAGTTTGGTATGTACTTGCAAAGTTTCGTGCAAAACCACGCAACTACTCATAGCCGAAACAGTTGTAAAAAATAGCTCCTGACAAAATCGCTATCAAAAACCGAACTGAGCGCAAATGGGTAAAATTAGATCAAATCGGATAATATTCTTACAAACAAAAACGGACAATTCACGCTCTAAAACTAATCTAAACAAAGAAAATTATATTCAATATTCGATAAAATCAGAACTAATTATTTAAAATCTAAACTGACAAAATCACGCTCTCAAATTCACTCAGAACAAAATTAGAACTTAAAAGATTAGCAACACCGCGGATAATAAATCAGAAAATATTGGCGAAATTGCATAATTAGACATTAGTTTTCTAGCTTTCAACATAACGGACAACTAACCTGGCTGGAGAATGAAATTAAATAATATATAAAAGCTAAAAAAGTCTAGCATTGCGCGGAATCAATCTCTCCCAAAATTCAAATTGAAAAATCAACTTAAAAATTAAAAAACCAACGCTGGATAAACTTTAAATTATAAAAAATTACCATCGATTTTAACGCTCAAAAGCTTCTCTCCCGCTCTATAAATCTAAAAAAGATGAAATCTGATAAAATTCATATTCATTAAAAAAAAACAAGAATTTAAAGATAAGAAAAAAGGAAATATTGTTTATCAGAACGTGTCGCTACATTTTACAACAACGTATAATAGCAATTGCGGCTTTGTGTAATTCGGATAAAATCAAGCAAGCATAAAATTCAGTAATTTTAGTTATCTTAGTTTTCAACCAACCAGCAACTGACGATTATACGAAGACGTTGGCAGTAATGTGAAAAAATTTTAGTAAGAATCTTTTATGAGGTACATTTGCAAAATGTTTTATAGAAGAAAAATTATATTGTCATTATTACAGCTTTTGGGTGGTGAAGTGGAAAAAACTAAGCTCCAAAAACTACTTTTTTTATATAGTCAGAGAAAGCAAAAACCTGAATATGAATTTGTTCCATATAAATATGGTTGTTATTCATATTCTGCTAGTGCTGATTTGAAAACAATGATAAAAAAAGAATACTTATTAAATAAGGAAAACGGTTACGTAAAAAATGATGAAAAAGACTATATAAAATTATTAAAACCGGCAGATAAAAAATTATTGGTTAATACAGTCATTACATATGGAGAAATGAATAATGATGCTTTAATACAACATACTTACATCAATTTTCCTTATTTTGCGATTAATAGTACAATCGCAGAACAAGTACTGAATGAAAAATTTTTCAAGAGAATTGTGGAAGCTAAACCAAAACAAAAGAAAAAAACACTTTTTACTATTGGTTACGAAGGAATATCATTAGAGAATTATTTAAATAAATTAGTAAAAAATAATATTAAACTTTTAATTGATGTTCGTAAAAATCCTTTAAGTATGAAATTTGGTTTTAGCAAAACCTTACTTAAAAAATATTGTGAAAACTTAGGGATAGAATATTTACATATTCCAGAAGTAGGGATTGACTCTAGCAAAAGAAGAAAACTAGAAAATCAAGAAGACTATGATTTACTATTTGAAGATTATAAAAATACAACTTTAGAGAAAACAAAAGATAATCAAAACATAATTCTTAACCTTGTAAATAAATATAATAGGGTTGCTCTAACTTGTTTTGAAGCCGATATTTGCCAATGTCACAGATTACCGCTATCAGAATCTATTGGTGAAATTCAGCATAATTTAGAGATTAAGCACATATGATATAATGGCACTTACCAAAGTCTTACTAACAGTAAATACATATCCATTACCATCAAGAAGTTATGATGAATTGGTTTGTACCGCTGGAATATTAGAAGATGGTAGTTGGATTAGAATATATCCTGTTCCTCTGAGCTTTTTATTAGGCCAAAGAAAATCGGGTAAAATGAGTTCTTTCAAGTATAACTGGATTGAAATTGATTTAGAAAGAAGAACAGATGATTTTAGACCAGAAAGCTATTCTCCAAAAAATTATGATTTTAAAGATTTAAAAGTAATAAAGCGCTTAGACACAAAATCTAATTGGTATTTGAGAAAACAATATTGCTTACAAAATGTTTATAAAAATTTTGATGAGCTTATTTTAGAATGTAGAGAGCCTAAATACAAATCTTTAGCAACTTTTAAACCTACAGAAATAATAGGTATTGAATTTCAAAAAGATGACCCTGAATGGAAAAATGAATGGAAAGAATTGAGAAAACAAGGTGATTTATTTAGTCAAGACAAAAAACCAGAAATCTTAATTCCAAAATTGCCGTTTAAATTTTATTACAAATTTAAAGATGTAACGGGGAAAATAAGAAGATTAATGATTGAAGATTGGGAAATTGGAGCGCTATATTGGAAATCTTTAAGTTTTTATGAAGGGAATGTTTCTTTAGCTTTGGATGCTGTAAAAAATAAATATGAAACAGAATTTATAAAAAAGAATGATATTTATTTTTTCGTTGGGACTACAAAACAATGGCATATGAGAAAAGCACATAATCCTTTTGTTATAATTGGAGTCTTCTATCCACTAAAGGAAAATCAATTAAGTTTGTTCTAGAAAAAACACTACTGCCAACAACGTATATAAAAAATAGCTGCATCTTTTCTAAAACGAAATTTTCGGTATATTTGGTAAGTCGACAAATCTTTTGATTTGGCTTTTTGAAAAGTAAAGATAAAATCAAAATGCAAAAGTTTTGGCTTGTTTTATAACGGAAAAATAATCACTAATTTAAACGCTACTTTTCATATACAATCACGTTGTGTTCAATACCTTTCAAAATCAACTTATAAATGAAAACCCTAATTCTTGTTACTTTTAGCTTAATTTTCTTTACTTCTATAGCTCAACAAAAAACAAATAAATTTGAAAATGAAATCTCACATAATTTCTATAAGAATTTGGATTCATTAATAGCTAAATATAATATTGAAGATATTCGAGAAGATAAAAGTCAAGCAATAAGGATCTGGAAATCAAATGAAATTATTTTATTAAAAGAAAAAGAAGCTATTTATACTTTTCACACTTCCAATTCAAAAAAAGAAATTATTAAACAAAAGAAGTTTAGAAGTGAAAGTGATCTAAAATCCGAATTTGAACTAATAGAAAAAATTTTAGATTCAAATCAAGATAACAAATATGCTATAGATGCATTTCCTATTATTATAGAATTGAAAAACTCTAAGCGGTATCGAATAATATCATTTAATAGGAATGCGAATTTAGAAGAGATCCTTGAGACAATCAAAATAGAAAACTCAATTAATAAAGTAAAAAAAGAGATAATCCATACGCTTCCTGCTGGTAATTACAGGATTGGAATGTCATCTTTAAAACTTGATTACATACCCCGAAAAAACAAATCAAATTTCTATCGAAAATTAGAACCTGAAATTAAATCAATACTTAAAATTAATAATAAAACTGAGCCTACTAAAATGCCTTTGGTTTTAATTAATAATAAAATAAAATACTTTGGGGATCTAAATAACCTAAAAATATCCGATGTAGAGAATTATAAAATAATAAGTGATAATTCTAAAATTCTTTACGGAGAAAATGGCAAATATGGAGTTATAAAGGTTACAACTAACTAGACGGTACAGCACACAACAACGCGTATAGCCAATTGCAGCTAAATACTTAATCGATATTCGATGTTTTTAGCTATATTTATTTTAAACGGACAAAATCTGGCTAACCAACCCGCAACTGGCCATACTCAATACCGTTGGCAACAAGCTAAAAATAATGACATGAAAAACAAAACTAATGAACAATTAGAATCAAATTTAAATTTACTTAAAGGTATTACAATAGCTCTTATTTTTGTATTGACACTATTAATTGTAATTTCAATCTATGGGTTAATAATGAAAGAGAACAATTCGACATTTGTTGCTTCTATTACTGTTGCAATTTCTTGTAGTGCAATTCTTCCTTTACTGTTAATAAATATGAACAAAATTAAAAAGGAGCTGAATTCGAGAAAATAAAATGTTTAAATACAAATAATGAACTTCAAAACAACTTTTCATTATATAAGTTATCTGCAATATCCGCTAATGATAATTGCTCTTTATTTTGCGTTTAGTCCATATTTCTTGGAATTGGAAAAATTAAAAGTAAACCCTGATTTGATTTTTCAAAACTTAAATAATGTATTAATTTTTATGGGACTTGCAGTAAGTTTTTCCTCTTTACAAGATACTACTAAAACACAAAATAAGATTTCAAGAAAAATTTATGAAAGCCCGAGAAAAGGAAAAACCTTCATTATACTATTGTGTTTAATAATTATATCCATATTAATCTCTGGCTTAATTGGTTACTTTAATAGTGTTGATGGTATTTTAAAAGATTTATCCGTTGGACTTATTATATTGAGCTTAGGTATGTTTGGCTTTTTAAAAGCTGTAATCGAAATGTTTGAAAATCATAGAAAAGATAAAAATATTACTGTTGACAATCTAGTAAACAATTAAAGATAAAACAGAAATTTAAAAAGAGGTATTAAAAAAGCCAGTTGCCAACATCGGTTCATCGCAAATAACGGGTATTGTAGAAAAAGAGTAATTTTAGAAACCAGGAAAGAAAATGGTAAGCCGACAAGTCCGCGTCCCTACTCCCGCAACTTGCGATAACCGTAACCGTTATGCGGCAGCTAAAAAAAACGACAGTTTAATAAACAAATAATGGCAAATTTTTATAGAATATTGGTTTTATCAATCATATTTGGACTGACTTTAGTTTCGTGTAAACAAAACAAAGTTGAAGGGATTTTGATAGACCATACACTTTATGAAAATCAAAGCTTTTCAAAAAATCAAGAACTAATTCAGCTAATTAAAAAGACCTTAAATAAAGATGAAGAAGCATTAGCAAAACTAAATGACTTTTGGTGTGGTGGCGGAGCAGGATGTTACGACCTAGGTTTCATTTTTACTCAAATAATTTATAGAATTGGAGAGCAGGACTTTATTAAAATGGTTGAGAAACTTAGCTATGAAAAAGTAAAAGGACTTAAATGGTGGATTATGCTTGGTCTCGAGTATGGAGATAATGATAAGGATGGAAAAATGGATCATAGGAAAATTGAGAATGAGTTTCCTGAACTCTTAAGTCTTATAAAATCTAAACAAGAAAATGAATAAGTGGAAAGTAGCTTTTTGGTGTTGTTTGATCCTTTTGGTTACAGTGACAATTTTTGCGTCCTATTCAATCATTGACCAAGCCTACACATTAAATTATCACAAAGTTAATTACGTTGACACAGAAAGCGATTTTGAAAATTTGATAGAAATAATAAATAAAACTGACTTTACAAAAACCCAAGTTCAAAAAGTACTTAAAGACCATAATAATTATGAGTTTATGGAATTTCAAAAAGATACAATTTCGTTAAACCAAATAAAATTAATTTTTTAAAGTGGAAAATTGAGTAATATTAAAGAACAACGATAGAAAAAGCCGACCGCATAACACCGTATATAATAAATAGCTGCGTTGTTTCAAAACCGGAAATTTCGGTATATTTGGGAAGTCGCCAAATCTTTTGATTTGGCAACTAAAAATGAAAAAGTAGTTACAAAACACAAAATTTTTGGCTTAGGTTGCGGTCGAATGTTAATCGTAAATTTGCACGCTACTTATCATATACAAACACGTTCTAAGCAATTTGAAAAACATACTCAAAATATTAATTCTGACTCTGATTTTTGTTTCTTGTAAAACAGAAATTAAAACTGATTTACCTAAATCTGACTTTGTTTTAAAGAAAGATTATGCGGAATTGACAAGTAAAATAACAGAATTGGATACGATAAAAGTATGGATGAATTTAAGTCAATGTATGTTTCAAGGAATTGAGAAATTGAAAATCACAAGACAAGGAGATTCTATTACAATCCAACCTGAATTTGCAGAATCTGCATTTATAGGTACGGAATTTAAAAAATCCAAACCTATTCTTCTTTCAGTAAATGATACTATTTGGAAGTTCAATGATTTTATTAAAAAGAATAAAAACAGATTAGAAACTGACAGTCTAAAATATGGTCGAATGCAAATAACCTTAAATAAAGAAAGGTTGAATTTTATGACTGAAGGTCTTGGAGATTCTGCTAAATTTATGATTGAATATTGTAATACGATGAAGAATATTATGCCGAATAGTGATTATCATATCTATGCAGGTACCGACATAACTATTGAAGAGGAATAAAAGCGGAGAAAAACTGCTTAGAACAATGTATATAAAAAATAGCGCAAGACTCTGCAAACACTAAGGCTTGGGTGTTTTTGGAAAGTCGCCAAATTTTTAAATTTGACGATTTCAAAAAATAAATAAATAGTAAAATTTAAAAATCCGGCTTGTGTTTAAGCCGAAAAGTAACAGCTTATTTTCAGCGCTACTTTTCATATACGAGACGTTGGCAACAATTAAAAAAATTTAAATTATCATTCTAAGTTTTGAATTATCTGAAAAATTGAAATACTTAGATATGACATCAAGAGGTAAAGAAAAAGCTTCCGCTAACTCGTGGTCAGTGTAATTCAATTCTGTTTTATGAAGTTCATAAGCGTTTTTAAAGGCAATTGGACCATCAATATCGACTATAGTTTTTTCGACCTTTCTCTCTCCCATTCGACTTAATTCAATCATAAAATAAGTAGCTTTTTTATCAGAAATAGCTTTCAAGTCTTTCGCTCTTCTAATAATAGACTGTTTTGAAGTATGCCAATATTTTTTAAGAGGTGCTAAATCATATAAACTTAAACCAATTAAGGAGTTTTTTATACCTTCTTCAGGCATTAGAAATTCAGAAGCAAATCGATTAGCTTCAATTTCTTTTCTTTTTTCATCTCTATGCTTTGGTAAAGGAAAATCACCCGTTATATGCATTAAAATATGTCCTAACTCGTGAGCTAGTGTAAATCTCTTTCTGTCATTTGAAAAGTTTTTATTAATAATAATTATTGGAGTACCCTTATCAGACATTAAAGAAACACCATCAAACTTTTCAGTTACATCATCAAATTCAATTACAATAATCCCTTTACTTTCTAACAAATTAAAAATATTAAATACTGGTTCTCTTTTAGTAAGACCCATTAGCTTTCTAGTAAATTTAGCTACTTCTTCAGGTAAAAACTCTTCTGGATCTAATGGTTTTAAAGAAAATTCTGGAAAATCAATTGATTGATTTAATTGATCAACTATATAGCCTAAAAGTCTATTATTAGTTTCAATTTGAGTTTTTAGTCCTTTTGTTATACCTGACCTTTTTCTATAATGAGCAATTTCAATATCATTATTAATTACTTTGCCAAAGAAACTTTTTGGAAAACCAAGGAATTCAATAAGTGAATCTATTACTGATTCAGATAAAACATCGAAGCCTTTTTCAAATTTAGATAAGTTTGATTGAGATAACCCTTTAACTTGTTTAGATAATTCAGTTTGACTGATACCTTTAAACTCTCTAGCGAAAACGAATTGAGAATGGTTGATTTTCATAATTATTAAAAATTAAAGAAAACTTTATTCTATGACTTAAGGTGTCTATTATTAATTATTGATTAGAAGCTTTTCTCCTAACGAGTTGCTCCTTTACAGAGACATTAACTGATTTATTAGAATTTTTTGATTCAAATAAAGTTTCAACAGAGGTAACATCACTTTCAGACACTATCCATTTAACTTGATCTTCATCAATATAAACTATTTGAGGAGAAAAAACTTCTCCCATTCTATCAATTTTATATCCAAAAAACAAAATTGGATCATCTTGATAAACGTCATTATCAAACAAAGATAAACTCAATTGATTTGAAATCGTGTTTACGTGTTTGGTTTTAATATTCATAGGTTTATTCCCATTATTAAATTTTTTAACCAGGAAGATATAATCTCCTAGTTTCAGGATAAACCTTTTGTACTTGCCCCATTTCCAATTGTTTGAAAATTCATCTTGTAAACTTTCAACAATAGACGTATTCAATACAGAAGCATCGAAACGAACTTTAGAATTAGGGTTAAACATTGATGCTACCTTATTATATTTTTTTACAGCCCTGTTAAAAGCTAAAAAAAACTTAGGTAAATCTTTCTTTAAATCTAATAGACATTCCTCCCTTGAGATCTGCCTTCTTTTACCGCGTCGACTTGCGGATTCAATTTTTGTAACTATATTTGCCATATAAAATATTTGTTTTTGACACCTTAAATCAAAGAACATTATAAAGAACTCTGCGCCAACAGAGTTTTTTTACATCTACAAATATATAAAATAAAAGTTTTATTGTAATACAAATTACGAAAAGTTGTAAACTTATTTTCAACAATTTTTAGCAGTTGCCAACATCGGTTCATCGCAAATAACGGGTTTAGTGGAAAAAGTGTAATTTTAGAAACCAAGAAAGAAAAAAGTTAATCCGACAAGTCCGCGTCCCTACTCCCGCAACTTGCGATAACCGTAACCGTTAGCGGCAAACTTCGTTGAACATCTTGCTATTAGTTTTATGAATAATGTTCCTGTAATAAGAAAAGAAAAATTTAAAGATTATTGGATTAATGGTTGTTTTGGAGGAATAATAACTGGAACTATTGTTTTCCTACTATCTCTAATAGAAAATAGTTTATTAAACTCATTTTATAATGGGCTAATATGTTTTTTTACAATGATTTTTATTTTTTGTGGTGTAGGCTTTTTAAGTGAAGAATATTATTTGAGAAAAAAGAAAATTAAAGAATTACAGTCTGTAAAGTATAATTTCTTAGATAAAAACAACTTTAAATTAAATCCAGATCTATTTTTCGAAGGTGTTTATAAAAGTTTTTATTTCAAAATCTATAATATTAGCGAAACTGTGAAAGTCGATAAGAAAAATAGAAAATTGCAATATGAAATTATTGAAGCTTTTTATGATTATGATCAAAAATTAAATGATAATGATTTCGAGGATAAGTTGAGCGGTGATTATTACGTTGGTAATGTTACATTTGAAAATCATCACGCCTTTTTAATCCCTAAAGATTGGGAAAATCCAAATTTTGAGGAAAATATGGATGCTCTAATTGAAATATTTCATTGGTCTAAACTATATCCGTTGACTGCAGAAAAATGGGAAAATACGATCGGTAAAGAATTAGAAAAAAAACAACTAGAAAATGAAAAGTTGAGAACAAGACAGATTTTGAAAATTGGAAAACTCGACATAAAATATATAAAAAATGAATAATCAGTCAGCCGCTAACAACGCGTATGGTCAATTGCGGCTAAATACTTAATCGATATTTGATGTTTTTAGCTATATTTATTTTAAACGGACACAACCTGGCAATTCAACCCGTAACTGTCCATACTCGTAACCGTTGGCAACAAGGTTGACTCGTCCTGAATAAAGGCTACATAATTTCAAACATTATGTATAAAAATGACAGAGTAATCAGACGGTATTCCGAATCGTTCAAACTAAAAATTTTAGACGAACTTACGGCAGGAAAATTAAACAAGTATCAACTAGGTAAAGCTTACGGTATTGCTCCAACAACCATAAACGAGTGGATCAGGAAATATAACCGTAAAGACCTTATGAACACCAGAGTGACTGTGAAAACAAAAGATGAGATTACACGCATCAAACAGCTTCAAAAAGAAATTGAACAGCTGAAGAAACTTCTTTTGAAAAAGGATATAGACGCCCTTATAGAAGATTCTTATCTTGAAGTGGCAGCAGAACAGCTGGGCTATAAATCAGTGCTTGAACTTAAAAAAAAACTAAGTATCAAGCCTTAATGAAGGCCAAGCAGAAATCCAGAGGATCTGCATCCCTCTCAGCCATAACAGCCTATTTTGGGCTTAAACGTGATGCTTACTATAAATACAAACATAGAGAAGACCAACGTTCAGAAGTAGAAAATAAGGTTGTTGCCATAGTCAAGAAAAGGCGCAGATCCCTTCCTAGGGAAGGTGTTAGAAAACTGACCAGATCACTCGACAAAGAGTTTACAAATGCCCATTTAAAAATAGGTAGAGATACTTTATTCAACATTCTTAGAAAATACGATATGCTCACACTTAGAAAAAATACAGCTCTAGAACAACGAACTCATTACACAGGTTCTACAAGTATAAGAATATCATTAAAGATGTAGAAACAACTAGATCAAACCAAATCTGGGTGAGCGATATCACTTATATCAGAACTATAAAAGGCTTTTGTTACCTAGCACTCATTACAGATATGCATAGTCGCAAAATTGTCGGCTATGACATCAGCAATAGCCTAGAACTAAAAGGCTGTGTAAGAGCTTTGAACAAAGCCTTATATCAAGCTAAAGATATTGACGCACTTATACACCATTCTGACAGAGGTATCCAGTATTGCAGCAATGTATACACACAGATCCTTAAAAGAAATAATATAGGAATCAGTATGACCGAAGAGAACCATTGCTACGAAAACGCGATGGCAGAACGTGTAAATGGCATATTAAAAGACGAGTTCTATCTCGACCAGACCTTTGATAGTCTACAACACGCTAAGAGGGCTACAGAAAATGCAATTAATTTGTATAATGAAATAAGATTACATTTATCTTTAGACTATCAAACACCAAATATGGTTTATAAATTAACAGCTTAAATCAATTTTAACCTGTAGCCATATTTTAGGACTAGACAGATCAACTTATCCTAAAGGAGGGCTGTTATAACTGCGCTGATTCTGAAGAAACAGAAGCTACATGGGAAGATGAAGATGGTTCAATCGATGAAAAAGCCAAAGGTCTGAAGGCCATTTATGCCGGTGGCGAGGACAATACCGGACTAGGTATGTATATAGAAATTGACGGCGAAGTTTTAAGAATTAGTGACCTTAAATCATTCTATAACCGTAAGGGCTTAACACTAACCATACCTGCTTCCGTAGCTATAAAACTACAAACCGGGAATTTAGGCAATGTGATCATAGAAGATCTAACTAACGAACTGGAAATTAATACTGTTGTAGGCTATATTAAATTAACAAATGTCACCGGACCTATAACAGCACATAGCTCTACCGGAAATATTGATGCCATCTTTAGTAGTGTTAATCAGAGCGCTCCGATTTCCATCACCTCCTCTACAGGGATGATCGATGTAAGCCTACCTTCGAATACCAAAGCCTCCGTGGAATTAGGTTCCACTATGGGGTCGGTATTCACTAATTTTGACCTGATTAAACCTAGAGAGGATGGTCTTAAAGCCGTAGGTGGTCAAAAATCAATTGCGGGAAATATCAATAAAGGAGGTGTCAAAATAGCTTTGAAAGCTTCTGTTGGAAATATCTATCTAAGAAAAAAGTAAAATTTAAAATCAATCAAAAAATGAACATTATGAAACAGTTTATCACGTGTACACTCATCATCCTTTTTACTTCGGTTATCCAGGCCCAACGGGCAATCGAAGAAAGTTATAACGTATCTGAAAAACAACAGATCAGTTTAAACTTCAAATTTGCTTCTGATATAAAAGTCATCCAATGGGATAAAAAGGAAGTCAACATTAAAGCCAGCGTTCTTGTTGAGAATGGAAAAGGTAATGAATCTTATAATTTGAAAACAGAAGAATCTTCCGGAGAGATTTATATCTCTTCAGATTTCGGAAATTACTTCAAGAAAAGAAACAATATCATGCTCAACAACAGTGATCAAAAAACTGAAATCAATTATTTGGTTTACGTGCCTATAAATAGTGAACTGAAAATAAAAAGCATCACGGGTAATGTTATTGCTGAAAACTTTTCAGGAAAACTGGAAACCGATCTGATCTCAGGAAGTGTAGAATTGAAAAGATATGAGGGAGAGCTCTCTTTAAAGACCATTAGCGGAAATTTAGATGTGACCATGAAAAAAGCCAAAATAGATGCTAAAACACTTACCGGAACTATATATTCGGATCTTGATATCGATATGAATGATGATAATAAGAAACCTTCAGTTTCCAGTCGGGTTCAGGGAATTGTTAGTAATGGAAATCAAAGAACCAAGCTTGAAACCATTTCCGGTAATATCTATATGCGTAAGGAGTAAATAAACCGACTTCTTGTTTGCATATAAATTATTATAGCCATTCAGAGAATTTATAACTATATTCTCTAAATTTTTAGTAGCGGAAAACAAGTGGCCACACCTAGTGCATGATTGACCAACAAGGATTGATAAAAACAGCCTTATTAGAAAGTAATCCATAGCCAAATCCTGAAATTTCAGGGTTTGGTTTTTTAATTCATAAAATGTTTATATCCCCAACTCTACTATTCTGATTGAATATCAATAAATATCTCTCTGAACATAAATCAAAAAAATCCAGTTTAAGGTACTGGATAAACCTTTAAATGCTATACCATTTCTAAAACGGTATTAAATAACTTTTGATCCAGACGCTTTTGTTGCTGAAAACTTTTCTTAAGTCTGGTGTGTAAAACGTGATTTAAAGCATTATAGCCTAGCCAAAAATTAGGTTCTTCATTAAACAATTTCGATTCTTGTGATAGGATATCTAATACCTCTCTGGATTTCTTTGAAGGCTCAGGATTTTTATCACTGCATTCATATCTAAATAAGTTCAGGTGCTCTACAATATCTTTCACGAATTGCCTGGTATCTAACAGCTTTATGGACTGTAATTTTCGGAATTTGGAAACCACACTATAGTATTCATTCTCGATAAATTTCTCAAATAGGTCGCTCATTTTGGGCACTACTAATTCAGTATTATTTCGGGTATGTCTCACTGAAAAAGCTATTGATGTATCTGCTACATGTAAACCATTACTACATACTTTACGAAAGAAGCCAAAGTGTCCAGTTGTGTTCTCACTTCCATCGTAAGAATTTGTAAATCTAAGCATGGGTAAGATCTGATCATTTTCATTTTTAACTCTAAACTGGTTTTGATCCTCAATGATCAAGTCGAGTACAAAAGAGCGATCGTTACGATTAATACTCCGTCTTTGAAAGCTCAAACCAGCTTCAATTAGCATGTTTTCTGCTTTTTCAAAAAACAAACGATTTGATAGATGTCCATAACTTTTGGAGACTACATTAACGATCTTTCCATTACTTAGAATAGCATTCTCAAGACCTTTTCGTGATGGATAACCGGTTAGCAGATCAAGGGCTACCATCTCATTCGGTAAGTAAAGGTTGTCTTGTTGAAGATTTGATAAATACATAATATGTGAATTTAGTTAAACAATAATTTTAACCTCATCACAAACGGAAGACAAAATTCCAAACCAGAAGGAAACGGAATAAATAGCAAGGCATCGAGCGGTTTATGCCGTAGTCTTATGGAAAGGGATATTTTGCGAGTTTAGCTTTGGTTTAAACTATTGATTATTAAAATCAATTACTAGGCTATAGTATTTAATTTCGATAGGTACAATTAAACTGTAAAGGGCTTATACATGCCTTATTTGAAGTTCGAATTTGACTGAAACAAACACGAATTAATTTTAGCTGCATTTTACAATCTGCTTCTATAGCTATAAATGGTGCTAATTAGCTAATCTAAAATCGATAAAATTAAAAGAAGTTATCCTTTTCAGGAATGCTCAAATTGTTTTCCAAATTATTCTAATTGCTATAAAGCAATCGAGAATCTTTAGGAAGCATATTTAAATGCCACCAACAATATATTTTCCATGATAAGCCGATGCATTAATAGTTTTATGAAGATGGTCAAAATTAGCTGGTGATATATCGCCTTGAGCCATAATCTCTATTCTATCTCCTACAAGAGTCATCATTTTTTTGAGCATATCAGCTCCTTCTCTTGCATTTAATTTACCACCAGATGTTAACACCGTACTTATTTCGGGGATTTGAAGTAGCTGTTTCAGGGCAATCAGAATATCAGGTGTTTCATCTATCGCTTTATGAATAACTACTTTTAAAGGAAAGGCTAATTTTGCAAATTTGGAAATAGCTTCCAAATCGAGGGTTTTGTCTGCCTTAAGAATTCCAAATACAACCCCGTCTACGCCTATTTTTTTACACGACTCAATACCCGCTGCAATACATTTTAATTCACTATCAGAGTATAAGAAATCACCAGAGCGCGGTCGTATCATCACCCGTATGGGTATGCAAACATTTTGCAATACTTGCTTTATCAGATGTTCCGAAGGAGTTAACCCGCCATCAACCCACCGTGTAACAAGTTCCAACCTCGTAGCCCCAAGCTTTTGAACTTTTATAGCTTGCTTAATACTTTCTACACACGCTTCCTTAATCACTTCTTTCATGGTTATTGCTTTTACTTTTATTTGGCTAATTCATTCATAAAACCATAGTTTTACCAGTGCTACAAGAGCGCACCTTATATTTTTGAACATCCTATCAAAATAAAAAGTATACCAGTGGACACAGGCTATTTTTTTAGGTGCATGTAATTAAATTTTCTCGGTGATTTAGTTCTTTTACAATAATTCGCTGCCAAAAGGGATCAACAGGATAGATGCCTTTGAAAAAGTCGAATCCCAGCAGAGTTAAAAAGGTTACAAAGAGCCATAAAAGACTTAATGGTAACACTATCATCTTATATGTTAACTAAACACCGCTTGTTTTAGCAATATAAAGAAGAGCCCGGTCCTCAACGCACTAATCATAAAAAATAAAACTAAACAGGTGATAGGCATTGGTATTGATCAAAGCAGATGTTGTGAATGTTTTCAAAAAGAATCTCTTGAAATTTACCTGTAGGCCCGTACAAAAATAAGGTAGCCTAGGGATAGGTAGTTTTCATAGGTTTATGATGACTTTCTTTTAAAAAAGTACAGGGATAATATCTATAATTATTGCTCTTCGTAAAATTGAATACCGAGAAACTCCCACCTCCTTTTTATCTGCTCCAGATTCTGCTTAAAACGAGTGAAATCTTTGCTTTCGGCAGGGGTCCAGCCTACTTCGGCATAAGCAGCAAGACGGGGAAAAATTTGTTTTTGCATCTGGGCGACTGTAGGAATCCATTCGCTCCACATTTGTGCTCCCGCTCCCAAAATATGCGACTTATATTGTTCATTCAATCCTTCCGGAACTGGATCAAAAGCATAGGATTTTGATAAAGGAATACGTTCGTAGGTGTAATCGAGATAGGTGTCCCAGTGATTGGAATTAACCACATCATAGCCTTCTTCCACCGCCTGGTTTATCAGATTCAAATCCCCTTTCCAGAAATGGACAATAGTTGATTTTGCCAATTTCTGTTTAACTGCCGCAGCATCTTCACCACGTTCGTCGTGAATATCGCTTCCCATAATATCATTCCAACCCATCATGCGTTTTCCTTTATGATCCAGATAATTAGAAATCTCATTGGTAAAATAAATCTGCAGGTCTACAGGAGATGCTAATTCTTTTTTCTTCATAAAATCCAGGACTTTCGCAGAATGTTCCCAAGGTTTAAAATTTACCTCATCACCTCCTATATGGATGACTGCCCCGGGAAATAGTACAATTACCTCGTCGAGAATATCTTTTAGGAATTGTACCACCTTAGGGTCGGCGATCTGAAAGGAATCGTCAAATTTGCCAAAGGTTACGGCCACCTCCTGCGGCGTTTCCATCGCCCCCACCCAAGGATAGGCTGCAATTGCTGCAGTGGCATGTCCCGGCATTTCGATTTCCGGAACCACTTTGATGTGTAAACGTTTAGCATACTCTAGAATCTCTTTAATTTCGTCCTGCTTATAAAAACCACTATGGGGCTCACCCGTTCGCAATTCACTATTCCTGCTAATCTGGGTATCCTTTCGTTCCGAGCCAATCTGTGTTAATTTTGGGTATTTTTTGATCTCAATACGCCAGCCCTGGTCATCGGTTAGGTGCCAGTGAAAGGTATTCATCTTGAGCATGGCCATTTGGTCGAGTAAATCTTTAACTACTTCTTTCCCTTTAAAATGACGTGATTCATCAAGCATTAAAGCCCTCCAGGGAAACCTTGGACGATCTATGATTTCAAGGCAAGGTATTTTTACAGATTGATACTGTTTACCGTATTCAAAAGTTATGGGTAAAAGCTGTCTGATTGACTGTATTCCATAAAAAATACCTGCAGAAGTTGCTGCAGTAATTTTTATCCCCTCTTCTTCAACGAGGAGCTTATATCCTTCCTCTCCAAGAGTACTTAAACGGTTTGCATCCAACATTAATTGAATATCTCCATTTTTAGAAACCTGTTTAGGACCTCTTGAAAGTCCCTTTTGTAACAAAGATTGTAATAATTCCAGTTCTGACTGAAGTTCAGCAGGAGCCTGGATGCATACCTTCTGATTTAACACTAGCTCTCCCTTACCATAGGACAAAGAAGTAGGTTGAGGAATGATCTGTACCTTGCCATCAGCAAGGGAATTGGTTGATTTAAATACCGCCAGAATCACAATAAAGAGGCTTAGTGCGTATTTTATTTTTGTAAACTGTATCATTATGTTATTAGAATTAAATAGTGTAGACTAGTTCTCCTCCCTTCAGAGTTTTATGAAGTCTTGTTTTTGAATTCTTTAGTTCAAAGACAATCAGATCGGCATGACTCCCCGGCATCAACTCATAGTGCTCCCCGCCCCCCAACAACTCAAGTGGTTTTAAAGAAGCCATCTCAAAAACATCCGCTGGTTTTACTCTATTGAGTTCAAGGAGGTGGTTAACACAATCGAGTAGAGACTTCGCAGAACCTGCAAGCATTCTGGGGTTACCCTGAATGCATAATTTACCGGCCTCATCTAACTCTACTGCTCCTCCGATATGACTTTTATAGACACCTGGAGGCAATCCTGCAAATCGAGTCGCATCGCTCACTAATACACTTTTGCCTTTTTTGACCTTTAGAAATACGGAAAGAATTGCCTGAGGCAAATGAAATCCATCTGCAATTAAGGTGGCCCAGAGTTGTTCCGTTGCCAGCTGTTCCCATATGTAATTATCATGTCTGGGTAGGAACTGATGAGAGGCATTTCCCAAATGGGTTGAGCAGGTGGCACCTGCAGAAACAGCATCCTGTATCTGCCGCGCATTTGCTGCTGTATGCCCCAAAGCTACTTTCACCCCGGATGCCACGCATTTTTTAATAAAAGAATCAGCTCCCGGTAACTCGGGGGCAAGGGTGATGAGTTTGATCATTCCTTTTGACTGCTCCTGCCATTTGCAAAAAAGATCCCAATCTGGAGCTTTAATATATTTTAAAGGATGGGCTCCACGGGAGCCTTCTTCTGCAGACAAAAATGGTCCTTCAAGATGAATCCCCATAATACTATTTCTTACCAGAGGAAAGGCTTCGCAACTTTTTACGAGGACTTCAATGGTCTTACTAATTGCTGCATCGCTATTGGTGATCAGGGTGGGAAAATAACCGGTAATCCCTGTTTTAAAAAGTTCTTGTGTTACTGTTAATACCTGCTGCTGGGTTAGATTTACCTCATTAAAATCAATGCCTTTAAATCCGTTAATTTGTAAATCTACCAGCCCTGGAGCTATAATCAATTCTTCTTGTAACTCCTGAAGTGGGCTAATACGGGAAATGTAGCCGGAATTTATCTCCACTTCAATGATCTCATGAGTTTTATAATGTATTCCCTGTAAACGAATTCCCATTGCTCTTATTTTAATGATTCTTATCCAGATTGGTATGAAGCTCCTTAACGTGCTGCGGCACCTCTTTGGTACTGATAAATCCTGCAAAAATGTAAACTATCAGTGAGACCAGTGTAGGCCCACCCACTTCCAAAGCGAATGAATCTACCGCAACCCATTTAAATACAAAAAAACTACTCAAACCGCCTACTATTGAAATTAGGGCTATAGTGCCATTACTTTTACTAAATGCAGGAAGCAGTCCTAAAATCATAGGAATGGCTATGGGACCTAGCAGTGCCGCAAACCACGAAATTATCAATCCGAAAACCCCGCCGAAAAGGCCGGCATTAAGGGCAGTAACAATAGTCAGCAAGGTAAATCCAAAGGTGGTTCCACGTGCCAGCACCAGCAATTGTTTTTTGGAGTATTTTTTTACTTTAGGAAATATATTGGGTAAAATATCACGGCTAATCACTGCCGAAACGGTATTAGAATCTGACGCTGTCATAGATAGGGTGTTTGCAAATAACGAAGCCAGCACCAACCCCACCAGGCCGGTAGGCAGAAAATCAAGTACCAATTTACCATAGGATAAGCTTGGATCTGAAAGATTTTCAAAAAATAAAGGGGCCGCAAACATGGGGTATAATAAAATAAGAGGCCAAACAAAATACAAACAGGATGAGAAAAGGGCGGCTTTTCTTGCAGTTTTCCCAGAAGAAGAGGATATAAAACGGGTGGCAAGATTCCAGGTTCCTCCACTGTAACTGAAAAAGTTGATAACCAGCATTACCAAAGCAAAGTTAATGGTATAGGGATCATTAAAGAAAGTGGCATTTCCTTCCGGCAATTCATCCCACATCTGAAAAATCCCACTTATACCCATGTCGAGTTTTAGGATGACCATGATAAACATCGTCAGACCTGCCAATAGTTGTACAATAAATTGTCCAAAATCATTCCACACATCTGCCCAAAGTCCTCCAATAGTGATGTATATAAGCGAAATCCCGCCCACAAGAAGAATCCCAAAGGTGATTGAGGTCCCGCTAAATACATTTAATAGTACTGCTATAGCCGCCAGTTTTCCTCCCGTATCAAAAACTTTTATGATTGCTCCGGTCCAAGCTATAAGTTGCTGTGTAGTTAAATTATAACGTAATAACAAATATTCGGTAGGCGATTGAATGCCTGCATAGATACGAAGACGTGACCATCTGGGAGCTATAAAAAAAGCTGCTATGAGCGTAGCTACACCTACCGTAAAAGCCCACCATATATAAAGGGTAAAACCATGGGTGTAGGCAATTGCTGCATAGGCTACAAATACCGCACCGCTATAGCCCGAAACATGATGCGAAATCCCGGAAAGCCACCAGGGCAATTTTCCACCGGCAGTATAAAAATCTTCAGAGTTCTTAACTCGAAAGTATGACCATAATCCTATTGCTAACAGCATTACAAAGTAAATCGACAGAACTATCCAGTCTAATAATTGCATGGGGGCTAGGCTTTTAATATGAGTTTTATTTTAATTTTGACAAGCGATCGTACAATACCTCTAACTTCTGTGTACGCAGATGATTTTGCTCCTCAATTTCAGCATCGTACAGAAAGCCTTTATTTAGCTTTGAGAAACGCTCATTCAATGTCTGGGCTTCTGCGAGTAGTTCATCAAGACGTGCAAGAAGCAGGGGTGCCTTTTCTAACGAATAGGAAGGATCGTTATAGCGCACCTCTACTTTTTTGAAATTAAGATAATGCATTCTTAAATCAGCCATCAGTTTAAAATGATTGAATTCTTCTGCATAGGAAGTAACCTTAATGCTTTTTAGTTTATTCCTGATAGGATTAAAGTAACTTATCATTTCATCAATACTTGAACTTCGTTGAGGTTTTCCATCTACAATCAATTCGGGATTGCTATATAGAAATTCCAAAAAACTGTCAGTAGCTTTTTCAGAGAGGCCAAAACGCTCTTTAGCATATTTCTGAATAAAATCACGGGTATTTACGGTATCTTTCGTGTTCAGGGTCTCGGCATAGCTAGCAACCAGTATTCTAAATCCGGAAAGCGGATAGGTATTACGGAGCTGCACCATATCTACTACGCTGTAGTCTACGTCCCATGTGAAGCCATACACCCCACTGGTAGACCAGGAAGTCATTATCATTCCTTCATAACCAGAGTTACGGGCGTAGGGAATAAAACGTTCCTGATTGTTGAAATGTGTTTTCCAGTCAGTAACATACCAGTTATCAGGATGGCTGCGTATTGCCGGGGCTCCCCAAAAAGTAAAGCCCTGATCCTGAAGTTGGGGAATATCTCCAAAGTGGTTGATTTTCCAGCCGTAGTTCCAGTCTACAAAAATGGTCTCTTCAGGGAGTTCCTGGGCAGCTTCCGGATGTTTTAAAATAATATCGGCCCACATCACCGGTTTTTTCCCCAGATCAACGACTAACTTACAAATCATAGCCATGTAATCTACAAACAGCTTAGAGGTGCCGACCTCCTCTACCTTTTTTTGACATAAGGGGCAGTGTCCCAAAAGTCTGGTTTCATCACCCCCAATATGTATATAGTCTGAATTATGGATTTCTGCCATATCAGCAAACAATTCGCTAAAAAGCTTTTTGCTTTCCTCTATTTGCATGGGACAAACCTGAGAGATATCTTTTCGATCTTCTTTTAGTGCACCATACCTGGGATTCCTGAGGACGTATTCCAAATGCCCCAGGCTCTGCTGAAGAGGTATCACTTCAATCTCCAGATTGTTGCAATACTTTATAAAATCTTCAATTTCGGCACGGGTATACGCATATTCATTAGCGATTGTAGCATGTTTTTTAAAAGGATAGGTCGCTTCATATTCCATCACAAGGGTATTCATTCCTAGTTCTGCAAGCTCTTTGGCAAATGCTTTCAATGCATTGGGAGTCATCACCTGGATACGAAGATCGAGATGAAAACCCTTAACCTCAAAACCGGAATCTTGCTTAACCTGGGCAATACTGCTAGAGGAACCATAAAATAAGAGCGTTACGAATAGAATAAAGTGGTACAAAGATGGAAACTTCATAATGCTGTTTGTTTTAATTATCATATACAGTTTTGACTTTTGCTAATTCTTTAAATGCCGCTGTATCAAAAAAGAATTCACATTTTTTATGCGTTGTCAAAATCGACGCCGGACACCAAGTATTTACCCCGGCAAAGGTATCTTTTACAGCCTGGCTCTTTTTCTCGCCTACCACCACACAAAATAAACGCTCACCGCTAAAAAGCACAGGGATGGTAAGGGTAAGCGCACGTTGTGGCACTGCGTCAATCGAAGAAAAACACCCGTCGTTAACCTGCTGCATGCGACAAGAAGAGTCTAAGTTAACTTCTTTTAGGATAAGAGGATCGTTAAAATTTGCTACCGGGGGATCATTAAATGCGATGTGCCCGTTCTCACCAATCCCCAGGCATACGATATCTATAGGTGCATCCTGTATTAAACGGCTATATCTGTTAATCTCTTCCTCTATTGATGCTTCAGCATTGATGGTATGCTTCTCCTTAAGCTTTACTTTAGAAAACAAATGGGTTTCCAGATAATGTGCAAAAGTCTCAGGAGCCTCAGAAGAAAGTCCAATATACTCATCCATGTTAAAAGCGACAATTTTATCCCACCGGATTCTTTCTGATTTTGACAAATACGCAAGCATTGCATCCTGTGAGGGTGCTGCTGCAAAAACAATACGAATGCTGTCCTTTTTTTCCTGTAATTCTTCGATATGACGTTCTACTTGTATACCGGCATTGCTGCCGGCCAGCTTAGCTGTAGTAAACACATGGATATCTTTACTGGATTCTAACATTTACTTTACTTTTTAAATTGATTTTTATAAAAATGGCACCAATAGGTTATACCATCATTTTTCACTATAATAGAACGGACTTTAGTAAACCTCAACCCGGTCTATGATCAGTTCACCTCCGGTACCATTGACCGGAGCCGCTCCGCGGAATAACCACAAATTTATTTTTAGACGCTCGTTATTTTCAGGTGGAATGTTTTCGTCTGTATAATTCCACGTACTATATATATCAGACGCTTCCGGCTCCAGAGTATGCCCCCTGTAACTTGCAAATGTTATCTGGTCGGGTTTCCAGTCAAAGAAATGTGTAGAGGTATTGCTTTCCATATCCATATCAAACCGTTCCTTGTTCTCGGCTTTGGAAGAAGGCTGCACAGCAAACTGCGCGTTTTGATTTTCAGGATCTGCCCATCGGGAAAACTCGATATCAATTTCCTGGCTATCGGTTTTATGGGTAAACAGCCCCGCAATGATATTCTCATCGAGATGATCTACACGACTAGAGAGGTAAAACACATACTTTTTAAAGCCGAGGGAACTACGCATAATAACCCCTGAACAGTACCAGTTTCCGTTTCGTTTCACAAGCCTTAGGTGGAGGCGGCCTGCTGCATCAACCCAAACATTCTCTTTGGAGTCTGAAAAGTAATTGGGGCCCGGCCCTACTTTATCCCCATCAGAAGTTCTCACGATCCATTGGTAGCCGGAAAACTCTATAATCCGGGTGGTTTGTACCTCAGGTAACTCCTCATTTTGCTGAGAACTGTCACAGGAACTAAAAAGCAGTAAAGTCAGGAAGGAATAATAAACTAACATCGAACACATGCTTATTATTTTGAAATAAATTATACTCGTTTTTGATTATTGAATTGCAATATCAAGCAGAAAACTTTCAAGGCTTGATCCTGCCCGGTCTCTTGCAGAAACTACAATACCGTCACTAGTTCCAGAACCGTTGCTGATGTATATCATATTTCGGGAGTTGACATCAAACTGGGTAAAACGATCACCGGGCTTAAGAATATCGGCTCCGCGGATGAGCCAGCCATTAAGCGGTGCTTCCTCCAGATTGTAAATAATATCTGAGGCGTCAGCTCCGGTGACTTCGACAATCTCGTTGCTCAACACAAAGGTTTCACCGCCTTGCACCGTAAAACCCTTATTGGTTTGAAGTACCAGCACATTATTTCCGGAGGCTATGGTAGCGATAAGTATAGGGGCATTATGGGTGGTGTTTTCTTTTGTGGCAAACTCATCGGTTTCATCAGTACCCGGCTCCCCATCGAGAACAAAAGAAACCTTTTGTTTATTATCAAGTGAGTTATAATAGTCAGTGACATCAAATGCAAAAGTGCTTATCTTCGTCGTGGTCAAACTGGCAATTGGATCTCCTTCAGGTAAGGTAGCATTATCAAAGGTAAGGCTTGTCTCATTCCACAGGGTATCCTTAGAAGTAAAAAGATTCATAGCTACACCTTTAGCTGCGGTAAATTTCACCGCCATTTCCAGCTTCACATCAGTAATAACTCCCTCATCATCAAAATCTTTCAGATCAAACATAAGAAAGCCCTTTCGGTCATAATCTCCATTATCTGTTACATTTTTTACTTTTATAAGCACATCCCCACCGTAATTAACCCCAGAGCTGCTCCCCCCATTGATATAGGTATCATGATGCGGATAAATGGTGTCAGTCTTTACAGAAGAATCCGGAATATTTAAATTGCCGGCCGGGGCAGAAAAGTAGACGATAGAAGATACCACATGAATCGCTCCATTTTTAGGTTCCAAATTAGAAGTCACAATGGTCCATTGCTTACTGGTTTCTTCATTCACTAAACCCTGATAATTAGTATTATGAGACAAGAACATCAGCTGTCCGTTTTCTGTATCGTAGGCTATAGGATTGTTACTTTCGGCCAGGTCAGGATTCGTAAACAATACGACCTCTTTAACGATATGATATTTCAGTGTGTTTTTGAGAATAGGGAGTGGTACCTCCTCCAGACTGGCATAAGCATTAGTGGCTAAATACTGCTTGAAAGCCTGATTTGTGGGAGCTATAAATGTTCTTGCATCCATCCCATTATATAAAGACTCCAGGTTGGCTTTACTTATTGCAGATTCAAGCAATGTCAAAGAGTCATTAGCCTGAATGAACTCCCATGCAGTCACCCCTAATTCTCCAGTGGTTCCCGATTTCTGGTATTCAAAATTTTCCTGAATTTCACAACCAATTAGCAGGCATAACATTGCCCCGCATAGTAACAGGTAAGTTCTTTTAATAGTTTTCATCACATTTAGTTTTAAGAATTATACAGTGATTAGGATTTAGTTACCGGGGGTAAAATGAATTTTGTTCCAAGCCTGGATTTCTGTTGAGCGCATCTTCGTGAAGTGGCCAGATCAGATTTGCCTCATCACTTAACCCATTTATAGGCTGCATCAATTCAAGGGCTGTACCGGTACGCACCAGGTCAAACCAGCGATGTCCTTCGTAAGACAATTCGATAAATCGCTCATGAAGAATTGCTGATTTCACATCACCATAAGCTGCAATTGCACCTTCCTGATCCAGTTGGTCAAGTCCTGCTCGAGTTCTGATTCGGTTTAAAAGTTCCAGGGCTTCTTCTGGTTGATTCAATTCGTTAAGTGCTTCTGCCTTGAGCAGGATAATATCGGCCAGACGCACCAGCACGATATTGTTTGAAGAAGGATCAGGACTCTCATCATTAAATCCTTCTCCAAAATACTTCCAAATTTTACGAGGCTGAGCCGCAGTAGTATCGTAGATTTTAGCTTGTCTTAAATCGCCATCTTCAAAAGAATTTCGAAATTTTTCGCTGGGAAAATAATCGCTGTCGGAGCCCAGAGCATATAATACCCGTAAAGCGTTTGTCTGAATATCATTATAGCCTACCTCAAAGATGCTTTCGTTTGAAAAACCGGTGGTGAAAATAGAAGACCAATCGGACATACTTACTAAGGAATACAGGCTGTTATCCAGTACGCGGTCCGCTGCGGTAATAGCATTTTCATATTGTTTTCTCCACATATACACCTGGGTCAGCAACGCATTGGCTCCGCCCTGTGTAATCAAAACGCGGTCGCGCTCACCGCCAAATCTCGCACTGCAGTTTTCTGCTGCAAAGCTAAGGTCTTCCACGATCTGGTCTAAAACTAGTTCTTTATCCGTACGTGCTACAAAAAGTTGTTGCTCTGCGCTTTCATAAGGCTCCGTAATAAGCGGGACATCCCCCCAAATACGTACCGCGTAAAAATACGAAAGAGCCCTGAGTGCACGCGCCTCTCCTACTAAACGCAACCCCAGTTCAGATTGCGATACTTCGGGCACATACTTAATAGCATAATTGGCCCGGCTTATGGTCTGGTAGAGGGTATTCCACTGTGCTGAATTCATGGTTTTACTAAGGGTATTCTGGCTCAAGAGCAAGGGATCTCCAGAATGGTTTGTCTCTATGGCATCTGCCCGACCCTCACCCCAGTAGGCAAAATTGATGCGGTAATCTGACTGTAAAGATTCATAAATACCGTAGACACCTGCCTGGGCATCACTGGTCGTTTTATAAAACCCCTGAGCCGAAAAATTGCTTAATGGTTCTTTATCCAGGATATCTGAACATGACCCCATGGTAAAGGCCAATATTAAAACCATCAGTTTTTGTACTTTTCCCATAATGTTATTTTTTAACGTATTAAAATCCAAAATTCAATCCTAAAATAAAGGTACGACTTTGCGGGTATGAGCCTTCATCAACACCAGAGCGCAGGCCACTGTAAGAATTTACATCAGGATCAAAACCGGTATATTTTGTCCAGGTTATCAGATTAGTTCCGGTGAGATAAACAGCAAACTTTGAAAGTCCCAGTTTACTTGTAAATTCCTGAGGAAGCGCATAGCTTAAGTTCACATTCTTAAGTTTCAGGTAGGACCCGTCCTCCACCCAACGGCTTTGTATGCGACTGTCGCTTTGTAAAGGGTCATCCCTGACCGGTTTAGGGAAATCGGTCACATCGCCCTGCTCCCTCCATCGGTAAAGCGCATCGGTAGAGAGGTTATTATAGCGTACTACAGAATTGCGCTGGTGATTAATCTCACTGTAGATATCATTACCATACGAAAACTGGAAAAATACACTAAGACTAAAGTTTTTATAGGAGAAATTATTAGTGATTCCTCCGAAAAAGTCAGGAGTGGCGTCACCTATAATCTGACGATCATCTTCATTAATAATATTATCACCGTTTACATCTTCCCAGATAGGGTCTCCTCCTTTAAAAATAGGGCCTTGCGCCCCATTGGTAACCGCAGCAATATTATCTTCGTCTCTAGCATAGACTCCATTGAAACGGTAGCCGTAAAAAGTTCCAATAGGCAGTCCTTCCCGCAAGATATGATAACTTCCGTTCTGGATATATCCATTGGTTAAAAGTTCATCCGGCAAATCGGTAACCTCATTGTGGTTTGCACTGATATTGAAATTGGTATCCCATTTAAAATTCCCTACCAGGTTTCGGGAAAATAATGTAAACTCCACTCCGGTATTGCGTATGCTTCCTATATTTTGAGTAATATAGGTGAATCCGGTGGTCCGTGGTATAGGGACATTATACAACAGGTCATCGGTTTGTTTTATATAATAGTCCGCGGAAAGATTGATCCTGTTTCTCCACAACGAAAGATCTAAACCAGCATCATATTGGGTGGTAGTTTCCCAGGTAAGTCCGGCATTAGGCATCACTGTAGGCGCTGCACCGGAATAATCCAGATAATTTATACCAACTGCAAATTCCCCCTGGGAAGTATAGTTCCCTATGGCCTCATTACCTGTTTGTCCTGCACTAAAGCGCAGTTTGGCATCGGTAAGTACTTGATTGTCTCTTAGGAATGCCTCATCGGAGAAACGCCACCCCAGCGAAGCTGAAGGAAAATATCCAAAACGATTATCTGCACCAAAACGAGAAGAACCATCTGCCCTTAGATTAACTTCAGCAAGGTATCTTTCTTTGTAGTCATAAGATAGTCGCCCAAAGTATGATAACATGGAATGCTCTGTAGCAATATTAGCCTCCTGGCCTGATATCGTCCCGGCACCATTAAGGGTTCTTATATTATCACTAGGGAAGAACATGCCGTCAAGGCCGGTTTGTTCATAACTCCATTTTTGAAAGCTCATACCGGCTAGGGCCGAAATGTTATGCACCTCGCTAATCTGGCGGTCGTAGGTAAGAAAGGTTTCGTTGCCCCAGGTCAAATTAGTAAGTGAGCGCACAGCCCCACTGTTATAGCCCTCCCTGTAGTCCAGGCTTGAAGGTATGAACTCATCTTCCTTCATGGACACAAAATCCAAATTTACATTACTGCGTAGTTTTAAGCCCTGGCTAAATTGATATTCGGCATACTGGTTACCGATAATACGGTTTGTTTTATTAAGGTGTGTTGCCAATTCTGCCAGTCCCACGGGATTTCGTTTTCCAAACTGATAACCGTTAAGTGAACCGTCTGGTAAATACATGGAATAAGAAGGGGGTCTTATCAACAATTCCCTGACCACACTCAGGTTTCCCGAACCTCCCGCATTAATACGATTATTAACCGCATTGGTATACGAAATGCTCTGCCCAAACTTAAGCTTATCTGAAGCGTTAAAGTCTACGTTGAGCCGGGAAGTCACTCGTTTATAATTATTGTTTAAAATAATCCCGTCCTGATCCAGGAAAGACGAACTCCAGGAATACTTTACATTTTCTGAACCGCCACGTACGGAGAGTTCCACTTTATATTGTGGTGCTACGCGCAGCAACTCATCCTGCCAGTCTACATCCCCGTTATTCCTTGGGCTCAAAGAATCGAGCACTGCAAATATAGGCTCCACAGGATTCTCCATATTGCGATATGAATCCAAAATCACGGTGCGGTATTGACTCGCATTTAGGACACTAAGTTTACGGGTGATCTCACTTACCCCGGAAAATACATTGAAATTAATTTGTGCTCTTCCTGCAGCACCTCGCTTAGTCGTAATCATCACCACCCCGTTAGCGGCACGGGAACCGTAGATAGCCGTAGATGAGGCATCTTTTAAGACTTCAATAGACTCGATATCTCCAGGGTTAATATCCGCTAGTGGGTTAAGTCCAAAATTCTCGGTGCCGTTAAGGGATGAAAGGCTGTTGGACTCGATAGGGACACCGTCCACTACATACAAGGGATCATTTCCTGAGTTGAGCGAAGAGTTACCCCTTACCCGTATAGTCATTCCCCCACCCGGGGCACCCGAGTTAGAAGTGACCTGTACTCCGGCAGCACGGCCCTGAAGTATAGAAACGGGATCCTGCTGATTGGCACGTTCTATCTCTTCACTACCCACGGAAGCGATAGACCCGGTTAAATTTCTTTTTTTCTTTTTTCCATAGCCAACAATGATTAGTTCATCAAGCTCACTGGCTATGGGACGTAGAGATACATTGACTTGGGGTTGAGCATCTACAGCAACCTCTTCAGACTCAAAACCCATATAGGTAAAGATCAGAATACCGTCAGCCGGTACCCGGGTTAGCGCATAAGTCCCATCAAGCTCTGTAGAAACCCCTTTAGATGTTCCTTTAAGAATAACGTTTACGCCAAATAAAGGCTCTTCCGTACCTACCTGAGTCACCTTGCCGGTAACAGTGATTTGTTGAGCGTGTGCAAAAACGGTGTTGAAAAGCACTAGCAATAGGATTACCAGACCACTAGTCGCTTTGTGTTGTCCACCTATTTCAAACGCTATTTTGAATATTGGTTTACCCATAATGAAGATGAATTTATTTAGTTATTAAGCTCTTGCTTGCTTCAAATGTATCATTAAGAAGTAATTTATGCAAACGTTTGCATAAATTATTTAAATAAGTTTTATGTTAAATAAACATAAAAAATCACCTTAAACCCCATTAATTCTTAATTTTTTATAAAATTTCAATACCAATAAAAAAATAATTACGCACGTCATTTTAGGTATTAATCTTATATTTACGCAAACGTTTGTATCTATTATGAAAAGATCACAGATCACCCTAAAAGATTTGGCTAAGGAATTGGATTTATCTGCCTCTACAATCTCAAGGGCTCTTGGTAATCATCCTGCAATAAGCGAAGCTACCACCAAGCTGGTGCAAAAAAAAGCGGAAGAACTGGGCTTTACCCCTAATTCTATTGCATCGAGCTTTAGAAAGAAAAAAACTCAGTCCATAGGCATCATTGTGCCCCGTATCGATATTTACTTTCATTCTCTGGTTATTAGTGGAATTGAGGATTATGCTTACAAAAAAGGATACAATGTAAGTATTTTTCAATCTAAGGATTCCCTCAAGCGCGAACAGGAGATTACCAAAATCCTCCAAAATAAAATGGTCGAAGGACTTATTGTATGTTTAACTATTGAAACCGATACATACGATCACTTCAAAAAATTTAAACGTCTGGGTATTCCCTTGGTATTTTATGATCGCGTACCTAAAGACCAGGATGTCAACAGCATTATAATCAATGATTTTGAAGCATCCTATAAAGCTACGGAACATCTTATTGAAAAAGGTTGCAAACGCATTGCTCATATTGCTGGCAACCAGTTTACTCCAATTTTTAAAGCCCGTTACGAGGGATATAAGGCCGCATTACAAAAACATCATATCAAACAAGACCCCAATTTAATAGGGTTTACAAAAAACCTAAATTACGAGGAAGGAGTGCTGCAGGCAAAACATTTTTTGCAGCAGGCCAGCATACCCGATGGAATTTTTTGTGCCAATGATTATACCGCAGTAAGTGCCTTACAGGTTTTTAAAAAAGCCGGTATAGATATACCTGAAGATACAGCCATTATTGGGTTTAGTAACTACCCTATATCTCAGGTTATTGAACCTCATATTACTACAGTTAACGACCGCGCCTTTACAATGGGTAAGGAAGCCGCCAAACTATGCATACGCTTAATTGAAGACGAGCAAGAGTCAGTAAAAGAAACAATTTCGATACAAACCGAACTCATCATACGTGAATCTACCCTAAGAGGACACTTAAACTAATAATATTTTGGAATTACTAATTCTCTAAATCTTAAAGCTCTTTTCTAAAATGCTCAGTTATTGGTTGCAAAATATAAGTGTTTTTATGATTTAGATCTTTTGTAACATCAAGAAACGGAAAGTGAACTTACAAAAAAGGAAAAAATTAGGCTAAAACTTTGAAATGAGACAATTCCAGATACTAAATACAACTGGAACATTATATCGGGAACAATTGCTTCATCTAAGAACAATCATGGATGAAAGTCGTTTTCAGGAGGAGCTTTTTATTCCTGGTGGTTTATTTAAGAAAAGTATTCCTTAAATTTAAAATCATCGTTGCTGCATTTCGGGCATGCGCATCATGACTAAACCGAACATTCAAATGATCGATGCCTGTCACATCCACCTGTTCAGCCTTTCCAATGATGACACTGTTCCCAATGGAATTGCACTATCCCCTACACTGCATCGGGCTTTTGACCGTGGGCTTATAAGTATAACCAGTGATTATAAAGTAAAAGTATCTAAGCTAGTAAATGACAAGGCTTCTAAGATTACATTATCACAATTTGAGAATCAGTCGATCGATCTACCGGAAAAAGAAAAATGGTATCCTGCTATTGAATCCTTAATCTGGCACCAAGAGCAAATATTTTTAGATTAAATCTCAACATTAAATTTTTACTTATAAAGACTACCAGCCGACTCTAACTTCTTTTTGATATTTCTTCTAAGATCTCGAGGTATCTGGACTTCTATACTATTAAGTATCTAATAGCAATCGCTCCAATTCAGAATTATGATATACTGTAATCAAAAAATAGTAAATATAAATTTCAAAAAATAATCATTGAAATTATTTGATTTCTAACGTAAAAAAACTCAGCCTCTCATATTGAGGCTGAGCAATTAAAATTTCAACTTTCAAGCCGCTTTCTCAAATCATCCATATTCTTACTTATTTTATCTTCTAAAACACGAGCGTAAATTTGAGTAGTCGCTATTTTAGTATGTCCTAATAGTTTTGATACTGTTTCTATAGGCACTCCGTTGCTTAGGGTCACTGTGGTCGCAAAAGTGTGTCGAGCCATATGAAAGGTTAAATTCTTTTTAAGTCCGACAAGCATAGCAAGTTCTTTAAGGTATAAATTTACTTTTTGATTGCTACACTGTGGTAATAACTTATCGGTGACCTGTGTAACAGGATGATTTTTATACTTTTCTAAAATTTTGAGGGCTGGTTCTAGTAAAGGTACTTTAACAGCGCTATTCGTCTTATTCCGTTTTGTAATAATCCAAGCTTTTCCATCAATACCAATGTTTATTTCTTTTTCGCTTAGCTCCATCAGATCACCATAACTTAAACCTGTATAACAACTAAAAATAAATAAGTCCCGTATTCGATCCAGTCGATCTATTGGAAGTTCCGCATGCTGTAGATTTGACAACTCATTTTTAGATAGAAATTCACGTTCCCTCTTTTCAAAAGTCATTTTCCACCTTCTAAAAGGATCTTTATCGAGCCATTCTAAATGAAACGCCAGGGTTACCATTTTACGCAAGCGCTGAATATGTTTCATCACCGTATTATGGCTCATCGCCTTATGATGACCTCTAGGATAGTAATTAAAAAGAAAAGCTTCAAAATCACTCAGAAACTTATAATCTAATTGGGAGATAAAAATATCTGATGTCCGCATCCTCTGATGTACATATTCTTTAATATACTTCTCACTTACTTTAAAATTACGAATACTTCCAGCGCTATGGGTATTCCTAATTTTATTCTGATGATATTCGATTAGCTCATTTAAGGTTTTGGAACTCCCTCCTTCACCATTAAATTCAGCTTTAACCAAATCTGAAGTAATCAGCTTTCCTTTGAATTTTAAATCCTGATAAATCTGAAAAAATCTTGCATTAATTTGATCTAAAAATTCATTGAGTTCTACGACTTTTCTAGAATTTCCTTTTAAACGCTTTGTTTTCGAATCCCATAGGCTAAAAGGAATTGATCTCTTTAGACTAATATTAGCTCGTTTCGAATTTACGGTGATACGAGCATAAATTAGGCATTGGTTATTTTTGACCTTCTTTTTATTAAGCCAAAAAACAACTGAAAATGTTTTTGATGTACGCATAATGATGCATGTTTAAAGTGAATAATTCAGTTACTGGAAAGTCAAATCCACCTTTAAAAATCATTACATCGAAATTTATAAAATACACCTGAGGTGTATTTTTAATTTAGAGGTATACTTTAGCTACCAAATAGAATGATATCATACCATTTTAAATGTACCTCTAAAAACGCGAAAACCACGCAATTCCTAGGATTTGCGTGGTTTTGTAATCATTTGTCTTCTCTAAAAGTGACCCCGGCAGGATTCAAACCTGCAACCTTTATTATTTGTTTTCATTTCATGACAAAAGAATTCTAATAAGTATAAAAAATATAATAAAAGTGAAATCTCATATTGAATAAAATATCATCCCTTCAAATTTAAATCAACAAACTTCTGGATCTATAATTTATCTTTCAACAATTCCATTTCCTTCGAAATCTTGGAATCAACCACCCTTGCATAAATCTGAGTGGTAGAAAGCTTGGAATGCCCTAGTAGCTTAGATACCGTCTCAATTGGTATACCGTTTGATAAAGTTACTGTAGTAGCAAAAGTGTGACGTGCTACATGAAATGTCAGTTTCTTTGATATTTTAGAATGCTTTGCTAACTCTTTTAGGTACTGATTAATTTTCTGATTGGAATATACGGGAAGTAAAAATCCACTAACTTCAGATTCTCTTCGATATTTTTTAAGAATTACCTTTACCTTAGGAAGTATCGGTACTTTAAAAAGTTTACCGGTTTTTTCTCTTTCTTTTACAATCCATTTATTGCCGTCGATACCTTTAACGATATGTCTACGTTCTAATGATTTTGCATCACCATAAGATAATCCCGAATAACAGGAAAATATAAAGATATCTCTGGTTCTTAATAAAGTTTCTCTCTCAATATCTAGGTTTTCCAAAGCTTCAATTTCTCTTTTCAGCAAGTAATCTCTTTCCTTATTTTTAAAATGCAACGAATACCTCGCAAAAGGATCCTTTTCAATCCATTCCATTTTCAAAGCCAAATTTGTCAACTTTTTTAAGCGTTCCAAATGCTTCATAACCCCATTATTAGTAGGTCTGCGTCGATGTGTTTTCGGTATGTAATCACGCAGGAAGTGTTCGAAATCTGTTATAAAGCGATAGTTAAGCTGCTTGAGATAAACATCTTTAGTTTTCATCTTGACCCCAAGGAATTCTAAAACATATTTTTCCGTGGTATAATAATTTTTCATCGTTCCCGGTTTTAATACCGAAGTCATTTTGGTATTGTGATAGGTCAGAAGTTCGACTAAAGTCTTGTAGGATTCATCTAACCCCAAATAACGAGCTTTAATGCTTTTAGCACTGATGTGCTTATTTTCCTCTTGAAGTTGCCTAAATGACTCATAAATTTTATTGAAGATACGATCTAAGGATTTGTTCACCTGCAAACTCTCTTCGCTGTAGCCTTTTAGTCGGCTTCGCTTTTCATTCCAAAGGCTTAAGGTAATTCTACGTTTAAGGCTAAGCTCAGTACGTTCTCCATTTACAGTAATTCGTGCATACAAAGGAGCTGTTCCATTTTTTGTTTTAGAGAATTTTGGAGTAAAAATAACTCCAAAACTTACAGCATTTTTCATAGTGTTCCGTTTTCAAATTAGACAAAAGGCGTGAAAACGAAAGTCAAATCAATATAAGCTACAAGATAACCAAAAAAAGGTCACCGAATAGGTCACCGAATAGGTCACATTTTTAATGATTTTAAATGATCTTAAAAAACATCATAAAAACAAAAAACCTTGAAAATCAATAGATTAACAAGGTTTTTAATACCATTTATATATGGTCTCAGTCGGGATGACAGGATTTGAACCTGCGACCCCACGCCCCCCAGGCGTATACGCTACCAGACTGCGCCACATCCCGAATTAACAACCACAAATTAAATAGGAACGTTTATATTTTCCAAAATATTTTAAAAAGATATAACTAAAGAATTACCTAATTTTAATTTATTTATCAGCAAAATGTTCCATAAAGTGATCGGGGTGTGCTCCCGTTCTTTTATCATTATCCAAAGAATCAATCTGTTTTACTTCTACTTCAGATAATTCAAAATCAAAAATAGCAGCATTTTGTTCAATTCGATCTTGATGCACACTTTTCGGAATAGTGATCACTCCTTTTTGCAAATCCCATCGAAGTACGACTTGTGCAGTCGATTTTCCATATTTTTCCGCTATATTTTTTATAATGTTATTATCCAAAATTTGTCCACGCATCAACGGTGACCAGCCTTCGTATTGAATGTTGTTTTTGGCGCAAAAATCAAGCATATTTTGCTGAAGCAATTTTGGATGAAACTCATTCTGAAGCAACATCGGTTTGATACTTCCGTTTTCAATAACTGTATCCATCTGATGTTCCACGCAATTGCATAAACCAATTGCTTTTACTTTTCCAGACTTATAAATTTCTTCCATAGCACGCCAGGTTTCATTCAAAGTATCTGGGACAGGCCAATGAATTAAATAGAGATCTAAATAGTCCATTTTCAATTTTTCAAGACTTTCATCAATCGCTTCTAAAGTGCCTTCGTAGCCTTGATCATCATTCCAAACTTTGCTGGTAATAAAGATTTCTTCCCGCGCTATTCCACTTTCTATAATAGCCGCTCCTACTCCTTCTTCATTTTTATAAAAACTAGCAGTATCGATATGGCGATATCCTGCTTTCAATGCATAATGAATAGCATTTCTAACCTCTTCACCGTCTTTAGTTTTATATACACCTAAACCCAAATAAGGCATATCTAAACCATTATTTAGTTGTACTCTTCCGTTGATATCTGTAATCTTCATGAGCTCTTTTTTTAAAGGTAATATCTATAAGTTAGACGGAAAATTAAAATAATATATTAACATTATAAAAATTCGTTAAATAGGTTATTATTCGTTTTTTTGCCATCGTTTTTAAAAGAAGCAATAACTTAGGAGTGGCATTAAATTATGAACGGCAACATTATTTACGAAATACTTTTAATTTCTAGTTGTGATGGCGCTTTTAGTTTTCAGCGGCATTTAAATTCCTCCATTTTCTCTGCAAACTTAAACATGGTAAACTCTCCGCAAGAAGGAATAGACTTTATCAATAAAAATAGAACACATATCATTTTCTTGGCGTTCGAAACTAATTTGAAAGATAGCCTTGAAGAACTTCAGAAAATATATTCCTTTACTCGTTCCATACCGATTGTAGTTATTGGTAATGAGTTAAATACGAATTTCCGAATAGAATGCTTACAAAAAGGAGCATCAGACTATCTAATTACCGCTCATCTTGATTCTTTTTCTATCTATAACGCACTACGACAAAATTTAGACCGTCCCAATTATTTTAATGATTTAGCAGAAGTGAAATCTCGTTATAGACAATTATTCCATATGAGCCCTCAGCCCATATTTGTTTATGATCTCAAAACTTTACGTATTACAGATGCTAACAAAGCAGCACGAATTAAGTATGGATATTCGTACAAGGAATTCCTATCCATCACTCTTTCAGATATTAAATCAGAAAAGAAAGTACCAATTTTTTTAAAAACGGCTTACGAGCAAAATAAAGACTTCAATAAAAGCTATCGAGGCATCTTCAAACATCGTACAAAAGGTGGTGATGTTTTAGATGTAGCAATTCATAGTAATCTAATAAAATTTAGTGACGAGCCGGCAAGAATCGTAATTGCTATTGATATTACAAAACAACTTAATATTATTAAAGCGGTTAAAGATCAAAACAAACAGTTACAGGAAATTGCCTGGACGCAAAGCCATATGGTGCGCGCCCCTCTGGTAAGAATAATGTCTTTGGTTTATATGCTGAATGAAAATTTTGATGAGGATTCTGATTTTTACCTTCGGGAAATAACAAGTTCTGCAGAAGATCTTGATCGCATAATCCATGAAATTACCGAAAAAACGACTCAGGAATTTGAAATCTAAGTCACTAATATTGAAAATTATTGAGAAAATCGGTTTTCCGATTTCTTTATCTAATTAATTTATTCAATAAATAGTATTAAATTTTTATATTCATAGCACCCAAATTTTTTGAGCTACACATGCATATCTTTAAAATGAAGTTATTTAACGATTCCGCTTTTAATTACTTTATAGCTACTCTCTGTTTTCTATGCCTGCAAACAAATATTTTCGCGCAGGATTATGGCTCAGACGAATTATTCACAATGGCCAGAAATGCTGCTTTTGAAGAAGATAACTATCCAAAAGCGATTAAACTATCTAAGCAGGCTTTAGATCAAAGTCCAAATTATACTGGTATTCGAGTATTCTTAGGTAGATTATATACGTGGAGTAAAAAAACAGATAGTGCCCGGGTTGAATTCGAAAAAGTATTAAAAGACAATCCAGGTCACGAAGATGGATCTTTTGCCTACGGAAGCTTAGAATATTGGAATGACGACTCTAAAAAAGCTTTAAACCTTGTAAATAATGGTTTGGAAGCGCATCCAGATTCAGAAAATTTATTATTACTGAAAGCAAAAGTGCTTAAAGACCTCAAAGAATATAAATTAGCGCAAGAAGCGAATAGCCGACTTTTAAAAATTAATCCAGGTAACACTGAAGCGCGCTCTTTAAGTCAGCGGTTAACAACACTTTCTGCAAAAAACCAGATAGGTCTCACCTACGATTTTGTTTATTTTGACGAGCAATTTGATGATCCGTGGCATCTTTCCAGCATCGATTATAGCCGACAAACAAAATTAGGATCTGTAGTTGCCAGAGTCAATTATGCAAACCGCTTTAATACCGATGCTTCTCAATTTGAAGTTGATGCTTACCCAAGTATTTCAAAGACTTTTTATGCATACGTAAATGCAGGAATTTCAGATAAAGAAGGAATTTTTCCGGATTATCGGGCTGGGTTCTCATTATATGCCAATCTACCGTGGGCTATGGAAGCTGAAGCTGGTTTCAGACTACTTGGTTTTGATGATGAAACATGGATCTATACCGCTTCCGTAGGGAAATACTACAAAAGCTTTTGGTTCAATTTTAGAACGTTCCTAACTCCCTCTAATAATTCAGTTTCTCAATCTTTTAGTTTTATGACGCGGTACTATTTGGGTGGCGCTAACGATTATCTGAACTTAAGAGTTGGTACGGGACTTTCTCCCGATAATCAGACGAACAATATTTTATATAATAATGGCAATCAATATCGCCTAAAATCGAATAATATTTTTCTTGGTTATCGCAAAACCTTATGGTCTACAAATGTAGTCTTTATAGAAGGTGGATTCGAAAATCAAGAATATCGCCAGGGAGAAAAAGGGAACCAATTTACTATAGGTATTGGATATTTAAAACGTTTTTAAAATGCTAAAAAAGCGTTTAAAACACATTATTTTAATTTTAGTACTGCTAACTCCGGTTTTCATGTTTTTGGCGTGGTTTTTTACTCCTAAGACTAAAATGGTCGCGGCCATAATCGACAAAACGGTGTTAACTAAAGAAGGCCAAGAACACATTTCGTTAGATTGGATACTAAATTATAAAAAGTACACAAAAACAGCTACTAAATTTTATGACCGAAGCGAAGACTATTTTGGATTTTTCCCTAAAGAAAATGAAGAATTTGATCTTCGAGGTTTAGAGCGTTTTTCTTCAAACAAAATAGAACAGCTTAGCACAGATGCCGATTTGGTTTATTTTACCGATACCTACGGAATTTACACCAACGAATGGTACGAGCAAAAAAACCAGACAGAACGATCGGGCATCGTTTACGGCGGATTGAAGGAAAATGACATGGAACTTCTTCAGAAAATGAAGCAAAAAAACAAACTCATCATAACCGAGTTTAATACGTTTGCCTCACCAACCAAATATACCATCCGGCGTAAATTTGAAAAGACATTCGGTATTGAATGGACTGGCTGGACAGGCCGCTATTTCGACAATCTAGATACCTTAGTCAATAAGGAACTACCGCGTTGGCTTATACGCAATTATTTAAATCAGCATGATAACGAATGGCCATTTAAAAAGTCCGGAATTGCTTTTGTGCATGAAAACGATCAGGTAACTATTTTAGAAGACAGCATTCACTTAAAACGGGACATTCCGCAAATTTTAAGTAATAACTACGGAAAAGAGCGATTTTCACTTCCCGAGGAAATGAAGTATCCTTTTTGGTTTGATATCGTTCAGAACAATTCAAAAATCAATAAAACTGCTGCTAATTATAAGATTTACACTACTGAAAAAGGAAATGAAGAATTAAAGAAACATGGCATTCCAAATGCATTTCCGGCAGTAACATATCATATCGATAGTGATTATGAATTCTATTATTTCTCGGGTGATTTTTGTGACAATCCAATAACTATGACGACCTCTTACTTTAAAGGAATTGGCTTATTTAAGCGCTTTTTTTATAGCGAACAGGATAAAACCGAGAGAGCCAGCTTTTTCTGGAAGTTTTATCGCCCTATGGTGCAAACCATCTTAGAAGATTATCAGACGAAACTTGAAACAAAAAACGGAGAAAATTAATTAGAATATTTGGCGTAAATCGAGTCTGGAACTATTTTTCCGCCATTTGTTATTTTAGCATTTTTTTGTTTAAACCGAGTATAGGCATTCATAACACTTTCTTTCTGTTCGGGAACATTTACCGATCGTGTTTCCATATTGCTAGTTAATTCGTACAAGCGATCTCCGTTTAGATGATAGTTTCCTACCACATAATCTTTCATATTTACCTTTGTTTGTATTAAAGGGATTTGATGAACATTTCTAAAGCTTACAACAGTGTCAAGTCCTTCTCCTAACCAGCTGGTGTTTTCAGGTAGATCAAAACTGTAATTCGATTTAAGCATTCTTAAAATACTAGGTGCAATATCGATATGCGAGGATATAGAAGCCATTTCTGATGCTCTCTCCAGCATAGGTGAATACATAATCAATGGAACGTGATATCGATCTATAACCGTAGCCATTGGGATTTCTGGCAAACGATGATCTCCCGTAATTAGGAATATTGTATTCTCAAAATCTGGACGCTTCTCATAATCTTCGAAAAACTTTTTCAGCATCGCATCTGTATACAAAATACTAGCATATTGGGCTCGATAGGTTCTATAATTTTCTTTTTTACTTTCGGTAAAATCCAGCTCATCCAATCGTTTTTCAAAGCGCTGATCGAATTCCTGCTGACAATTAATTTTGAAAGGATTATGGGAAGAAACAGTAAGCAAAACATCCAAATGTGGTTTTATGTTTTCGCCAAAAGCTGTATTTTTTAGAAATTCATTATAAAGTGCTTGGTCATCGTAGCCCCAGGTAAAACCATTGGTTTCTGGCAACAATCCGGTGTTTCCAGAAAAATCATCAACATCGACCAGCTTATCGACCTTATTTCTATTTAAATAAAGCGCCATATTATCGAAACTTGCATCGCCGCCATAGTAAAATGAAGTTTCGTAGCCATTATGCTTCAAAAGATTTAACAAGGAAAGTTGATCGGGCATTTGCTCTCCCAATCCCAAATAACCACTTTGTGCAAATGGTAGCGATCCCAAAATAGAAGGTAGTACAGCAAAAGTTCGGCCTCCCTGACTAAGGAAATTTTTCCAGTATAAACTCTTAGTAGAAAGCGAATCTAAGAAAGGTGTGAAATTCCCTAAATACGCACCTTTATTTGTAAATGCACGTCCTAAACCTTCAACCAGAACAATAACAATATTCGGCTTTTTTTCATTTAAATTAAAAAACGGAGAAAGAACATCGCGATCTAATTCGGTGTGATAAAATGGATAATTTCCTTCATCTAAATATTCAAATTCGACAATCGAGTTATCTAAATTATCATAAATGCCGATATAATTATCTGCATAAATATCGATGTCATAATCTGTTTTGGGAAAAAAGTAATAATATGAGCTTGTAAAGAAATAATCTGATTTATTGGCTACTAGGTTGCTAGCATAAGTAGTTTTCATACTTAACTGACTCCATCCTGAAATATCTGGTGTAAAAAATACAATAACAGAAGCTAAAGGATAGATTGCAGAGACAAACAATGGTAATTTTATGAATTTTGGTAACCACCACAAAATAGTGATGCAAATACCAACAACGACTAAAAATTGAAGTATCGCTATAAAACTCAAGCCCCCAGACGCTCCCAAGGTTTGCTGAACATCTTCTATTGAATAACTAAATATATCTGCTCCTAGTAAATTTAAAGAAGTTGTAAAATATAAAACCAAACCCGTTTGAACTATCGCTGCAACACAGATAAAACTTTTAAACGCTATTTTTGCTGATTTTGGATGAAAAACATAAAGAATCACATAAAAAATATAACAGAAAACGCCCCATTTCAACCAAAGTAGAACATCCATCCAGCAGCTGTAAAGCAGTAAATTGAAGAGGCTTTCTGGTAAAGAATGAAGTGCTGCGTTATAAATTAGCTCCAATATACTCAAGATGAAGAGTAGCAGTAACCAAACTATCGATAACGAAAAGAAGTCCCTAGTAGCATAAATTAGCTTTTCTCTAAAACTTAAATAATCGAAGGATTCCTGAGACATAAAATAAAATATGGATCACTAAACTACTAAAATAAGGTAATTGAAACTTAATTTAATGATAAATACTAATTGTACTAAGCAATTGCCAATTCCCCTACTATACGAGAAGATAGAATTGATGTCAAATCCTGTAGATCATCATAATTAAATCCTTTGATGTCTATCACTTTACCGTGATGAGAATCAGATTTCAAAATTAGCATATCCTTCTCTATGCGGAATTCAAAAATATCTTTGAATAGGATTTTTTTCGATCTTAATTGCTGACCAGCGTATACTAATTTTTCATCATCCCAATAAATTGTAGCTTGTTTTGGATAATAAAAATACATTACCAAGTTTAGGCTACCAGCGAATAGAAACATTGAAAACAAAAGCGTACTTATGGGATGATCGGCTTCCAATAAATTAGCTATACCTGAAACAATAAAAAACACTCCTGAAATTAAAGGCAGATGTTTTACCCAAAATGGCGAATTTCTCTTAATTGTATTTTTCATCTTATGCAAATTGTAGATTAGCTTCTGAATTAAAATCTTTCTGTAATTGCTGAATATCTTCCGCTTTAAATCCTTCTAAACTTAACATTGTTCCGCCAGCTGCTCCTTTCTCAATCGTTAGGTGATGATCTGAAATATTGAGGTGATCTACTTCGGAAAGAGAATAAGCTACAGGTTTTTGGCGCCACTTCTTTAAAATAATCTTTTCACTATCCCAACTTATTGATTCTTCTGTAGAGCCACCGTAATAATATTGAATAACAAAATATGCAATTCCAATTATAAAATAGCCATAATACATCAAACTGAAATCATCTTCAAAAAAAAGCAATGCAAATGCAATAAGCGTGTAGAGCAAGCCAAAGACATTATAATAACGCCTTCTAAAAAAGCCATGATGTTTTTCAATTTTCTGCATAAAAAAAGGATTTCAGTTAAAAATACTGAAATCCTTTAATATTTCCTATAATAATTTATGCTAAACCGTTTTTACTTTTAATTCTTTACGGGTTGGTTTTGCTTCTGCATTTAGAGGCGTTCCGTATAAATCGAAATCGGCAGCTTCTGTAATCTCAATATCGTAATATTCGCCAGTTTTGAGATAAATTTCAGTAGCATCAATTAAGACTTCATTATCTACATCTGGCGAATCAAATTCGGTTCTACCAATAAAATAATTTCCTTCTTTACGATCGATAATTACTTTAAAAGTATTGCCTATTTTCTGCTGATTCAATTCCCACGAAATTTGCGACTGTATTTCCATAATCTCGTTTGCACGTTCCTGCTTTACATCGTCTGGAACATCATCTTCCAGATTATAGGCATGTGTGTTTTCTTCGTGAGAATAGGTAAAACATCCTAAACGTTCAAAGCGCATCTCTTTTACCCACTCTTTCAATTCCTGAAAATGCTCTTCGGTTTCTCCCGGATAGCCAACAATAAGCGTTGTTCTAATCGTCATTTCTGGTACGATTTCACGAAATTTATATAAAAGATCTGTGGTTTTTTTATGAGTAGTTCCTCGACGCATTGATTTCAATAGATCATCTGAAATATGCTGCAATGGAATATCTAAGTAATTACAAATTTTTGGTTCTCGCTTCATGATATCTAAAACATCCAAAGGAAAACCGGTTGGAAATGCGTAATGCAAACGAATCCATTCTATACCTTCAACCTTAACTAAATTCTCCAATAATTCAGCTAAATTTCTTTTCTTATAAAGATCAAGACCATAATAGGTAAGATCTTGTGCAATAAGAATCAATTCTTTTACACCGTTGGCGGCAAGTTTTTCAGCCTCAGTAACCAGATGTTCGATTGGTGTAGATTTATGTCCCCCACGCATTAAAGGAATCGCGCAAAAACTACAAGGACGATCACAACCCTCAGCAATCTTCAAATAAGCGTAATTCTTTGGTGTCGTCGTTAATCGTTCACCAATCAATTCGTGTTTATAATCAGCTTCCAATGCTTTCAATAACCCAGGAAGTTCTGTTGTACCAAAATATTGATCTACATTTGGGATCTCGTTTTGTAAATCTGGCTTATATCGCTCACTTAAACAGCCAGTTACAAATACTTTATCTACATCGCCCTGCTCCTTCTTTTCTACAAATTCGAGAATAGTGTTTACCGACTGTTCTTTTGCATTATCGATAAATCCACAGGTATTAATAACAACGATATTTCCATCTTCTTCGTGAACAACGTCTTTATCATTCGCTTTTAACTGCCCCATTAACACTTCGCTGTCGTAAACATTCTTACTACAACCAAGGGTTACTACATTTATCCTGTTCTTTTTTAGCGACTTAGTCCTCATGTAAAATCTTCGTTTAGGAGTGCAAAAGTAGTGAAGATGAACGAAATACTAAGGCTCTCATGGAAAAATTAGCGCTTTTGCTGAATTTAGGATAATTTAATGATCTCCAGAAGTGGGTTCTTCTTTTGGTTTCTTCCAAAGACTCAAGCAAATACCTGCTGAAATTAGTAAAGAAACAACAATACCTCCAATTACAATTCCGTAGCCATCCTCTGCTAAACGATCCATATCGTAATCCATAAATAGAAAAAGATAGCCAATAAAAAGTATATCTAAAGTGAGTTGAATAATCCAGTATGCAATCTTTCCCTTACGAGTTAGCTTTTTGACGATAAGTAGGTCTAACATAAATTGATTTTTTTTTGATTTGGGTTTTTAAAAACGGTGCAGAAATTCAATTATTATCTGAGAAAATAAAAAATGAAAATTTTGAAAAAACGATTTACCGATCTGTTGATAAAATTATTTTAACTATTTCCAAAAATTGTAAAGCTAAACTAGCTGGCATACCCATTAGGTATTTACCAGAAAATTATTCACTATTTCGAGACAAGCTTCGTAAGATTTAATCCCGATTATCGAGTAAACTATAAAATAGTTATTCCTAATTGCTTTTTAACTTCTGAAGAAAATAAGTGCTGAAGTTTTCTTGTAATGCTCCCTATTTCATTTCCAATTTTGATGTCTTTATCGGGAAAATGAAGATTTTTAATAGCAGTAATCTGAGTAGTTGTTCCGGTGATAAAAACTTCGGTTACTTCATTTAATTCTGAAACCGGAAGTGCTTTTTCAACAATCTCAATATTGTTTTCTTTACACAACTTGATTAAAAGATTTCGGGTAATTCCTGGTAAAATGAAAGGGCTATTAGGATGCGTGTATACAATATCATCTTTTACAAAAAACAAAGAAGAATGTGAACCTTCAGTAAAGAAACCGTCTCTAATCATTATATTTTCAGCAAAACCAGCTTTTTTTGCTTCTGTATTTGCCAAAATATTCGCCATCAAAGAAACTGATTTAATATCGCAACGATGCCAACGTATATCGCTGGAAACCAAAACATCTGAAAATTGATTTTGGAATCCACTTAAATCAGTTTTGTAAGCATACATTAAAATCGTAGCCTTATAATTCTCGGGGAAAGAATGTGTTCGTGGCGCCATACCTCTGGTAACCTGAATGTAAATTGCGCCATCCTCTTCATTCAACTCTGCCATCTCTATAGCTTTTAAAATTAAGCTGTCGAAATTGCTTATATCGCAATTCAGTTCTACTTCTTTGAGAGAATATTTTAGACGATCTAGGTGCTCTTTTGCCAGAAAAGCTTTTCCCTTATAGAAAGGAATTACCTCGTAAATACCGTCACCAAATAGAAAACCACGATCAAAAACCGAGACTTTAGCATCTTTAGAGTTGATCCAATTTCCGTTTAGATATACTTTACCAGGGTAGTTTAGTTTCATGATCAAGATTGAAAACTAAAATTAGCACATTATGTGCTATAAAAAAACTGCCTTACAGATAATTCTACAAGGCAGTTCTGAAACTCTATATATGAAATTTGAATATTCCTTTCTACTGAATCTTGAGATTCTTTATTCACCTCCAAAATAATTGTGTAATCCCAAGAGCCATCCTTGCTCAAAATATCGAATTGCACTTATTAAAATTGCTGCTAAAATCACATAAAACCAGTTGTACTTTTCTTTCTTAGCAAAATATGCACCTAATAAACCCAGCAATAATAACGGAAAAGCCATTATAAGATTTGCATAAAGCCAGGCACCCTGAAATACGGCGAACACCTTCATGAAAACATAAAAAAGACAGTAAATAAATATTAATTTGGTTAATATTATTAGATATCTTCCTCTCATTATTTGATATAATCTTTTGGTGGTTTTCGTTCTTTAGACTGCTTTTCGTAGGCATAGGCCCATCGTAATAAATTTTGCTCAGAATATGGAATAGAAATGAACGTCAAACCCTTAGGCTCTCCATACTTATCATATCCCATAGGCACGGTAATGGCCGGGTATTCTGCTACTGCTGCAAAACCAGCATGGTAATTATTTATGGAAAGAATACCGTCTAACCGATGGTTTTCCATAGGTGTATTAAAAAATTCCCTTCCTCTAGTCTTTAACGTATCCTTAATTGCCTGAAATTTTTCAGTTGAGGCTGAATCTTTTACCACACTTTCAAGTAATGCCTGTCCGTATGGAATTCGCTGCACAGAATCTTCAATATTAAAATTAACTATTTCTTCTATAGATTTCACGTCTACTCTCTTAGCGTAGCGCTCTAAGTAAGCCGATAAATCCTTTTTCATATCCAAATTCAGTAACCTTTTAAAATCGGGCAAATCAACATCTTTGGCATCAAAAATAACGATTTTCGCACCTGCTTTTTTGAGTTCGTCTACTGCTCTACTATATAATGAGTCTTTCATCAACTCTTTGATGGCTCCAAATCTAGAACCTTTAAGGCTGGTAGTGTCTGTTAAAGCGGAATAATAATCTTTTTTGATCTCTATTGAATCAGCATAAACCTTACTATCTAGAGTATCTCTTCCTGCCATTGCTGAAAGTAAAACTGCATTATCGCGTACTGTCTTTGTTATAGGTCCAGGAGTATCTAAAGTACTTGAAATTGGAATAATTCCTCGCCTACTCAATAAACCCACTGTAGGTTTTAATCCAACAAGACTGTTTTGACTAGCTGGAGAAAGAATAGATCCCGAAGTCTCAGATCCAACCGATATAGGTGCGAAATTCGCTGCAACAGCAACAGCACTTCCAGAGCTTGAGCCTCCTGTATCAAAAATTCTTCGACCATAAGGGTTTAAAGTCTGTCCACCAACTGCAGAATATCCACTCGGGCAATCTTCACAGAAGTAATAGGCCCATTCACTTAAGTTTGCTTTCCCCAAAATTAAGGCACCATCATTTACTAATTGTGTTGTAATAAATGCATCTGGAGTAGTATTACCCTGTAATGCAACAGCGCCAGCTGTCGTTGCCATAGTGGCCGTATTAATATTATCCTTCAGTAAAACGGGAATTCCGTATATCGGACTTTTATCCTTGGTATTTTTATAATTTCTATCTTTAAGACGCGCTTCAGTTAGAACATCTGGATTTAATGCAATAACAGAATTCAAGGATAATTCATTCTCTCTATCCAATTTTCGCATTCTATAAAGATAGAATAATGTCAACTCCTCATAAGTAAGGCTATCTTGCGCAATGCTATTCTGTAATTGTGTGATATCTTTTTCGAGAATAATTCTTTTTAAGCTATCATATTTTTTCTCTGTTACCTTGTATAATTCAATCTCGAAAGGAGACCACATTACCTTATTTTCAAGATATTTAGAATCTAAAACCTTAAATTGCAACATCACATCGCCTTGGTAATCGCTTGTTCCAGTTGAATCTGAAACAAGAATTTCTTCAGTATTCTTGTTATTCTTTTTATCCTTTCCGCAGCTAATAAAAGCTAGAGAAATAAATAGAAATAAGACCTTTTTCATATGGGGGAAATAATTAATTTGTTTGGGTTATTAAGTAACTACTTGATCTTAATTCTCTTTACTGAATAAAAAGTTTTAATCACTTATATTATTTGAAGAAAGAATCTACAAACTCAATTTTGTTGAAAACCTGCAGATCTTCTACACGTTCACCTACACCTATATATTTAACAGGAATTTGAAATTGATCGCTAATACCAATTACTACTCCACCTTTAGCCGTCCCATCTAGTTTTGTAACCGCTAATGAAGTAACTTCAGTAGCTGCAGTGAACTGTTTAGCCTGCTCGAAAGCATTCTGACCGGTAGAACCATCTAAAACTAATAGAACTTCGTGTGGTGCATCTGGAATTACTTTTTGCATAACTCGTTTCACCTTAGAAAGTTCTTTCATAAGGTTTACTTTATTATGCAATCTACCAGCGGTATCTATTAAAACAACATCTGCATCCATTTGCACAGCTTTTTGCACTGTATCGAAAGCTACGGAAGCCGGATCACTGCCCATTTCCTGACGTATAATAGGTACATCTGTACGATCTGCCCAAACTTGTAATTGATCTATAGCTGCTGCTCTAAATGTATCGGCTGCTCCTAAAACAACCTTTAAACCTCTATTCTTAAATTGATTGGCAAGCTTTCCTATAGTTGTTGTTTTACCAACTCCATTAACTCCCACAACCATCATCACATAAGGTTTCTTATTCGGGACAACAAAATCAGTCGCTTCGCCAGAATTTGTTTCAGATAGTAAACCTGAAATTTCTTCTCTTAGAATTTTATTTAGCTCTTCGGTTCCTAAATATTTATCTCTGGCAACGCGATCTTCGATGCGATTTATGATTTTTATAGTAGTGGCAACTCCTACATCACTGCTTACTAAAACATCCTCAAGATCATCTAAAACTTCATCATCGACCTTAGATTTACCAGCAACAGCTTTACTCATTTTAGATAAAAAGCTGCTTTTACTTTTCTCCAGCCCTTTATCTAGAGTTTCTTTTTTCTCTTTCGAAAATATTTTTTTAAATAAACTCATTTTTCAAAGTTGGTTTTAATGAGAATAGTCTTTTTTTGCTAAAAGACTTTGTAATTAGGGGCAAATATACATAAAAAGAAAAAGCCGTCCCGATAAGAAATCAGGACGGCCTTTTAAAAAAATTATAATTTTTTATCCAATTACTTTTTTAAGTAATCGCTAACTTCTTCAGGAGCCATAATAGCTTCAACGAAAGTATATGCACCTGTTTTAGGAGATTTAACCATCTTGATAGCTTTAGTTAATCTCTTAGATCCTGTTTGTAATGCTGCTACTGATTTCTTTGCCATGACTCAAATTATTTAATCTCTTTATGAACCGTCATTTTTTTCAAGATTGGGTTAAATTTCTTTAACTCCATTCTATCCGGCGTATTCTTTTTATTCTTAGTAGTAATATATCTAGATGTACCTGGTTTACCAGAACCTTTATGTTCAGTACACTCTAAAATAACCTGTACTCTGTTTCCTTTCTTTGCCATCTTACTTTATTTTTATAGGTAAAGGATTATTTCTGAAGAAATCCTTTTGCTCTAGCCTCTTTGATCACGGCAGAGATTCCTTTTTTGTTAATATTTTTAAGCGCAGAGGTAGATACTTTCAAAGTAATCCATTTATCCTCTTCAGGAATAAAAAAACGTTTTTTTACCAAATTGGCGTTAAATTTACGCTTGGTTCTATTCATTGCGTGAGAAACATTGTTCCCAACCATCGCTTTTTTACCTGTAAGTTCACAAACTCTTGACATTGCTCTATACTTTATCTCGTTATTTCAAAACAGGGTGCAAATTAACGGTTTTTCTACCTAATTCACAACACATTTTGAGAAAAAAATTTACAATATTTATTTCTTCAATATTGAGTATTAAATTATTGGCTAAAAACCAAATTATTTAAGACCATATATTTCATCCAATATGAGCTCTAAGCTTTTATTTACAGCCTTTCCAACCACCTTTTCGCGATGATTCCCAAAGCTATATTCTTTTGCATAAACAGTTTCTGGCGTCGCTATCGCTATAAAAACGGTACCAACATCGGCATCGCTATCTCCCTTTTCGGGACCTGCATTGCCAGTCGTCGCGATCGCATAATCGGTTCCGTATAAAGCTTTTACTCTTTTTGCCATTTCACAAGCAACCTGATTACTAACTACTGAATATTCTTCGATAAGTTCTTTAGGAACTCCCAAAATATTCAACTTAGCTGAAGTTGCATAAGCTACAACACTACCTTTAAAAAATGCTGAAGATCCTGGATACTCCGTAAATAAAGAAGCTAATCTCCCACCGGTAAAACTTTCAGCGGTAGCTAGCGAAGCATTTTTTTTCTTCAGTAAATGACCAATTTGAACTTCTATTGGATCTTCTTCCTCAATTCCTCTTATAATCTCTCCAATAATATTTTTTAAGGAAGCTATCTGATCATTAATCTCTTGCTCCATAGCGGCGAGATCACTTCCTTTTGTACTTAACCTTAAACGTACTTTGCCAAGATTAGGCAAATACGCTAAACGAATATGTGGTGGCAAAGCGTCTTCCCAATCTTCGATCTTTTCAGCAATGGCACTTTCTCCCATTCCGTAAGTAAGCACTGTCTTATGCAAAATTACCGGCCTTTTAAAACGCTCTATAATTCGTGGAATCACCTCGACTTCCATTAAGCCTTTCATTTCGTAAGGAACTCCGGGCATGGAAACAAAAACAGTATCATCTTTCTTAAGCCACATCCCTGGTGCCGTACCAAACTTGTTAGTTAGTACTTCAGCTTTAGAGGGAACTAAGGCCTGCATTCTATTTAAATCTGAGATTGGAGTATCGATATATTTTCTAAAAAGCTCCTCTACATGCGCCAAAACCCCTTCATCTTTAACGAGCTCGTCATCAAAAAATTCACAGAGACATTTTTTGGTTATATCGTCTTTGGTAGGCCCTAAACCTCCGGTAATAATTACGATATCTGCTCTTTGTTGCGCATCTTTAAGCGTATCTAGAATATGATCCCAATCATCTTCTATAGAAGTGATTTGATGAATACTAACACCTATCTTATTAAGCGCTTTTGCAATATATGCTGAGTTGGTATCGATAATCTGGCCAATGAGAATCTCATCGCCAATGGTTATAATTTCTGCGTTCATTACAGATTAAAATCTTCTTTTAATTCTTCACATACCTTATCGACTTTGGTAGTAATAATCCTACCGGCCTGTGGCACGTCTTCTTTATTCTTCCCTTGTTTAGACCATTGCTCAATAATGGTGATCTGCGGCATTAATTTTAAACCAAATAATTTAAGATTCGGCTTCATTTTGTGAGCGTATCTATAAGCCAATGTTGCGTTACCATTTGCTATAGCTTCGTTCATGGCAGCTACATCTGGGGGGATTTCTTCAAGGAATGTTTGCACAACTACCATCAGAAATTCCTGATCGCCGTCTGCCATTTCCTCAACGTCTTTTAGATTATAGGTACTCATAGGGATTATTTGATATTTATAGAGAACATTTCTTCATTTTCAATAAAACCTGTTAATTGATCTTCTGGTGCTACCGGACCAACTCCGGCTGGGGTACCAGTAAAGATAATATCTCCGATTTTAAGGGTAAAGAATTTTGAAATATAAGAAATTACTTCATCAATTTTCCACAACATCAAAGAAGTGTTTCCATTTTGAACAATTTCTTCGTTCTTTTTTAAACTGAAATTAATATTATTTAAATCTGAAAACTGATTTTTATCGAGCCACTTCTCTCCTATTACTGCTGCGCCATCAAAGCCTTTTGCTTTTTCCCACGGAAGTCCTTTTGCTTTTAATTGTGACTGAAGATCACGTGCTGTAAAATCGATCCCCAAACCAATTTCATCATAATATTTATGTGCAAATTTTGGCTGAATGTGTTTTCCTACGCGAGTAATCTTTATTAAAACCTCTACTTCGTAATGTACATCATTAGAAAAATCTGGAATAAAAAAGGGCTGTTTTTTAAGTAATATTGAAGTATCTGGCTTCTGAAAAACTACAGGATCTACTGGTTTTTCATTTTCCAATTCAGCAATATGATCGGTGTAATTTCTACCTATACAAATAAGCTTCATCTACAATTCTTTTAATCTGTTAATATAATTTTGAATGCTGGTACGGGTAATTTGCCTGAAAATGCATCATTCGAATTATCTAATGTATTCATTTTTCTCCATCCACTGGTGTCTTTGTAATACGAGCTAAAATTAGGAGAATACTCTTCTAAAACTCCTTTAAAAACTGGTCCATATTTTCGTAATTCTACGTTTTTATAAATTATCGTATCATTTACACGATAATCTTTCTTTTCGTAATAACTATTCTCCTTTATAAAAAGATGCTCTACAGCTACGAAAAAACCACTTTCCGGAACAGGAATTTTATAAGGAAGCATATCAATTTTTGTCTTAAATTGATTTTGCGCTTTTTCTATAATTATGCCATCACTTAAAAGATCATAAGATGGCTTTCCATCTTTATCTACAGCCATAATTCGCAAACGATACTTTGCGTTTCCGTAAAGTGTTTCTTCTACTGAAAAGTATCGTACTTCAATTTGTTTTATAAAACACCCCTCTTCAAATTTAGCAGGTTTCTCATAATATCTGGCCACGATACTTGGATATTGACCGCCGCTAAAGTTCCCTAAACCTATTGATTCCCCGATTCTAAAATCGTTGATCCTTTTTGTTTTTTTATTCTGAATCGTATATAAATAAACCTCAGCTAAACCATCTATTGATGGCGATAACTTAACAACCTTTCCTTTTAATTCTTTTAAGCTGATATATTTAGATTGGTAGCCCACATAACTAAACCTAGCTTTAACTTCTCCTGAAACATCCTTTACTACAAAAGTATATCTTCCCTGTTGGTCGGTAGAAATTCCTTTTCGTTGCTCTTCTAAAAGAATATTAACGTAAGGTAAAGGTTCTAAAGTTTTAGCATCTACTACCTGCCCAACTGCTCTAATTGTCTGCGCATAACTGCTAACAGAAACAAGCAAAAAAACAGTGAACAGGATTCGCATTTTTTACAATTTGGTATTTAACTTACGCAATTTAATAGCCGTTAACACCTTTTTGGTGTACAAAGGAAAATCGGCATTTTGCAACCAGCCAAAATAACCTGGTTCTTTTTCTAAAACCTCTTCTACCAGTTTCCCACGGTATTTCCCAAAAGAGAAAATTTCCTGACCTTTTTTATTGAAAGTGATAAATCCGGCAAAATCTGCAAAAGTCTTTCTAGCACTATATTTTGATAACCATTTGATATCATTTTCAAGATCATCGTATTTATCTAACTGAGATTTTAATACTTCAAAAGTAGCTTCAGTATCGGCAGCGGCACTGTGCGCATCGATAAGATCTTTTCCGCAGTAAAATTTAAAAGCAGCGGCTAGGGTTCTTTGTTCTTTTTTATGGAAAATTGTCTGCACATCTACAGCAAGCATATTTTTCATATCAAAATCGATATCCGCACGCAATAATTCTTCTGCAAGAAGGGGAATATCAAAACGATTAGAGTTATATCCTCCCAAATCGCAACCTTTGATCATATCATAGATTTGTTTGGACAAATCATTAAAAGTGGGCTCGTTGGCTACCTTTTCGTTAGAAATACCGTGAATTTCGATAACTTCCTGTGGGATTTCCATCTCGGGATTTACCAACCATGTTCTACTCTCTTTATTTCCGTTAGGAAAAACTTTTAAAATTGCGATTTCTACAATCCTATCTTTAGCCAGATTCGTACCAGTTGTTTCCAGATCGAAAAAACAGATAGGTTTTGTAAGGTTTAATTCCATGATATTTTTTTGTTTTCTTAATAGCAAGATAAAAATAAAACCGGAACCGCTTATTAAAAGCAGCTCCGGTTTTTATCTAATTCTTTATAAATTATTATATTTCTCTGTTTTTATCGTATCCTTCCAAATACTGGGCAACTCGTTGTACAAACTGACCTCCAAGGGCTCCGTTTACTACACGATGATCATAACTGTGCGACAGGATCATTTTATATCGAATCCCGATAAAATCACCTTCAGGAGTTTCGATAACTGCAGGCATTTTACGAATCGCACCTAAGGCTAAAATCCCTACCTGAGGTTGATTGATAATTGGTGTTCCCATAATGCTTCCAAAGGTTCCTACATTGGTTACGGTATAAGTCCCGCCCTGGATATCATCTGGTTTCAGTTTATTTTGTCGCGCTCTACTTGCAAGATCATTAACGGCTTTAGCCATTCCTACAAGGTTTAATCGATCTGCATTTCGAATTACCGGAACGATAAGGTTACCATCTGGAAGTGCTGCTGCCATCCCAAGATTGATATCTTTCTTTTTGATTATTTTATCGCCGTCTACAGAAATATTAATTAAAGGAAAATCTCGAATAGCTTTGGCTACCGCTTCCATAAAAATAGGCGTAAATGTTAGTTTTTCGCCCTCTTTCTGCTGAAAGGAATCTTTATGCTTATTTCTCCAGTTCCATATATTCGTAACATCGGCTTCTATAAATGATTGTACATGTGCTGAAGTTTGAGCACTATCGACCATGTGTTTACTGATCATTTTGCCCATTCGGCTCATCTCAATAATTTCATCTTTTCCTGAAGCGACTACATTTTCTTGATTCTTAAATGCAGGTTCTAAGTGATCTGATTTAGGAGCCGAAGATTTTTTCTGATTAGTTTTTTCAGCATCGTCAGAACGATTTTCTACATAAGCTAAAATATCGTCTTTAGTAACGCGACCATCTTTACCAGTACCTTCAACTTTTTCTAATTCCTCCAGGCTGATATTCTCTTCTTTGGCTATGTTTTTTACAAGCGGAGAATAAAAACGATCTGAATCTGAATATTCTGTACTTCCAGCAGTTTCCTTCGCACTGTCGACAGCTTCTTCAGCCTGGGCAGCATGTTGTTCTACTTCCGCTGAATCGTCATCATCCTCTTCCTCATCAATATCTATATCAAATTCGTCGTCTTCCTGCTCAATTTCACTTTCCGTTTCTATAATTGCGATCGTTTGGCCAACTTCAACTACATCGTCTGCTTCAAAAAGTATTTCTAAAATTTTACCATCAACTTCACTCGGCACTTCACTATCTACCTTGTCGGTAGCTATTTCTAGTACTGGTTCATCAGCTTCTACGGTATCGCCTACTTCTTTTAACCAACTGGTTATGGTTGCCTCAGCAACACTTTCACCCATTTTAGGTAATTTAAGTTCAAATTTTGCCATATCTATATCTGAAAGCTATTTTTTATTATTTCGTTTGCGAATTTAATTAAATAAAAGCTTTTTAAATATTAAAAAATCAATAAAATATAAATTCACTAAAAAATATTCTATATCAAATTTCAATAAAAACCGCTGTAAATTTACAATTTCATCGTTCAACCTGAAAGTAGAACTCCAAATGGTTTTTAACTTTTTAAGCTATTTTCAAACGGAACTCTATTGGTTATACTTCTCCCAAGAGTTACTTCATCTGCATATTCTAGCTCATCACCAACGCTAATTCCTCTTGCTATCGTAGAAGTTTTAATACCGGTCCCTTCTAACTGTTTGTAAATATAGAAATTGGTGGTATCCCCTTCCATAGTACTACTTAAAGCGAAAATTATTTCTGTAATTTTCCCATCTTTCACTTTATCTATAAGTGGTTTAATAGTAAGTTGTGATGGTCCTATTCCATCCATGGGGCTTATTTTTCCACCCAGTACATGATACATTCCACGATATTGCCCTGTATTTTCGATGGCCATTACATCGCGTATATCTTCTACTACACATACCAATTCTTCCTCTCTAGAAGGATTGGCACAAATGTCACATAATTCGGTATCGCTAATATTATAGCAATTTCGGCATCGTTTTACTTCTAATTTAAGTTTAGAAAGTGCCTTGGTTAGCTGCTCGGTTTGCGCTTCGGGCTGTCGTAATAAATGTAATACTAGCCTTAGTGCGGTACGTTTTCCTATACCGGGCAACTGGGACATTTGGTCCACAGCCTGCTCCAATAATTTCGAAGAAAAATCCATAGCGACAAATTTACGATTTTTAAATCGATGCTAATAGTTACGATTATGCTAAGTTTGCAAAGCATTTGGTTAAATTTATAGATATGGAGCCCATACACATTGTCCTGCTTATCGTTATTTATTTTGGAGTTTTAATGCTCATCTCTTATTTCACTGGTAAGGAAGATAGTAACGAAGCTTTTTTTAAAGCCGAAGGTAAATCGCCATGGTACATCGTAGCATTTGGAATGGTAGGAGCCTCATTATCCGGAGTTACTTTTATATCGGTACCGGGTTGGGTTAGAGATTCACAATTTAGTTATATGCAGGTGGTGGCCGGTTATCTATTTGGCTATTTGGTCATTTCTTTTGTCTTGCTGCCTATTTATTATAGTCTTAATGTAACATCAATTTACCAATATTTAAATAATAGATTTGGTAATGTTAGTTATAAAACCGGTGCATTTTTCTTTTTTGTTTCCCGTGTTCTAGGAGCCTCATTTCGACTATTTCTTGTGGCAACCGTATTACAGTATTTTGTTTTTGAAGCATGGAATGTTCCTTTTGTAGTTACCGTAGTCCTTTCTATATTACTTATTTGGATCTATACCTCGCGAGGCGGAATTAAAACAATTGTCTATACCGATACACTACAAACCTTATTTATGCTCGGTTCTGTAGGTATTGCTATTTATTTTATTTCAACCGAATTAAACTGGACGTTTAACGACTTTTTTACTGCACCAGAACTTGCGCCATATACCGAAACTTTTCATTTTGATAATTTTCTTGAAAAGGATTATTTCTGGAAAGCTTTCTTTGGCGGAATGTTCATTACTATTTGCATGACGGGCTTAGACCAGGATATGATGCAGAAAAACCTAACTTGTAAAAGTCTTAGAGACGCACAAAAAAATGTGATGTCTTACAGTTTGGTTTTTATACCAGTAAACATATTATTTCTATTCTTGGGAGCACTATTATTTATTTATGCTGAACAGAATGGAATTAGCATCCCCACGCTAGATGGTAAAGAGAAAACAGATCTTCTTTTTCCTGAAATTGCTTTAAATGCTGAAATGGGAATGGGACTTGCCATTATATTTTTACTTGGTCTCATTGCAGCTGCATATTCTAGTGCAGATAGCGCGCTTACCAGTTTAACCACCAGCTTTTGTGTAGACTTCCTCAATATTGAAAAGCGAGAGTTAAGTGATCAAAAAGGTATTAGAAAGCGTGCTCACATTTTAATAAGTGTATTATTGGTAGTAGTGATCATCGCTTTTAAATATTTGCTTGATAGCAGTGTGATCGATCTCTTGCTAAAAGCAGCGAGTTACACTTACGGTCCCTTATTAGGTCTTTTTGCTTTTGGGATTTTTACCAAAATGAAAATCAAAGATCATCTGGTATGGATCGTTGCCATCATCTCTGTGGCTTTAACTTTTGTAATTGGTAATATACCGCCAGAATATCTTGGCGGCTATGTTTTCAATTATGAATTGCTAATTGTAAATGGAGCAATTACCTTTTTAGGATTAATATTGATTCGTACCAAGCATCACTAAAGTACAGGCATTTTCGAATTCAATATTATTATCTTTTAAGATTCGATATAATTCTGGGTTCTCTGTACCAGGATTAAAAATCACTCGTTTTGGGCTTAAGGCTACTATATATTCGTAATATTCGGGCTGATTTCTTGGTCCAACATATAATGTAACCGTATCAATATCAGGAAAAATTATTTTTTCGTTTTCGATCTTCACTCCATCAACTTCGCCTTCTCTTAATCCTAGAGCTACGATGGGTTGCTGTTTACTTTTCAACTTTTTAATCGCCATATTAGAGTATCTGGCTGGATTAGCTGATGCTCCTATTACTAATGTCTTTTTCTTCATATTATTTAATTAACTCAGGGCAAGCCCATGATTTTTTTTAAAATTTATTTTATGTCAAGGCAAATCTCAACATGTAATATCGATTATCGAGTAAAAATACTTTTTAAAATTTAGTGTAACAAGTTTAAAACTTATCAGTCTTTATGATAAGACTAGTCTAAAAATGCTGTTGCTATCTTTTTTTTGATGGTTAGAAGATAGCTATGCTTTTAAGGTTCGCGCTGGTTGCAAGGCGCGAACTTTTTAATATTTTTTCAGAGTTTCTGTAACATATTATTTTTAGTGTCGTCTATATAGTAGAAACCATTAAAATGCAGAAAGACACAAATAAGTATTATGCAATACAAAGTATCTTTTATTGCATTACATCATCAAATAGTAAACATCAGTCAAAAAATGAAACAGTTATTTTTAATCATTATCGTAGCCTTTACCAGTTTCAATTCTGTTGCAATGATCGAACCATTCGCTAGAATTTCCGGGAAAATCATGGATAGTCAATTGCAGGAACCTGTTCCTTATGCGACTATTAGCTTGCAAGATACTGAAGGCAACATCATCACAGGTACAACTTCTGAAGAAGACGGGTCATTCATCATCAAAAAAGTAAAACCGGGGAATTATACGCTAGGCATTCAATTTATCGGTTACAACAAATTCTCAAAGGAAATTGAAATTACGCGAAATTCCGGAGCAATGGATTTGGGAGTCATTAACCTTGATCCTTCTGTTGCTGAAATGGATGAAGTCACCGTAGTTGCCGAACGCTCTACAATCGAACAGCGAATTGATCGTAAGATTATTAATGTAGGCAAAGATCTAACCACAACCGGTGCAACAGCTTCAGAAATTATGAATAATGTGCCATCGGTTAATGTAGATCAAGATGGTAACATTGCGCTTCGAGGAAATTCTAATGTGCGAATTTTAATTGACGGCAAACCAACAAATATGGATCCTGCGCAATTATTAAAGCAGATCCCTTCTACTTCAATCAAAAAAATTGAACTAATTACTAATCCTTCAGCAAAATACAACCCTGAGGGTATGAGCGGAATTATAAATATTGTTCTGCATAAAAATGCGAATAACGGATTCAACGGAAATTTAAACACCGGACTCACTTATGGCGAAAATGCACGTGTAAATGGTTCTTTGGATCTTAACTATCGCCAGGGAAAATTTAATTTCTATGCCAACCTAGGAAGCAATTTCGGAAAACGCCAAAATATAAATAATATCAATTTGGTAGGAAGAGACGCGAAGCAAAATCTGGATATGCTGAATAATAACAATTCCTATATTTATAAAGTTGGTATAGATTATTTCTTAGACGATAATAATACTTTTAGCTTCTATACTAATCAAAACATTTTTGATGGTGGGTTAGATGCGACAGTAAGCGCAATTTATCTAAATACTCCTTCAAACAATTTTGACCAATTTCTGAACATTGATTTTGAAAGTAATAATGCTACTTACAATTTCGCATTTAAACATTTGTTTGCTAAAGAAGGTCACGAAATTCTATTTGAAGCAGATTATAATGATTATGACGGTGATGAAGATTTCACTGCCAATTTCAGCGAAAATGCTTCTTTTAATTCTTATACTGAAGATGTAAATGAAGAAAGAGGAACTTTAATAACAAATATAGATTACACCTTACCGATTGGAGAGCGATCTAAATTTGAAGCAGGCGCCGAGGCAAGAATCTTAAATAACGAACAAGATTATAATACCAACAATCCATTAGCGCAGGACTCTGATTACAACTACGAACGTAATATCTATTCGCTTTATAGCACCTTTGGGCAAACCTACGAGAAATTTTCATACCAAATAGGAGCACGTCTGGAGCACTTTGATATTGATGCTGAAGTATATGGTGAAAATATTTTTAGCGACGATTATATTACGCTATATCCTTCCGGTTATTTCAATTATACTCCAAACGAGAAAAATACCTATCAGGTAAGTTATAGCCGAAGAATTGATCGTCCCAGTTTAAGTCAGATAAGTCCTGTTAGACAGATAAGCACTCCAACAATTACGGTATTAGGAAATCCAGATTTACAACCACAGTTTACTAATTCTATAGAATTCAATTATACCAGAAATCTTAAAAACGGAAGTTTTACAGGAGGTGTTTTCTTCAGAAATATTAATGATAACATTAATCAGTTAATCGAAGAAGATCCATCAGATCCCGCGAGCCTTTTTATTTCCTTTGCCAATTTTGATGACACAAATGCTTATGGTGTTGAATTATCTTCTAACTATAAATTTACTGAATGGTGGAGCGCTAACGGAAGTTTTGAATTGTACCAACAAACCCAAAGTGGTGTTGTAGGAAGTGATTTTGTTGAAGTAGATAATACTGTATACACTGCAAGAATCAATAATAGCTTTTCTGTCACCGAAGATTTGACTTTGCAGTTATTCGGTTTTTACCGAGGACCAAGCCAGGAACTTCAGTTTAAAAATGAAGATGTATTTTTTGCGAATATTGGCGGGCGCTATTCGTTTTTGGATAACAAAGCTACCGTTAGTTTAAACTTCAATGACGTTTTTGGAACACAAGAATATAAGTTTAGCACTACCAGACCTTACGAACAAAACGGAGTTTTTAAAAGTGAATTTCAAAACGTATATGTAGGATTTAGCTATCGTTTTGGAGGTAATAATGCTAAGAAATTAAAAAGGAAACAAAGAGATAACGATGAAGCCCAAGGCGGCGGAATGTTTTAAAGAAAACAAGTTATATCATTTGATAAAATTTGTTTGTTTAGCCAGAAAAGCCTGAAGTAAAACTTCAGGCTTTTTATATTTTATAGAATAGTCAAATTCCTTAATTTAAGAATACATTTTATCACGTTGTTCTTTAATTTTAGAATCACTCATATACTCATCAAATGTCATGTAACGATCTATCACCCCGTTTGGCGTAAGCTCGATAATTCTATTTGCTACAGTTTGTGCAAATTCGTGATCGTGTGTAGTAAGCATCACCGTTCCTTTAAAATTCTTTAGTGAATTATTAAAAGCGGTAATAGATTCCAGATCCAAATGGTTTGTTGGCTCATCTAACATCAAAACGTTAGCCCTCATCATCATCATTCGGCTTAACATACAACGTACTTTTTCACCTCCAGATAATACATTACTAGTTTTAAGAGCTTCTTCCCCACTAAATAACATTTTCCCTAAAAAACCACGAATAAAGACTTCTTCTCTTTCTTCTTCTGTCTGCGCATATTGTCTAAGCCAATCTACAAGCGTAAGATCATTCTCAAAATACTCGGAGTTATCCAATGGAAGGTAAGATTGTGAAGTTGTTACTCCCCAACTATATTTACCAGAAACGGGTTCTTCTCTTCCGTTTATTATTTCGTAAAAAGCAGTAGTCGCACGACTATCTCTAGAAAAAACAACCACTTTATCGCCTTTAGATAAATTGATATTTATACCACTAAAAAGCGTTTCATTTTCAATAGAAGCTTCTAACTTTTCTATATTCAGAATTTGATCTCCTGCCTCGCGATCTCTATCAAAAATAATAGCGGGATAACGACGACTAGAAGGTTTAATTTCTTCAATATTCAACTTATCGATCATCTTCTTACGAGAAGTTGCCTGTTTAGATTTTGCAACATTCGCGCTAAAACGCTGGATAAATTCCTGAAGTTCCTTTTTCTTCTCTTCAGATTTCTTGTTTTGCTGTGCACGTTGCCTCGCTGCTAATTGAGAAGACTCGTACCAGAAAGAATAATTACCACTAAAGTGGTTTATTTTACCAAAATCGATATCAGAAATATGTGTACATACCGCATCTAAAAAGTGACGGTCGTGAGAAACAACAATTACCGTATTATCGTAATGAGCAAGAAAATTTTCTAACCAACTAATTGTTTCGTAATCCAAATCGTTGGTAGGCTCATCCATAATTAAAACATCAGGATTTCCAAAAAGTGCCTGCGCTAACAACACTCGTACTTTTTGCTTACCATCCAGATCTTTCATTAAAGTATAATGATGCTCTGTTTTAATCCCTAAATTCGATAAAAGCGAAGCAGCAGCACTATCGGCATTCCATCCGTCCATTTCTTCAAACTGCACCTGTAGCTCGCCAATACGCTCAGCATTTTCATCTGAATAATCTGCATATAAAGCATCGATTTCAGTCTTGATTTCGAAAAGTGGTTTATTCCCTCTCAAAACAACTTCTAAAACCGGATAATCGTCAAATAAATTGTGATTTTGCTCCAGTACCGACATCCTTTTACCAGGCTCTAAATGTACATGCCCGGAGGTTGGATCGGATTTTCCTGATAATATTTTTAAAAATGTAGATTTACCGGCACCGTTGGCACCAATAATTCCGTAGCAGTTCCCATCAGTAAAAGTGGTATTCACTTCATCAAAAAGAACTCTTTTACCAAACTGAACCGAAAGATTTGAAACTGAAAGCATAAATTCCTTTAAATTTTTGGCAAAAGTAGCATATATTGTACACTTTCTAAAAGATTAACGTTTTTAAAATTCCTTTTAACTCGTGCTTAACATGCAAGGTTTTGGGCACCATCTATATTTGCTGTTAATAGAAATCAGTTTTAGCTATGGATATATAATTTTTTTGGATGAGAAAATTTTTTCTTTTCAGTATTATTTCTACAGTGTTCCTCTTCGTTTGTTGCAAAAATGATAGCGCAAATAATGGGAACATTTATATTGGCGGTAAAATTGTTAATCCAAATACGAATTATGTGATCATCTCTAAAGATCAGGAACCGATAGACACGATCCAGTTAAACGAGGATAATCAATTCGGTAAATATCTTCCAAAATTAGATGCCGGGATTTACACTTTTCAGCATAATCCAGAAAACCAAGTAGTTTATTTAGAACCGGGAGACAGCATTATTGTATGGGTTAATACATACGATTTTGACCAATCTTTAAATTTTAGTGGTAGAGGAAGTAAAGAAAGTTCTTTTTTACTTGATTTATTTCTAAGAAATCGAGCTAATAACAATTTGGTATTAGATTATTATAAAATTAAACCTAAAGCATTTAAAAAAATTAGCGATTCGATCCACAAAACCAGAATGGCTGAATTTAATAAAAATGTGGAAGGTCACGATTTAAGTGAAAACTTTCTTGAATTAGCTAAGCAAAGTATCGATTACGAATTTTATGATTTACGGGAACGCTATACTTACCTTATAAAAAAATATCATTCAGATTTTACTGATCTTATTCCAGAAGATTTCAACAATTATAGAGATTCCATAGATTTTGATAATGAGCTTCTTCAAAATTACTACGTTTACACCAATACTATAGACGATTACTTACGCACGAGAGCTATAGAGCATTGTATAGAGAAGCATAAAGAAAGAGATTGCTATAATATATCTAATTTTGAAAACGTAAAACGCAGGGCTTCTCTAATAGATTCACTTTCTAACACCCCGGCCATAAAAAACAAATTTTTAGATATCCTTCTTAGTAAAGCGGTAACTATGGCCTCTAACGAAGAAGACTTGAATGAGGTTTTAGATTTTGCAAAAAAAATAAAATATAGCGATATCGATGAAATAAATGAGCTCGCAGACATTCAAACAAATTATTTTACGGGAAAGTCCATCGCCGATTTTACGATTCGAAATAGCAACGGCGAAGAAATTACTTATAAGGATGCTATAAATAGAAAGACGATAGTATATTTTTGGTCAGCCAATAATTCAAGGCGCTATCTTTGGCAATTTCAAACAATCCAAAATTTAAGAGAGAAATATCCTGAATTAGATTTTATTGGAATTAATCTGGACATAGGTCAGCATAAAAAATGGCTACGGGTTATGGATGAAAATAACTACGATAAATCCAACCAATATCAATTATCAAACAGAGCGTTTGGAGAGAATGTTGCTACCAAATATTTATACCGAATAAACTTCTTAGATAAAAATGCCGTTATCGTAAAAGGTGATGAAGCACTAAGCACATCTGCTGAGTTTGAATCGAAACTTCTGGAATTTATAAATAACTAGGAATTACTTTTTCTTTCAGTTATCAGATTGAAATAGAACTTAGTTGAAGAAAAAGTCGGAGATAAGAATATAAAAAAAGCTGCCCTAGGGCAGCTTTTTCAGTTTTATATATTCAAGGAAATTACTCGTTTCCTTTTTTATAATCAGCTAAGAATTTCTCTAATCCAATATCAGTTAATGGATGTTTCAACAATCCTTCGATAGAAGAAAGTGGCCCTGTCATTACATCTGCACCAATTTTTGCACAATCGATAACGTGCATGGTGTGACGTATAGATGCTGCTAAGATTTCAGTTTCGTAACCGTAGTTATCATAAACTAATCTAATTTCTTCGATTAGGTTAAGACCGTTTGTAGAAATATCATCTAAACGACCTAGGAATGGAGAAACATAAGTTGCTCCTGCTTTAGCAGCTAATAAAGCCTGTCCTACAGAAAACACTAAAGTACAGTTGGTTTTAATTCCTTTATCGCTAAAATATTTTATCGCCTTAATACCTTCTTTGATCATTGGTACTTTAACAATAATTTGATCGTGAAGCGCTGCAAGCTCTTCTCCTTCTTTTACAATATTATCAAAATCTGTAGAAATAACCTCCGCACTTACATCACCAGTTACGATTTCACAGATTTTTTTATAATGATTAATAATATTTTCTTTCCCGGTAATTCCCTCTTTTGCCATTAAAGAAGGATTGGTAGTTACACCATCTAAAACACCTAATTCCTGAGCTTCTCTTATTTGATCAAGATTAGCTGTATCAATAAAAAATTTCATATTACAGATTTTTTTAAGTTTATGATCTATTCAATTTAAGTGTAAAAATAACACTTTATGTGTACAATTTATAATTTATAGTGATTCATTAGCATCTTCTCGTACGCCTTGTCTGGCAAAATCTTTTTAAGTACAATACTCGCTTTTTGTAATAAATCACCAACTCTATAATGCCCTTTTGGTGCTTTTTCGTTTATAATATTAAGCACAGCTTTACCCATCATATTTGGATCCTGCCCGGCATCTACATGCGCGTTCATCAATTTTAAAGTTTCTCCATAAGATTTCTTGTAAGGAGAATCACTTAAAACCGGCGCATGATAACGCCCCGAAGCTATGTTAGTAGCAAAATCTCCCGGAGCTATACTTGTCATTTTAATATTAAAACCCTTTACTTCCATTCGTAAAGCCTCTGCAGCAATTTCTAATGCCGCTTTAGATGCCGAATAAATTCCGCGATAGGGCAATCCCATATATCCCGCTATAGAGGTAACATTAATAATTAGACCTTCATTTTGCTTTCGCATTATCGGTAAAACCGCTTTGCAAATGTTTATAGGGCCGTAAAAATTAGTTTCAAAAGCATTTCGAATTTCGTCGGTAGGCGTCTCTTCAATCGGGCCTGTTATTCCAACACCAGCGTTATTTATTAAAATATCTATCCGCTCTTCCTTGCTTAGCACTAAATTTACTGCTTTAAAGATACTATCTTCCTTAGTAACATCTAAATCTATAAGATTAAAATTTGATGATTTTCCTGTAGAATTTCTACTAGTGCCGTAAACCTTAAAATTATGCTGAGTTAAATAGTCGCCAATCGCTTTACCGATACCTGAAGATCCGCCGGTAATTAAGACTACTTTTTGAGAGAAAGTATCTGTTTTCATAGCGCAAATATGCGATTATTTTTCTTAATTTCCAGATACAAAAAAAGGCAAGTAACCCACATCACACCGCTGCGACCACTTACCCTTGCTGCGTTCCCGCCCTGGGGGATTCAGCAGGAGCTGGTTGTGTGGGACTTGCCGGGTGCAAATATACAATCTTTAGTACTTCTGGCAAGCATTTTTTAAACAGAATTAGTTAATTTAGCCCTACAAAATAGTAGTATTAAAAATGATGAAATTTAAATCTCTGTTAATCTTAGCATTAGCTTTTCTATATTTTTCCTGCGGAAGCAATTCAGGATCAAAAAAATCGCCTTTTAGTGTAAAAATTGCAGAAAACAAGAAGGAATTTAAACTTGGCGAACGTATTTCTGGGCACATTGAAAATAAAAAAGAGCTCAAAATCGATTCAGTTATCGTGTATTTAAATACTGAAAAAATCAGTGCAAAATCACCAAACTGGTCTTTCGATATTTCTTCTGAAGATCAAAAATTAGGAAATCAGGAGATCATAGCTGAAGTTTTCTACGAAGGCGAAAAAGATACCACGACCAAATCCATCAAAATTTATAATAATACTTCGCCAAAAGCATACACTTACGAAATCGTAAACATTTATCCTCACGATCCCAAAGCGTATACCCAGGGATTAGAATTTTTAAATGATACTTTATATGAAAGTACCGGGGAATATGGCGAATCTGATCTTAGAAAAGTTGACCTAAAATCTGGTGAAGTTTTAAAAATAATCGATCTGGACGATTCTGTTTTTGGTGAAGGTATGACCATTTTTAAAGATCAAATTATACTATTAACCTGGAGAGCCAAAGAAGGCTATATCTATAATCTCGATACTTTCGAGAAAACAGGAACATTTAGTTACAATCAAAGTAAAGAAGGCTGGGGATTATGCCATGATGGTGAGCATATTTATAAAAGTGATGGAACCGAAAAAATATGGTTATTAAATCCTGAAACTTTAGCTGAAGAAGATTACATACAAATTGCTACTCATAAAAATATAGTTTCTAAAATGAACGAATTAGAATGGGTAGATGGAGAAATCTATGCAAATACGTATCAAAAAGATGGTGTTGCCATTATAAATCCTAAGAATGGCGCTATAGATGGTCTTATCGATTTTAGAGGTTTAAGAGATAAACTTGACAATAAAAACGAACTAGACGAAACAAACCATGTTCTTAACGGAATCGCTTACAATCCTCACACCAAGCAACTTTTTGTTACCGGAAAACATTGGGATAAGTTATTCGAAGTAAAAATCGTAGAGAAATAATATGATTACCAAACCCCAAATTTTTCAATTAGAGCTGAAAGTAACTGAATCTGATCTTGATGACCAAAATCATGTAAACAACGTGCAATACGTACAATGGATTCAAGATGTAGCTAAAGGACACTGGGAAGATCGCGCTTCTGTAGATCAAAAAAAGGAATATTTTTGGGTGGTTGTTCGGCACGAAATCGATTATAAGCAACAGGCTTTTCTGGATGATGATATTTTGCTACAAACTTATGTTGATGAAATTACGAATGTTACTTCCATTCGTCACGTCCTCATAAAAGATAAAAACACCGATAAGATCCTAGTAAAAGCTCAAACAACATGGTGTTTATTGAAACATGGCTCTAATAGACCAGTAAGAATTGATGAAGACATGAAACTTTTATTTCAGGAAACTTCAGATTAAGCTCTTTTATCCATCCATTTATTCAGCAAAAGTATTTCTAATAAAAAATAAGTGGCAAAAAGCGCTAAGGAAATAGCGAATACTTCAGAATTTAAAATGCTGAAATTTGATGAATCGAAACTCGGTTTAAAAAAAGATCCAAATTTGTCCCAATTACTCATCATTTCTTCTGAAGCCATCACAGCTGAAGAATAGTATGGGGAAATGACCAATATCAGCAATAGAGCTGCAATCATTGTCCAACCGCTTTTGGAAATTAGAGGCTTGTATTGAAATTCACTATGATCAACCTTAAAATCTATTTCAGGCAAATCTGTCATTACCTTGTTCGTAAAATCAAAAGTAGGTGTTTCCAGATCGGTTTCTTTGAAAATTTTCTGAGTAAATTCGTCTAATTTCTTTTCTTTAGTTTCCATAATTCAGCAACATATCATTCGACAATTTTCTTTTTAAAATCACTGCAAGTTGTTTACGGCTTCGATATAGTTTCACTTTCACATTAGATTCGGAAAGTTGCATTACCTCAGCAATTTCTTTAACCGACTGATCTTCGTAATAATGCAAAGTCAGCAAAAAAGCATCATCTTCACTTAGCATTTTGATACAGCTAAGAATTGCCATTTTCCGCTCTTTTTCTTCTAAATTATTAATAGCACTATCTACATCTTCAATTTCAAAACCTTCATAGTCATCTACACTTAACTCCTGAAATTTGCGTTTTTTAGCTTTCAGAAAATCGAGACAATTATTATAAGTAACACGATACACCCAGGTTGAAAATTTAGACTTCCCTTTAAATTTATTTAGAGATTTATAGATTTTCACGAAACTATCCTGTGCCAGTTCCTCGGCCTCTTCCCTATTCTTAAGCAAGCGCAAACATAATGTAAAGACCAGATTTTTGTAACGATCTACCAGTACCGAAAATAATCGCTTATCTCCGCCAAGAATCTGATTGATGATAATTTGATCGTCTTTGATGGTCATTTAAGTATACGACGACAAGCTACAAGTAATGGTTACATAAATCTTTATATTTTTTCTGAAATAAATTTGTAACCTATTTTAGAAACATATCGTCTTAACTTTTGAAACCGCTTGTAAAAAATTATTCGTCAAATAAAAAATTAAATTATGGATCCAGCTATTATAATACCAGTATCAATGTTCGCCAGTATCTTTGGTGTTTTCTATCTATTCTTTTCTACCAGAAACAGGGAACGTTTAGCGCTTATAGAGAAAGGTGAAAGTGCTGAAATTTTTAAAGCGAGATTAGACAGAGCATCACCTATATGGAAAGTAGTTCTTTTAAATCTCGGCCTTTTACTGATATTTATGGGTATAAGTTTTCTAGTTGGTAACGCATTAGAAACGAATACTGTGATTCCTGATGAAATTGCTTATTTAGCCCCTATGTTTTTCTTATCCGGAATTTCGTTGTTGCTAGGTTTTTATCTAACTAAAAAATTGAAGTTATAATTCATCTAACATCGTTGTATAAAAAAAGCTACCATCTCTGGTAGCTTTTTTTATTATATATAGAAAATCCGATTAGGCTTTAAATAACGGACGGCCGTGCATTAAAGAGTTTACTTCAGATTTCACTTCAGCTAATTTTGCGTCATTATCGATATTCATAATTACTTTATCGATCAATTCTACAACCTTTGGCATATCCTCTTCAATTAAACCTCTTGTAGTTACTGCAGCAGTACCAATTCTAATTCCAGAGGTTACAAATGGTGATTTATCATCAAACGGCACCATGTTTTTGTTTACTGTGATATCGGCTTTAGTTAAAGCTTCTTCAGCCTCTTTACCACTTACCTCTTTATTTCTTAAGTCGATAAGCATAGAGTGGTTATCGGTTCCGCCAGAAATGATTTGATAGTCTTTTTCAACAAAAGCTTCAGCCATTTTCTTTGCGTTTTTCTTTACCTGTACGGCATAATGCAAAAACTCATCTGTCAGAGCTTCTCCAAAAGCTACCGCTTTTGCAGCAATAATATGCTCTAAGGGTCCACCTTGATTTCCTGGGAAAATAGCACTATTCAGTAATGAAGACATTTTCTTAAGATTTCCGTTTTTCAACTTCAATCCAAATGGATTATCAAAATCTTTCCCCATCATTATAATTCCACCTCTTGGTCCACGAAGTGTTTTGTGCGTGGTAGAAGTTACAATATGGCAGTGTGGCATTGGATCGCCAATTACTCCCTTTGCAATAAGTCCCGCAGGATGTGCAATATCGGCAAATAAAATAGCACCTACGCTATCTGCAATTTCTCTAAAACGTTTATAATCGATCTCACGAGAATAAGCAGAAGCACCAGCAATAATCATTTTTGGCTTTTCTTTTTCTGCAATTTCAGCTACTTTATCATAATCGATTAGCCCGGTTTCTTTATCTACTCCGTAAAATACAGGTTCGTATAATTTCCCTGAGAAGTTTACTGGAGAACCGTGTGTTAAATGTCCACCATGAGAAAGGTCGAAACCTAAAAATTTCTCACCTGGCTTTAAACATGCCTGGAAAACTGCAGTATTGGCTTGAGATCCAGAATGTGGTTGTACATTGGCATACTCTGCTCCAAAAAGTTCTTTCAAACGATCGATAGCTAATTGCTCTACTTCATCTACTACTTCACATCCTCCGTAATAACGCTTACCGGGATATCCCTCTGCATATTTATTGGTAAGCACAGATCCGGCGGCTTCCATTACCTGCTCACTTACAAAGTTTTCACTTGCAATAAGCTCTAAACCATGCAGTTGACGCTCTTTTTCCTTCTCGATTAAATCAAAAATTTGTGTATCTCGTTGCATCTTAATTATTTACGTTAAATATTCATCAAAAGTAATAAATACATTCGGTTAATTACAGGAAAATAATATATTTGAATCATTCAGATTTTAACAAATTTTTATTTTTCTATGTCTATTACCGCAAACGATCCCAGCAGAAAAACCTGGCTAGATATTTCAAAAGACACTGATTTTCCAATTCAGAATATTCCTTTTGGAGTTTTTCTAACCAGAGATGACATTATCACTATCGGAACCAGAATCGGGGATTTTGCGATCGACCTTGGTGCATTACATCAACTTGGGTATTTTGAAGGCATTCCTTTAACCGATGATATTTTTCTTCAGGATACTTTAAATGATTTTATTTCAGATGGTAAAAAAACCTGGCGTTTAGTACGAAATCGTATTGCTGATATTTTTGACGAGAAAAACGAAGCTTTAAAAAATAATCAGGATCATCGTAATGTTGTTCTTTTCACTTTAGATGAAATAGAAATGCAGATGCCGGTTCAGGTTGGAGATTATACCGATTTTTATTCTAGTAAAGAGCATGCTACCAATGTAGGAAGTATGTTTCGCGATAAAGAAACTGCATTATTGCCAAACTGGCTTCACATTCCGGTAGGATATCATGGTAGAAGTTCCTCTATTGTAACCAGCCACATTCCTATTCACCGTCCAAAAGGTCAAACCATGCCAGAAGGCGCAAGTGAACCTGTATTTGGACCTTCAAAACAAATAGATTTTGAAATGGAAATGGCTTTTATCACTACAGATGCCAATTTACTTGGTGAGCCAATTCCTGTAGATGAAGCTGAAGAATACATCTTTGGAATGGTGATGTTTAATGATTGGAGTGCTCGTGATATCCAGAAATGGGAATATGCGCCGCTAGGGCCATTCTTGGCTAAAAACTTTGCATCTTCTATTTCTCCCTGGATTGTAACCATGGATGCTTTAGAACCTTTTAGAACCGAAGGACCAAAACCTGAAAAGGAATTGATGTCTTACCTTCAATACACAGGTGATAAAAGCTTTGACATTAAACTTGAAGTGTACTTAAAGCCTGAAAATACAAGCGAAACCTTACTTTCTAAAACAAACTACAAATATTTGTATTGGAATATGAGCCAGCAACTGGCACATCACACCATTAATGGATGCCCGGTAAATTCGGGAGATATGATGGCTTCTGGAACAATCTCTGGTCCTACACCAGATACTTACGGTAGCATGTTAGAACTTTCGTGGAAAGGTGAAAAACCATTAGTTTTAGAAGATGGTAGTTCGCGTAGCTTTGTAGAAGATAATGATACTGTAATTATGCGAGGGCACTGTGAAAATGAGAGTATGCGAATTGGTTTTGGTGAAATTAACACCAAAATTTTACCTGTTTTCGAACCTAAAAAGAAATAATCCAAAAATATATAGCATAAAAAAAGCTGCCAAATTTGGCAGCTTTTTTTATCTCACTCTATTATAACTTCTGAATTCTCGCGACTCACGCATTGCAGCTTCTAAAGCTTTTTTCTCTTCAGAGCTTCCGCCTGATTTTCTATCTTCAGGGAGATTCGCTTTGCTGTGATCTTGGAACTCTCTTTCTTCTCTATTGTTTTCCTGACTTTCCTTGATGGCTTCCCATCTTTTTTCCAGTTCTGTAAAATCTATTTCTTTATCCATAACTATGATTAATCTTATTCGTTAAATCAAAATTACGAATGATCATAATTTTAATCAGATTGATTAATAATCTTTAACAATGGTTTCTAAAATTAAATTAAAAAAACTAAAAATTCAAATTTTATAGAAAATCCTTAATATTTTGAACTTCTATATCCTGATGCGAACTGTGGTGAACCACCTCTTTTCCCTTAAGCAAGATAAGCTGCGGACTTTCGTGTCTTACACTAAAACGGTCAGCTATTTTATTTGAAATATCTCTATGATTAAGAAGGTCTAAAAAGTATAATTTCACCTCTGCATCCTCAGGAATGTCGTAAGAATTTTCAAATTGTTTTAACACCATACGACTAATTCCACAACGTGTAGAATGCTTTAAGATCGCTACTAATTGTTGCTGAGATTCCATTTCAGCTATTTCTAATTGCGAAACATCGGTTAAAGGCGTCCAATTAATAGCAGACGTCTTTTTTTCTTCCTTCTCTCCTCCTCCAAATACTTTATCAAAAATTCCCATAATTCAATTTTAAACAAAGATAAAACCTTCAAAGCGAATGCTTAGCTTAAATACAATGTTTTCATTATAATTAGCATTTATGACGTTTTGTCTTAAAATTCATTAAAAATAGTGTCATTTTGTCTAATTATCTTTAGGGTATAGCATTTGCTATTTAGAATATGAAAAAGAAATAAAACATGAACTTTAATAATTTTACCATAAAATCACAGGAGGCTATCCAGCAGGCGCAACAGCTTGCTCAGGAGATGGGCCATCAGCAAATTGAAAACGAGCACTTATTTAAAGCGATTACTATTGTAGACGAAAATGTGACTCCGTTTTTGCTGAAAAAATTGAACATAAACGTTAACCTTTTTACACAAATTTTGGATAACACGCTACAGAGTTTTCCAAAAGTTAGCGGTGGAGATATTATGCTGAGTCGGGAAGCCGGCAAAACAGTAAATGAAGCGTCGAGCATTGCTAAAAAAATGAACGATGAATATGTTTCTGTAGAACATTTAATCTTAGCCATTTTTAAATCGTCTAGTAAAGTTGCGCAAATCTTAAAAGATCAAGGCGCCAACGAGAAAGGTTTAAAATCAGCTATTGAAGAATTGAGAAAAGGAGACCGAGTAACTTCACAAAGTGCTGAAGAAACTTACAACTCCCTTAATAAATACGCAAAAAACTTAAATGAGCTTGCTGAAACTGGCAAACTAGATCCGGTAATTGGTAGAGATGAAGAAATTCGTAGAATTCTACAAATATTGTCTCGAAGAACCAAAAACAACCCAATGCTGGTTGGTGAACCGGGTACCGGTAAAACTGCAATTGCAGAAGGTTTAGCGCATCGTATCGTAGCTGGTGACATCCCCGAAAATCTTAAAGACAAACAAATTTTCTCTTTAGATATGGGTGCTTTAATCGCCGGTGCAAAATTTAAAGGTGAATTTGAAGAACGTCTAAAAGCAGTTATCAAAGAAGTTACTGATAGCGATGGAAATATCGTCTTATTTATCGATGAAATCCACACGCTAGTTGGTGCCGGTGGTGGACAGGGCGCTATGGATGCAGCCAATATTTTAAAACCTGCACTTGCCCGCGGTGAACTTAGAGCTATTGGTGCAACTACTTTGGATGAATATCAAAAATATTTCGAAAAAGATAAAGCTCTAGAACGTCGTTTTCAGAAAGTGATGGTGGAAGAACCAGACACCGAAAGTGCAATTTCTATACTTCGAGGTATTAAAGAGAAGTATGAGCAGCACCATAAAGTAAGAATTAAAGATGAAGCGATTATCGCAGCGGTAGAATTATCGCAACGCTATATCACTAACCGATTCTTACCAGATAAAGCGATCGACCTTATGGATGAAGCAGCATCTAAACTCCGCATGGAAATTAATTCCAAACCGGAAGAATTAGATGTGCTGGATCGTAAAATCATGCAACTTGAGATTGAAATTGAAGCGATTAAACGTGAAAAGGATGAATTAAAACTGAAATCGTTACACGCCGATTTAGCGAATCTTAAAGAAGAGCGAAACGAGATCCATGCACAATGGAAAAATGAAAAAGAAGTCGTCGACAATATCCAAAGTGCAAAAACTGAAATTGAAGAGTATAAATTAGAAGCAGATCGTGCTGAACGTGAAGGAGACTACGGTAAGGTAGCCGAATTACGTTATGGAAAGATAAAAGATGCTCAGGAAAAACTAGAACGCCTGCAAAAAGAAGTTCAGGAGAAAGAAAGCGGAAAATCTTTAATTCAGGAAGAAGTTACTAATGATGATATTGCTGAAGTAGTAGCGAAGTGGACAGGAATACCTGTTACTAAAATGCTACAAAGCGAACGCGAAAAATTACTCCGTTTAGAAGATGAATTGCATAAACGTGTTGTAGGTCAAGAAGAAGCTATTGTTGCAGTAAGTGATGCGGTTAGGAGAAGTCGTGCTGGCTTGCAAGACCAAAATAGACCTATTGGATCGTTCTTATTTTTAGGAACTACCGGTGTAGGAAAAACAGAGTTAGCCAAAGCTTTAGCCGAATATTTATTCGATGACGAATCGGCTATGACGAGAATTGATATGAGTGAATATCAGGAACGCCACTCTGTTAGCCGATTGGTTGGTGCACCTCCGGGATATGTGGGTTATGATGAAGGTGGACAGTTAACGGAAGCAGTGCGACGCAAACCTTATTCAGTAGTTCTTTTAGATGAAATTGAAAAAGCACATCCAGATACTTTTAATATTTTATTACAAGTGTTAGATGAAGGGCGATTAACCGATAATAAAGGGCGCTTGGCAGATTTTAAGAACACGATCATTATTATGACGTCTAACATGGGAAGCCAGATTATTCAGGATAAATTTGAAAATATTCCGGATGTTGAAAGTGCTATGGAGGCATCAAAAACAGAAGTTCTTAGTTTATTAAAGCAAAGCGTAAGACCAGAGTTTATTAACCGTATCGATGATATTGTAATGTTCTCGCCACTTACTCAGCAAGACATCAAACGTATTGTTGGTTTACAATTAAAAGGCGTTAAGAAGATGCTAGCGAAACAGAATATTGTTTTAGATGCTACTGAACAGGCATTGTCTTTCTTATCAAAACGAGGATTTGATCCGCAATTTGGAGCAAGACCAGTGAAGAGAACGGTACAAAAAGAAGTATTGAATAAGTTATCCAAAGAAATTCTTTCAGGAAAGATAAGTACCGATAGTATTATTCTTTTAGATGAATTTGACGACAATTTAGTTTTCAGAAATCAGGAAGAATTAGCCGAATCTTAATTACTATAAAAAAAATCATGAAAAAAGGGACTGCAAATGCAGTCCCTTTTTATTTAAGGCTTACGCTTTAACTACCACTTATCTATCTCTTTTCTCAATTCTGCTTTAGACTTTCCGGTTCTTTCCTGAAGTCTTCCAAGCATCTCGTCAAATTTCCCTTCAGAATAGGTGGTGTCGTCGTCGGTAACTTTACCATACTTTTGCTTAAATTCACCTTTCATCTGTTTCCATTTTCCTTCTAACTGATCATCATTCATAACTTTTGTTTTTACTGGTTAACTATATAAAAATACAATTAGATTTAACCGATTAGTCATAAGGATTAGCCATATTTTACTTAAGCTTTTGTTATTTTCGTCCTGAAAAATTTTATGATGAAAAAATTAATATTCTTAGCTATTTCTGGACTTTTCCTTACCTCTTGTGCGACCACCAATAGAGTAAACGACGAACGTGTTCAGGTAAAATTTCTGGATGAATATATTATCGATAAAGACTTAATGGTAGATGATACCAAAGTCGGCGGGTTGTCTGGAATCGACTATAAAAATGGCAAATATTACCTTATTGTTGATACGCCATCTGATGCACGGTTTTACGAAGCTGAAATAGATATTGCTTCAAATAAAATTGATTCGGTAAGATTTGATAAAGCCGTTTTTATTGAAAAATCGGCTGAATTCTTCAAAGATCATCCTTTAGATCCTGAATCGATTCGGTTTTTACCGGAAGTAAATCACGTTTATATTACTAGTGAAGGGAATATCAACAATCAGCAAGATCCTTCTATTTTTATCTTAGACGAAAATGGGAATTTTGAAGATGCTTTTGAAATTCCTCAGCATTTTACAGCTACCGGTGAGCAAAAACCTAGACATAATGGAGTTTTTGAAGGATTGACTGAATCTAAAGATCGCCAAGGCATCTGGGTTTCAACAGAATTACCGTTGGAGCAAGATGGACCTAAACCAAAACTATTTCCGACTAAATCATTTACCAGAATCACTTACTTTGATAAAGATTCTAAAAAAGCAAGTAAACAATTCGCTTATAAGTTAGACGGAATTTCTAAAATTCCGTGGCTTTATTTTGCGATCAACGGCGTTACCGAAATTTTAGAATATAAAGAAAATAACTTTTTAGTATTAGAACGCGCATATTCAGCGGGGCATGGTTCGAAAAGCAACACGGTAAAGATTTTTGATGTCGATGCCGGTAATGCTACAAATATTCTAGAGCAACATTCATTAAAAAAAGCAAGTTTTACTCCTGCTGAAAAAAGATTGGTTTTTGATTTTAAATCGGTAAGAGATCAATTAACAGATAAAATTATTGATAATATTGAGGGTATTTGTTTTGGCCCAAAATTGCCAAATGGAAAACAATCTCTCCTTTTAATTTCAGATAATAATTTTAATAGCTTTACTAAACAGCTCACACAGCTGATTTTATTAGAAATAGATATCAAATAAATCATGACCAGATCGATCACGCTTTTAGTACTTATGCTCACATTTTTGTTTTCCTGCCAAACTACGCCAGGCAATAAGAATGATAATAGCCAAAATAAGTCAGAAAAATCAACAACGTATTATTTTATAAGACATGCTGAAAAAGATACTTCAGACGCTAATAACAAAAACCCTGAATTAACTGCGGAAGGAAAACAGAGAGCTGAACAATGGAAAATGATTTTTACTGAAGCAGATTTTGATGCGATTTACAGTTCAGATTTCATTAGAACAAGAGAAACAGCACAACCCACTGCTGAAAGTAAGAATCTTTCTATTGAAGTTTACGACCACAAGAATCTGAATTCAGAAAAATTCAAAAAAGAAACTTTGGGCAAAAAAGTATTAGTTGTTGGACATACAAATACGACTCCATATTTTGCCAATCGAACCTTAGGTTACGATCATTTTGAAGCTGATATCGACGAATCTGAACACGGAAAGTTATTTATCGTACAGGTAAATCCTAATGCAGAAAATACAATTCAAAACCTCACATTTAACTAAATAAAAAAGCCGCGATTAATATCACGGCTTTTTTTCCAACCAATTGCGCTGTAACTAATTCCAGCGACTTAACTACATTTATTTCTATCCTTCTAGGATATTGATTGCTTTGGTATTTACAAATTCTTTCATACCAAATCCTCCATGCTCTCTACCATAACCAGAGTTTTTAACTCCACCAAATGGCATATTTGGTTGTGCTACACCGAATGAGTTAATAAACACCATTCCGGTATCAAAATGTTTTTCAGCTAGTTCGATTGCTTTTTTCTCATCTTTAGAGAAAATTCCGCCACCTAAACCAAATCTACTATCATTTGCAATTCGCATTGCATCTTCATCATCTTTCGCTTTGATCACAGATGCTACTGGGCCAAATAGTTCATCGTCGTAAGCAGGTTGTCCTGGATTTACGTTCGCCAATACAGTTGATGGGTAAAAAAATCCGTCTCCATCTGGAATTCCTCCACCACATAATACTTTAGCTCCGTTTTTCACACTTTCTTCAACCTGGTTGTGCAATTTCTCTCTTAGATCTTCACGAGCCATTGGTCCAATATCAGAATCTTCATTTGTTGGATCGCCCATTTTTACATTCTTCATTTTCTCTACAAATGCTTCTAAGAAAGCGTCATAGTTTTTCTCTGTAACTACAAATCTTTTTGCAGCAACACAAGTCTCCCCATTATTATAGGTTCTACCTTGAGCACTCCAATTTACAGCAACATCGATATCTGCATCATCCAATACTAAATACGCATCGTTAGATCCTAGTTCTAAAACAGTTTTCTTTAGGTTTCCAGCTGCTTTTTGAGCTACAGCTCTACCACCGTTTGGACTTCCTGTAAAGGTTACTCCTCTTACAAAATCATTATCGATAATATCATCAGATTGATCGTGATCAATAATTAATACGGTAAATAAGTTTTTAGGTAAACCGGCTTTTTCGAAGATTTCTTGCAACATTAATCCAGATCCAGTTGTTCCTTCAGCATGCTTCAATAATACTCCGTTTCCTGCCATCAAGTTTGCAATAGCGTAACGAACTACCTGATATGCTGGGAAATTCCATGGTTGGATTCCGTAGATTACTCCAATTGGAGAATAAGTGATTATTCCGCGTCCTCCTCCTGGAAGTTCACGTTCTGGCTCATTTGCCAATTCTTTTTGTCCAGTTTCTGCACTATAATCGCAGATCGCCGCACAAAGTTCGATTTCTTCCTCGGCCTGAGCGATGATTTTCCCCATTTCGCTTGTCATAAGCTTAGAAAATTCATCTTTATAATCCTTAAGTGTTTTTCCTATATTTTTAAGCACTTCTGCTCTTTCTGCTAAAGAATAATGCTTCCACTCTACAAAAGCTTCATGACATTTTTTTACAGCTTCACTCGCTTCTTCATTCGTCATTAGCGGATAATCCTTAAGACTTTTACCAGTCGCAGGATTCACCGTCGTGATTGTGTTGTTTTCAATTAATATACTCATAGCTTTTTCAATTTTTTTCTAAATTACGATGAAGTGAGAGGCTTTGCTTATAAAGCCCCGTTAAAGCTTTTTGAAATTGAAGTTAATTGAGACTTATTAACATAAAAAACCTTTTTCTTAAATCTTCTTTTGGATTATGAAGCTCGGTATTTTTGCCTAATTTTATTTTATAGAAAAACATGAAATATCTTACTCAATTCTCTAAACGATAATCTAAAATTTAAAAAACATGGCAACCTGGGATGCTACCTTATATAACACAAAACACGATTTTGTTTTTCACTACGGAAGTTCGCTAATAGAGCTTTTAAAACCGAATGCGGGAGAACGAATTTTAGATTTAGGATGCGGAGCAGGACAACTAACTCAACAAATTGCTGATGCCGGTGCTGAAGTTATTGGAATGGATGCCTCTGAAAGTATGATTGAAAATGCAAAAACTCATTTTCCCAATATAGATTTTGAAGTTGGCGACGCTGCAAAATTTCATTTCAATAAAAGGTTCGATGCTATCTTCTCTAACGCTACTTTACATTGGGTGAAAAATTATCATGCTGCAGCAAATTGCATGTTTGAAAACTTAAAAAGCAATGGCCGACTTGTAATTGAGTTTGGTGGTAAAGGAAACGTGCAGAAAATCGAGCAAACGCTTAAAAAAGTTCTACTTGAAAAAAACTATCCTAAACAGGCCAATATCAAGTTGTGGTATTTCCCTTCTGTTTCTGAATATACGCAGGTTCTAGAACAGACTGGCTTTGAAGTACATTTAGCTGAATTATACGACCGTCCTACAAAATTAGCCGATGCTAAAAGCGGAATTACAGATTGGCTTTCGATGTTTGGTAAATCTTTTTTTGAAGGTATTCCCGAAAAGGAATGCGACATCATCAAAAATGAAGTACAATCCAGATTACAGCCTGAACTTTTAAAAAAAGATGGCTGGTATGCCGATTATCGACGATTACGAATTATTGCTTACAAAAATAGCTAATATGGTTTTTAAAAATCTGGAATATTTAAGGACTGGAAGTGAAATTCAAAAGCTTGCGTATAAGGAGATTTTGGATCTAAAAATCATGTCGATATTAGCCGAATTTCAGCCTGTACTTACAGGAACAATTCCATTAGATATTGCGATCGCCTCTAGCGACCTTGATATTTCGTGCTATGTAGAAAACCATACTGAATTCAAGGAAAAACTAATTGCTAATTTTGGTAATAACGATGACTTCAAATTATGGAAAACTTCAAAATTTACAGAATTAGCCACCGTTTGCAGTTTTAAAACTCGCTATTTTGAAATTGAGATCTTTGGTCAAAATCTACCTGTAAATCAGCAAAATGCTTATCGACACATGGTTATTGAGCATAAGATTCTTCAGGAAAAAGATGAAAACTTCCGAACTGAAATTATAAAACTTAAAAACCAAGACTTAAAAACCGAACCTGCTTTTGCCAAATTACTTCAATTGGAAGGTAATCCCTACCAATCATTATTAGATATCGAAAATCAATTATTCTGAAAGATCAACTTCTATATCTTCAGTAATAATTTCAGAAAATAATTCAAGTTCCCCAGCCTGATAGAGATCGTCCAACTTTTCTAAAGGCGTAGAAAGATCTTTTTCAGCATAATTTTTATAATCTACAAATCGCAATCCGTTAACTACTCTTGGATTAAACGCTTCTCGAAACCTAATACCACCGCCATTTACATGATAACTATAGGCTAGATAATCTACTGTGAAAGAATCGGCGTTTATCCAATACATATATTCGTCTTCGTAATCGGTGCCACCACCATCCTGATCGAAGCTTACTTTAATTTCGTAGTACTCCTTATTGTTAATGCTATCCTTACCAATTAATTTTTTATTTACAGCATCACCCTCAAGTCCAAAAGGTAGCTGCACAAAATAATGCACTGAATTTACTGAATTGGAGTATTTTTTAATTGCACGATCAGACAAAGAAACGGTGGTATCATTTACATTTCTAACAAATCCTTCATTACTTAAACGATCTACGATATTGTTACCTAACGAATCTATATGAAAACGTTCTAACTGATATTTCCCATTTTTCCGTTTACTTCTATATTTTTTATCCCGAAAACGAAAAGAAATTTCCGCAGATTTATATTTGTCGCCACCTGAAGCTTCGATGGCTTTATCTACAATCTGAGCCGGAGCAAGTTCTTTTTGATTGCAAGCAAGAATAAATAGGAAAACAATTGTAAGTAGGGTATATTTTCTCATAGGTTAAAATTGTCGGCAAATATAGTAAATCCTTTCAGCAACTTATATTTGAATTGAAATCGACCAGATTTATTACTTTTGTTTGTTACGATTTTTGTAAAAAGACCTAATATTCATTTAAAGCTTAGTATTTTTGTCGACTATGAAGCAGGCAAGCACAATAAATATAAAAAACCGTAAGGCTAAATTTCAATATGAATTTCTAGACAAGTATGTCGCAGGAATTAAATTGGCCGGAACTGAAATTAAAGCGATCCGCCAGGGTAAAGCGAGTATCGCAGAAAGTTTTTGTGAATTTCAGGCGGGTGAATTATATGTGATTAATATGCACGTGGAAGAATATTCCCATGCTACCCATTTTAATCACAATCCAAAAAGTGAGCGTAAACTGTTATTACAGAAAAGAGAACTTAGAAAATTAGAAAAAGAAGTGAAAAATGGTGGTTTAACGATCATCCCGCTTCGCCTTTTTATAAATGATCGTGGCCTTGCTAAATTACAAATTTCCTTAGCTAAGGGTAAAAAGCTTTATGATAAGCGGGAAACTTTAAAGGATAGAGACAACAAACGAAAATTAGATCGCATAAAAAAGGAGTATAATTAAAAACTATACTCCTTTTCGTTTGGAAAAAAAATCTACTCTAACTCTCCATAACTAAAAGCCTTTTCTAAATTGGCTTTTAATGTTTTACGATGAATAAAAAAGTCTTTATCATCGGTTCTTTTTAATACTGCATAAGTTCCCTTCTTAGTCTCTTCTAAAGAAACAACTTCTACCTCTAGACCATTTAATTTTTTATAGTTTGGACGCTCTCCCTGTTTTACTAAAAAATTAAGCTTCGGAAGTTTTAACGATTGAAACTTTACATTACTGGAAGATTTTAAGGTAAATGTATCTCCCATTTCTACATTTTCAGGTTGTTGAGCAAAACCCAATCCTGAAATTACTAAACACAAGCTGAATAAAATTATAGTTCTCATTGGTTTCTTATTTTATATCAAACCTAGTGGTCTGAATTTAAAATATTATTGGATTCAGATTAAAATGCGATTAGAAATCGTTAATTTATTAATAAATTATACTAATTTTTATCAAATCATTAATATCATAAAATACAAGTATTTGATTTTCAGGCAAATAAAAAACCTGCTTTAGTTTTCACTAAAACAGGCTTTTCGCTGTTTTGAAATATTTTTTTTGGTCTATTCTTCTTCGTCTTTAGTCTCTACATTTTCTTCTTTAGAAAAATCTGTGAAACCATTTTTGGTAAGAAGATTATACCATTGGATGATCTTTTTTATATCACTAATATATACGCGATCAACGTCGTAATCTGGCAATACTTCAGAAAAGTAACTCTCTAGCTCATTTTTTGAAGACTTGTGGCTAATTGCCTCTCCCCCGTCTTCTTTTTCTTTAATATTTTCGAGAACCTGACCAAGAGGTACTTCTTCAGTATATGTATAAATTGCAATTTCGCTAAGAATGCTCACATTGTGACGCATATTTACAGCAATTTTCTTTCCGTCCAAGATTGATTTTGCAATAAATCCACCTCTAGTTTGTGCAGCAAGCTCATACAAACCTGGTTTTCCTGATATTGCTAAAATTTTATCTAATCCCATATTGTGTTTTGAATTTGGGTGGCAAATATCACACCCCGCTTTAAATTATCAAAAATATTAACGACCTTTTTTTGCGCTTGGAAAACGCATTCTATAGTCAACTTTTATTTTTCCTGAAGAAATCTTTTTTAAACGCCCGTTAATCAGTCGTTTTTTAAGACTTGAAATTTTTTCAGTAAAAAGAATTCCCTCGGTATGATCATACTCATGCTGAACTACTCTAGCAGCTAAACCGGTAAAAGTTTCTCTTTTTGTCTCGAAATTCTGATCTTGATATTCTATAGTTACTTCAGGTTTTCTAAAAATATCCTCTCTTACATCTGGAATACTTAAACAACCTTCAGAAAAAGCCCACTCATCTCCTGTCTCCTCAATTATCTGGGCATTTATGAATACTTTCTTGAATGACTTTAATTGCTCTTTTTCAGCATCACTCAAATCGTCATCTTCAGCAAATGGAGCGGCATCTATAACAAATAAACGAATAGGCACTCCCACTTGTGGAGCTGCCAAACCAACACCATAAGCATTGTACATGGTATCCCACATATTAGCGATTAGTTCTTCTAATTTGGGATAATCTTTATCAATTTCCTTTGCCTTCTTTTTTAAAACGGGATCACCGTAGGCAACTATTGGTAAAATCATATAATTATAATCTTTAATGTCTTTCTATATTAGACTCAACGCGCTTTCAGTATTCTTGCAATAGCCCATAGTTTCCAAGTAATATTACTAAAGAAATTAAGCTGAAAAACTTAAACCTACTTTAATAAAAATTTGATTTAATAAAGATAGGATTGAAGTATGATGGTAGCACTTACCTCATCGACTAAAGCTTTATTCTGGCGCTTTTTCTTTTTGAGTCCGCTATCAATCATTGTTTGAAAAGCCATCTTACTGGTAAAGCGCTCATCTACTCTTACGAGCTTAATATTAGGAAATTTCTCCGTAAATTTCTTTAAAAATTCAGTGATAAAAACTTCACTTTCACTGGCAGAATTATCCTTTTGTTTAGGCTCTCCCACGACAACAGTCTCTACTTTTTCTTTTTTGAAATAATCTTCTAAAAAGACCAAAAGCTCTGAAGTAGCTATCGTTGTAAGACCGCTGGCAATCATTTGGAGCTCATCGGTAACAGCTATTCCTGTTCTTTTTACTCCATAATCTAGTGCCATTACTCTTGCCATACTTCAAATTTTATGCAAAGGTAAGGTTTATATCCATAGCGCCCCAAAAATTACAATGAAGCTGTTATATTTGCTAAAAATAAGATTTATGGATCACTTAAAATCGAAAATTGAAGCAGCCTGGGAAAACCGAGAGCTGTTAAAAGATAAGGAAACTACCGATGCTATTAGAGAAGTAATCACGCTTCTTGATGAAGGTAAACTAAGAACTGCCGAGCCAATTAAAGGTGGATGGCAAGTTAACGAGTGGGTGAAGAAAGGCGTTGTGCTTTACTTCCCTATTCAGAAAATGGAAACTTTAGAAGCCGGTATTTTTGAATATCACGATAAAATGCCATTAAAAAAAGGCTACAAAGAGAAAGGAATTCGTGTAGTACCAAATGCTGTAGCAAGACACGGAGCTTATATCTCTAGCGGAGTGATAATGATGCCTAGTTATGTAAATATTGGAGCTCATGTTGAAGAAGGTACCATGGTAGATACCTGGGCAACTGTTGGTAGCTGTGCACAAATAGGTAAAAATGTTCACCTAAGTGGTGGTGTTGGTATTGGTGGTGTTTTAGAGCCATTGCAAGCCTCTCCAGTAATCATCGAAGACAATGCATTTTTAGGCTCACGTAGTATCGTGGTAGAAGGTGTTCGTGTAGAAAGAGAAGCTGTTCTTGGAGCTAACGTTGTTCTAACAGCCTCTACAAAAATTATTGATGTTACCGGCGACGAACCTGTAGAAATGAAAGGTAATGTTCCTGCAAGATCTGTAGTAATCCCTGGTAGCTATACTAAAAAATTCCCAGCGGGAGAATATAATGTGCCTTGCGCATTAATTATTGGAAAACGTAAAGAAAGTACCAATAAAAAGACTTCTCTAAACGATGCACTTAGAGAATATAATGTAGCGGTGTAATGAAAATACTGGTAATACAGCAAAAAATGATTGGGGACGTTCTTACGTCCTCAATTTTATTTGAAGCACTTCGGGAAGCTTATCCCGAGGCGCAATTGCATTACCTAATTTATCCGCACACCAAAGCAGTTGTAGAAAATAATCCCTTTATAGATAAAGTAATATTTGGAAAGGAAGACCTTCCTTTTTATAAACTAGTTTCTCAGATTAGTAAAGAAAATTATTACGCTATAATCGATGTTTATTCCACTTTAAAAACTGCTATTATTACAAATACATCTGGAGCAGATTATAAAATTGGTTTTAAAAAAGCCTATACTACTCCTTTTTACACGCATGTTTTTAGTAGAAATATACAGGCAGAAACAAATGCTGGCGCAGCAATAGAAAAGAGGATGCAGTTACTAAAACCCATCATCAAAGATGCGCCAATCCAAATAAAGCCGAAAATATATTTAAGTGCTACTGAAAAGAATAAAGCAAAAGAAAGTTTATTAAATGGAGGAATTAAACTTTCAGATTCCATTTATATGATTGGAGCTTTAGGAAGTTCTGAAAAGAAAACTTATCCACTCTCCTATTTAGCCATGGTCTTGGATCATATCGCAGCTAAAGAAAATACGTCCTTTTTGCTGAACTATATTCCCAGTCAAAAAGACCAAATCGAGAAATTACTGGCCTTCTGTAACAGTACCACACGAGAAAAAATCTACACCGATATTTACGGAAAAAGTCTTCGTGAATTCTTAGCGCTTACTAGTTTCTGCGATGGTATTATTGGCAATGAAGGTGGTGCCATCAATATGGCAAAAGCTTTAGACATTCCGTCATTTGCCATATTTTCTCCAGCTTTAAATAAAGCCAATTGGAATATTTATGAAGATGGAAAACACAATGTTTCTGTTCATTTAAAAGATTTCGAACCACAAATATTCTTAGATAAAGACCAGGAATATTTACATAAAAATGTTTTTGAACTTTACGAGCAATTTTTGCCTAATTACATGGAGAAGCAATTAGATAATTTTCTAAAACTGAATTCCAAATGAAGTATCGTTTTCTTATTTATATAAGCCATACCTACGCATTGCCTATTGGTATACCTCTTCAGGAGGAAATTAAGAGACGAAATTTTGATATGAAATGGTTCTCTGAACTCGATCCTCCAAAATCCTATTTTCCTGAAAATGGTGATTTAATAGCGCATATTGAAGATGCTATTGACTATGAACCGCACATCGTTCTTTGTATTACAGATGTTGTTGCCGATTTTTTACCCGGTTTGAAAGTTCAAATATTCCATGGATTTTTAGCCAACAAACATAGCGATGCAAAAGGACATTTTAGAATCAGAGGCTTATTTGATCTTTATTGCACGCAAGGACCGTCGACTACTATTCCTTTTAAAGAAATTCAGCAGAAAAAGAAGTATTTTTTAGTACGAGAAACGGGATGGTCTAAAGTAGATCCATTATTTAAAATTGAAGAAAAAGAACGAAATAAACCTACTATTCTTTTGTCTTCTACCTTCTCTCCCAAATATAGTTGGTTGTATAATACAGAAGTTATAGAGGAAATAAAAAGATTGTCTAAAACTGGAGAATTTGAATTCTTAGCAGTGCTTCATCCAAAAATGGATAAAGAAAAAATAGCGATCATAAAAAAATTGCAGCACGAAAACTTCAAATTTTATGATACTACGAATATTATTCCGCTATTTCGTGAAGCCGATATCATGTTTTCAGATACTACCTCAGCTATAACAGAATTTATTCTTCAGAAAAAACCGGTAGTTACTTTCAGAAATAATAAACCCGCTCCTCATCTTATCAATATTACCAATCCTGGGGAAATCGAAGATGCGATACGAAAAGCCATTTCATCTCCAGAAGATTTATTAAGTAATATTAATGCTTACATCCACGAAACTCATCCTTACTTTGACGGTAAAAGCAGTGAACGTGTAATTTCAACTTGTATTGAAGTTTTGCTCGCTGAAAAGCAAGATTTGGCAAAAAAACCACTGAATTTAGTAAGACGATATCAGCTAAGAAAAAAACTAGGATATTTTACATTGAAAAGCTATAGAAAACCTTTTACGCTAAATAGAAAGGATTAGTTTTTCCAAAATTTAAGCTGTTTCTTCAATCTTTTCTTTCTATAAAATTTCTCCTGAAATTCTTCTGTGAATCCCCACATGGTTTCAAATACTTCGTGCTCGTTCCATGCGGTAAGTATCGAATATTCATTTGCCATAATCTGAATCATTTCTTTTTTAGGCGTTAAACGAGAGAAATTCTTCATCCGCTGTTTAAAATCCAGCTGTTTAAAATTCATTCGGTTTAAATCTACCAGAAAGAAATTAAAATGATCACCATCTACCTGAATTAAGGTATTACCTGGAGAATGATCTAAAAACTCAATATTCTTCTCGTGTAGATCGTATGTAAACCTGGTAAAAGCTCTAAGAACAGATTCGTACTTCTCAGTGTCCTCTATTTTTTCAATATCCCTAAAAGTAAAATCGTATTCTAAGTGATCACTAATGTAGTAGCTGCGCCCAAAGGTAAGCCAATGGCATTCTTCAGCATAAGCAACAGGAAAAGGTGTTCCTATTTCTCTGGATAATAAATATTCTGCATAATTAAAACTACGTTCGGCTTTCGATTTTCTAAAAAAACGATAAACGAACATATTAATAAGATTGGGAACTCTAAAAGACTTTACATTTACTTCTCTTCCATTAAGGTCAAATGTTTTAATGGTATTACGACCATCACTAAGCACTTTACCTTGTTCTGAAAATTCAGATAAAATTTGTTCTATTCTTTTAGCTTCCGCCTTAAAAGCATCTGCATATACTATTTTCATACTACAAAATTACAATTATAGAAACTTATTGACTAATGAATATATGAATAGTATGTATGCTTTATTAATAAAAAGTTTATATTTTATGGTTCAATATCTTTTGCCATCATATTCTTTTCATTTATATTATATATAAAATTTATCCATATTTGCAATTAACTTTTAAATACAAGACTTGAAAGAGAAAAAGGTTTACATTTTACATAAAAATGGAGCTAATAGGCACTACGCAGGGCTTCAATATTTATTGGAAATGCAAGGAGGATCTATATACTATCGAGAATTCTCGATATTTACAAAAATTGCAAAAGCTGTAAAACGTTTAGATTCTCAACTCTTTATAAAGCAAATATCAAATCTCTTTTTCTTAATAAATTTAGTTTTCTCGAAAAACAAAAAAGTTGTTTTAGGCATTCCTCCTTTCGATAAAAAGCTAATTTTTTTATTGAAAATTTTAAAACATCATCGATTATTTTATCATACTTCCTGGACTTGTTGGGACAAAAGTTTTCATCCTAAAAAGCATGAACATAAAAAGGGAGTCATGAAAGCATGGAATTTTTTTCTTGAAAAAAAAGTGGAATATATATTTACTGTCACTAAAGAATCGAGCCAACAAATAAGCTCTAATTTTAAAGTAGATAATGATCGATTAGTAGTTGTGGCGCATTCCCTTACTATAGATTTTAAAGATATTTACAATTATGATAAGGAGGATAATAGTTTTATTTATTTAGGAAGATTGGTTCCGCAGAAAGGAATAGAGCAAATGCTATCCTGCTTCTCTAAAAAACCATCAGCGAAATTGACTATTATTGGTGCAGGATGTGACCAGTCATTAGTTGAAGATTTTAGTAAGCGGTTTAAGAATATAGAGTATCTCCCTTATATAAATAATAAAAAAGCACTTTCAAAAATAATGGCTCGGCATCAATACCTTATTTTGAATTCACAAAAAACTGAAAAATGGGAAGAGTTGTTTAGTTTGATTATTATCGAAGGCATGTCTTTAGGATTAATACCAATTTCAAGTGATCATACCGGCCCAAAAGAAATTATAACCGAAAAAACCGGATATTTATTTGAAGAGGGAAAAATAGAGGAGGCTTTAGAGTTTGTATTGGCAAAAGGTTACAATCCTATGTTGGCTAAAAATGCTATTAAACAGTCAAAACAATATTATCCCGAAAAAATTGCCGAACACTGGAAACCCATTCTATTATGAGAATCGCTATAAGTTGTATTATCGTTAATTATAACACAGCCAATTTCACACTAGATTGTGTGGCTTCAATTTTTGACATGCATCAAAGTACTGAAGCAATAGAAGTTATAGTTGTAGATAATGCTTCAGAAAAAAAGGATTATTTGCTTTTAAAAACTAAACTTCAGCAAGAAAACTTTCCAAACACAAAGCTTATTAGAAGTAAGCAAAATTTTGGTTTTGGTGCAGGAAACATGATAGGTATAAATGCAGCTTCGAATTGTGAATATTATGCTTTTATCAATAACGATACGCTACAGCTTACCGATAATTGTCTTTGGATTTTAAAGGAATTTATGGATTCTACGCCAGATGCCGGCGTATGCTCGCCTCAAATGCTGGACGAAGATAAAAAATTTAGAAGCACTATAGATCATTTTTCCTCGCTAAGTAGAGAAATATTAAAACGCTCATTTTTGGAAAAAGTAAATCCAAAAAAATATCCCAGCCGGAAAAATTTTTTCCACAAGCCAACCATCGTAAATTATGTGCAGGGATCTTTCATGTTTTTTAATGCAGAAGATTTTAATGAAATAGGTGGTTTTGACACCAATTTATTTCTGTTTTATGAAGAATCAGATCTTGGTTTAAGACTTTTAAAAGAGAGAAAAAAATACGCCTATATTTTTCCTGAAACGCAATACATTCATTTTAAAAGCATAAGTATCAAAAAGAATATTAATATCCTTATTAAAAGAGAACTAAAGATTTCATTACTCTACCACACCTACAAACATTACGGTTTTTTTGCGCATCAATTTTTACTGAATTTTCTTCGCATCAGGTATGGTTTGACCTCCATTGTAAAACCTAAATATTTTCAACTATTTAAACTGTTAATAAGAGGTGCACACCTTTCTGAATCTTTAAAGCAAAAACAGTCTTTAAAAAAATTATAATTTCCATAAGTATTTTCGTAAACCTATATTGTATTCTAAAAAAACTGTTAGTTACATTAATTTCTATTTTTGCCCATGTTTGAAGTTTCCATTTACTATTTTGATAAAAGCAATAAAATAGTAAATGGAAATTCAGGTTTTTCTGTAATTACTATTATCTAATAATATGGAAAATTTGTAACAATGAATTGATTATCTATACTACCAAGAAACATTATTTATCCATTTATTACTAGATGAATCCCCAATTATCTTCTGAGTTATGGTTCCATAGCAGCTAGTATCCCAATATGTTTCACTTTCTATTAAAGGACCTGCGTGTGTATGCGTTCTTAAAAGAAAATTCTGATTTGAACTGCAATCACTAGACCAGTTCAATACATAAGGATAAGGGTGATTTGTATATGTATCAGGATAAGTTCCGCCCCAATTATTTCTCAGGATTGAATTATCACTTATGCTAATCTCTATTTCACGCCCCTCAGTAGTTCCCGTCCATCTATTATTTCTTGGATTATACTCTAATTTAACACGTAACCATAAAGCATAATTATGAACACCATAAACACTTCCTGTTCGAATATGTTCTGAATATAATTCATTAACAAATTTAAATTTTTTCGATTTGGGCCCTTTATGTACTCCATTACCACAATCATCAATATAATCTTCTCTATAAAATTCCCATATGTAGTGGTCGATCTCACCGGTAATACTCATTTGTGATTTAGTTTGACTCCTTGATCCTTCATAAGGAATAGATTCTACATTTATTTGACCAAATGCAATTAATTCGTCTTTATTTTGCTTTTGGCTTAATAAATCTTTGTTTAAATCAAGTTCATATATAACTCCATCAGAAACCCAAAATGATTTATCCCCAATTAAGAATTGATTATCACTCCCCAAAATGGCCTGTAAAGCAGGCGAAAATGGTGATTCAGTATCTATTGCATAGCCGAATGCTGTTTCTAATTCTTGTAGATTTAATTCACTATTGGCATAATAGCGCTTGTAAAAATCATCCCAAGAATCAAACTTTTGATCGGCCTTAGTTAATTCCAAAATCCTATCAGATTTAACGAAATTTTCTGACTCAATTTGGTCATTTGAGCATCCAATTAAAAATGATGCAAAAACATAAATTAAAATAATTTTTCTCATGATTACATATTAGGTTATTTTCAAACTTAATATATAACGGTTACGAATAAATTAAGTTTAACATAATTTTAACAAAACCAAACTCCAGATAATTAAATAAAAATCTAATTAGCTTTTAGATTAAAATCCCTGCCTTTTATTTTTTCTGAAGTATCTTTGCCGGTCGTTAGCAAGGTAACTATGGAAGATAAAAAGACTGAAATTCAAAACTGTTTAGCCGTTTTAAAAAAAGGCGGACTTATTCTTTATCCTACCGATACGGTTTGGGGAATAGGTTGTGATGCCACCAATGCAGATGCTATTGATAAAATTTTCGCTTTAAAGAAAAGAGCAGAAAGCAAATCAATGATTTGTTTGGTAAACGATTTCAAAATGCTAAATGAATATGTGGAAGATATCCCCGAAGTTGCGTACGATATTCTTAAATACGCAGCAAAACCAACTTCCATCATTTATGATGATCCTATTAGAGTAGCTGAAAATCTAATTGCTGAAGATAATACGCTTGCGATTAGAGTGACCAAAGATCCTTTTTGTAAAGAACTTACCAGAAGACATCGTCGTCCTATAGTTTCTACATCTGCTAATATTAGTGGTGAACCCACTCCAAATTCATTTTCGCAAATTAGTCCTGAAATTTTAAAAGGTGTGGACTATGTAGTAAATTTGCACCAATCTAAAAAATCATCAAAACCTTCAGCAATAATAAAACTGAGCCTTGATGGAAAGGTTAAAGTGATACGGAAATAAAACATGCCTAATTTACAGAATTACAAAGAAGCTTTAGATCATCAGATTTTTAAGGTAATTTCTCAGGCTGCCGAAGAACTTCAATTAGAAAGTTACGTTATTGGTGGTTTTGTAAGAGATTTTATCTTGCAACGCGGTAATGCAAAAGATATAGATATTGTTGCTGTAGGCAGCGGCATCGATCTTGCACTAAAGGTCTCCGAGCTTCTTCCGCATAAACCAAAAGTACAGGTTTTTAAAAATTACGGTACCGCAATGCTACGCGCTTTTGATTTGGAAGTCGAATTTGTAGGCGCGCGCAAGGAAAGCTATTCTGAAGATAGTCGAAATCCGGTAGTAGAAAACGGAACTCTTGAAGATGACCAAAATCGTCGTGACTTTACGATAAACGCATTAGCATTAAGCTTAAATAAAAGCAATTTTGGTGATTTACTTGATCCGTTTAATGGACTTGAAGATCTAAAAACACAATTACTAAGAACACCGCTAGAACCGGGAATCACCTATTCAGACGATCCTTTACGAATGCTTAGAGCCATTCGATTTGCCTCTCAGCTGAACTTTGTAATCCAGAAGAAATCTTTAGATGCCATAAAAGAAAATTATAAGCGCATCAAAATCATTTCTAATGAAAGGATTACTGAAGAGTTGCATAAAATTTTATTATCTGAAAGACCTTCTAAAGGTTTTGCTCTTTTACATAAAACGAAGCTTTTAAAAATCATCCTTCCTGAACTTACTGCTCTAGAAGGTATCGACGAGATTGAAGGCCAACGCCACAAAGATAACTTTTGGCATACGCTTGAAGTTGTAGATAATATTAGTGAAAATAGCGACAATCTTTGGTTAAGATGGGCTGCTTTGCTGCACGATATTGGTAAAGCGCCAACCAAGAAATTTCATAAAAAGATTGGTTGGACATTTCATGGGCACGAGTTTGTAGGATCTAAAATGGTCTACAAACTTTTTAAGCGACTTCGAATGCCATTGAATGAAAAAATGAAGTTTGTTCAAAAAATGGTTTTAATGAGTTCTCGACCAATCGCAGTAGTCGATGATGATGTAACCGATTCTGCCGTGCGTAGATTAATATTTGATGCCGGTGAAAACATCGATGATTTAATGACCTTGTGCGAAGCCGATATTACCACAAAAAATCCACGTCGTTGTAAAAAGTACCACAACAACTTCAAGATTGTTCGACAGAAAATGAAAGAAGTTGAAGAACGCGATCACGTTCGTAATTTTCAGCCACCGGTTAGTGGAGAAGAGATAATGAAAACCTTCAATATAAAACCTTGCCGCGAAGTTGGGATCATAAAAGATGCTATCAAAGAAGCTATCTTAGAAGGTGAAATACTCAACGATTACGATGCTGCACATCAATTTATGCTGAAAAAAGGAAAAGAACTAAAATTACAACCTCAATAAAACTAATCTATTCTATCAACTAAAGAAGAATGCTTAAAAATAAAATGATCTAGGTTTTAAAAAGATAATTGAAAATTACGAATCTCAATTATCAGAAAAAATATAATGAAGACGGTAGATAATGAAAGACAATAAAAAAGTAGTATACTGGCTGTTAACAGGATGTGCCCTAATTTTTGTTATGGTAGTAGTTGGCGGGATTACTCGCTTAACCAACTCGGGGCTTTCGATATCAAATTATAAATTGATTCATGGTGTTATACCGCCAATGAATCAGCAGGAATGGGTAGAAGCTTTCGAACTTTACAAGCAATACCCCGAATATCAAAAACTTCATTATCATTTCAATTTAGAGGATTTTAAGCAAATTTATTTCTGGGAATGGATACACCGGGTAATCGGTCGACTTATCGGTGTGGTATTTATAATTCCATTTTTATATTTCTTACTTAGAAAACAGCTTTCTAAAGCTACGATCCGCAAAGCTAGTATCTTATTAGCCTTAGGTGCTTTTCAAGGTTTTATGGGTTGGTACATGGTAAAAAGCGGATTGGTAGACCGACCTTCTGTTAGCCATTATCGATTGGCAGCCCACCTTATGACGGCGTTTATAACTTTTGCCTATTCATTTTGGGTGGCGCTGGATATTATTTACAAAAACAACGTAAAACCGGCAGTTCCCAAAATGAAAAATTGGATTTGGGCAGGAATGATCGTGCTAATCCTACAGATAACCTGGGGTGCTTTTGTAGCAGGACTTGATGCAGGTTTTATCCATAATAGCTGGCCGCTAATGACAGACGGTAAGTGGATACACGAAACGGTTTATATTGAATTAGAACCGGTGTGGAGAAATTTTATTGCTGGTAAAAGCGGCGTTCAATTTGTACACCGCTATCTTGCCTGGTTCGTGGTAGGTTTTATAGTAATTATTTGGATAAAAGCTAAAAAACTAAGCTTAACAAAACCTCAGAAAAACGGAATCAATAGTGTTCTTATCATTGTTTGTCTTCAGTTTTTATTGGGCATATTCACTCTGATTTATCAGGTTCCGGTTTGGTTAGGTGTAACCCACCAGGTAGGTGCTTTTTTCTTATTAGCAAGCATGACTTTTATTTTGCACAGGTTCAGTAAATAAATTTCAAAATCCTTAAAGTTCTGGCGCAATGTATTTGCCAAATACAGTTTTGAAATTGTATCTTTGCTAACCAAATTTTCAATTATGGTTTATCGATTTAGAGTAATTCTAGACACGGCAGAAGATGTTTTTAGAGATATTGAAATTTTAAAAACCGATACGTTAGAAGATCTACATAACACTATCGTACAGGCTTTTGGATTTGACGGATCTGAAATGGCTTCATTTTATTTAAGTGATGAAGAGTGGAATCAAGGTGAAGAAATTCATCAATTTGACATGAGCGGTGGTGATGACAGCATTCGCTTGATGAATGAAACTACCTTGGATAGTGTTGTTTCTGAAGAGCAAACCAAATTACTTTACGTTTACGACTTTTTTAATATGTGGACGTTTATGGTAGAGCTTGCACAAATCGCCGAAATTGAAGAAGGTAGAGATTATCCTAATTTGATGTTCGTCCACGGGCAAATTCCATCAAACGCACCAGATAAAGAATTTAAAGCGGAAGGTGATCCTGAAGCTGACGAAAACTTTAATGATGATTTTGATGTAGACGATTACGACAGCTTTTCTTTCGACGAAAACTGGAACTAAGAAGCTATATTTTTCTAGCTAATTTTATCGATTTTAACTTTTACACGAAATGATCAATTTATACAACGCCCAGATCGAATCTTTATCGATTCATCGTGTGGGTAACAAAAGTCGTAATGAAAACATTTTTCTATCGGCTGCACCCTTTCAGTTAAACGACGAGATCACACCATTGATCAAGGAATATTTCTTAAAACCCTTCAGAGAAAAAGAAGAGAATTATTACAAATTTCAGCATGAAACAGATATAGAGTTCAATGAACTTTACAATCTTGCGAATGCGATTTTTGATAATCCTGAAAATATACACGAAGCTTCAAAAAAAATAACAACATTACTTTTTGAGCAATCTGCACATCCCCACATTAAAAGTGGTGAAGTGTATGTGGTTTATTTTGAAAATGCTCAGCTAGATAACGAAAAACTGCCGGCAATCGGAATTTTTAAATCTGAATTGAAGCATGATTTCTTGCAATTTCAGGAAAAAGGAAGCATTCTAGAAATGATTGTTCAGCAGGGAATTAATCTTCAGAAATTAGATAAAGGCGCCTTAATCTTCAATAAACAAAGAGAAGAAGGATATAAGATATTATCGATCGATTCTAACAAATATGATACTAAATATTGGTTAGAAAACTTCTTAGGAGTTGATGTCATGGCCGATGAAAATTACTACACTAAAAAGTATTTAAAATTCTGCCAGAATTTCGCTAAAGACGTAGTGTTACCTGCGGAAGACAAAAAAGAGGAAGTTATGTTTATGAACCGAAGTATGGACTACTTCGCAAAAAACGACGATTTTGAAGAATCAAACTTTCTTAACTCAGTAATCGATAATCCAGATTTGGTTCCTGAATTTCAGAATTATAAAACTGAAAAAGCACCAAAATATAAGATCGAAGATCTAACTACATTTCCAATTGCCAACAAAGCAGTAACCGATGCTCGTAAGAAGCTAAAAAATGTAATTAATTTGGATACCAATATTCAGATTAAAATGGATTTTGTAAATGCAGATTCGGCAGATAAATTTGTAGAAAAAGGTTGGGACGAAGAAAAACAGATGTATTATTACCTGGTTTACTTCAATAAAGAAGAAAAAAGCTAGACACTAGAATTTAATAAATAAAATAAAGGCCGAAATTATCGAATTTCGGCCTTTATTTTTTATTAGTTATCGGGTAACTTCTATAGCTTCAAAAGTATAAGATTCGCAATAATCATCGAGAATACCAGATTGAAATTTGCAAGATTTAGTCAGAAATTCTGCTTTAAATATTTGCTATTTTTTATCGTATTTTGATTTATAAATAAAATTCCGGATAGTAACTATTAGAGCTTTACTGCAGCATTCTTTTCATGTTTACATCTTCATAATTGCGCTGTACAAAATCTAGTGCGGTTCGTAAAATCTGTCCCATTGTGCTGGCGCGTTTAAATTTTACATCTTTGGTGAAATGATATAACTCGGTTCGTAACTGATTTACATTTTCTCTTGTAGAAACATGATCGTTACTCATACATTTTATCAATCGCTTAAACCTTGCCTGTGTATTAATCATCCTTTTAGCCAAAAGCGAACGTTCTTCTTTTCTATACTGCTCGATCGAAGACAATTGTAAACGTTCTGAAACTAATTTCACCATCATGTAATTCTCTTTAAAAAATTGCGGACGATAAACTTTAAATTTCCCTTCAAAACATTGTTGATCGAAATCTATGGCTCGTATTTGATATTGAACGTGATCAAAATCATGCGTTGGGATAACGACATAATTATAAGAACGCATATCGCCTAAAAGCCTAACCGTACAACGCTCATTAAATTTTACAAACTGTTTGGCAATTTGTGCTTTTTCCCATTCACTTAATTTCGGCAAATGATCTTCGATAAAAACATCACCCGGAATTCCTGCAATATGAGCTTCAATTAAGGTGTCTTTATAAACTAAAAAAGTAATACGGTGCGGTGATAGTAGATGCTCTAATTCTAAGCCATAAATTCGAGAGGCATCGGCTTTTTTCACATAAAAATACGTAAAAACATCGTTTAGAATATTTCTGACCTTTATCCGGAAGGGTTTAGAATTTCCGAAGGTGCAGTAATCGATAGCATCAACAGCAAGAAATTCTAACATGTCGTCACTACCATCAGAATGCAAAATGTTATAAATCTTTTTCAGACTTTCATCAATCTCCTGCCGCTCAAATTCAGGATAATAACAACGCACCCAAAATGTATCTTCATCATCCTGATCATAAACTACGATGGAACCAGAGAACCGTAATAAATCCTCGTAAAAAACAGGGATTTTTGTGTTTCGATTGTAACGTGCCAGATAGTTATTGAAACGATCGTTTACTGCAAAAGAAGGTTTCTTTTTAGACATCAATTTAGGTTCCATAATTCTTGCGCTTTGTTTAAACTCTTCCGAAGAAAGTTTATAAGATATTCAAATATTGATAAAAGAGACTACTTAGGGAAGCAATCATATTATTATTTCTGAAAAAAAATAATCAATGCCTGTTTCCAGAGGATCTTAAATTTCTATTATTGAGTAAAAGTAAAGATAGTAATACGAAAACTGTAACAAAAATGTAAATTAGTCGTCGAGTAGGTAAACGATCTCTTGGCTAAACCACGAGATAATTATTTAAAATTATTTTTATTTTAGAGGACAACCTCTAAATATTTAATCTCGATTATCGAGAAAAGCAACCATCTATTTTGGAAACAATACTTAGCATTAATCAATTAACAAAAGTCTACGGCCCGTTAAAGGCGGTAAACAATCTTTCTTTTACGATCGAGAAAGGAAACGTATACGGAATCTTGGGCCCTAACGGAAGTGGAAAATCTACCACGCTGGGAATGGTACTGAACGTTGTCAATAAAACTTCTGGTGATTTTCAGTGGTTTGATGGCGCCGAATCTACGCATGAAGCGCTTAAAAAAGTTGGAGCTATCATCGAGCATCCCAACTTCTATCCTTACATGACGGCATCGCAAAACCTTAAACTGGTTTGTAAAATAAAAGGAGTTTCTGAAAATAAAGTTGAAGAGAAGCTTAAGATTGTTGGACTTCTAGATAGAAAGGATAGTAAATTCAAAGCTTTTTCTTTAGGGATGAAACAGCGTTTAGCTATTGCCTCTGCCCTATTAAACGATCCTGAAATTTTAATTTTAGATGAACCAACCAATGGATTAGATCCACAGGGAATCCATCAAATTAGAGAAATTATACGAAACATTGCCGCAGGAGGAACTACCATTTTACTGGCGTCTCACCTTTTAGATGAAGTTGAAAAAGTGTGTAGCCATGTGGTAATTATTAGAAAAGGAGTTAAGCTTTATAGCGGACCGGTAGATGGCATTAATGCCAGCCATGGTTTCTTTGAATTAGAAGCTGAAAATACTGAATTACTTCAGCAATTATTAAGAGAACATCCGTCCATCGGAAAAGTTAGCTTAAACGGAACGCTGGTAACTGCAATCATCGAAAATCCCATGGGAGCTTCAGAAATTAACAGCTATCTTTTCGAAAAAGGACTTTCCTTAAGTTATCTGATTAAACGTAAAGAAAGTCTGGAAGAACAATTCCTTCAACTAACCAATCAAACTACCGCGTAATGTTACGACTCTTAAATATAGAATTTCTAAAACTTAGATACAGCCGATCGTCAAAGATCTTAATTCTAACTTATTTCATTTTAATAACTTTTATAGCTTTAATCGCATCGATAGAATTTCCTATTGGGCAGGTTAATTTCAGGATAGCAGATCAGGGGATTTTCAATTTTCCATTTATCTGGCATTTTAACAGCTATATTGCTGCAACACTAAAGTTATTCTTAGCAATTGTTATCGTGTCGATGATGTCCAATGAATACAGCAATAGAACGCTGAAACAGAACCTTATCGACGGACTTTCAAAAAAGGAATTTATTTTATCAAAATTCCTTACCGTGATGGCATTTTCTGTAGTTTCGACCATATTTTTATTTGTTGTATCACTTATATTAGGCCTTTCATTCTCAGATTTTAATGAATTCTCTATCATATTTTCTGATCTTGAATACATTCTGGCCTACTTTATAAAACTAACCGGATTCTTTGCATTCTGCCTATTCTTGGGAATCTTGGTAAAACGTTCCGCATTCGCGCTTGGATTCTTATTTATCTGGTGGATCATAGAAAGTATTTTATATGCCGTTTTAAGATGGAAAATTTTTGGAACCGAGATTGCAGATAAAATCGTTCAGTTTTTTCCGCTAGAATCAATGAGTAATTTAGTGAAAGAACCTTTTTCCAGACTTAATGCGGTGCAATCTGCAGCCAATCAGTTAGGATCGGCTTTCGAAAAAGATTATGATGTACACTGGTATCAACTATTGATTGTTTTAGTTTGGACAGGGCTATTCATTTATTTGTCTTATGCATTATTGAAGAAAAGAGATTTATAGACCAGAACGTTAATTTTTATTAGCTTTCAGTTTTCTTTTATACATTGTAGCATCATCAATCTCACATCCATGCTCAAAGAATATATCTTCCTAACACTAATATTGTTGGGCACATATTCTATTACTCTACATGCACAGAACAATCTCCCGAACGATTGTGTAAATGCTATTTTAGTTTGTGGAAATGGAGCTATATCTTCTAATGCAGAAGGTCCCGGTGATTTTCAGGAACTCAATGATCAAAATTCCTGTGGATTTCGTGAGATAAGTAGTGTATGGTTAGAAACTAGAATTGAAAAAAGTGGAACACTGGGTTTTAAAATCACACCTCAATCAACCGATCTTTCCGTCGATTATGATTTTTATGTATTTGGACCAAATATTACCTGTGGAAATCTTGGAAATACAATTAGATGTAACACTACCAATCCATTAGAATCACAATTAGGTTACAATCACACAGGAATGACTGACACAACAGACGTTCTTTATTCGGGTCCCGGTGCAGATGGAAATGGATATGTAAGATCGCTAGATGTGAAAGCGGGAGAAGTGTATTATATAGTTATCAACAGGCCTCATGGCGGTGGCGGTTTTGATCTTGAATGGAATGGTACTGCTATGCAAGACGGAAATGCATTTCCTGAGGGTGTAACCGCAAATACTCCAAACCCTATCATTGCTTGTGCGATAAATAATAAGGCTATTTTCGACTTATTCAGCACGATAAACGAGATAAGAACCACCACTGAAGATACTGTTACCTTTTACAGTTCGTTAGCGAATGCGAATGATCAAACTAATTCACTAAGTCAATACTTTGAAACTTCCTCATCTACCACTGTTTTCGCTAGAGTTTCTAATCCACAGGTAGAATGTTACGAAATTGTGGAATTAGATCTTGAAGTAAATTATGGTCCCGATGTGAAAGAGAATGTGACGCTCATCACATGTGATATTGGTAATAATGGCGAAGAACTTTTTGAATTGAATGCTGTATCATCCGAAATTCTAAATACTTTAAATAAAAACGATTATCAAGTAAGCTTTCATCAGGATAGTATTTCAGCAATAAACAACACAAACTTGCTAGCAGAAAATTATACCGCAAATCCGATGGAAATCTATGCTCGTGTTACCGAACTTAATGATTTGGGTTGCTTCAGTATATCAAATATTTCTTTGGAACTTATTCCAACTCCTATTGTAAATGATTATAAACTAATTCAATGTGATGTTGATCCAAGCAATTCAACTGACGGAATAACAAGAACAAATTTAACTGAAGCTGAAGCTTTTTTGGCTAACATTGATAGCACTTACACCTATACTTATTTCAGAAATCAAAAAGATTTTGATAATAATGATCAAATTCAAAATCCCGAGCGTTTTTTAAACAATCTTGCTTTTCAGCAAAATTTAATTGTGCGAATAGAGAATGAAGATACGGGCTGTTTTTCTACGGCAAATTTATTTTTGGAAATACTAGAAACAACTGCAAGTTTGCCAGAATTCGGTCCATATTACAGCTGTGATAAGAGTGAAATCAACGAAGAAATTTTTGGAGAATTTGATCTTGCTAAAATTGCGGAGGACTATCAAAATTTAGAAGTTAACTTTTATGAAACTTTAGAAAATGCTACGCTGGAAGTTGATGCATTACCTGAAAACTACTCCACTGGCACTACCACTATTTACGCTCGACTAGAAAATTTGAATGAATGTCAGGGTATTGAAAAAGTAGAATTGATCGTTCGAGAAAATCCAGATATTCAATTAAAGGACACTTATAGTTTGTGCTTAAATGAAGGAACTTTACAAATTCAGGCAACAAATTTTAGTAGTTATGAATGGCTGAAAAAGGACTCTTCAGCAGCATTTATAACTATAGGTTCGGGAAAATCAATAAATATTACTGAAACCGGCGTTTATAAATTGATAGCAACGAATACAGCAAACGGCCTTTCCTGCTTTTCAGAAAAAGAATTTAATGTCGAAGTATCTAATATTGCTAAAATATCCAAGGATCCAGATGTCAGCGATATTTCAGACATTAATATCGTCACACTATTTGCTAGTGGCGAAGGTGATTATGAATATGCTATGGAAACACCAGACGATTTTCAGGATAGTAATACGTTTGAAAATGTTCCACCTGGATTTGTTACTTTTTTTGTTCGCGATAAAAATGGCTGCGGAATATTAGAAACTGAGGTTGCGATAATTGGCTATGATAAATTTTTCACGCCAAATAATGATGGGATTAATGATTACTGGAAAATAAAAGGAATAAACTCTCAAATCCAAGCTAAAAGCGATATTCAGATCTATGATAGGTATGGTGTAATTGTCGCAAGAATACGTCCCGAAGATGCCGGCTGGGATGGAACTTTTAGAGGGAAAACATTTCCAGAAGATGATTATTGGTTTAAAGTTGAATTGGAAAACGGAAAGATCTTTAAAGGACATTTTAGCTTGCTGCGATAATTTCTTAGCCCCTATTTGAATAGGCACATTTATTGCTTAACTTCGTAAGGCTAAGAAAAAGAACGCATGAAATTTAAGATTGAATCTGAATACAAACCTACCGGAGATCAGCCAAACGCCATAAAGGAATTGGTTAGCGGGATAGAAAGAAACGACCAGTTTCAAACCTTACTAGGGGTTACCGGTTCTGGTAAAACATTTACGGTGGCAAATGTGATTGAAAAAGTCCAAAAACCGACTTTGGTTTTGGCTCATAACAAAACACTTGCGGCACAGCTGTATTCAGAATTCAAGCAATTTTTTCCTGACAATGCGGTAGAATATTTTGTTAGTTACTACGATTATTATCAACCGGAAGCTTTCATTCCTTCTTCAGGAACTTACATCGAGAAAGATCTTTCGATAAATGAAGAGATCGAAAAATTGAGATTAAGCACTACTTCCTCCCTACTTAGCGGAAGGCGTGACGTAATCGTTGTTGCGTCGGTTTCTTGTCTGTACGGTATTGGTAACCCGGTTGAGTTTAAAAAGAATGTGGTTTCCATTGAAAGAGATATGGAAATTTCTCGAACTAAATTCCTCCATAGTTTAGTGCAGAGTTTATATTCTAGAACTGAAGCAGAATTTGTGCACGGAAATTTTAGAATTAAAGGCGATACCGTAGATGTATTTCCTAGCTATGCCGACAATGCATTTCGTATTCACTTTTTTGGAGATGAAATAGAAGAGATTGAAGCTTTTGATCCGGCTACAAATGATATTCTTGAAAAATACGAGCGATTAAATATTTACCCGGCGAATATGTTTGTGACGTCTCCTGATGTGTTGCAAAATGCGATACGCAGCATTCAGGATGATCTCGTAAAACAAGTGGATTATTTTAGGGATATTGGCAAACATCTGGAAGCAAAAAGATTGGATGAAAGAACGAATTTCGATTTAGAAATGATTCGAGAACTTGGATATTGCTCTGGGATCGAGAATTATTCTCGTTATCTTGATGGGCGTCATCCAGGAACGCGACCTTTCTGCCTTTTAGATTATTTTCCAGATGATTTTTTAATGGTGGTAGACGAATCTCACGTTACCATTCCGCAAGTGCATGCCATGTACGGTGGTGACCGCTCTCGTAAAGAAACTTTGGTAGATTATGGATTTAGGTTACCTGCTGCGATGGATAACCGTCCATTGAAATTCGAAGAATTCGAAATACTTCAAAATCAGGTAATTTATGTTAGTGCCACACCTGCTGATTATGAATTGCAAAAAAGTGAAGGTGTTTACGTAGAACAAGTAATTAGACCAACCGGACTGTTGGATCCTATTATTGAAGTTCGTCCTAGCCAAAACCAAATCGATGATTTAATTGAAGAAATACAAGTAAGGGTTGAAAAAGATGAGCGGACTTTAGTAACCACACTTACCAAAAGAATGGCTGAAGAACTCGCCAAATATTTGACTAGAATTGATATTCGTTGCCGTTATATCCATAGTGATGTGGATACTTTAGAACGTGTTGAAATTATGCAGGATCTAAGACGCGGAATTTTTGATGTGCTTATTGGAGTGAATTTATTAAGAGAAGGATTAGATTTACCTGAAGTCTCTCTAGTCGCAATTATTGATGCTGATAAGGAAGGTTTTTTAAGAAGTAATCGCTCTTTAACGCAAACTATAGGGCGTGCTGCTCGTAATGTTGAAGGGAAAGCCATTTTGTATGCTGACAAAATTACCGACAGCATGCAAAAAACAATAGACGAAACCGAATATCGTCGTACTAAGCAAATGAATTATAACACGGCTCATAATATAACACCTAAACCGCTAACGAAAAAACTAGAGACTTCAACCTTAGTAAAGAAAAAATTAGAGATTTTTGAAGGTGATAATAAACCACCAATGCAAGCTGCAGAGGAAGAGGGTGCTTATTTGACCAAGCCTCAAATTGATAAAAAAATTAAAGAAAAGAGGAAATCTATGGAAACTGCTGCTAAAGAACTTGACTTCATGGAAGCAGCCAGATTGCGCGATGAAATTAAGATACTTCAGGATAAATTGAAAGAATTAGCATAGTTTTATAAAAAATTAAAATATAATTAACTCATAAAATATTGATATAAAGGGTTTTATAATTTAATTTTAGAGAACTTTTTCTCATAACCCAAAAAACCGAGGCTTTATAAGTAATTTAAAATTAACTACTTATGAAGAGTCAATTCTTTATTTTATCGTTATTCGCTGTCGTTTTTTCTATTAATGCTCAGGTAGGAATTAATACTGATAACCCTAAAGCTTCTTTAGACATCGCTAGTTCGGATGCGGATGATCCTTCGGTTACTGACGGAATACTAATTCCACGTATTTCAAAATTTCCTTCAAAAACACCAAGTACGAATCAAGATGGAATGATGATCTATCTTATCAGCGATTTTAAAAATTACTCTAGAGGCTTTTATTTCTGGAATGCTGAAGAGAAAACATGGGCACCTATAAAAGGTAAATTTTCGGAAGCAAACTTTTACGGAATCTATACCAAGGAATCCCCCAATAATATCGAAGATGCTCTCTATAGAGCCGGGAATGTTGGTATCGGCACCGACGATGTTGAGTCTAAAATTCAGATTGAAGTTCGCGAAGATGAAGATGACCCAATTAAAAAAGGTATAGAGATTGACAATCAGAATTCTGAAGAAAATGTAAAGACCACTTATGGAATAGAAAATACAAACCGAAGTGCAACCAATGGAAAAAAGTACGGAATCAAAAACAATGTAAACGGAACAGGTTCTGGAATTCATTACGGTATTTTCAATGAAACTTTTCAAAATACAGGAACAAATGACATATATGGTTTATTTAATCGTGTAGGTCGTACGTATGGAGCGAAAAGCGATAATTATGGCATGTATTCGATCATTGGAAGTTCTACTGCTCAAGGGAATATTTACGGAGTATATGCCAAGGCCGAAGGCGATCGAAACGCTAAAGTGTTTGCAGGCTACTTTGCAGGTCGACTAGGAATTGGCAATACACCTTCCACAGAATATATTTTCCCTGCTGAAAGAGGATTAGAAAATATGATCTTAGCACTTGCTGAAGATGGAAATTTAAGATGGCGACCGCCGACTTTTTATCCGTATGTTTCTTCAACCAGCACTACCGGAACTTTTGTAATACAAGAAGATTTAGGTGCTTTAAGGATCAATAATAGTCTAAGTAGCATTAGAATTCCTGATGCTTCAGAAAATAAAGGAAGAACTATTATTTTAGCCTGCTGGTCTACTACTTCAGATAAACCATTGGATTTTGTAAACGGAGATGACTTATTTGACGTTACCACAAACAGCTCTGTATCGAATATAGAAGCTGGCACCGTTTTAACCATTTTGAGCGCAGGCAATAGGTGGCTGGTAATTAATAAATATGATAAGTAAATAATTCTGGCGCAAGCCCAAGGAGCATTTTAGCGGAATTCATTTTAAACTTTAAAAATTTACTAGCGAAACAAGTATTGGTGTATTCCTTCATAAAATAAAAAAAGCCGAATCTCGCGATTCAGCTTTCAATATTTTTATTCTTTATTTTTAGACCTTACTTGCAAAAAGACTCACATCTTCTTCAGTAATTTCCTTTCCTCCCAAAATTAATAAACGCTCTACAACGTTTCTCAATTCTCGAATATTACCCGTCCAATCGTATTCCTTCAACTGATTAAGAGCTTCCGAAGTAAAAGTCTTTTTATTCGTTCCCTGTTCCGTAGCAATCTTTTCAGAAAAATAATCGACTAAAAGCGGAATATCATCCCTTCTTGAATTAAGAGAAGGAACCTCAATTAAAATAACAGCTAATCTATGATATAAATCCTCTCTAAACTTTTTATCTTCAATTTCCTGCTTCAAATCTTTGTTAGTAGCTGCTACAACGCGAACATTCACTTTAATATCTTTATCACTACCAACTCTGGAAATTTTATTTTCCTGCAATGCTCGAAGTACCTTAGCTTGCGCAGACAGGCTCATATCACCAATTTCATCAAGAAAAATAGTTCCGCCATTAGCGGCTTCAAACCTACCTGCACGATCTTTATTTGCTGAAGTAAAAGCACCTTTAACATGACCAAAAAGTTCACTCTCTATCAATTCTGAAGGAATTGCTGCACAGTTCACTTCTATCATAGGACCTTTAGAGCGATCACTTTTTTGATGCAACCAATGCGCAACAAGTTCTTTACCCGTTCCGTTTGGCCCTGTAATTAAAACACGAGCTTCTGTAGGCGCAACTTTTTCAATAATATCTTTAATACGATTGATCTCTTCAGACTCTCCAATCATTTGGAAATTTTTGCCTACTTTCTTTTTAAGTCGGGCATTTTCCTGCACCAATTCTTTTCTATCTAAAGCATTTCGAACGGCATTCAATAGCCTATTTAAATCTGGCGGTTTAGAAATATAATCAAAAGCGCCCATTCTCATGGTTTGCACTGCAGTATCTAAATCACCATGACCAGAAATCATCAAAAATGGAATTTCAGGTTTTATTTTGTTTGTAGCTTCCAACACCTCAACACCATCCATTTTAGGCATTTTAATATCACAAAGAACAAGATCGAAATCTTCTTTTTTGATCAATTCCATTCCTGCCAGACCGTCTTCGGCTTCAGTAACGTTATAATCTTTATTTTCTTCGTTTAGAATTTTTACAAGCACCCGTCGAATGGCTGCTTCATCTTCTATTAATAAAATTTTTGACATTAAAATAAGCTAAATTTAAGTCCGCTTCGCGCATAGAACGTGTTTACATCATTAATAGTATAAACATCATTCCTATCTTCATCACGTAAGCGAATATCATTTATAAGTGTATGGCCTGCATAAATGTAAAACGCGAGATGATCTGTGATGCTATATTCGTAACCCAAACCAGCCAAAACGATTGTCATCGACATACTATTAGCATGTTGATCACCCTGATCGAAAGGAGTCGCATCAAAATTATCCTGAACGTTTGCATAAAAGCCATCTAAAGTTACAAAAGCCTGCAAGACATTCCGGTCATTTACGTTATATTTTATATTAGTTTTAGGAATTCCAAGCATGTAAGACCATTGCGGTCTAAATTCTTTGTAATAATTAACTACAGGTAACGGAAATGGAAAACCCGCGGTTGTAGAATAATTTAACCCTAAAATTAATCGAGTCGCCTTCTCGACATTTTCTCCTTTTTTAATCCTGATTAAATAAATGGCTCCTTTATAGATCAAATCATCTTTAAGCAGTTCGTTTGTAGAAAAATTTGAAGCTGCTTTTGCTCCAGTTTGAATAGCTACTTTCCAGTCTTCATTCCAATTAAAAACATAGCCGAGTGTAGCGGTAAATGATTGAAATCTATTTAAGTGATAGGTTCCAAAATCGGTATTATCTTCAAACTTAAAATTTACATTTCTATATTCTAAACCAGGTACTAAATACGTTCCTTCTTTTCCTAATTCTATGGGAAAATTGGCGAATGTTCTATACCTTCTAAAAGAATTATCTGAACTTGATTGCGGAAAATAAGTATATTCTACTCTAGCCAAATCAGATAACTGAGCTTTTGTCGAAATTGTACTTAAAACGATCAACAATAAAAATAAAAGCTTCTTTAAAGGTTTTTTCATATCATTCTTTTTCAGTATTATTTGGATAAAACATGTGGACATCTCTTTGTGGGAATGGAATTGTAATTCCGTTTTGTCTAAAACTATCGTCTATTTTAAATCGCAATTCACTTTTAACTTTAGGATCTGTAAAACTATCGCTTAGATAAAAGTAAAGTCCAAATAGTAAAGCGGAGTCTCCAAAATCTTCAAATAAAACAAATGGTTTTGGCGTTTTTAAAATACCTTTTTGCTGTGTGACACAATCTAATAAAAGCTGCTGTACTTTTTTGGTATCGCTTCCGTAAGCTACTCCTACCTTTACATTCTCCCTTGTAGTTCGATGATTTTGAGTGTAATTATAAACCGTATCACTTATAAATTTGTGATTAGGTATTATCATTACTTTATCGTCTCTGGTTAGCGCCCTGGTTGTTCTCAATTTAATTTCGAAAACTCTGGCTACTTTATTTTCAATTTCGATAATATCTCCTACCAAAAGTGACTTATCTAAAATAATAAAAATACCACCAATAATATCCTGAAACAATTCTTGCAAAGCAAGACCAACACCAACGAATAAAGCAGCTGAAGCAGTAAGTAATATCGAAATATCGATACCGGTAGAACTCAAAGTGATTAAAATTACAATGAGATAAACCACATATTTTACAAACTTAAAGACACTTATAAACTTTAATTTATCCTCATCTAAAAGTTTACCAGCAATGAAATTACGAATAACACGCAGTAGCACTGAGGTTAATACGAAAACAAAAATTACTAGAATCACCGTTCCTACAGTTAATTCGAAAGGCTTTTCTAGTAAAGGAAAATTTAAGGCACTTTTAATATTCCCCCAAACATCCTGCTCTAATACTTCAGAAATTTGATTTGCTGTGTCGTTTTCTTGCATTCTAATATTTCAACCATTTATAAATTTCTTTATAACTGGCTTTTTTACCATACATTAATATCCCAACTCTGTAAATCTTGGCGGCAAGCCATACTACTCCCGCGTTGGTTATAAGCAATATAAGAATAGAAAGTGAAATTTCCCACCATGGCACTCCAAATGGAATACGCATTAACATAACTATAGGAGATGTTAGCGGAATCATGGAAAAAATAGTACTTACCGTTCCGTGTGGATTTTCTATAACGGCGAAAAAACCAACATAGATCCCGAGCATAAGCGGAATAATTACCGGAAACATAAACTGCTGCGTATCGGTTTCACTATCTACCGCAGCTCCTATCGATGCATAAATGGCACTATATAAAAAGTATCCTCCTAAAAAGTAGACCAGAAAATAAATGATTAAACTCAAGATTGGAAGATTGAGTACATCTGCTACAATCTGATTTATTTCTGGAATATTTATTTCATTAAGGCTTGCTTGCGAAGGTTGCGCATTCATTAGGTCTATCCCGAAGTATAGACCCGCAATGGTATACAAGATTCCGCCTAAAATCACCCAAATGGTAAATTGTGTAATTCCGGCTAGAGATGTTCCTAAAACTTTCCCTAGCATTAACTGAATTGGTTTGACAGAAGAAACTATAATTTCTATAATACGGTTTGTTTTCTCTTCAATCACCGATCGCATTACCATATTACCATAAATGATAATAAACATCATAAGTAGATAACCAGCTGCACCTCCAAAAAACATCCTAAGGTAATTCACCATTTTTGAAGTACGCTCTCCCGAGAAATTTTGTATTTCTACGTTAACTTTAGTTTTTGCTGAATCGATCTGACTTACATCAACACCTCTTGAGATCAGCTCATTGCGCTGCAATTTATCTGCAATTATTTTCTCTATATGCTGTACAGTTCCTAAACCTGGCGACTCTTCACCAAAAAATTCAACCCTACCGGTAAGTTCGTTATGATTATCGGCAGTAGGAATATGTATAAGGCCATAATATTCATTTTCACGAACAATTTTTTTAGCCTCTGTTAATTCTTTATCTGAAAAATTTAGATACTGCAAGTTTTCATCATCCTGAAATTCCTTCAGAAATAAACCTGTTTCATCGTGCAATCCGATAATTCGCTGCTCGCTGCTATTCAGCATACTCAAGTAGGCAATCAACGCAAACATTCCCACTAAAATTACAGGACTCAAGAATGTCATTACAATAAAGGTTCTATTGCGAACTCTTGCTAAATACTCTCTTTGAATGATAAGTCTTAAACTACGCATTATGAGTAACTGTTTTAATAAAAATATCGTTTACAGAAGGAATAACTTCTACAAAATGGTTGATTCTAGCCTTCGTTAATAAATACTGAATTAGATCGTTTGGACTATCCAAAGGATTAAGCTGAATGCTAACTTTTAAATCATCATTTATACTTTTAAATTGCGCTTTACCGATCTTGAATCTATCCTGAAGTTCTTTTAATAGCGCTTCCTCGTTCTCTGTCTCCAGACCAACTTCAAAAGTATTATTTTTATATTCCTTTTTAATTTCTGAAACTTTGCCGTCCAGCAATTTATTGGATTTATTAATTAAAGCCATATAATCACAAAGTTCTTCTACACTTTCCATACGATGGGTAGAAAATAAAATTGTGGCGCCCTTTTCCTTTAATTCTAAGATCTCGCGTTTTATGATATTGGCGTTTACGGGATCAAATCCGCTAAAAGGTTCATCAAAAATCAACAATTTGGGATCGTGCAAAACGGTAATTACAAATTGTACTTTTTGAGCCATCCCTTTAGATAACTCCTGGATTTTCTTATCCCACCAACCAGTAATCTCTAGTTTTTCGAACCAATACTTTAATCGCTCTTTCGCTTCAGCTTTAGAAAGTCCTTTTAATCTTGCTAAATACATGGCTTGCTCGCCAACTTTCATAGATTTATAAAGACCTCGCTCTTCTGGTAAGTAGCCAATATGCCGAATATCGTCTTGATGCAAAGGCTTACCGTCAAGATATACGCTACCTTGATCTGGCATGGTTATTTGGTTGATGATCCTTATAAATGTTGTTTTACCTGCACCGTTTGGCCCTAGCAAACCAAATATGCTACCTTTAGGGATGGTGATTGAAACATTATTTAGTGCAGTATAACCTCCAAACTGTTTGTAGATATTCTCTGCTACCAAGAGATTTTCCATAAATTTATTTTGAAGGTGTAAATATATTCAAATCCTAATAGAGACTTTAAAATTGCCGAGAATATTTAATCTGAGTATTTGTCATAAAAAAAGCCTGCTCTAAATGAGCAAGCTTAATAATTTAAATTTTATAAAATTCTAGTAAGAACTTGAAAAATAATCTGTTGTAGTTAGTAATTGATCTACTACATGCACTACTCCGTTTTTGGTTTCAATGTCACTGCTTATAATATTTGCACCTCCAATTGAAACACTATTTCCATTCATATCAGTATTAATCTTGATTGACTCATCTTCAGAAATGGCAATTACCTGAGAATCGTTAAATTGGTTTTTATAAACCTTCTCTGGTACAATATAATGTTTTACAAAATCGATTAATTTCGTTTTATTTTCAGCGCTGGTAAGTTCTGAAAGCTTACTTACTTTCATTTCACCAAAAGCATCATTGGTTGGGATAAAAATGGTAAATCCATCAGCATATTCCATAGAAGTATCTAAACCAGATGCTTCTAAGAAACTTAAAAAGATAGAAAATTGATCGTCATTTTGCGCCAGTTCTAAAGCTGAATAATTTTCAGTATCATCTACGGTAGAGAAGAATTCTTTTTCCTGAGCGAATGTAAAAGTTGTTATAAATCCTAACAACATCATTAAAAGTAAAGTTTTCTTTTTCATGATTTTATTTTTGTTTCCAGAAAAATAGAAAAGAAGAACCAACTAACGAAGACTTTTATAGCAGGTTTATAATAGGTTTAACGAGCCTGTTAAAAAAACAAAACCCACCCCTAAATAATTAAGGATGGGAAAAAAATTGCTATGAAAAAGAAAAATTATCACTAAAAGTCTTAGTGAGAATCAAATATATAAATTTTTTCTTAAAACCAAGGATCTAAGAAAACATATCTTTAACTTTTTCAAAAAATGATTTATCGCTTTTTTCGGGATTCGGCTGGAAGTTCTCGTCATTAGCCATCTTCTCGAAAAATTCTTTTTGTTCTTTTGTTAGTGTTTTTGGTGTCCAAACATTTACATGAACTAGTAAATCTCCTTTACCATAACCGTTCAAATTGCTAACACCTTTACCGCGTAATCTTAGTATTTTTCCAGATTGAACTCCTGGTTCCACTTTGATACGCACTTTACCATTAACAGTATGGATTTCTTTAGAAGCACCTAAAGCAGCTTCAGAAATACTTACATAAAGATCATAGTGTAAATTATCACCCTCACGCTGTAAACTTTCATGAGCCTTTTCTTCTATAGCTACTAAAAGGTCTCCTGCAATTCCATTACCTGGAGCATCATTACCTTTTCCAGAAACTTTCAATTGCATTCCATCTTCAACACCCGCAGGTATTTTAATAGAAACCATTTCTTCCTGAACTTTTAGACCCTGTGCATCGGCATCAGCAGGCTTTTGATCTATCATCTGTCCGCTACCTCCACAAGTCGTACAAGGAGAAGCCGTTTGCATTCTTCCCAGAATCGTATTAGTAACACGGGTTACCTGTCCCGTACCATTACAAGTTGAACAAGTTTTGTAGGTTGTGCCAGCTGCCTGAACTTTTCGCTTTACTTTTATCTTCTTCTCGACACCATTAGCAATTTCTTCTAAAGTTAGAGAAACTCGAATTCTTAGATTGCTACCTTTGGCACGACGTTGACCACCGCCACCAAAACCACCGAAACCGGAGAATCCGCCGCCGCCAAAGCCGCCACCACCGAAGATATCACCAAATTGGCTGAATATGTCGTCCATATTCATACCACCTCCGCCGCCTCCGCCGAAGCCGCCGTCGAAAGCCTGATGACCAAATCGATCGTATTTTGCGCGTTTTTCTTCGTTTCCTAAAACTTCGTAAGCTTCAGCTGCTTTCTTAAATTTATTCTCAGCTTCTGTATCACGGGATTTTTATCAGGGTGATATTTGATCGCCATCTTACGATAAGCTTTCTTAATTTCAGCTGCAGATGCACCTTTACTTAAACCTAATATGTCGTAATAATCTTCTTTCATGTCTAAAATTTGTTATTTTTCAAGATGTTTCGGTTTACTTACCGGTAACAACTTTTGGATAACGAATTATGCGCTCCCCTAATTTATATCCCTGCTCTACAACATCAACGATTTTTCCTCTAAGATCGTCGCTAGGAGCCGGAATTTGAGTTATCGCTTCGTGAATATCAGCATCAAAAGCATCTCCTTTATTTACTTCAACAGGCTCTAAACCTTTATTTTTAAGTGTTTCGCTAAATTTGGTATGGATCAGCTCAACTCCTTTTAAAAGGTTTTTGTCTTCTGTTTTCCTAATTTCAATTAAAGCTCTGTCAAAATCATCAAGAACTGGCAACATTGCAATCATCACCTCCTGATTGGCTGTTTTAAACAACTCTAACCTTTCCTTAGAAGTACGCTTTTTGAAGTTTTCAAATTCAGCAAAGAGACGTAAAAATTTATCTTTCTCTTTTTGTACTTCTTCTTTTAATTTATCAGTTTCAGAAATTTCTTCCTCGGCATTATCGTTATCCTCAGCCTTTTCGGCTTGCTCATTCTCCACTTCGTCGATTGCTTTATCGATATTTTCTTCTACCTGATCTTTTACAGAATTTTGATCCTTATCGTTAGCTTTCTTTGTCATTGTCTTAATATCAATTTTTGATGCAATAGTATAGACAAATTTATTGCCATTCCTAGGATTGTGTCAAAATGTCACAGATATTTTTTAATATTATTTTAGTACAATTATTTTTATTTCATTGTACTTTTGCCGCTCAACCAAATTGCAAAAAACTAAATTTCTAAAAAGATGAAGAAAAACATTGTAAAAGGATTTATGGCGTTAAGCCTTATCGTAGGTCTAGGAAGTTGTAAAAACAACAACGGGCACGAAACATCTGCTGAAGATGCTAAAGAGGCAGCAGAAGCAACTGCTGAATCTATGGAGTATACAGTAGATACTACTGCATCTACCATTAGCTGGATTGGAGAGAAGCCAACTGGACAACATACTGGAACTATCCAAGTTTCTGATGGTACTTTTATGGCAAACGATAGCATTATCGAAAGCGGAAACTTTACTATTGATATGACTTCTATTGAAGTTACTGATTTAGAAGGTGACGATAAGAAAAGCTTAGAGGCTCACTTAATGGGTACTGTTGAAGGTAAAGAAGGTGATTTCTTTAACGTAAACGAATATTCTGATGCTTCTTTTGAAGTTACTGGAATTTCTGAAACTGAAGGAAAAATGATGTTAGAAGGTAATCTTACTATTAAAGAAGAAACTAAAAACATTTTTTTCCCAGTGTCTATTAATAAAACTGATAACGGATACGAAATCTCTAGTGAAGAGTTTAAAATCGATCGTACAAACTGGAACGTAAATTACGGTTCTAAATCTGTATTTGATGGTTTAGGTGATAACTTCATTTATGATGACATCACTTTAAAATTAGATATTAAAGCGAATAAGAAAGCTTAATTTTATCTAAGTTAAGATTATAAAAAAAGGCTAGCAATTTAAATTGCTAGCCTTTTTTTATTTATTGTATTTTGATTTTATAGTAAATCATCTAAAGCTGGTTGTAAATGAAGATACTGAAAATGGTATCCCTGTTCTTCAATTTTCTTACTACTTACTAATTGGCTGGAAAGTAACAGCGTTGCCATCTCACCAAAATAAGTTTTTAGCACAAAACCGGGTACATTAGGCAACCAAAGTGGTTTATTTAATTGATTTGCCACTTCTTTAGTCATTTCTTTATTAGTTACAGGATTTGGTGCAACACCGTTAAAAGTTCCGCTTAGGCCATTTTCGAGGACGTACATAAAAATGTTGGTTAGATCACTAATATGAATCCAAGATTGCCATTGTTTTCCAGTACCTAAAGGAGCTCCGATGTTAAACTTCACAGGCTCTTTCAGCTTTTCTAGCATTCCGCCATTTTTAGCCATTACCAAACCAATTCTAATCTTAGAAACTTTTAAGCCTAAATCTTTAAAGTTGTCAACGGCACTTTCCCATTTAACGACCACATCTCCTACGAAAGAATCATCTATAGCATCTTTGTCTTCAAAATAAAGCTTTTGCAGTGAGCTTGGATACACTCCAATAGCACTAGCAGATACTATTTGCTTAATTTGATGGTCATTTTTAGATAAGGTGTTACAAAGAAGATTTGTACTTTCTACACGACTATTTAGAATTTTGCGCTTATTTTCATCTGTCCAGCGCTGGGCAATACTAGCACCTACTAAATTAATAATAGCATCTACATTATCGATTGCTCGTTTATCGATTTCACCCTTTTGAGGGTTCCATAGAAATCCCCGATAATGATCTTTATGCTGAATCTTATCTTCACTTGTGGTAAGATAATTTACATCAATGCCTTTTTCATGACATAATGCTGAAATTTTAGTACCGATAAGGCCGGTTGCTCCAGTTATTAATACCCGCATTTTTTTCTTTTGAAGATACTGTTTATCAATTAACCCCAGAATTGATTTAGCGAGGTTTAACAGCTAATAATCCTAATTTTTAACGGCTCTTAACATTTCTCTTTTACCAGGAGGTCCAGGCAATCGCTCTACCTGAAATCCTACAGCCTGCATCGCTCTGCGAACACTGCCCTTAGCGGCATAAGTTACTAATACACCCTTACTTTTTAAAGCATCGAACATTTTCTTAAAAATAAGCTCTGTCCACAATTCTGGTTGTAGCCTGGCGCCAAAGGCATCAAAATAAACAATATCGTAAGATTCCTGGTCTTCTATTTCCTGAAATATTTTTTGCTGTTTTCTTAAACTGAAATTAGATGCTATTTCACTGAATTCTTCCCAGTCTATTTGATGCATCTTATTAAAGATATCATCGGCTTTTTCGAAATTTGGCAAAACTGAAGCATAATCTAAGACCGCCAATTCTTCAGGCTTTACCGGATATGCTTCTACTCCGGTGTAATTTACTTTAAGATTGGTGGTATAAAAATAGGTAAGTAAAGCATTTAAGCCAGTGCCAAAGCCTATTTCTAAAACAGAAAGTTTAGATTTTTTATTTTCAGCAACCCAAAAATCCAATCCCATTTTAATAAAAACGTGCATTGCTTCTTGTAAAGCCCCGTGTTTAGAATGGTATTGTTCGTCCCATTCTGGAATATGAATGGTGGACGAGCCATCACCGGTTTTAATAATTTTTCGTTCCAAAAACTATTTCTTTAAAAGCACACCATTTGCTAAAAATGCAAATTCGTGCTTTGGTTCTGTAATCGATTGGATTTCTTCTTCAGATTTACCAGCATCTTTAGCGTAATGCTTTTGATCTTCAACAGAAACCTCCTGAATAAAAGCCTTTCCCTCAACGACAACTTCTTTACCTTCTATATCTTTTGGTACAAAAAATTCGTAATTCTTAAATTTAACGCTCACATCTTCATCACCGGGAATTTCTAAATCCATCCAACAACCTTTCATTTTGCAAACCGCATTTACTGTAGAGGTAAAACTCGTAGCAATCGTATCGCCAGGTTTTAGCTTCTTATAATCTTCAGCAATAGCTTCAGCATCCACTGCTCCTTCCGCAGAAATTTCTTCCCCATAGCTCGCGTATGCTAGCTCATTATTTTCTTTTTCCTGAACTTCAACTGTATTTTCAGCTTCTACTTTCTTTTCTTCAGAATTTTTACAAGCCAGAATTGAACAGCAAATTAGTGCTGAATAGATTAGTTTTTTCATAAGTAAAATAGATTAGTTAGCTATTTATAGCATCAAAATTACCAAAACTTTAGATTTTAAATTTGTTTTTATTTAGGTAAATTTGAAGTTCTTAAATAATACAAAATGGAAAACATCGCAACTAAAGTAAAAATCACTAAAACATCTTCTTCTAAATTATCTACTACAGATTTTAGCAATCTTACATTTGGTAAAGTTTTTACCGACCACATGATGGTTTGTGATTATAAAGATGGTTCCTGGCAAACACCCGAAATTGTTCCTTATGGACCGCTAATGATGGATCCATCTGCAAAGGTTTTTCACTATGGCCAAGCCGTTTTTGAAGGTATGAAAGCCTATAAAGATAATGATGATCAAATTTGGCTTTTTAGACCAGAGCAAAATTTTGAGCGAATTAATAAATCTAGTAATCGTCTTGCAATTCCTGAATTCCCTAAAGGTCATTTTTTCAATGGGTTGGAAGAATTATTGAAATTGGATAAAGAATGGATCCAAAAAGGATTTGGGAATTCGATGTATTTACGCCCTTTTGTAATTGCAACCGAAGCTGGAGTGTCTGCCTCTCCTGCAACTGAATATAAATTTATGATCCTATGTTCTCCTGCACAGGCTTACTACAGTGGCGAAGTACGAGTTAAAATCTCTGAAGATTATAGCCGTGCTGCCGATGGTGGCGTTGGTTTTGCAAAGGCAGCAGGTAACTATGGTGCTCAATTCTTCCCTACAGATATCGCACATAAAGAAGGATACCAGCAAATTATCTGGACCGATGCAAATTCGCATGAATATCTGGAAGAAGCAGGTACAATGAATGTTTTCTTTAGAATAGGAGATAAACTAGTAACTGCACCTACCAGCGATAGAATTTTAGATGGTATAACTCGTAAAAGCATTATCGATCTTGCAAAAGATGCTAATATAGAAGTTGATATTCGTAGAATTAAAGTTTCTGAAATTATAGAAGCAGCTAAATCTGGAGAGCTGAAAGAAATCTTTGGATCTGGAACTGCTACCGTGGTTACTCCTATCTTAGGATTTGGTTATAAAGGTGAAAAACACGAATTGCCTAGCATAGAAGATTCTTATGCGAATTCCTTTAAGGATCGCTTATTAAAAATACAATACAATCAGGCTGAAGACAAATTTGGATGGCGACATGCCGTTAAATAATTCTGATTTTAAGTTTTCTATAAAATGCGCTGAAATTCAGCGCATTTTTATTTTAAATATCTTCCCTCCCTTTAACACAGACTAAATATTTCGATTAAAAAAAAATACATAAGTTTGTCGGGATCTGGAAAAAGGAATATGAGTTGAGATACGCTTTTATATTAATATTATTCTGCTGCTTTTCGGTATCTGCTCAAAATGACAGTTTAAGCCGTTTTCCTGTTCGCGATTCTACACAATTAGCGAAAGATCTTAGTTTCTATAAACGACTGCAAGAAAGGACTAAAAATAGCAAGTTTACTCGTATGCTTTATGATTTGATGTTTGACCCTGTAGATCCGGCAAATTCTAAAAAAGCAACTAAAAAGATAGAAGATCAATTACAGCGAGATTTTAAGCAATATCAGGGCAAATCCATAAGAGATATTAAGATTAATTCTTTAGACCCTTTTGGCTATAGCGAAAAGGATACTGCAGTGCGCCCAACAAAAGGCATCCAAAAAATAGGAAATGTTCTACACGCGCGCACCAAAAGTTTTACTGTTAGAGGGCTTTTGCTAATCGAAAAAAATACTAAGCTGGATTCTTTACAAATACTGGAATCTGAACGTGTCCTTAGAGCTCAGAAATATATTAGACGTGCACTAATTCGACCTGTTATCTTAGAAGACGATCCTGATAGCGTAGACCTATATGTTTATGTCTTGGACAGCTGGAGTTTATCTGTAGACGGGGATGTATCCAGCCGAAAAGTGGAATTAAGAATTCGGGAATATAATAGCTTCGGTTTAGGACATCAAACCACATTAGCATATAAACAAGGATATGATGATGAAATTGGCTTTGGGTATACCGTTGGATATCGAGCGCAAAATTTATTCGACACCTATATTAATGCTGAAGCAATAAGAGATCTGGAAGTCGACAAATCATATAAAAATTACGCGAGCATAGATCGAGAGTTTTACTCTCCTTACGCGCGCTGGGCCGGCCAACTTAGTATGCGGGAAAATCTATATAAAGAAAATATTTATCATCAGGAGTTAGATACCTTATTAAGAGAGCCTTTAAAATTTAGAGATTTTAATGCCTGGGGCGCTTACGCCATCCCAATTGCTAATAAAGATTCTGAAGAAAAACTACCTACTAACTTAGTTATTGCAGGACGATTTACGAAACGATTCTACATGGACAGGCCGGGAGAACAGATCGATTCGGTTTCTTATTTTACCAATAGTAATGTTCTTTTGGGATCTATAGGGGTTAGAAATATAAATTTTACCCGTGATCGCTATATTTTTAGAAATGGTGATATCGAAGATATTTCTCTTGGTTACAGCTATATTCTGAATGCCGGAGTACAGCGAAATTCAAGTACTCAAAATTTTCTATATCTGGGAATAGATTTAACTTTTTCAGACTATCTTAAAAATTTTGGATACCTGGCGACCAATATTGGCTACGGAAGTTATTTTAGAAATGGCGCCGCAAGACAATCCTTATTCAGATTAGAAAATACCTACTTCACTCCTATTTTCAGAATCGGAAGTTGGTTTTTTAGACAGTTTATAAAAACCAATATGGTAGTAGGCATTAAGAGAAAAGACTTTATAAATGATAGAATATCAATAAATGACGACGATGGCATTTACGGTTTTGACACGCATGAAGTTTATGGAACGCGAAAATTTGTATTTAACTTCCAAACCCAGTCTTATGTTCCTTTTAACTGGCTAGGTTTTAGGATGAGTCCGTTTGTTAATTTCGATTTAGGTTTTATTGGTGAAGAACCCACCCCATTTTTCCAAAATGAGCTTTATACCAAATTTGGATTAGGCGTTTTAATAAGCAATGATTATTTTGTTTTTGACAATATTCGCTTATCCTTCGCCATTTTCCCGAATATCCCAGGGAGAGGTCGTAACGTCTTAGATTTCGATGTGAATACCGATAATCAATTTAGATTAGAAAATTACCGCTACGAGCCTCCGCATATCTTAGAATTTCGATAACTTATTTATCAAGAATAGCTTTAATATTGGGTTTGAAATAATTTGGCCCTTTTAGAACTTTACCATCTTCTCGATATATAGGTTTTCCATCAGCACCTAATTTACTCATATTGCTTTTCTGTATTTCTTCAAAAACTTCTTCAATTTTATGTTGCATCCCGTGTTCTAAAATAGTTCCGCATAAAATATACAGCATATCACCAAGAGCGTCTGCTACCTCAACCAGGTCATTATTTTCCGCAGCTTCTAGATATTCTTCATTTTCTTCCTTCATTAATTCAAAACGAAGTTTGTTTTTTGCTTCGCCCAAACTGGCTTTTGGATGTTCACTAACCCCTAAACCAAATGCATTATGAAATTGTGTAACATCTTCGATTCTTTTTTTCATGTGTTTTTTAGCTTATTCATTTAAATTTGCATAAAAATAGACAAAATGTTTAGTACAGGGCAGTGGATATTTGCGGGGCTTTTTCTGATTACTTTTATTATAGTAATGGTCTTTATGTATCGAAAGGATTTAAAATTACATCGAAAATATTATAAAAATAGCATTTATGTCTTAATAGGCTTTATTGCATTTATAGCCTTACTCTTTGTAATTAAGCTTTATCTTAACAAGTAGGCTGTCGGCTATTTTCTTATATTAGCACCAATTGTGATATCTTAACCTATGAAAATTTTTAAATATCTACTTTTTTTACTTCTTATCGTTCTTATTGGAGGTTCTATTTATATAGCAACTAAAGATGGAGATTTTAAGGTCGAAGAAACACAGGTCTTCGATGCTCCACAAGAATTGATTTTTAATGAGGTTAATGATTTTAAAAATTGGGAATATTGGGCAGCCTGGTCTACATCTTCAGAAGCAACAGTTAATTATGGCGATATTATTAAAGGTGTTGGAGCTTCTTACGAATGGGAAAGTGATGATATTGGTGAAGGACAATTAAAAACAATAGAGACTAAACCTTTTACACAAATTATCCAGAAAATTAAGATTTCAAATCTTTTGGGTGAGGATCATAGTAAAGTATCATGGAATTTTGAACCTATTGAAAATGATCAAACCAAGGTTACTTGGATCATGGAAGGATCACAAAGCTTCAAAGAAAAATTCCTGTCATTGTTCGAAGATCGATCACTTTCTGAAATGATGCAGCCTAAACTAAGTGCAGGTTTGACAGCGATGCAGCAGGTCATAGATAACAAAATGAATGAATATAACATTAGCGTTGATGGTGTTGTGAATCATGGTGGCGGTTATTATATGTATATGACGACTGCAAGCAAAATAAGCCAAGTAAACAGTAAAATGCAACCAATGGTTACCCAAGTATCAAATTTCATGGAAACTCAGGGTTTTGAGAAATTAGGTAATCCTGTTGTCATTTATAACGAATGGAATCAATCTAACAATTCTGCAATTTTTTCTGCTGGTTATTTCACTCCAAACGAAGTTCGTACCCCTATAGATGCTGATGTTTTGAATGGTAGTATGCCGAATCAAAAGGTATTAAAAACGGTACTCAAGGGGAAATATGATAATATTGAAGAAGCCTGGAAAAAAGCGTATCAATACATTGATAACAACGGACTTGAAATTGCTGAAAGTGCTAAACCTTTTGAAGTATACCAAACCAATCCTATAGAAACTGCTAATCCTGCAGAATGGATTACAAATATTTACATCCCGATAAAGGAGATAGAAAATGATTAAAAGTGCATTGCTGGTATTTTTGGGAGGTGGCTTAGGCAGCGTTTGTCGTTATTTAATTAGCAGAGCATTGAACAGCACCGGAACTAATTTGCCCTGGGGGACATTTACTGTAAATATTCTAGGCAGCTTTTTGATCGGATTATTTCTTGGCATTGCGATAAAAAATAATACACTTAATAGCGCTACTAATTTAATTCTGGCTACAGGATTTTGTGGTGGCTTCACTACTTTCTCGACCTTTTCTTTTGAAAATCAAGCACTTTTAAGATCTGGTGACTACTATAATTTTGTGATTTATGCACTTGCAACACTAATTATTGGTATTTCTTCAACCTTTTTTGGCCTATTTCTTTCCAAAATTAGCTAATAGCCATTAAAAACTTTCTACTGAAAACTTACATTTCGTCATTTTAATTATTTACCCCATAAAATGTTAGGGGTAATATTCTCATATTCACATTAATTTAAGCTTACCCCCTCTTTATTTAACTTTATTTAAGAATTTTTAATACTTTTAAATCACTAAACCTGAAATTCTTATGAAGAAAATTGAAGCTATTATCAGAAAGTCAAAATTTGACGAAGTAAAAAAAGCCTTGCACAGCTCTGAGGTTGTTTTTTTTACGTACTGGGATGTAACAGGGGTTGGAAACGAAAAACAAGGACATGTATATCGCGGGGTATCTTACAGCACTGCCGATATCCAAAGAAGAAAATTGTCCATAACCGTTTCTGACGAATTCCTGGACAAAACCATAAATGCCATTTTAGAATCTGCTTATACCGGTTCTGTTGGCGACGGTAAAATTTTCGTTTCTACCATAGACGAAGCTTACCGTATACGTACGAAAGAAAAAGGAACCGACTCCCTTAAATAATTAACTAACTAAGAAATAACGAAATTATTATGGAAACAGATGCTGTATTAGATTTAATGTGGATTATAATTTGTGGAATACTTGTTTTCTTTATGCAGGCAGGTTTTACACTTGTTGAAGCCGGATTCACGCGAGCAAAGAATACCTCTAACATTATTATGAAAAACCTTATGGATCTTTCTGTGGGGTCTTTAGCTTTTTGGGCTATTGGATATACAATCATGTATGGTGATTCTATTGGTAGCTTTATAGGAACACCTAGTTTATTTTATGATGTTCGTGGAGACATGCATAATTTATTTTTCCAGACAGTTTTTTGCGCGACAGCCGCAACGATTGTATCTGGTGCTATCGCAGAGAGAACAAAATTCTCTACATACTTGATTTTCTCTTTATTATTAACAACTGTAATTTATCCTATCTCGGGCCATTGGGTATGGCAAGGAGACGGTTGGTTAACCGGTCTTGGGTTTATTGATTTTGCAGGCTCTACCGTAGTACACTCAGTAGGTGGTTGGGCAGCTTTGGTTGCCGCTGCTTTAGTAGGACCTCGTATCGGTAAATATACTGACGGAAAATCTAATGCATTACCTGGTCACAATATGCTTTACGGTGCACTTGGGGTATTTATCTTATGGTTAGGTTGGTTCGGTTTTAATCCGGGTTCTGAACTTGCAATTTCTGGTGACAGTGCTAACAATGTTGCCGGTATTGTAATCACTACGAACCTTGCAGCCGCAGCCGGTGCTGTTGTTGCCTTATTCCTTACCTGGATTAGATATGGCAAAGCCGATATTTCAATGACCTTAAACGGTGCCTTAGCTGGTCTTGTAGGAATCACTGCAGGATGTGCGGCAGTAGACCCTATGGGAGCATTTATAATCGGAATCGTATCTGGTATTGTTGTAGTATTCTCTATCGAATTTATTGATAAGGTACTTAAGATCGATGATCCTGTGGGAGCAATCTCTGTGCATGGTGTTGTTGGTGCTGTAGGTACATTATTAGTAGGAGTTTTTGCTACTGATGGCGGACTGCTTTACGGTGGAGGATTTGCACAACTTGGTGTACAGGCTATTGGTGTAGTCTCTATCGGGGCTTGGGCAATGATTACAACCTTTATCTTACTTTCTATTCTTAAAGCTGTTATGGGACTAAGAGTTACAGAGAAAGAGGAACTTGATGGATTAGATATTCACGAGCATGGTATAGATTCTTATCCAGAATTTGGTAGAGATAAATAACATTTGCTATTCCATTATTAAAACATAACAAACACACACGTTTACTTTTACAGACTGAAAAATAAAAAAGGAGCACTTGGCGGAGTGCTCCCATTTTGAGAATTTTTCATTCTGCTTACTATTAATTCATTTTTGTCGAACAAACTAATTCATGTAAACATGTCAAAATTCAATTTTGCAAATATCCGACTTTTTCTAGTATTATCAATGGTAACCGTACTAAATGTAGATGTACAGGCTCAGGAAGAAGAAGAGGAAAGTTTTTTATCGAAAATCAGTATTTCAGGTACTGTAGACGCTTACTACCGTGCTAATTTCAATGGCCTTAATAAAGAAGACGTAAATGATGCTGGTGACGAATTTCTTGGTACCGCACCGGGTTCTTCTTTCGCAAATTTACCAGGATTTGCTTTAGGTATGGCCAACGTTATTATTGGTTACGAAGGAGAAAAAGTTGGTTTTGTAGCCGATCTTGTATATGGCCCACGAGGAGCCGATGCAGTTTTCAATTCTCCACAGGCAGGCGATTTTTATAGATCCTCAAACATTATTAACCAATTATACATGTATTATAATGTAAGTGATAATGTTAGATTAACTTTGGGTAACTTTAATACCTTCCTTGGTTACGAAGTAATTTCTCCCGCAGCTAATTTCAACTATTCAACCTCCTACTTATTCTCTTATGGTCCTTTTTCTCATACAGGTTTAAAAGCAGATTTCACCATAGATGAAAATTGGAGTGCTATGTTAGCAGTAATGAACCCTACAGATTATACAGAATATAATCCAATTGGAAAATATTCCTTTGGAGGTCAGTTAGGGTATTCCAACGATGCCGGTAGCGCTTACCTTAATTTAATTTACGGGGAACAAACAATGGCTGATGATGCATTGTTTCAAATAGATCTTACTACAGGTTGGGACTTAAGTGATACATTCTATTTAGGTTTTAATGGTTCTTATCAAACAACAGACGGTGCAGGTTTTGCAGGTGCTGCAATCTATCCACAAATAAGCACTTCAGATAGTTTCGCTATTGGATTAAGAGCTGAGTATTTTAATGAATTAGAAGATGGCGGAGTGGTTTATAACGCCGATGCTACTACTACTGCATTCACTTTAACTGGAAGTTACACTTACGGAAATTTGATAGTAAAACCTGAATTAAGATTAGATAGCGTAGATGGTGCTGAACCATTTGTAGATTCTGACCTTATGCCACAAGATAATTTATCATCTTTTATAATTGCAGCGATTTATTCATTCTAACGATCAGAAATCAACAATTAACTAACCAATTTACTAATGCATATTGATATGCATCCTGTCATTGCTTAATAAGCCTTTACTCCTGCAGAGATCTTCAAATCAAGATTATTCTCTGTAGGAGGAACAGGACAGGAATAGCCTCCGCTATACGCACAATATGGATTATAAGCTTTATTGAAATCTAAGATTATTTCTTTTGTTCCTTCTTTAGGAATTTTTAAGTCAATATATCTTCCTCCAGCATAAGAACCTTTTCCGTTTGTGTCATCTGTAAAAGGTAAAAATAGATAATCAAAATATTTAGGATCATCTTTTAAAGTCTGACTTTGATAAACAGCTAGTTTTAATTCTTTTCCCTTCAGTGTAAAATATAAATCTGCATACTTTACATAAATTGGTTGACGATCAGAGGATGTTTGCATTCTGAAAGGAGACTCAAGAGCTGTTCTTACAAAGGTTGCTTCAACTATAAATGAGGTATCAATTTCATAAAAATCATGTCCTTTAAACGCTAAACGTTCTTCTTCAGATAAAGGGGATTCTTCAGGGCTTCGATATTCTTCATTTAAATGTTCCTGAAATGTTTTTATCTGATCAATAGGATCTTTAGTTTTTTCTTGGCAGAAACTAGAAAAAATAGTTCCGAATAAAATTAAAATTAATGGCAGCTTTTTCATCGAATATTAATTTTGTTCCGTTGAATTTTCTTCTGACTGTTCTTCTGTATCAAAAACAAGATACTTTGCAGTTCCACCATATTTTTCAATCATTTGATTAAACTCATTACTCATCTGAAGATCGAGAACTCCTTCAAGTTCATAAAGTTTCGGAAAGTTGTCATAACCTGTCTTCAATAAATCTTCCAGATACAACATCGCAGTTTGGTAGTCCCCATCGTGGCCCGCCAACTGTATAATGCTTAAGTATCCATCTGGATTTTCCTTATCGACAATTGTTTTTAATATAGAGATGTAGATTTTTTGGTCTAAAAAAGTTTCAGAAGAAATTAAATCTTTATAAGTACTTCCAATAATTGTATTTAAATAACCTTCTAATCGAAAAGCTTTATTTCTTTCAAGTAAATCATTATTCGATTTCCCTTCTTCAAGATTATCTATTTGAGAAGCCCACCAACCTATATTTTCGAAATTTGCTGTATACACATCGGTTTCCAAAAAATAAGTGTAATCTTCACGTTGCAGCATTTCCTCCTCTTTAACGGTATACCAATTACGGCGCTGCTGCTTAAAAGCTTTATTTCTTCTAATACTTTTTTTCAATTCTTTTAATTGATCATCAAAACGATCATATTCTTCAAATTTATCTTCCGCTTTTTTAAGCTGTACCCAGGCTGTATAATAAGAACGCTCTCTACGTAAAGATTCTATAGCAGCAATTTCGCTTTCAAAAATTTTATTCACCAAAGAATCGTCTTTTTGGCGTTTTTCTTCTTTAATGGCATTCAATGTAAAACTAGCAACAGCATTGTAAATCGTATTGGCATCTGGCCAGCTTTCAGGACCACCTTCAAAATAATTAATTTCTGAAGGGAAATCTTCATCTTTTAAAAAATCATTAATATTCACTATAGAATAACGCGTGTAATCTTTAGTTCCTACGATAGCTGAAAAAGAATAGGATGTTTTTCTATTTTCCGTAAATTCAGTATTTATCCATGCATTGTTAATCGCTAAAACTCCATTTACCCTTTCGTTTACTAGAGGCAAAGCCGAAGCAATCTGGCCAGCATCATTGAAACCCGCAATGTAAAGTGAATTAGGATCTACGGGAACAGTTCTATAAAAACTATTCATAAACTCTAGCGTCTGCTTAAGGTTATTCTCTATGGAAGCATCATCTATTTTTCGATTACTCGACGCAACTACATAAGATTGCTCCTCGGCTGTTTTTCTAAATAATTGAACAGATTGCCTGGCATTTCCATCTGGATCTATAATAAAAATTACTGCAGGTGGATTTTTAGAATCATAATTCTGCGGGAGATAAACTGCATAGGTTCCTTCTATAGAATCGTTTATTCTTATATTATCGGTAACATCCCCTTTTTTCAATCTAATCTCCTGCGAATTCATCGTAACTGAGAAGAAGAAACTAAAGAAAATAATTATAACTTTTTTCAAATACATAGGTGTATATTTAATTCTAGTAAATATAGTATGTTTTAAATTTAATGCATAAAAAAAGCTTTCACTAAAGTGAAAGCCTAAATTCTATATAAAATCGATAATTTTTATCTCTTTTTAATTCGTTGCAGTTTTAATTTCTTATTTGGGAAAAACATTTCTGACAGCAAAGAAATTACGAAAATGTCGGCAGTAATTAAACAAACAACACGTATAACCTCAATCCCCGTAAATCGTAGTCCTGTAAAACCTACTAACCCTGAAGTTACGGCAAGAACTAAAAACAACACTGTATACTTTTTCATAACAATTTTTTATTTGTTCAAAGATACAACCAGAAAGCTAAACATTTTATTAAAAAAAATTCAATTTGCCTAAATTTAACTAATGCTATACACTAATTTAACAATGCGAAATTTAGGACGTTCTATTCCTGATTTTGCTTTGTGAGAATCTGAACTCTAAAGTATATTTGCAAGACTAAAATTATCGTATTGCAACAAGGACACTCTCATAATTATTTTGGATCATATCGCGATTTTTGGTGGAACAAAGGATTTCTTGATCTCACTGCACAGCGTTTAGAATTGAGTAAATATTCTAATATGCTAGATGTTGGTTGTGGCCAGGGTCATTGGACTAAAACGTTGGCACCCTATTTAGCTCCGGAAGCTAAAATTACCGCTATCGATAATGATGAGAACTGGTTTAAAAGTAATATGGAATTAGAGCATTACTTCAGTATATCTCAAGTCGATTTCAGTTTGAAGAAAGGAGATGCCGAGGATATTCCTTTTGATGACGAAACTTTTGATCTGGTAACCTGCCAAACCGTTTTGATTCATCTTAAAAATCCGAAAAAGGCTTTGAGCGAAATGACTCGTGTACTAAAGCCGAATGGATTATTACTTTGCGTAGAGCCAAACAATATCGTACAAACGCTTACCAAAAATTCTATTTCTCAAAACGATAGTATCGATGAAACTTTAGATCACATCAAATACCGACTGATTATCGAAAAAGGAAAGAAAAAATTGGGAGAAGGAGATAACTCTTTGGGAGATTTGTTACCCGGTTGGTTTGCTATGGAAACGATGAAGGATATTCAGGTACGTTTATCAGACAAAGCGATTGCTATGTATCCGCCTTATGATAATAAAGAGCAGATCGCTACGCTTAAGCAATGGATGCAGGGAAGCGCCTGGAAATCTGAAACTCGAAAGGACATCGATTATTTTAATGCCGCGGGAGAAGAATATATGCCATTTTATTTTGAATATCAGGAAAAGTACGACACACGATCAGACCATATTATGGGTGCGGTACAACGGGAAAAATACCATGCCGCCGGTGGCTCATTGATGTATCTTGTAAGCGGAATTAAGTAATATTGCGGTTTCTTACCGGTGCATGCTCAATCACATTCGATAAAATAATGTGTGTTTTTGTTTCGCCGTAGGTAATTAATTTATCGATAAAAACTTCTAAATGTCCCTGATCCAGGAATATTACTTCCATTATAATGTTCTCATTACCTGTAATTCGGTAGCAATTAATTACTTCTTTAAACTCGGTTACTTTTTCTAAAAAAGGTTTTAGTCTACCCATAAAAGCACGCAACGTAATAATCGCTTTTAAATGATGTCCTGTTTTTTGGTAAGAAACTTCGGTTTTATAACCTTTGATCACCCCGGCATCTTCCATTTTCTTTACCCTTTCGGCTACTGCGGGCGAGCTTAAACCTACTTTCCTACCGATTTCAGAAAAAGAATATCTAGCATTTTGCTGAAGTAAATCCAGAATAGCCCAATTCAATTTATCTACATTCATATTTAAAGCATTTTGAGCAAATATATTTAAAATCTAAGGGATTTTGTGAATTTGGCTTTAATATGTAAATACAGAGTAATCAAATTCTCGGTAATTTTATAGTAGAAATTCCCGAATTATGAATGCTTACCAACTGCCTGTTTATCAAAAAGCGCTTGAAATTTTTAAAATATCAAGTGCCGTTTCCTCTTATTTCTCTAACAATCGTCACGTTATTGAAATGGAAATATCTTCAGTTCCGGCTCATAATTATGCAGGAAGATTGGTGACCGAATCTTTGCAACTTGCTCCAGGTATAGCAGGAGTGGTAACTGCGCGCAGTATCGAAGTTAAGCAAAGACGCATAGAAAGAATAAAAAAAGCGGCAAAAAGAATTAAATCTAATTGCCGCAATATCGAGATTACCGGTATTAAAGAAACCGAATTTTTAGATCTACTTCGAAAAGAAATTCATCATTTTGAGCATTTAGTTTCAGATTGGCTGCACCACGATCACAAATAATATTTTCTAAGAATTATTCAAAGAAAGCCAATTTTATACCTTCAATAAGCATATTGGTACCAATAATTGCGATGATTAATCCCATAATCTTTTCAACCACTACAATTTTGTTTTGTCCAATATAACGCACTAAGTAATCACTGGATAAAAATGCAAGATGATTTAACCACATAATTAAACCGAACATTACCAAAATCACTAATAATTCTAAATAACCAGCGTTTGTAGTGTAGTTCATTGCGGTTACAATAGACCCTGGTCCTGCCAAAATCGGGATAGCTAACGGCGAGGTAGAAATACCTTCGTTAAAGTTTACTTCGCTCTGGTTATCAATACTAGATTCTTGCGCACGAATCATCTCGAAACCTACAAAGAAAATAAGTAGCCCTCCGGTAATTTTAAACGCCGGAATTGTTAAGCCAAAAAGACTAAAAATATATTTTCCTAAAATCACAAAGCCAGAAACAATGATAAAAGCCGTAATTGTGGCTTTTTTTGAAATCTTTTTTCGCGTTTTACGGTCGGCCTGCTTCGTTAAACTAATGAAAACAGGTATGTTACCAATTGGGCTATTAATTGCAAAGAAACCGGTAAACACCGCAATTGCAAATAACCAAACATTCTCTATCACTGCCAGTTGTTTTAAAAATTATTACTGAAAAGCCCTTCTAAAAAGCCGGCAAAAGTAGATTGGAATTATCGATTTACAAACAAAAAAATCATCTTTTTTCAAATTAATAAAAGATGATTTTTAATGCTGATTTTCAGTGACTTCAATTAAGATTTTACTGAATAACTTTTCTGGTTTAAAATTACATATTTCGGCGATATTGTCCACCTACTTCAAACATCGCATTGGTGATCTGCCCAAGACTACACACTTTAGTCGCTTCCATCAAAATTTCGAAGATATTTTCATTTTGGACTGCTGCCTCTTGAATGGCTTCCAAAACTTCTTCGGCTTTGGTTTCCTTTGCTTTATGTAAGGTTTCTAAAGTTTTAATTTGATGTTGCTTTTCTTCTTCCGTTGCTCTAATCACTTCTCCCGGAGTAACCGTTGGCGAACCTGTAGAACTTAAAAATGTATTTACACCAATAATTGGATAATCTCCATTATGCTTTAAAGTTTCGTAATACAAACTTTCTTCCTGAATTTGCCCACGCTGATACATGGTTTCCATAGCTCCTAAAACGCCACCTCTTTCAGTAATCCGATCAAATTCGGCATACACTGCTTCTTCAACCAAATCGGTTAATTCTTCAATAATAAATGAACCTTGAATTGGATTTTCATTTTTCGCTAATCCTAATTCCTTATTAATAATAAGCTGAATCGCCATAGCGCGTCTTACTGAAGCTTCTGTTGGCGTGGTAATCGCTTCATCATAGGCATTGGTATGTAACGAATTACAGTTATCGTTAATTGCATACAAGGCCTGAAGCGTAGTTCTTATATCATTAAAATCGATTTCCTGAGCATGCAGTGATCGTCCTGAAGTTTGAATATGATATTTCAGCATTTGCGCTCTAGAATTTGCGCCATACTTATTTTTTAAAGCTTTAGACCAAATTTTACGAGCTACACGACCAATTACGGCATATTCGGGATCTACACCGTTGCTAAAGAAAAAGGATAAATTAGGACCAAACTTATTAATATCCATCCCTCGGCTTAAGTAATATTCTACATAAGTAAAACCATTTGCGAGTGTAAATGCTAGCTGTGTAATCGGGTTTGCTCCAGCTTCAGCAATATGATATCCTGAAATAGAAACTGAATAAAAATTACGAACTTTCTCTTTGATGAAGTATTCCTGAACATCGCCCATTAAACGCAACGCATATTCCGTAGAAAAAATACAGGTATTTTGTGCCTGATCTTCTTTTAAGATATCGGCTTGTACGGTTCCACGAACCGAAGCTAAAGTATTTATTTTTATTTCCTGATAAATTTCCTTCGGAAGGATTTGATCGCCAGTTACTCCTAAAAGCATTAAGCCTAAACCATTATTTCCTTCTGGCAATTCTCCCTTATAACTAGGACGATCGATATCCTGATCGTCATAAAGTTCTTTTAGCTTTGCTTCAACCTGATCTTCTAATTCATTTTCTTTTATGTATTTCTCACATTGCTGATCGATTGCTGCATTCATAAAAAATCCAAGCAACATCGGCGCCGGCCCATTAATCGTCATACTTACCGATGTAAATGCATCGGCTAAATCGAAACCAGAATACAACTTTTTAGCATCATCTAAACAGCAAATCGAAACTCCGGCGTTACCAATTTTACCATAAATATCAGGACGATGATCTGGATCGTTACCGTAAAGCGTAACCGAATCGAAAGCAGTAGACAAACGTTTTGCCGGCAAGCCTAAACTTACGTAATGAAATCTTCGGTTAGTACGTTCTGGCCCGCCTTCTCCTGCAAACATCCTTGTAGGATCTTCTCCTTGGCGTTTAAACGGATATAAACCTGAAGTGTACGGAAATTCTCCCGGTACATTTTCTTGCAAACTCCATTGCAAAATATCACCCCAAGCCGAATACTTTGGTAAAGCAACTTTAGGAATTTGCGTATGCGAAAGCGACTCGGTATGTGTTTCTATCTTAATTTCTTTATCACGTACTTTAAACGAATAAATTGGATTTACGTATTTATTTACTTTCTCCTGCCAACCTAAAATAATCTCCCAGTTGTATGGATCTAAATCCATTTTTACACGATCAAACTCTTTAAATAATAAGCCTAAAAATTCATGTTTTTCGGTTTGATGGTCATCTAAAAATTCTTCTTGTACAAGGCCGTTTTTATCTAAATGCGCATTATATTTTTCTTCGGAAATATTCGAAACACTTAAAATGGTCTTATAAATTCCGTAGAGTTTTTGTGCAATATCAGCTTGCTTTACCGCAGTTTCATTGTATAACCGATTGTTATCAGCAATTTCAGAAAGATATCGCGTTCGTTTTGGCGGAATAACAAAAATCTTCTCGCTCATTTCTCGAGTAACTTCAAAAGTAGATTTTAATTTTGAAGCTGTCTTTTCATCAATCGTATCCATTATCTTTCGATACAAAGTATTCATACCGGGATCGTTAAACTGAGAAGCTATCGTTCCAAAAACCGGAAGCTTTTCAGCATCTTCATGCCATAATTGATGATTGCGCTGATATTGTTTTTTTACATCTCGTAGTGCATCTGGCGCGCCACGTTTATCGAATTTGTTAATAGCTACCAAATCGGCAAAATCTAACATATCGATTTTCTCAAGCTGAGTTGCCGCACCAAATTCAGGCGTCATTACATATAAAGAAACATCGCAATGATCGATTATTTCAGTATCAGATTGGCCAATTCCAGAAGTTTCTAAAACAATAAGATCATATTCTGCTTTCTTCAATACTTCAACAGCTTCCTGAACATATTTAGACAATGCCAAATTGCTTTGTCTTGTTGCCAAAGAACGCATATATACATGCGGATGATTAATAGCATTCATCCTAATTCTATCCCCAAGCAAAGCTCCGCCGGTTTTTTTCTTTGAAGGATCTACCGAAACAATTCCTATATGTTTCTCCGGAAAATCGCTTAAAAAGCGTCGCACTAATTCGTCTACCAAACTAGATTTCCCGGCTCCACCAGTTCCTGTAATCCCAAGAACCGGAATGTTTTTTTCAGTTTTAGGAACGGCATTAAAATGAGTTTCGAATTCAGAATGCTTATTTTCAGCAAGAGAAATTAATCTTGCAACAGTGTTTGTGTTTTTGGATTTTAGACTTTCCGCGATATTAATAGTTTCAGGAAGAGAAGGAACTTCATTATCTACCGTCTTCACCAAATCGTTAATCATCCCTTGTAATCCAAGCTCTCTTCCATCGTCGGGAGCATAAATTCTCGTAATTCCGTATTGCTGAAGTTCTTTAATTTCTTCCGGAAGAATTACACCTCCGCCTCCACCAAAAATCTTGATATGACCGGCATTTTTTTCCTGCAACAAATCGTACATATATTTAAAATACTCGGTATGCCCGCCTTGATAACTTGTCATCGCAATAGCATGCGCATCTTCTTGTATGGCGCAATTCACAACCTCATCTACACTGCGATCGTGACCAAGATGGATTACTTCTACCCGGTGGACTGTATAATCCGACGCATAATATTTATCGCTGCATCGTGACCATCAAAAAGCGAAGCCGCGGTTACAATTCTTATTTTATTTTTAGGTATATAGGGAGACTGTTGTTCCATTTTCAATAAAGTCTTAATTTACAACCTGCAATTTACGAAAATTGTAAATAATTTTTGATTATTATGAAAAAAGCACAAAACTGAACTACAGTTAGTGCAATTAAAGTGATTAAGGTAATTTTACTATTCGTCCAGGCGATACTCGAGGACTCCTTTTACAGCAACTCGATTAGTTAGAATTATTTCTATACAAAACAAGCAATATGGCTAAAGTTACATTACTTATAAATTGCAAAGATACTAGCGGAATCATCGCTGCTATCACCAATTTTTTTAATGACAGAAACGGAAATATTGTTTATATCGACCAATATGTAGATACTGAAAACGGTATTTTCTTTATGCGTTTAGAAAATGAGTTTTCTGAACGTTTTGATATTGCTGAAATAAGGGCAGGTTTTGAAACTCATATTGCTGAAAAATACAACATGAATTGGAAAATTTATGCTGAAGAACGAATCCTGAAAATGGCTGTTTTTGTATCAAAATATGATCATTGCCTTTATGATATTCTGGGTAGATATAAAGCCGGTGAACTTGGTGTTGAAATACCATTTATTCTAAGCAATCATGCCGAACTTGAACCTATTGCCAAAGCATTTGAGATCCCTTTTTACCATGTTCCTGTAACTAAAGCTACTAAAGCCGAAGCAGAGCAAAAACAATTGGCATTATTGAAAGAATTTGAAGTTGATTTTATTGTTTTGGCGCGTTACATGCAAATTATTTCTGATGAGCTTATTGCTGAATTTCCTAATAATATTATCAATATTCATCATTCATTTTTACCAGCTTTCGCTGGCGCCAAACCATATCATTCAGCTTACAAACGCGGAGTAAAGATTATTGGTGCTACCTGCCATTATGTTACTGCCGAATTAGATGCTGGACCGATTATCGAACAGGATATTGCTCGCATTTCGCATTCGCACTCTATTAAAGATTTAATTTTAAAAGGTCGGGATTTAGAAAAAATTGTTTTTTCTCGCGGAATAAAACTTCATATTCAACGAAAAACTATGGTATTTAATAATAAGACCGTCATTTTTACATAGAAAAAGCGCCCGGAATTGGGCGCTTTTTAGTTTCTATGACAACAGAAATAATTACTGCATAAATTGATTCCTATCAATCTCTATTCCCAATCCACTTGCAATTCTTGCACCTAATTCGGCATCTGCTCTAAACCATTGCCACAACTGGCGCATAATGATTTCATCTTTCTTCTCTCCAGAAATCTAACTCAAAGATCCAACTGTGTTTGAAACTAAATTAGATTTTGCTTCTTCGTTCATCACTCGGTATAAATTACCCGGTTGTGTGTAGTTCATTCTTAAATATTATATTTGAAAAAAATCCCAATGAAAAAGATCTTTAGCCTAATTCTAGTATTCACATTAGTATCCTGTTCAGAACTTCAAAATATAGCAAGCCAGTTACCGCAGAGTGGTTATGGTGTTTCAAATAACGAGATTGCTTCAGGCTTACGCCAAGCCTTAGATTTTGGGATCGATAAGCAAGTAACCAAGTTAACGCAGGAAGATGGCTTCTTCAGAAATGAATTAGTTAGAATTGCGCTTCCGCCGGAATTACAAAAAGTAGATAAAACCTTAAGAGATGTTGGTTTAGGAAGTTTAGCCGATCAAGGTCTAAAAGTATTAAATCGCGCTGCCGAGGATGCCGTGAAAGAAGCAACTCCTATTTTTGTTGATGCAGTAAAAGGCATCACGTTTAATGATGCTCGCACGATTCTTTTAGGACAGGAAGATGCTGCCACTCAATATTTAGTTGGCAGAACGAAAACACAACTTTACGATAAATTTAATCCGGTAATTACCAATTCTCTAGAAAAAGTTGGAGCGTTATCTGTTTGGAGCAATATAATTGAAAAGTACAATAGCATTCCACTAACAAGAAATGTAAATCCCGATCTTGCGGACTATGTTACTACTGAAGCATTGCAAGGCGTTTACACGATGATTGCGGTAGAAGAAAAAGATATTAGAACCGATCTTTCGGCAAGATCAACAGAGTTACTTCGACGTGTATTTTCACTTCAAGACTAAAGACTCAAAATTTATTTAACAGTTTACCTGTATTTATCCTAAACTTTAAATTAACATTAACTGGTAGTTAGCAAATCTTAAAAACACCTCATTGTATCTTTGCGATATTGATGAAGAAATTTAGGAGAATGTTTAAAATACTAAGACAAAAATCGAAAGAAGAATGCATGTGTGAGAAATACACCCAGCTAATGCATAAAGCCTATAAGTTGGCACTTGTAGATAAAGAGCGTAGTGATAGAATTAACGCTAAAGCAAAAAAGATATTGCAGGAATTGCGAAGAATGCATTATCCTGAAGTTGAAAATTGGGCAACTGAATAAATAAAATAATCTATAGCTTTTTCTAATCTCGATCCATACCAACTAAAATATTCTCCGTCTACTTTAATAGCGTTTAATCCCAATATTCTTAATTGCACTACATGATCATCGTTAAAAGGAAAAGGTTCACTAGATAACAAAACCATATCTGGAGCATATTCTTTTAACTGCTCTAAACTAACCTCTGGATATCTCGTTGATACAATTTTATTTTCCAACTTATTTAATTGCAGTAATTCATTGATAAAAGTATCACTACCTGCAGCCATATATGGATCCTTCCAAATTAAATAAACGCAAGATTCCCATTTTTTATTCTGAATTTTTTCTGAAAGAATTTGTAATTTACTTTCAATTTTACTTACAAAAAATTCAGCTTCCTTTTCAGCATTGAAGAGTTTTCCATATTCTGTAATAAGTTGAAGCGATTGCGCTACACCAGAAACCTCAGAAACATGAACAGGAGCAATTTTCTCTAATTCCGCTACCATTTCTTTGGTATTTTCTTCCTTATTACATAAAATAATATCAGGATTTAGCTCTGCGATTTTATCGAAATGAACTGATTTTGTACCGCCGACGACTAATTTCTGTTTTCGAAGATTTTCGGGATGAATGCAAAATTTAGTTATGCCAACTAAACTATCTATCAATCCCAGATCGACCAGAAGTTCTGTTTGGCTAGGCACCAAAGAAACTATACGTTTCGGAGTGTTAGGAAAAGATAATTTTCGGCCTAAATGATCAAAAATGACCATTTTTATTTGAATTTCTTTAATTCCTCTGCCATTTGCTGTTGCAAGATTTCTGCTTTTGCTGCAGCAACTTCAGCGAAATTATTATTTGTGGATGCATAAATAATCTTACGAGAGCTGTTTACTAACAAGCCTACATCTTTTGTCATTCCATATTTACAAACATCTTCAAGTTTACCTCCCTGAGCTCCTACTCCGGGTACTAATAGAAAACTTTCAGGAACGATTTTACGCACTTCTGCAAGATATTCTGCCTTCGTTGCTCCCACTACATACATCAAATTCTCTGAGTTTTCCCAGGTTTTAGAAGTCTCTAATACTCTTTTATAAATTTCAGTATCATCTGAAGTTAAGGTTTGGAAATCGTAGGCACCTTCATTCGAAGTTAAAGACAATAAAATAGTATGCTTATCTTCGAATTCTAAAAAAGGTTCTACTGAATCTTTTCCCATATAAGGAGCAACAGTAACCGAATCAAACCCCATATCCTTCAAGAAAGTCTTGGCATACATTTTTGAGGTATTACCAATATCTCCTCTTTTTGCATCTGCAATGGTATAAATTTCAGGATAGTTATCGTGTAGATAGTCAATCGTCTTTTGTAAGGCCTGCCAACCTTCTATACCGCAAGCTTCATAAAAAGCGGTATTTGGTTTATAAGCCACGCAAAATTGGTGCGTAGCATCTATAATGGCTTTATTAAAACTAAATATAGGATCTTCTTCGGAAAGCAGATAAGTTGGAATTTTTTTAAGATCCACATCCAGACCAATACATAAAAATGATTCTTTTTTTCTAATCTGCTCAACTAATTCCTGGGTAGTCATATTTAGTTTTTAGGGACATCGTAAAGATGCCGAATATTAAAATATATCTGAGTTCTCTTTAAGCTTCTCTGTATTCTCTACTAATCGAAGTTCGTCAATTATTTTTTGAATATCACCATTTACAATATTTGATAGATCATAAAGTGTAAGATTAATACGGTGATCTGTCACACGACCTTGTGGATAATTGTAAGTTCTAATTTTCGCACTACGGTCTCCACTAGATACCATAGAGTTTCTTTTAGCGGCATCGGCTTCCATCTTTTTGGCAAGTTCCATTTCGTACAGACGAGAACGTAACACTCTAAAGGCTTTTTCTTTATTTTTGTGCTGCGATTTTTGATCCTGACATTGCGCAACTAAACCGGTAGGTTCGTGCGTTAAACGAACAGCCGAATAGGTTGTATTCACCGATTGTCCACCAGGCCCTGAAGAACAGAAATAATCGATACGCACTTCTTTTGGATCAATTTGCACATCAAACTCCTCTGCTTCTGGCAACACCATCACGGTTGCTGCTGAAGTATGTACACGTCCCTGAGTTTCGGTTTGTGGTACACGTTGTACACGATGCACTCCCGCTTCAAACTTCATCGTTCCGTAAACATCCTCTCCAGAAACTTCAAAAATCATTTCTTTAAAACCTCCGCTGGTTCCTTCACTAAAGTCAACGATATTATGACTCCAACCCTTACTTTCTACATACTTCGTGTACATTCTGTAAAGATCGCCAGCAAAAATACTAGCTTCATCGCCACCGGTTCCTCCTCTAATTTCTAAAACAACGTTTTTGGCATCCTCTGGATCTTTAGGCACCAACATCATTCTTATTTTTTCCTCTAAAGCGGGTATTTCTACTTTTGCTTCCTCTTGCTGTAGCTTAGCCATTTCAGTCATTTCAGGATCGCTCCCATCTGAAATTATTTCTTCAGCTTCCTTAAGGTTATCAGTAAGTTCGATATATCTTTCACGCTCATCCATAAGCGCTCTAAGATCTTTATATTCTTTATTTAATTCTACATAACGTTTTTGATCTGAAATAATATCCGGTTGGATAATCAAATCATTTACCTCATCAAAACGTTGCTTAACAATATTTAGCTTCTCTAACATACAATTCTCAAGAATTTAATATAGCAAATTTACAATAATTTGATTGAACTTTTATATTCTCTAAACTTTACCTGATATTTTTCTTAATTTAGAAAAAATCACAATAAAGACGGTATCTATACTGTTCTATATAGATCATCAATCTAAAAAAGCATCTTCATGCCTTATCATTTTTTAGTCCTTTTTCAATTTTACCGCAAGTTTTTGATTCCGTCGCTATTACTCAACTTTCTAATCATAGCAATGGGAAGTCCCATTTTCATTTTATTTATAGACAAATTATTTATTGCTTTCATCATCTATTCGTTGTACAAATTCACTTCGCTCAAAAATAATCTCCACTTTTTTTACAATCTCGGCTTTAGTCGCTTACAAATTTTTAGTGTAGCCATACTTGCAGATCTGTTTTTACTTATTCTTTGTATTATCCCAATATACTTTTTATGATTTTTGAAATTGATAATGTAGAGCTCTATTACGATGAAAAGCCAATTTTAAAATCGGTATATCTAAAAGCTGAAACTGGAAAAATAACAGGATTATTAGGGCGAAATGGTAGCGGAAAAAGCAGCCTTTTGAAAATTTTCTTCGGAACCTTAAAACCAAAATACAAATTAATACGAGTTGATGGCCAACCCCTTCTAAAATCTTTCTACAAAACAGGAACTATCGCTATGCTTCCGCAGTTCCCTTTACTTCCTCCCACTATAAAAATGCAAAAACCTTTTGAATTATATGAAGTTGATTTTGGTGAATTTTGTGAGTTATTTTCAGAAATGAAAAGTAAAAATAATCAGAGAATAAGAGAACTTTCCGGTGGGGAACAACGAATTATTGAAATCTATCTGGTCTTGAAGAGAAATGTCAATATTGTGCTTCTGGACGAACCATTTGCGCAACTTTCTCCTTTAATGATCGAAAAATTTTCAACAATAATTCAAAAAGAAAAAGAACAGAAAGCAATTATAATTACAGACCATCGCTACGAAGCGATATTGGACATTTCAGATGATATTTATCTCTTTCAGAATAAACAATCCAGAATCGTAAATTCCAGATTAGAATTGACGAATTTGGGTTATTTACCAAGCTGATTTTTTGAAATTTAGTCAAAATAATTCTAATTTCTCTTTATAGGTAGTTGTCGCAAAGAGCGCAAGAAATCCAGATCCCAAGATATTAAAAATACGGTCTGGATAATTGAATATTGAAAAATCTAAATAATAAGATATAAAAAAGGAAAGATCAGAAAGAATCATCCATAGAACCGCGCCTAAGTAAAAAAGACTCTTTTTATTATTGAATCGATTATTATAAGAAACTGCAATGATCATCGTAATAATTGTTATCCCTGCAAAGCCATAAAAGGCTGCCTTCCCCAATTCTTCGTGATCATGAAGCGTCATCATACTTTCCAGCTCAAACAGCAAAAAGCAATTTATACCAACAAGTATAAGCCCAACAGCCAACTCTATTTTCGAAATCCGAAATCGATTTAATCTAACAAAACCAATACTACTTACAGTGATAAAGGCCAAACCTCTACTGATAAAGGCCGCTGCATTGAAAGTAGGATCTTCATAAAATATTACTGAAAAGTCACAAATAGCAAATAAGAAAAAAGCGAGAAATAATCTCCAACCATAAGTGTTGATAAATACTAAGGCAATTAAATAAAATGCAGAAGTAATGAAGCGCATCCATCGCCCAAACTCATCATCAAAAACTAATAGTGTCGTAAAATTTAGTAATACCCAAAAAACTATAGATAGTGCAATAAACCTTCTACTCTCTTCCATTTATCGGCCTCGTTTGGAGGCAAATATAAACAAAGGTTTAAGATAAAAAAGTAGCGAAATTGATGCTATCGCAATTTTCTTTGGCGTTAATCTTTATTTTTAGAGTGAAAAATTGAATTATTAATAATTAAACTCTCCAAATTCGCTATTAATAGTAAGTGATTTCTTATCTGAAGCTTCTACTCTTCCAACAATCTGTGCATCAATATTAAAAGATTTTGAAATCGCGATGATATCCTCAGCATGCTCTGGTTTCACGTAGATTTCCATACGATGTCCCATATTAAAAACCTGGTACATTTCTTTCCAATCGGTTTTACTTTCCTGCTGAATTAATTTGAAAAGCGGCGGAACTTCAAAAAGGTTATCCTTAACAATATGAAGATTGTCTATAAAATGAAGAATTTTGGTTTGCGCTCCTCCACTACAGTGCACCATTCCGTGGATTTCCTTATTGCTGAATTTCGATAATATTTTCTGAATTACGGGAGCATAAGTTCTGGTTGGCGATAACACCAATTTACCGGCATCAAGCGGAGCATCTTCAACGGTATCTGTTAATTTTTTGCTTCCGGAGTATACCAACTCATTCGGGATAGAAGCATCAAAACTTTCAGGATATTTTTCAGCTAAAATCTTTGCAAAAACATCGTGACGTGCAGAGGTTAAACCGTTACTGCCCATCCCTCCGTTGTATTCTTTCTCGTAAGTAGCCTGTCCATAAGAAGCTAAACCAACAATAACATCTCCCGGTTCAATATTTTTATTGTCGATTACTTCACTGCGCTTCATTCTAGCAGTTACCGTAGAATCTACAATAATAGTTCTTACCAAATCTCCAACATCTGCAGTTTCCCCACCGGTAGAATGAATTTCTACACCAAATTCTTTAAGATCGGCAATCAATTCTTCAGTTCCGTTAATAATTGCTGAAATTACTTCTCCCGGAACCAAACTTTTATTTCTACCAATTGTAGAAGAAAGTAAGATTTTATTAGTTGCACCAACACAAAGTAAGTCGTCAATATTCATGATCAAGGCATCTTGTGCAATACCTTTCCAAACCGAAAGATCTCCGGTTTCTTTCCAGTACATGTAAGCTAGTGAAGATTTTGTACCTGCTCCGTCGGCGTGCATAATTACGCAGTAATCTTCATCACCAGTTAGGTAATCGGGAACTATTTTACAAAATGCTTTAGGAAAAAGTCCTTTATCTACATTTTTAATCGCGTTGTGCACATCTTCTTTACCTGCTGAAACACCACGCTGACTATACCTTTTACTTACGTCCTGACTCATGAATTTGGTTTAGACGTCAAAGATAATCAGTTTTAAATTCTTTAAGAAGTTTATAAAAAGAAAAAGCCCTGCGTTTCGCAGAGCTTTTATGATTAAGTTATCTAATCCTATCTAGTAAACCACCTATAGGCGATCCCATGAGACTTTTGCTAGATACTTATTGCAAGGCAAGCCTTATATTTTTATTCTCGATTATCGAGTAAATAACAACTCTCTATATTTAGTAAGTGGCCAGATTTCATTATCAACCAGTAATTCTAATTTATCGCAATGGTAGCGAATTTCATCAAAAAACGGTTTTACTTCGTGACAATAAGATTCTGCTTTCTTCTGAATATCTTCGTATTTGTTCGCTACTTTTCGAGCTTCGATCATAGCGCTCACTTTACTGTTAATTACTGCGATATGGTTAGAAACTTTTTCAACCAAGTCTAATTGTTCTTCAGCGTACTTTTTAAAATCTTCGCCGTAGATACTTTTTAAACCAGTAACGTTTTTAATCAAAACATTTTGGTATCTAATTGCGGTTGGGATTACATGATTTCTTGCAATATCACCTAGCACTCTGCCTTCGATCTGGATGCGCATTGCGTATTCTTCCAATTCGATTTCGTGGCGAGCTTCAACTTCTACAGTATTCATCACTCCTAATTCTTCATAAAGCTTAATCGCTTTTTTAGAAATTTGAGCTTTTAATGCTTCTGGAGTGTTTTTATTATTGCTTAAGCCACGTTTTTCAGCCTCTTTTTCCCAAGCTTCTCCGTAACCATCACCTTCAAATCTAATCTTTTTACTTTTCTTGATATACTCTCTAAGAACATTGAAGATAGCATCGTCTTTCTTCATTTTCTTATCCTTAATCAGCTTATCAACCTCAACTTTAAAGTCTTTTAACTGCTTAGCCATTATCGCATTAAGTACTGTCATAGGATTTGCACAGTTGGCAGTAGATCCTACGGCTCTAAATTCAAATTTATTACCTGTAAATGCGAAAGAAGAAGTACGGTTACGATCGGTGTTATCTAAAAGAATTTCTGGAATTTTCCCTACAACATTTAGTTTCAATTCTGTTTTTTCCTGCGGAGATAATTTCCCGGAAGTTACTTTTTCCAACTCATCCAAGACAGCCGTTAACTGACTACCAATAAATACTGAAATAATTGCTGGTGGTGCTTCGTTCGCTCCTAAACGGTGATCGTTAGATGCACTTGCAATAGAAGCTCTTAATAATTCTTCATTATCGCAAACTGCTTTGATCGTATTAATGAAGAAGGTTAAAAACTGAAGATTCTTCATAGGAGTTTTACCGGGAGATAAAAGATTAATGCCCGTATCAGTTCCTAAAGACCAGTTATTGTGTTTTCCACTTCCGTTTATTCCGGCAAATGGTTTTTCGTGCATTAACACCACAAAATGGTGACGCTCGGCAATCTTATTCATCACATCCATAATTAATGAATTATGATCTACCGCAAGGTTAGCTTCCTCAAAAATTGGTGCTAACTCAAATTGATTTGGAGCAACTTCGTTATGTCTGGTTTTCACCGGAATTCCTAAACGCATACACTCGATCTCCAAATCTCTCATATAGGCTAAGACACGTGATGGAATAGATCCAAAATAATGATCGTCTAATTGCTGCCCTTTTGCTGGAGAATGTCCTAAAAGTGTACGACCTGCTAATTGAATATCTGGTCGAGTCGCTGCTAAAGCTGAATCTACAAGAAAATATTCCTGCTCCCAACCTAAAGTAGCATTCACCTTAGAAACATTTTTATCGAAATATTTTGCAACATCTGTTGCCGCCTGGTCTACTGCTTGTAAAGCTCTAAGAAGTGGTGTTTTATAGTCTAAAGCCTCGCCCGTATACGAAACAAAAACTGTTGGAATACATAAAGTTGTTCCCCAAATAAATGCCGGTGAAGTAGGATCCCATGCGGTATATCCTCGAGCTTCAAAGGTATTTCTAATTCCACCGTTTGGAAAACTGGAAGCATCTGGCTCTTGCTGAACCAAAGATCCTCCGCCAAATTTTTCTATCGCTAGTCCATCACCTATAGTTTCAAAAAATGCATCATGCTTTTCAGCTGTTGCTCCTGTTAAAGGCTGAAACCAGTGCGTATAATGAGTAACTCCCTTATTAATAGACCATTCTTTCATTCCAGCAGAAATATGATCGGCTACTGTTCGGTTAATTTTCGCTCCGGTCTTCACAGCATCCATCACATTATTATATGCTTCTTTGGTTAAATACTGCTTCATAACCGACTCATTAAAGACATTACTTCCAAAAATCGCTGAGCGCCTTCCTGGCTCTTCGATATTTACAGATTTTCGGTTAAAGGTTTCTTCTATTGCCTTAAATCTAAGTGTTGACATGTTAAGCTATTATGATTAATAAAATATTACGATCAAATTTAAATATTTCTCACTACAACACCTTGAAAAACATTAAATAATGTTTACCCCCTAAAAATTAGGGGGTATTATTTACAAATTGAAAATTCTCAATAAATGCACCCTAAAAAAATATACATTTTATTCAAAAAATTATATTTTTGTTAACCTTAGACGTTCAATTTTATAAAAAAACGAATTAGATTATGACCAAATCAAAGTTGGAGTATATATGGCTTGATGGTAGTAAGCCAACTCAGAAGTTACGTGGTAAAACAAAAGTAGTAACTGATTTTTCAGGAAAGTTAGAAGATTGTGAGGTATGGTCTTTTGATGGTTCTTCTACAGGACAAGCTGAAGGAAATGCTTCTGACTGTTTATTAAAGCCAGTATTTATATGTCCAGATCCACAACGTAAAAATGGATTCTTAGTAATGTGCGAAGTACTTAATTCAGATAGTACACCTCACGAAACTAATGGAAGAGCTACTATAGACGATGAGGATGATGATTTCTGGTTTGGATTTGAACAAGAATACTTCCTTATTGATACTGAAACAGGTAAACCTTTAGGTTTCCCAGCTAATGGATATCCACGACCACAAGGACCTTATTACTGTTCTGTAGGTGCAAACAATGCCTATGGTAGATCTATCGTTGAGGAGCATTTAGATGTTTGCCTTGAAGCTGGATTAAACGTAGAAGGTATTAATGGTGAGGTTGCTGCCGGACAGTGGGAATATCAAATTTTCGCTAAAGGAGCTGCAGCTGCTGGTGACGAGATTTGGGTTGCAAGATATTTGTTAGAAAGAATAGGTGAGCAATACGGAATTGCAATTGATCTTCATCCAAAACCATTAGGCGATTTAGATTGGAATGGTAGTGGTATGCACGCCAACTTCTCTAACTCAACTTTAAGAAATGCTGGAAACCGTGAAACTTACGAGAAAATTTGTGAAGCTTTCCGTCCAGTTGTAAAAGAACACATCGACGTTTACGGTGCAGATAACCACATGCGTTTAACTGGTAAGCACGAAACTGCTTCTATCCACGACTTTAGCTACGGAATTTCTGATCGTGGAGCATCAATCCGTATTCCAATCGCAACTGTAGAGCGCGGATGGAAAGGATGGTTAGAAGATAGAAGGCCATCTTCTAATGGTGATCCTTATAAAATTGCAAGCCGTATTATTAAGACGGTTAAAAATGCAGAATAAATAACAGATTTAGGCTAGATTGTAATAATCTTAGATTAGGCGTTTCTTTCAGAAACGCCTTTTTTATTGCACTAATTTTATTAAATACTGAAATTAGGCTGTTTGAAACAATTTTTCAATAAAGGCCAAAAATTGAAACAGAAGTACTAAAATCTGCAATCAGATCACCAAATAAGAATCAAGATTGGTGATTCAGACGACTAATTTATGGCGTCTCATGCTCTATTTTCTATTATCAAAAGCTGTTACCTAAAAATAGTGATATAAAGAAATACCGAATATCCGGTTAGAATAACTAGGCCTTTAACTCTTCCAAATAGAAATTTCTTCGGAATAAAAGCCATGGGAACTAGTATGAAAGAAAAGGCAATCATCCAATAAATATCATTGCTCAAAACTTCCTGAGATTGCATCACGATCGGTTTAATTAAAGCAGTTATACCTAATACTGAAGCTATATTAAAAATATTGGAACCTATCAAATTACCAAAAGATAGGGCTTTCTCTTTCTTTAAGGCTGCTATTACCGATGCAGCAAGCTCGGGAATACTGGTACCTATAGCGATCATTGTTACAGAAATAATTCTTTCACTAACGCCTAAGTCTCTCGCCAACGCAACCGATCCATCTACTAATAATTCTGATCCTCCATACAAGGCCGCTCCGCCAATTACTAACCAGATAATAATCTTAAACCAGGAAGTGCCTTCTAGGCTTTCATCTACCTCTTCTACTACATTTTCCTTTACCTTTCTACTACGAATAATCAAGAAAAGTAGATAAATTAGTAGTCCAAGTACTAAAGCTCCACCTTCTAACCGGTCTATATCTTCCCCATTAAGTAAGAAGAAAAATAATGCAAATGAAAAGATCATCATCACCGGCCAATTAAACTTATAGAAGTCACTATCTACCGCAATGGGAGAAATAAGCGCTGTGATCCCTAAAACCAAACCAATATTAGCAATATTAGAGCCGATAATATTCCCTAAAGAAATATCTGAAAATCCTTCCATCGCTGCCTGCAAGCTCACTAATAATTCTGGTGCTGATGTCGCAAAAGAAACTACCGTTAGCCCAATGACCATACGAGAGATATTCATCTTAAAAGAAAGAGCGACAGATGATCTTACTAAAAACTCACCACCTACCACTAATAACACTAAACCAATTAGTATGTAAACAATATCCATACACTTTTTTGTGCTAATATAACTTAAACTTTAAAGCTATTCTATTAATGAAATACTGAATTAAAAACTACACATATAGTTTAAAAACTAAAAAAACCGTTATATTTAATTTATGAAACGACTTTTACTCTTAGCTATTTTATTTTCATTTCATATTCAGGCTCAGGAAGTGTATACTGGAAGAGTTCTAAATGCAAAAGATTCAACAGCTGTTCAGTCGGTTTCAATTTATTTTGACGGTACCAGTCTTGGTACTGTTAGCAATACGAAAGGTTACTTCAAAATCGAGAATTCATCTTCTAACATTTCACCATTAATTTTTAGATCCATCGGATTTAAAACAAGGACAGTACCTAATATTTCAGTTTTCAAGGATAAAAATTATCCAATTGTTTTTCTTGAAGAAAGTATGGATGAGCTGGGCACGGTAGTCCTGGAAACCGATCCCTGGTCTCGCAAAAGAAAACTTAATTACTTCCGCAGAGAATTTTTGGGGCATACAACTGCTGCGTTAAAATGTAAAATATTGAATGAAGATGCGATTAAACTTAAATATACCCCTTCACAAAACGAACTCATTGCGTATGCGAAAGAACCGCTAATAATTAAAAATAATCATCTGGGCTATTTTATAGAATATGAGCTTATAGATTTTACTATCAAATTTAGTACAGGAAGTTCTGGTCTTTATTTGATTGAATACACCTTTTATGAAGGAAGCAGCTTTTATAAAGAACAAAATGAGAAACCAAGAAGACGCCATTTAAAAAATCGTGAGGAAGCTTTTGAAGGATCCTTGCTTCAGTTTATGCGCTCCCTATCAAAGAGAAACCTTGCTCAAGATGATTTTAGAATTTTCTACGAGAGATTTGAAGTACCACAATATAAGTATTTCGATATTCAGCAGGCAGATCAATTTACAAAAGTGGCAATGACAAAAGACACGATTAGCATACTGCATAAAAACCAGCAATCTGGTCTTATATATAAAAGTCCGTTTTATATTGACAAATTTGGAAACTTCACTCCTACTCGAGCTTTCAATATTTCTGGCGCAATGGGACAGGCGAGAATGTCCTTATCCTTACCACTAAATTACGCGCTTTAAAATAATTACTACTTTTTTAGTTTGAAAACTATTTTTTTCGTTATATTTATCATCTACATATCTGAAGATAGACATCGACATGGAAAAGTTAACGAATAAAGAAGAAGAAATTATGCGGATTATATGGAAGCTCGAGGAAGCTTTCGTTAAAGAAATTATCCCGCATATTAAAGAACAAAAACTTCATTATAATACGGTTTCTACCATCGTAAGAAATCTTGAAGAAAAAAAATATGTTTCTTATAAAGCCTACGGTAAAACGCATCAATATTATCCAATTATTACCAAAGAAGCGTATAGGAAACAGTTTATGAATATCGCTACTAAACGTTTTTTTGACAATAGTTATAAAAGCATGGTTTCCTTTTTTGCTAAAGAAGAAAAAATTAGTGCTGAAGAATTGAGAGAAATTCTAGAAATTATTGAAAATAAAGAGAAGCAATAAAACGTGCAATTTTGGATTTACATATTGAAACATTTTCTAATCCTGGCGTTATTTTTTGCCAGATATGAACTGCTTCTCAAAAATTCTATAAATTATACTGAATTTCTTTTATCAATATATCTACTTATAAGTTTTGGGTTTCTAATACGATGCTGTGTTAAGCTATTTCAGTTGAAGTGGCTTATTGCTTCTGCAGAAATCATTTCAGAAATAAAAAAGATCAAGCATTTCTTCATCCTGAAATCAAAAATTAAAGTTGCAGAAAAGAAAATCAAAAATCACCAATATCAATTATTTTCTAAGCCATTTAAGACGTTAGAATTTCCAGTTTTATTACTCATCAATCAAGAAACCGAACTATCATGATTAATCAACATACATTCGCTAGATTACGATCTCTAAAACTAAGTTTTCTGCTTCCTCTTCTTAGCATAATGTTTTACAGTTGCAATGTCGATGAAATCGAAACTATGGAACAATCGTCCCAATATTCTTTCTATTTTGAAAATGATATTAGTAAAAAAGAGCTGCAAAACCGGGTAAAATTATTTAACCAATTTTATAGAGACTCGGTTATTATAAAGATCTCAGAAATCTCTTATCTTAATGGTCAATTAGATAGCTATACTATTAGTAGAAAATTTCCCGATGAGACTAATTTTAAAATTGGTGCTACTTTAGAAAATCAGGCTTATAAAGACAAACGCCCTAACCTTTTAAGCTTTAAGAATCAGAAAATTATTTTAAGAACCAGCAGCAATTTTCGATTTGAATTATCAAAAGATCTTAACGCCGGTATTTACAAGACAGAAGATAAATAAAATATAAACCAGTAAGCATGCAAGAATTAATTTTCCATCTTTTAAAATCTTCAGCTTTAATTGCTATTTTCTATTTGGCTTACTTTATTTTGCTGAAACAGGAAACAAGTTTTATGCAAAACCGTAAGTTTCTTTTAGTAGGTTTGGCGACTTCTTTAGTTTTACCACTTATTTATCTCACTCAGCAAGAATACATAGAATTGCCGTCCACCGAGATACCATATACTGTTATGAATGGCGATTTTCAGCAGGAAAACACGGTAATCGAAGAACCAACAGATTGGTGGCAAATTGGTTTTTATGTTTACTTATTTGGTGTTTCAGTAATGAGCTTACGATTTGCTTTTCAGATCTACAGCCTAAAGAAGGTTATTAATTCTGGATTCTTAAAAAAATACAAGAATTTAAAATTGGTGAGAACGACTAAGGATATTAAACCCTTTTCATTCTTTAATAATATCGTTTACAATCCTAAAAAACATCAACAAAAAGACCTAAAATTAATCCTGAAGCATGAGCAAATCCATGCAAGACAGTGGCATTCTTTGGATGTGATCTTCATTTCTATACTCTGTGTGGTATTTTGGTTTAATCCGTTTATCTGGTTATACAAAAAAGTTATCGTCCAAAACTTAGAATTTCTAGCCGATCAAGATGCAGTAGCTACAATAGCCAGCAAAAAAGAATACCAAAAAGCGCTAGTTATGGCAAGTGTTGGTATGCAGCCGGCCATGACTAATCAGTTTTATCAATCATTCATCAAAAAACGTATTATTATGCTTAACAAATCGAAAAAGAAAAACACCTCGTGGAAGACTATTTTAGTAATTCCATTTTTATGCCTATTCCTTTATAGTTTCAATTTAAAGAAAGAAAGTGTAGTGCTCAACTCTTCAAAGGGAAATAGATCTCAGTATACTGATACCGTAGATAATCCTGAAATCACGGGAATTGGAAGTTATACTGAAACTGAAAAAAATAACACTTACAAATCACCAAAACGATCAATTTCACTTGAGGATTTAGGTGAAAATGCCTTATATATTTTGGACAACCAAAATTATAAAAGAGATGAACTTGAAGGTAAAACTATAGTTTATAAATCTATCCAAGTGATAGCACCCGAAACTGCAGTAAAACAATTTGGTGAAAAAGGAAAAGATGGCGTAGTTAAACTTTCTAAAACCGAATTTATTGAAGATTTTCAAACCTATTTAAAAGATATAGATAAAAAACAGGAAGCAATCCAACTTAAGTTTTTGAAATTCTTAGATAAGAAAACACCTTCTATTATTACTCTAAATAAAGAAAAAAGTACTGAGAAGACGGTTGAAGAAAGTTCGAAAGATAAAGAGCGTAGTACGATTAATGGCAAAGGTAAAGTAGCGACTACTTCTTCTAATATTTTAAATGATACTCTTTATATTCTGAATGGAGTTCCACAGAAGAGCAATGCTTTTCTTAATGATATTGAGAAAAATGACATAGAAAACATCACTTATCTTGAAGGTAAGAAAGCTAGGGCTCTTTACGGAAGCCGAGTTTCTAAATACGGTGTTAAACTCTATACCACAAAAGTTCAGGATAATTCACTGATTATAAAAAATCAAAAACAAGCAGATTCTAGCCATATTATAATCTTAAGAAATAATCACTTAATTGATGGAAAACCATTATTGGTTATTAACGGAAAAGTTGAAGAGCAAAAAACTCTTGAAAACATCAAGCCAAATGATATCATTTTTATTAATGTTTTGAAAGATAAAAAAGCCTCAGAAAAGTATAAAAATGATCGTGCAGTTAATGGTGTTATTGAAGTTTACACTAAAACCTTTAAAGGTAAATTACCTCAAAAATCAACAACTTTCGTATATACTATTCATCCTAATGAAACAGATGCCGCCATTCAGAATATCATCAAAGCTATCCAAGAGACCTATGATATTGAAATTAATATTAAAAAATTGAAGCGTGATGATTCAGGAATTCTTACTAATGTAAAAATCAAAGCCAGACATAAAGGTGCTTCTTTTTGGAATGTGACGTATAGCGCTTCCAGTAGTGATTCGATTGATGAGTTTTATATGATAATGGATACTGAAAAAGACGATTTCAAGATTACGAGTGAGAAACCTAAAAAGAAATAAAAATTCTAAAAAACAGCTTCTTTTTTACTGAATATCAATATTTTAATATCTTTGATAGAAACTGACTAAGAATGAAAAAGAAGCTGTTTACATCATTAGCGAAATTGAATAAAAAAATACTGCCAAGTTATTCTAAGAAGCAATTAGACCTGGCTAATGCTAGTAAATTACAAATGGCTATTATTGGTTGGAAAACGTGGGTTACTAAAAATTCTTTAGATTAAAGAAAACCATATTCTTCTGCTTTGTCCAAAATTAATTTATCCCCTAATTCTTCTATTTCAAAAAGCTTCCTAATATTTCTTTTTCGCTTTTCAATAGCAGCTAAGGAAAGCGGAATATAATCGACCAGATTTTTTGTTTTGGTTCCTTTAGAAAGATAATATAAGATTTTCCTATCGTTTTCATCTAAGGTAATATCTCGTGTCATTTGGCTTCTAAACAATTCGCGTACCGTCTTACTGTAAAAAGGAATACCGTTGTTTATCGATAGAATTGCTGCGCACAGTTCTGTAGAACCTACATCGCTTTTGATCATGAAAGCCTCAGGATTTATGCTTTTTAGAATATTCTGAAGTCTATATTTCTCATTGAACATCGTAAGCACAACCAACTTAGAATGTGGTGTGATTTCGCGAAATTTCATCCCCAAATCTTCCCCAGAAATTATTCTACCATCCTTGGATGCAGGGATTTTAATATCCAATATGATAATATCGAAAAATTGTTCGGCATTACGCACTTGTAATAAAGCAGTATCCACATCGTTGGCGGTCTGCACGAGAATCTCGTGCTTACAGGATTGCAACGTGCTTTTATAACCTTCTATAATTATCGGGTGATCATCTACAATCAACACTTTTAAGCGGTTAGCCATATTTTACGATTTTGATTAATAGGTATCTGTATACTTATCGCTGTGCCTTCTTCACTAGACTTAAAGTTTATTTTACCATTTAGATTATTAATTCTGGATTTCATATTTTTTAATCCTATACCTTTTGGTGTCGCATCAATGTCAAAGCCTGTTCCGTCGTCTTTGATCATTGCAAAAAGATGCGTATCCTGATTTTTGAAGACTACAATAACTTTTTGAGCCTGGGCATATTTCGTTACGTTATAAGTAGACTCTTGCAGAACTCTAAACAAGTTAATTTTAATTTTGCTACTTACCTTATCCCATTCGATATTAGGGTCATTATTTAAAACCACTTCGTATTTTCCTATTATAGACTGCTCATTTAATAGCTCGTTAAGAATACTTATAAATCCAGATCGAGAATCGAATATATTGGCATCCAAATCATGAGAAATACTGCGAACCTCTTCCCCTAGCTTTTTCAATTCAGCAATATAATTTGATCTGGTTTCCACCGACTCGGTATCCACTTTGCTATTCAGACTACTTAATATTAACCGAATTCCGAATATTTTTCCAAGTATTCCGTCATGCAATTCCGCAGCAATACGTTTTTTCTCCTTTTGACGACCTTCCTCTAATTTGTTTTGCTGGTCGATAAGCAAATTGTAGATTTCTTCGTTAGATTGTTGCTGTTGTTTCTCTAATTTCAACTGTTTGTTTTTAATCTTTTGATGGCGTACTACAAATCCAAGTATTACAATAATCAGCAGAAATCCTGCACCTAAGATTATCCATTTTCGCTGTGCATTCAAATATTTGTTCTGCTCAATAAATTCATCGGTCTCATAACGTATTCGTGCGAATTGATTACGAGCAGCTCGCTCTTCTTTTTCTAAGCTATCTTTTAAGTGTATATATCGCTCAAGATGCGCATAACTGTTAGCCTTATCTAATCGTGCCTGTAATCTTAAAGATTCCATTAAACCTTGCATATGCTCCCTTCGCTGAGCTAATATTCTGCTTTTATCGGCATATTTTAATGCCTTATTTTTGTCAATACCTTCGTAATATTCGGCAAGATGCATACTAGAAAAAATAGCACCGTCTTCATCACCTATAGCTTCTCTTAGATGCAGTGCTTTAAAAAAGTCTTCAGGAATATGTTCTTTCTTTCCTATTTTAAATTCAGCAAATGCACGGTTATCGATAATTTTAGCATAAACCTGAGGTTCTTCTTTTTCTAATTCTGAAAATTCTAATGCTTCAGCATAAACATTTATCGCATCGTCAAATCGCCCCATGTTTTCATAAAGCACACCTATATTATTTAATGTTGAAGCTTTCTGGTAGGTATTATTGCCTAATTCCTGCTGAATCTCGTAGGCTTTTTTATGGTAGTCTAATGAATTTTCAAAATCATTCATTTGGTTGTAAGCCACCGCCAGATTATTATAACAGCGATAAATGTATTCTTTTGCATCCAAAGGCTTTAAAACTTTTAAAGCTCTAACCGTAGTTACTTCGCTTCCCACATAATCTTTAATATCAGATTGAAGAATCGCCATATTTATTAGCAATCTCCCTCCCAATACTGGCTTGTCGTTTTTTAAATAAAGTTCACTTGCCTCTTGATAGGCATCGTAACTTTGACGATATCCACCAATTTCTGAATAAAAATATCCACGATCCCAAAAAGCGCCGGCAAGCCCTAAACTATCTTTTAGTTGTGTTGCATAAGCTATAGCCTTGGAATTGGCTTCTAAAAATAAAGCGGAATCTATCGAAGCTGCGTAATAAGAAGCATGCAGGTAATTTTTCTTTTTAAGCGTATCATCATTAAGTTTTGAAGTCTGAATTAAATATGCTTTCAGTTTCTCCTTTCTAACTTCTAAATCTAGAGAATCCAGCTTAAAATCGTCTGAAATTTCGATAGCATCCTTAGAAAAGGACTCATCCTGTGACTGGTATAGATCACAGGATGAAAGCATTAAGACTAATAGTAAAAATAAAAAATAATTCTTCTTCAATATTCAGTTGTTTAGATGCCCAAACTCTGAATTAAAAAATATTAATGTTGTCTCGTATTGATATATAGATTTGGGCATCGATCAATTTAAGAATTTAATCATAAATTTCTCAAATTTATTTTTGTTTAGAAGATTAATCTTGCTCTTCTTATTCAGGCGGATCTCTTCTTTCCTGTTCATTTTCCTCTCTTCCAGAAGAATCAGCATAAGTATCGATATCTATTATTTCAGATTCTTCAAGTGTTTCGGCATTAGATACAGGTAGAGCTTCAGGTTCGCAAGAATAAGTGACTGCCATTAGCGTTCCCAAAATTAGAAGTGTAAATAAATTTTTCATGGATGATTGTTTAATGTATTATTAAAAAAGTGAAGACATTCTCTTACAAAAGGATATGCTTGCGAGAGACAGAAAGGATAAATAAGAACACCCGGCACTTAGACATACATGCCATATTAATAAGTAGGTTTGGAGATTCTAAGAAAGTTTTCTCGCCGGGTGACTTTGGGCTAATTACATTTAAAAATAATGCTCTGTGGTTAGTATAAATATTCTAGAGCCTTCTCGTCGTCACCACCAAAATTTCCACTTTCGTTGGCGCTAAAACATGCTAACATTACAGAGTTCGCATCATACCCCGTCTCGGTACCCGGGATATGCACCGCTCCGTCTGGATTTGCAGATTCACCACTTTGGCCACAGCTCTGTCTAGAAAACCAATCGGTATGGCGCAATCCTAAAGTGTGTCCAATTTCGTGAGTGATTACATGTTCGTTGGTTGATGTACTATAGCTTTCCATTCCTGAAAAAATCTGTACAAATTTGTATGGATTTCCGCCTGATGGAAAACCGGCTACTCCACCAGCCTGTCCATTGCTAGTTTTATAAACAACAATGTCTGAAGAACTATAATTAGTACCGAAACTAAGATTGAAGGTTAGACCAATACTTAAATCGTTATAATTCGCTACAGCTCTTTGTAATGCCTGTTGCATTTTGTTGGAAAGATTTTGTCCATAGCCTGTACCCGTATAACCAATAACATTGATGGTTCTGGGACTACTAACCAAATTGTAAGTACGATACTGCTTACTGGTAATATCTGCGGTGCTAAGCTTATCTAATTGATCGGCAGACATTGCAATATCATTTTCAATTAAATAAGTGGTTTCTGTAGCACCTCCAGGTAAAGTAAGTTCGAAAGTTTCAATATAATCTGAATTGAAATGTAAATTGTTTACCTTTTCTATTACCTCTTTAGGAATTTGTGATGAACTTGGAGCCTCATTATTCAGCAATTCTTGAGTCTCTGGTGCTGTTTCATCTTTTTGACAGGAAGTAAAAAGCAGTCCTGTCGCTGCCAAAACGAGTGGTAGTTTGTTTAATTCCATTTAAGTAGGTTTTAAATTATATCTCAAATTTAACCTACTAGTTTCCAGTTGTTTGAAATTTAACCGTAGAATAAGTAAGGGAAAACCGTAATATAATATTCTCCAGTTTATACTAAAACTGAAAGCAAAAGCACCAATTTTCGACTATACTTCAAAAATTTATAAATCCCCTACCCCGCCAACTTTTCTAACTAATGCACCTAAGACAAGCTTCTGAAAGACAAAAACAAATTGCAACGATAATTACCTTTTTCACCATTCCACTTTCTGGGTTTATGACAGATATTTATTTGCCATCATTTCCATCGATGGCCGAGAATTTATCGGTTTCAGAAAAAAGTATTCAGCTTACGCTTACTTGCTTCTTTTTAAGCTATGGTTTTGCGCAATTGTTCGTAGGAAGTTTATTGGACAGTCTTGGGCGCTACAAACCTGTGTTATTTTCATTAATTGCTCTAATTATTAGTAGCCTTGCTATTACATGGACAGATCAGGTTTGGGTTATTTGCTTTTGGCGAATCGTACAGGGATTAGGAACATCGTTTATCGTGGTCGCAAAGCGAGCTTATTTTGTAGACCTTTATGATGAAGTAAAACGAAAACATTTTTTAAGCTTTTTTACCATCGTATGGTCTTGCGGGCCGATAATTGCTCCTTTTCTTGGTGGTTATCTGGAAAGCTTGTTTGATTGGCAGGCAAATTTTTACTTTTTAGCGATATATGCCGCAATTCTATTTTTTGCTGAATTAATTTTTAGTGGAGAAACGATTAGAAATGTCAAGAAATTTAATCTGAAAAAAACATCAATGCTTTATGCCGTAATGCTGAAGAATAAGGCGTTTGTTTTAGGAATCTTGATTTTAGGATTAGCTTATTCAACCGTGATGGTATTTAATATCGCTGGCCCGTTTGTGGTAGAACATCATTTTGGATTTGATGCAGTAACTACGGGGTATTGTACGCTAATCTTAGGAATATCCTGGATGATTGGCGGAATTTTAAGTAAGACCTTTGCTAGCCAAAATTTTCCTCAGAAATTACGAATTTCAGCTTTCGCACAAATTGTGCTTTTACTCGTGTTTATAGCCGCGGCAACGCAATTAGATCATCTTTACCTTTTAATTGCTTTTGCTTTTGTGATCCATATCGTTTCTGGGTTTATTTTTACCAACTACTTTACCCAAAACATGATTTATTTCCCTAGCAATGCTGGTATCGCTGGTGGACTTATTGGTGGATTGCTCTATATTATTACATCAATCTCAAGTTTCGTAATATCTTCTTCAGGGGAAATCGCCACTACTTTCGATATGTCACTGCGTTACCTTGGCGTGGGAATTCCATTAATTTTGGTTATTTTTTACTCAACTTTTTTAATTCTGAAAAACAACAAAAGAAAGGGAATAGCAAAAAATCATTAAAAAAAAAAGGGATCGAAGCTTAAAAGCAACGATCCCTTTTTTTATATCTAAAATCGATTATTCTTTTACTTATAATTCTCTAAACCTTCTTGTAGCCATCCCAAATAAGATTCTATATCTGGATCGTAAGCTGTTGGTTTATTCAAGTTATTCCCCTCATTATCGATTAACACGTAATAAGGTTGAGCATTTGCTTTATAATTTTTTATCTGAAAATCACTCCACTTATTCCCTATAGTTTCAATTTCTTTTCCTGTAGTTTCAGAAACATATTTTTCTTCTTCAGGCAATTCTTTTTTGTCATCAACATAAAGCGAAATAAGTACCACATCGTTTTTAAGGACTTGGCTAACCTGAGGATCTGGCCAAACGCGTTCTTCCATTTTACGGCAATTAACGCACGCATAACCTGTAAAATCCAACATCACCGGTTTGTTCTGACTTTTTGCATAAGCCATTCCTTCTTCATAATCCTTAAACATAACGATGTCTAAAGGACCAAGCTCGGCATTTGGAGGAAGTTCTTCGGCTGGACCACTAATACTTCCTTTGCTATTTCCTACACCGTAAGGAGATTCGCTATACTGCATTGGTGGAGGGAAACCACTAATCCATTGTAATGGAGCACCCCAAAGACCAGGAATTAGATAAACTACAAAAGCTAAAGTTAATAATCCTAAAGTTAATCTTCCTACTGAAATATGTGGTAAAGGACTATCATGCGGCAATGTGATTTTCCCGAATAAGTATAATGCAAGTCCGGCAAAAACTGCAATCCAAATCGCTAAAAAGGTTTCTCTTTCTAACAGATGAAGTTGTAAAACCAAATCGGCATTACTTAAAAATTTAAATGCTAGTGCAAGCTCTAAAAATCCTAATACTACTTTTACTGTATTTAGCCATCCACCAGATTTGGGAAGCGAATTTAACCAACCTGGGAATGCTGCAAATAAAGCAAATGGCAATGCGATTGCAGTTGAAAATCCAAGCATTCCTACAATAGGTGCAATACCTCCTTTAGATGCTGCTTCTACAAGTAAAGTACCTACGATAGGTCCTGTACAGGAGAAAGAAACAATAGCTAATGCCAGCGCCATAAAAAAGATACCTACAATCCCACCTCGATCGGCTTGAGAATCAATTTTATTAGCCCAAGAATTTGGTAACATGATCTCGAAAGCTCCCAAAAATGAAAAAGCAAAAAAGATCAATAAAATGAAGAATATGACATTGAACCATACATTTGTAGAAAGGGCATTAAGCGCATCTGCTCCAAAAATCCCGGTTACTACAGAGCCTAAAATCACATAAATTATGATAATAAATAATCCATAGAAAATGGCATTTCTAATTCCCGAAGCACGACTTTTACTTTGTTTGGTAAAAAAGCTTACCGTCATAGGAATCATAGGGAAAACACATGGGGTAAGTAAAGCCGCAAAACCGCCTAGAAAACTTAATATAAAAATTGACCAAAGGCTTTCTGAATTTTCACTTTCTCCATCTACTTCTTCAGTTGTAATAGTATCTTCATTAGCATCTTCAGCGCTATTATCAGTTTTGGCAACAGCATCAACCATATCTCCAGACACCTGCGGACTAATATTTTCTTCAACGGATTCTTTATCTTGTTCTACAGATTTTTCGGAATCAGTAGTCTCTCCATCGGTATTTGGTTCTTCATCTAAATCTGCCGCGGAAGCAACTTCCGTATTATTCAATTTAGAAAATTTAAATACTACATTTTTCTGTGTAGGTGGCAAACAACTTTCGTCGTTACAAACCATAAATTCGACCGAACCTTTTATTTGAAAAGCACCTTGAGACTTGCGTTCTATAATTTGCTTAAAAGTGGCTTTATCTGAGAAATATTTGATTTCCATTTCAAAAATAGGATCGTCTATAACATGACCTTCAGGCTCGATAACTTCGCCTTTTAGAGCATAGTTATCATTAGATGAAAATTGAAATGAAGTAGGAATAGGACCACCAGAAGGTACATCTTGCGAATATAAATGCCAACCGGGTTCGATAAAAGCATTAATTATTAAGGCGTACTGATTTTCGTTTACTTTTTCAACAGAAGTTTCAAAAGATACAGGATCATAAATTTGCGCCTGTGAGAATGTTGAAAAAAATAGAAGGATACTGGCAATAACTATTTTCATTGAAGACTATTTAATTGAAATTACTTTGTTTGATAAACTTTATGTATCCACTTAGTGATATCTGCAAGAACTTCTGGCGCGAAAACTTCTTCAAGTTCGCTTTGTTCTGAAGCAATACAGGTATGACAGTGTTGATACATATGGTTTAGGTTTGGATAGATTTTCGATGCAAAATTAGTTGATTTTGATAGATATTTCTGGAATCCAGCGACATTTTCTTCGGCGGGCACCTGAATATCCTCTGCTCCATTTAAAACCATTACAGGAATTTCAATTTTGGGCAAATAATCTTTAGGATTATAACGAATCATGTATTGATACGCATCTTTTTTTGCTTCCTTGTGAAATCTATAAATCAAATTTTTTTCACGGCCATTGGCCAATCCCATACTTTTTAGTAAATCTTCATCTTTATCCTGCATCCAATTATTTACCGCTTGTTCTAACTGCAGCTTTAAACTATCCTCTTCTTGGAGATTATAAACCGTTTTAAATAAAAAATTATACAATTCCATGTGATGTTCTACCAGGGAATCTTCAATATTCATAGATTTTAGTATCGCGCTGTTCTGTAGATCCAGAATTTGTAGTCCGTTAACTCCCACGCCAGAGAGACTCAGCATAAATTCAAAATCCTTATTTCTGGAAGCAGCAATAGAAGCCACTACTCCGCCCTCACTATGACCAATTATTCCCAAAAAGGAATGATCTATTTTATCCTGAGATTTTATAAAAGACTTTGCAGCTTCAAGATCCTGGACAAAATCTTCAATTGTTGAATGCTCAAAATCTCCGGTAGTTTCTCCAATGCCGCGATCGTCCATTCTAAAAGAAGCTATTCCTTCTCTGGCTAAAGCATCCGCAAGCACTGTAAAAAACTGATGCCCGGCATAGGTGTAGTTCCGTTCTTGTTGTCCACTTCCATTCAGCAAAAAAACTAATGGATAATGCTTTTTATGTTTAGGTAGCACCAACGTTCCACTATAAGTTACATTTGTTTTCTCACTATAAAATGTTACTTCTTTATTAATGTAAGGTAATATTCCTTTGGGATGCTGCGGAAAAGTAAGCGACTGTAAACTATCTGTTGAAATTAACTTTACTTGATGGATCCCAGTGTAATCGATATAATTAGCTCGCAAAGAATCCTGACTCAAATCACCCAATATCGTCTCGATTTTGAGACTGATATTATAATTCTCGTTCACTAAAAAAAGAGAATCCCCCTTCTTTTCTTGTTGAAGGGGGAGTTTTTTATACATATGTTCCGGACTACTTAAATAAAGTGAGTCTAAACCCTCTGAAATCGTTACTTTTTCTAACAAAATCCTTTTTGAATTGTACTGTCCTTGCCAAAGTTCCTGAGAATGACCAACAGCTGCAATAGAAAAGATTGAAAGGATTACAAGTTGCTTTATTTTAAGCATTAAGGTTTATTTTTCAGATTTCAAATATTCGATTATGATAGAAATTTCGTCTGCAAGCTCGCTTGGGCTTCCTGAGTAACCAGTAGATCGCCATCTTAATTTTCCATGTTGATCTATGATCATTTTTTGTGGAATTCCTGAAAATTCGAATGCTTTTGAATATTTAGCATAAGTATCGTCGAACTTACCTGATTCGGGATTTTTAGCGTCGTAAAGAATCTCGAAAGGATAATTGTTTTCCTCGATAAATTCTACTGTTTGCTTTTTATAATCTGAAATGTATTCCTGAGTATCTAGGAAGTAAAATTGTACATTTTTATCTTCAGAATATTTATCTACCGCCATCTTCATGCCGGGCATTGCTTTTTTACAAGGGGCACACCACGTAGCCCACATATCGATAATTACGATTTTTCCTTTTTGAGCAGACAACTTTACTGTTCCTCCTAAAGAGCTTTCCAGTTCAAAATCTTCAATAGGTTTATTAATTATTTCAGCAATCAATTCTTCTTTAAATTGATCTTGAGAATCGCCAGATTTAATAGCGCTTACGTAATCTTCAAAATTGGCGTTGCTCCCATTCTGTGCTAAAAAATCTTCCTTAAGTATAGAAAGCATTTGCGCTGTAGCATTATTACGCGAAAGGCTTTCTTTAATAAAATTAATCGCTGCTTCTTTATTACCCTGTCTTAGTAAATAATCTGCATAAAGCTCATTAAAATCTGTATTTTCATAAATATAGAATGATTTTACTTTTTCTAAATAATGATCTTCAGCTTCGTAATCTTTTAATTCATCAAGAATTTTAGCGTAGGTTAAATATTCTCGAGCAGATGCTTCCTGTGCTTTTTGTTTCCATTCCAGAATCGATAATTTCCCTTCGTATCTTTTAGGAATCTCTTTTTCTCGAACTTCTAATTCAGGTATGATTTTGCTTGCAATAGTATTTAAACTATCCACTGCTATAGACTCGTTATTATACGGAATACTTACAAAATGCCAGCTATAATCTACCAGATTATAAAAACCTGCATCTTTTAGATTGTCGAACACAAAGCTATAATTTCCGTTTTCTGTAATGTATCTATAAGCTATACTTCTGTATAATTTGTCGTAATACAAATCTTCAGTAAATGTAAAGACATCTTTAAAATCCTCTTTAGGAAAATTAGATTGAAATTCTTCAAATTCACGGATCTTTTTCTGAATATCACTTTCAGTAAACAAACGCTTCATCTCATTATCCCTTGCTAAAACTCCTTTAGGATATGTTTTCAGTAAAGCATCATTTACAGAATCAATAAAAGATTTATACTTTTCTGTATCTAATAACTGAAGTGATTTCTGAATTTTATATTGCTGAAGTTTAGTAAGATCCTGCTCTAAAATATGCTTAATTTCATTCTGAATTCGATTGCTATGATCACCTTCTTTCGAATCTTGCATTAATTTTAGTCCTTCGTAAAAATATAGATTTCGGCTTTCAGGAAATTTCTGTATTTCTTTATTGATCCACATTAATCCAATCTCGCTAGAGATATAAGCGCTATCGTCTACTATTGCAATACTTTCCTCTTGGAAAATTTTAGATCTTAAAATACCCCAGCTAGCATAAGAGCCCGGCTCTTTATCGAGTAACCAGGAATAAGTAGTTGTGCCACCTCTATCTACTAAAGTATCCGATTTAAAAACACAGCTTATAAGGGCTGTATTTTCAGGTAACGTAAAGGAGGTTTTCCAATGATTATCTTCGGTTTCCTGAAAAGTTAGATCGCTAGCCGACCATTGATGATCTGCATTTACATAGATCACCGCCTGAATGTCTTTAGCGTCTTTTAATACTGTATTCTCTGAGTTATAGTTTAACGCAACCTGATCTCCTGGATTAGGTAGTTTTGGACTTACAGAAAAAATTGGTTCGGTTTGCTGGGCATTTATAGTGAACTGCACTAATAGTATACCTAGCAATATTTTTATTTTTCGCATATTTTTATGAATCTAATTAAGTCCCCGGCTAATCCCGGGGACTATTATTTTTTATGGATTTTGCTCTAGGTTAGGCGCGTATTGGAATAAGGTTGAAGCAAAAGGAAATTGATATCTATCACCTCCCGGCTCTAACGTGTAGGTTTCATTTAAATACTCATGCTCTACTGTTCTGGCAAATCTTGGGTCTTTGTTTAGACGTTTTAAATCGAATAATCTAAATCCACCTTTTCCCATAAGTTCACGTCTTCTCTCTGCCAGAACTTTTATTAAAGCATCTTCAGGGTCACCAGCCCTTAAAGCGATATAATCTTCAGCTCTAAAACGCGCTTCTCTTAACGTATTTAATGCATCCATAGCAGCTTCTGTATTCCCAGCACGAGCTAGACATTCTGCTTTAATCAAATACATTTCTGGCACCGTTGGCCCGGCATTACGATTCTCTCCAGTTAACCTTGCTATACAGTAAGATCTTCCTTCTGTAATATCCCCATAAGTAAGCTCTTCGTTAGGTCTTGTATAAAGTTGATAACGCAAATCGGTGCTATCAAAACTATTCAACAAGTCGTCACTTAGAGATAACAATGTTGGTAGATAATTATAAGACCTCATCGTTTTTTTCGATAAAATAAGCTCTGGATCTTCTATTCGTCGTGGCCAGCTAAAATCTGGAGTTTCCGTATAATTCTCTAGATTTAGCAAGGTGTTTTGTAAAGCAAGGCTTTGCTCTGCATTTTCTAAAGCTTTGCTATAATCGCCCATATATAAATAGGTTCGCGCAAGCAATGCATGAGCACTGGATTTAGACGGAAAACCAACTTCTGTACCACTGCGAACTCCAGGTAAGCCTGAATTGGCTGCTGAGGTTAAATCTGTAATGATGCGATCGTAAACTTCCTGTACTGTCGCCCTTTTAATATCTTGATCTACGGTTGGTTCGATAAACATTGGAATTCCTAAATCTGTACTCGCCGTATTAGCATCATAAGCTTTTCCGAAAGTATTAACCAGGTTAAGAAATAAATAAGCCCTATGAACCATGGCTTCACCCTGCAAAGCATTTTTTTCCTGCTCTGCACCACTTGTGCTTTCTAAAACTTCAGTAATCACCACATTGGCGCTATAAAGTCCTTCGTACATCGCTTTTATCTCACTATCCATCTCACCAGTACGGTAAATGGAATCAGCAAAAATATAAGTATCCTTAAAGGGGCGATTGAACTCTGAATTTGCCGCATTAGTCTCAAAATATTGGGCATGATCATAACGCATAGAAATATCGTCTGTAGGTATATCTACCAGACTATAAGAGAGATCATAAATAGGAGTATTATTTAATAAATACCTGTAATTTTCGGTATCTTCTGGATATAATATTCCTTCTGTTCTTATATCGACATAATCATCACAACTCACTAAAGTTGTAGCTATTATAAATAAAAAGGTATATATATAATTTAGTTTCATAGTATCGAATTAAAAGTTAACATTTAAGCCTATAGAATACATCGCTGTAGGGGTAGGTCTTATTTGGTTTCCTGTTGTATATGGTAAGAAATCTGGATCTATATCATCGTTATTCGCGCGCCATAAAAGTCCTAGGTTACGAGCGGTGAATGATAATGAAGCTCCTCTAATAAAGCTTTCTGGTAAAACCTCAGAAAGGTCATAACTAAGAGATATTTCACGTAATCGAATATGATCTCCAGAGATTACCTTATCTTCACTTAACCTATATCTAGGATAAGAGTATCCTCCCAATCCTAAAACACCCGGTACACTGGTAGAATTTTCGTCTCCCGGTTCGCGCCATCTATCTGCAATATCTGTATTCAAATTGTAGCCGGTGAACTCATTGAAACGAGAAATATAATTATCAAAAGTAGGTTTGAATAGTTTATACCCCATCTTATAGGTCGCTAATACAAATAGTGAGAATTGCTTGTACTGTAATGTTGTATTTAAACTTCCATAATACCTAGGCGTGCTAGTTCCCATATATTTCATATCCTCGATATCGGTTAATAATTCATTAGAACCAACAATATCTCCATTGCGATCATAGACCTGAAAGGCTCCATTTTCATCTAATCCAGCAGAGCGAAATGCAAATACACTATTTAATGGATAGTCTACAATTGGCGGAGTACTTCCTGAACCATTTAGATATGTTGAATAATTTTCGAAACGAGAATCGGTTACTTCGTTCGTATTATAAGTAAAGATAAAATTAGAGCTAGCCGTAAAATTTTTAGATTGAATCCAAATACCGTTTAGGCTAAGATCTACCCCTTTCCCTTCTAAAGTTGAAGTATTTCTGGTAAGTGCGCGGTTGGGAACTCCATAAAATTCTGATACCGGGAATTCCTGAATTAAATCATCACTATTCTTTTTATAATATTCCAAACTACCTGAAATTCGATTATCCAACAATCCAAAATCAATACCAATATTTAATATTCCCGTTTTCTCCCATCTTAGTGAAGGATTTGCTGCTGCCGATACAAATGCGTAAGGTAATTGAGAAAGATTATAATCGGTATTAGCAATCGAAATTTTGGTAAAAGGGAATGTCGTTAAACTGATATTTCCGTTAAAACCATAGGAAGCTCTAAAACTCAGATTATTAATCGCTTCAACATTTTTTAAGAAAGATTCTTTACTGGCATTCCATTTAACACCAGTAGACCATAAAGGTGTTCTTCTATAACTTTTATCAACTCCAAAATTGTTATAATCATCCAGTCTAACACTACCAGAAACCACATATTTCTTTTTATATGTATAAGCTGCATTTCCGTAATACGATAAAAATCTTCTTCTTTGGTCGGTTAACTGATTGCCATAATTTAAAGTTGAGTTCCACCCTTCTACTGTAGTGTAATTTAGAGAGACTACATCTACCGAAGTTTGCGTTTTTTCGTTATAACCATATAAAGTTCCTGATGATACCTCTTCCCGAGTTTCTCTAAATTCTATACCAGCAATAGCATCAATTGAGTGATCTTTGAAACGTTCATTATAATTTAATTGTGCTCTAGTAGTCTGGCTTGTTAAAATATTTCTGTTTCTTCGATAAACTGAACCTAAAGGCAATCCTCTAGTAATAGTGTTAGTAGAAGGATCTAAATAAGTAGCATTGTTTATAAGGTTTCTGGTGTAATATGTATCTTCATTGTATAAGATTGGTCTGCTTCTGTTAGAACGTTCTATCAAATAAGTTCCCGATGCATTCAATCCTTTGAAAATTGGTAGAGAGATCTGGATATTAGCAGAATAGTTTTGCTCCTGAGCAGTTGAGTTTTTGTTTTCTAATTCATCTAAATAACTATATTCCCATGGTAGGTATCCAGCATCTTCAAAATCAGCTATTTGATCACGATAAAATTCACGAGCAAAACTAACATTATTACCATTTTCATCACGAAGTCTATCGTAAGGTAAATAAGAATAACGCTGCCCGGCTAATGGTTGCAAACCTATCCCGTTCTCATCAAAATTAAAAAAGGAACCTTTAAGGCTAGTGCTTACATCAGCATAATCAAACAGTTTAAAGTTTTGATTTATGGTAAACGTCATCTTATCACCCTCAGAACCTTTTCGCTGTGTCTTTTCATTCGAATAAGAAGCCGAAGTGAAATAACTGTAATTATTGCTACCTCCGCTTAGTGATAAATTATAGGTAGTAGCCGAAGCCTGCTGCATTAAGTATCTGGTTAATTGATTATAATTATTTCTTCCACGTAAATCATTTAAACGTGCTTCGCGCTCATCTAGACTTATATTTCCTCGTTTATATTCTAGCATACTTTCTACCCCATCACTTACAGGATAGGAACTAAAAAGGGCCCCTGACTGTGCAGGATCTGCAATAATATTTTTATCTACCAACTCCTGTTCTAAATCCAGCACCTGGCTAGAGTTCATTAAAGGAAGACCTGATATAGAAGGTTTTGTTGAGAAAGTATTGGTATGAGAAAAGTTAACCCTCATTTTTCCTTTAGTGCCTTTTTTTGTATCGATCACAATTACTCCATTTGCTGCTCTTGCTCCATAAATGGAAGCAGCGGCAGCATCTTTTAGAAATGTTATATTCTCGACATCAGCACTATTAATATTTTTTATATCCAGCTCGGTTGGGGCGCCATCGATAACAATAAGCGGACTTTTATTACCATCAATAGTCGACTGGCCTCTAATTTGAAAATTATAGCTGGTATTCCCCTCGGTTTCTCTTTCAAGATTGTCGTAAACAAATGTATTATCAGATTCTAAAATTTCGATTTGTAGACCAGGAACTCGCCCTTCCAACTGATGCATCACATTGTTTACCGGTACTTGTTGTAACTCTTCTCCGCTTATGGTAGAAAACGAACCTGTTGCACGCTCTTTATTGATTTTTTGATAACCGGTAGAAACCACCGTAACCTGATCTAAACCACTAATATCGGTTTCCAGCTTAATAGCTAAGTTTTTTTCGTTACCCAGCACATGTTCTTTGGTTTTAAAACCTATAAAACTAAAAACCAAAGTATCTCCGGTAACAGCCTGCATTCTGAACTTTCCATCTTCATCTGTAACAGATCCTACGCGAGAACCTTTTAACCAAACGGTAACTCCCATAATTGGGAAATTAGATTCGTCTTTTACCGTACCATCAATATAACGCTGTATATCGATACTACTAGTTTCAGGAGACGAAACTGGTTCTTTTTCTTTCAGAATAATTTGCTTTTTCTGAATGACAAAACTCACCGGTAAATTTTTGAACAGCTGCTTTAAAACATTAGTAATCTCTTCACTATCGCTATGAATATTGACCTGCCATTCTTCATTAATCACATCGTCTTTGTAAAAAAACTTATAATCACTTTGTTGTTTGATCTGTTCTATAACGTGGGTAACCTTAGCCCCATCCAGATCAATATTAAATTTTTGAGCAAGGGTTTCTAGTGCAGAAACCTGCAAAACACAAAACAAGGTTAAAATGAATGAAGCTTTCATCTTCAAATACTTTATTTTCATAATTTTGAATAACTTTTAATTGTTTGAGGAAATAGTTAATTGTTTGAGGGAATGTTGGCGCATTCCCTTTTTGTTTAAGCGCTAAGTCATCGTTTATTTTTTAATGGTTACTATATTATTTTTATAAGTATATTCGAAAAAGTCTACTGCTTTAAAGGCATCTAGTACATCCTCGATAGTTTCTGATTTGATATCGAAATCCCCGTTAAACCGTACGTCATTTAAATGGGCATTTTTATTAATAATTTGAACTCCGTAACTGCGCTCAATTTTCTTTTGAATTTCTGCAAAGGACTCGTTAATAAACAATAGACGATCGTCTACCCAAGCCATTTTATTAGCTACATTTACTTTTTCTACGCTCAGCACATCTGTATTTTGGCTAAGTATTCCGGCTTCACCTGGTTCTAGTTTAAAAACTTCATTGTCGTAATTTATCTGTACCGATCCTTCTGCCAGTGTAGTCGAAATTTGTTTAGATTGAGGATAGGCATCTACATTAAATCGTGTTCCCAAAACTTCTATATTCAGCATACCTGCCTCTACTATAAAAGGTTTTAAAGAATCTTTATGTACTTCGAAAACTGCCTCGCCGGTAATACTGACCTTTCGTAACTGTTCTGTTTTTGGAAAGTGAGAAGGAAATCGTAGTGAACTTTCAGAATTAAGATATACTTTCGTTCCATCTGATAACACTAATTGGATGCGCTTTCCTTTAGGTACATTAATCGTGTTATACGCTAACCTATTATTGTCTTTTTCGCTAGTATTTGGATTCTTTTTTACTTGTGATCCCAAATTTGAAACTTCTCCTTCTTCATTATATACGATCTGTTTAATTTGATAGTCTACGGTTATTTTTTCACCATTTTCATTCGTGATAATAATTTCTCCGGGCGCATAAGTAGTTTCTGCCGGATTAAAAAAGTAGAAGTATGCCGTACTGGAAGCTATAAGTGCAACAATAAAAATAGCTGCAAATTTCATCAAATTAGCACGCTGTTTTTTCGAATTTAGAGCAATTATTGGTTTTTTCAGATTTGATAAATTCGGAATTTCTTCTTGCTTTCGATAAAAAGATGAAATTAAATAGTCGGTCTGAACGCTCTTTATAAAATAATCGTTATTATCTTTACTATCTTTTACCCAATTTTCAAGCTCAGACAATTCTTCATCACTAATGCTTTTATTTTGAAATTTTGATATTAAATTATCAATATTACCCATCGTATATACACTATTTTACACATTAATGACGAAAAAAAATAAAGCTACCCTTAAAGAAAAATTAATTTTTTTTTAACCTTTATCGTTTCTTGCAGTAAATATGACTAATTCTGAATTGAATAATTTATGGGAAAAGGGGGATGAAAAGTCGTTCACCCTACTTTTCAATGAATTATACCAACCCCTGGTAGCCTATCTTTTACAGTATGCTGATAAGACTGCAGATGCCGAAGACATTGCTCAGAATACCTTTATTAAATTATGGGAAAAAAGAAATCAGATCAATTTAACAACTTCAGTAAAAAGTTATTTGTATACTTCAGCATATAATAGATTTGTTGATAATTTCAGAAAAGAAAAGAAAAACAAAAGCTACTTAGAGGGTCTAAAGCATCAAGCGCTTCAACTTTTAGTAGAAGAACCTGAAGAAGATTTTCAGAAAAAAATAAAACTGATTGAAAAGACCGTAAATGACCTTCCCGATCGATGCAAAATGATATTTAAAATGCATAAGCAAAAAGGCTATTCTTATAAAGAAGTTGCGGAAAAACTACAGATTTCTGTAAAAACTGTGGAAGCACAGATGAGTATTGCTCTTAAACGTATTAGGAAAGAATTTAAAGAGGAAACAGACCTATTGCTTATACTCTGTTTCGGAAGAATTTAATCAAAAAATGGCAAAGCTCAATTAAATAACATCCAGCAAAATAGCAGGCTCAATATCATAGTAGCTACTCCGCTGAATTTTTTATTTAAATCGTAGTGAATTAATGGATTTTGAGTTTAAAGTCTTCTAATTTTTAAGACACTTTTGAAAATCGCATTTCTCTATCAAATATTTGTCTGCACCGGTAGTCCATAATGCTCCATAAATTAAAACGGGTTGAAACAGTAATCGAACAAAACGTTTAGTGTCGCTATCTAAGCTAAATGCATCAATCTTATTTTGATATTGTGAAATATTGCCAGGAAAAATAAGTACATAGAAAAGCGCCAACATTAGACCGGTAGTTATCCTCTTTTCTTTCCATAAAATCATTAACAAGCCTAAAGTAATTTCTGTAATACCAGAACTAAGCACTGTCAAATCCATTGTTTTTTGGTCTGTTGGCAACCATCTTGGCACCTGTGCCTGAAATTCTTTTCGCTTAAAAGATAGATGAGCGATACCCGCAAAGACCATCGCAGATCCCATCAAAATTCGTAAAACACTTTTAACTCCTATCTTTCTCATACCTCTTTTTCATCTAAAAATACTTAGGATTTAAGGTATTAGCAATTATAGAGCAGGCTTTATCAAATCTTTGACAAAATTGTTAAGTTAAATGAAATAGAATATGATTCAATACTTACTCGTATAAATCTGCCAACTTCTTATCCAAAGCTTCCTCATCTGCTTTACTTCCGTCGTAACGCCCAACTATTTTTCCATCTGGATCTACTAATATCTTAGTCGGTAAAGAAGAAATATTGTATCCTTCTGTGATACCTTGATTGACTATTTTGAATCCTCCACTGGTGGTATCCACCTCCATCCCTCTTAAGATATGACGCCATACTCCTATTCTATCTTTTTTTACTGCTTTTAGCCATGCATCAGGATTTCTATCATCATCAGAAACACCTATTATTTCAAAACCTTTGTCATTATAATTATCGTATATCTTCAACAAATGCGGATTTCCTTTTCTACAGGGAATACACCACGAAGCCCAAAAATCTAATAATACATATTGTCCTTTAAAATCTTCTAATTTTAGAGGTTTGCCATCAATATCCACCTTACTAAAATTTTCAGCAGTTGCACCTACGATACCTTTTGACTTATCGTCGATTTGTTTTTTAATCACCGATCCAAGTTTTCTTTCTTTAAAGCTCTCTGGAAATTCATTATAAACTTTTCTGGCTTCTTCCTGAGTGAATTCCTCTATCATATAAAGTATATTTTCAAAGCTTATATACGATTTTGGATGTGTTGATATAAATTGTTTGACAAGCTCTTTTTCTTCTTCGAAATAAGGTTGAAGCTCACCTCTCAATTCGTCATCCTTCCATTTTAATTCTTCTTTTTTTTCAGGGTTTTTGGCTTTTTTTAGTCGCTCTCCATTAGCTGAATAAGCGCCAAGCTCATTTTTATATTTTAACCGCAGTTCCTTTTGCTTTTGCTGTAATGCTTCAGCGTCCTCCTGTGTTTGAGAACCTGTTAATTCAACACTTTCAAAATCACTGGTATTAAGTTGTAATTGCATACGAGTTGGTTCTATATAAATGCTGGCTTTATTATTACTTGAACGATAATTAGGCTGATCTGCAATATATGCTTCTAGTACATCATTCTCCAGACTGTTTCTGAAATTAAAATTTCCAGACTTTACATATAAAGTATCAACCTGAATTCCGCTCGGCTTTTTTGAAATAAGAAATAATTTTCCAGTCTCCATTCCTCGAACTTTACCAGAAATTTCATACTCACCAGGCTTTAATTTTATATCATCTCGACAAGCTATGAGTATCAGGATAACACAAAACAGTGCTATAAGCTTTTTCATTTCTAAGTGTTTTAAAATTTAATATTAGGTATTTCTGATTGCATAAGGATTATGGCAAATCACGGGTTTTAAAAGCCAGTGCATTATCCATACTTTTATTAAAATTAATCGTCATAACCTGGATTTTGAACAATCATATTCCCTCCTGCATCTATAGTCTCAGTTGGAATTGGTAAAATAAATTTTTCTGGATCTGTGGCTGATGCTTTAACATCAGATACCTGAAAACCTGAATTAAAACCATCGCTATAATCGTAGCGAATTAGATCGTACCATGTCTCCCCACCTTCTGAATACAACTCTGCTAATTTTTCATAACGAACAGCCGTAAGAAATTGATCTAAACTTATAGTTGTCGTATACTTCTCAAAACCGCCTTCACCAGTCGAAGTTGCCCCTGCCCTAAGTCGAATTGTATTTAATGCTTCCAAAGCTTCTGGTTTTACCATATTATTTGCTCTGGCATTTGCTTCGGCAAATATTAAATAAACTTCAGCCATACGCATATGGTAAATCATGTCATAATCTCCGTCTGTGAAATTTGAAGTGTATTTTGTTGAATAATATCCTCCATACGATGAGTTCGGAAAAAATATTTCTTCTGTTCGTTCTGAACCACCAATATTAATTGTCTGTCCATTAACATTCAACGATCCATTAACTGCATCTAAATAATCCTGAGTAATAGTGGCAAAAAAACCACTGTAATAAGATCCCATACCAATAGTAGCTGCAGGTTCCCCTCTTGTCCCAAATAAAATTTCTGAACTTTGAAATATTACGGATGATTCATGATCATCAAAAATAGATAAAAAAGTAGGTTCTAAACTGAAGTTACTATTGGAACTCTCAATTATTTCTTTTGCTACAATAGCCGCTTCGCTATAACGCTGCATATATAATAATACTCTAGCTTTTAATCCTTTTGCAAAGGTGCTATTAGTATAGCCTTTAGTTCTTAAACTAGGACCATTCTCAATACCATATTCCAAATCATTTAATATCGTTTCGTAAGTTTCTAAAACTGAATCTCTAGAGTATGCTTCAGCCGATTTGGCGGGCTCTAATCTTGTATTTATACCATATTTTGAATTAATATCGTAAAACTGACCAAAATTGCGTAACAAATAAAAATGTCCTAAAGCTCTTAGAATTTTAGCTTCAGCAATTATTTCTGTACGTCTTACTTGAGGTTCAAAAATATCATCGTCAAGTCCTTCTACAGTACTTATTATCCAATTTGTTCTATTAATAAATTCATATAAACCAGTATAAATGTTTAATGTTCTAACCGTACCAGTTGAAATTGGATCGTTTTGAATAAAGGCCGCTTCTTCTGGATCTGAAGAAAATATGCGCCCTACAGTGCTATAGCCACTTAAAACATCTGGAATAATAAACATATCTGGAAATGGGCTACCTAAACTTCTTTGTGTAAAACCAGAATATGCTCCAACTAACGCTAATTCTGCAGTCTCTTGTGTATCAATTGCATCTTCGGCGTCTAATGAATATAAGGGTTCATAATCGTCCAGCTCTTCGGTTAGTTGGCAAGAATATATAGTTACCAAAATCGTTAAAACGCTTATATATTTGTATAGTATTTTTTTCATCTTTTAAAATTTTTGTTTGGGATAATATGCTCTTGCATTCTATTTAAAAGGTCACATTTAGAGCAAATGTGAAAGTTCTAACATTTGGATACGAAAGTCCATCATCTGAGTTGAAATTGGTACTTCGGTTTGCAAAACCAAAACTAGAAACATCTTCAGGATCTAAACCGGGATAATCGGTAATAGTGATTAGGTTATTTCCACTCAAGGTTAATCGAGTATTAGAAATTCCTGTATCTCCAAACCATTTTTTAGGCAAATTATAACTAATAGAAGCAGATCTAAGTTTAATGTAAGATGCATCTACAATTGATTTTGAACTTGGAGTAGAGCCGTGACTTCTTGAACCGTGTCTGGCATAAGTTGCATCAGTATTATTTTCTGCCCATGTATTACTTACTAGATTGGTGATATTTGAGTTAATATCGATAGACCTTAATTTTGTTATCATTTCATATTCTCGTTGCGCTCCACTAACAAAATTCCAATTCATGTTTAAACTCCAATTTTTGTAAGAAAGTCGGTTGTTCCACCCCCCAAAGAAATCGGGATTAGGATTACCAATAGGTGTTCTATCATTTGTATTAACTTTACCGTCACCATTTATATCTTTAAAAAGATAATCTCCTGGTTGTCTTAGTGAAGATTGATAGCGACCATCTAGCGTACTATTTAATTCATCTATTTCTTCCTGTGTCTGAACAATTTTAATTACATCGTACCCCATTATTACGCCAATAGGCTGACCTTCTACAATACCAGTTTGATCTCCTGAATTTGAACCATACAAATGATCCACATTATTTTTAACAGTTGCGATATTAAGTGAAGAATTCCAAGTGAAATTTTTATTTCTGATGATATCTCCTCCTATTGTTATCTCCCAACCTTTATTCGAAACATCTGCAATATTAGTATTCCAAGAGTTGAATCCAGTTTCTGCAGGGATTGGGGAAAATAAAATTATACCGGAAGTATTTTTTTCATAATAAACAATCTCACCTTCTAAACGATTATTGAATAAACTAAATTCTGCACCAAGATCTAATTGATCGGTTTCTTCCCATCTAATTCCTGTATTTGGCACTCCTGTAACAGCTATACCGTTTTGGCCATCATAATAAGAATCTCCATTTTCTAACGCTTGATAGTAGGACAAGTAGGTAAAAGAAGGTAAATTGTCAGACCCTACGCGCCCCAAAGAAGCTCTTAGCTTAAGTTGATTAACAAAACTTACTTCTCTTAAGAAATCTTCGTTATGCATATTCCAGGCAAGAGCACCAGAAGGGAAAAATCCAAATTGATTATCTGGACCAAATTTTGTTGATCCGTCCCTACGTGCAGTAAATGTAGCTAAGTATTTGCTTTTATAATTGTAGTTTATTCTTCCAAAAATAGAGTTTAAGCCCTGCTGTAAACTCTCACTATTGGCATCATCAAAAAAACTTGCTGAAGCTATGTTAGTTAAAATATCATCGTCTGGAAAACCTCTATAAGTTTGTGATTCTGCATCATAACGACTCCGATCCCAAGAAACTCCAACAACAGCATCGATTGTATGATTTTTATTAATTGTTTTGTTGAAGTTTAGCGTATTTGTAAATGTCGTAGACCAGTTATTATTAGTTTGTACACCTAAAACAGCACCAGGTCGACTATAATATAAACCTTCATATAAAGCCTCTGTAGATTTTGAAGTGTAAAACTCATCGATATTATCTTCTTTCAAGCCAATACTAATTCGAGATTTAAACTTTAAATCATCTATAATCTCATATTCCCCAAAAATCGTGGCTAAAAGGTTTTTAGAAATTCTTTTATCCCTCATTTGGTTTCCATTGCCCAAAAGTGTAAACTGCTCACCATATTCGCCATCAAAAGTTGAATATGATCCATCATCATTATAAGGAGTTAAATCGGGTCTAAATTGTCCTTGACTTAAGGAAGTAAACCCCTTATTCTTATTAATGGAATAATTATAATTAATAGACGTCCCTACTTTTAAAAGATCGGTTACATTGGCATCTACGTTTGTACTTAAATTGTAGCGCTTAAAATTATTACCTATCATAGCTCCATCCTGATCTGAAATACCAAGAGAAGTGAAGTAACTGGCTTTTTCTGTACCTCCGCTAACGCTAAGACTATACTTTGTCCATAAAGCATTTTTATTCTTTATAATATCCTGCCAGTTTGCATCTGCATTTCCAAAATAACTATCTGGATTTTTTAAGATCCTATTTTGTACTGGGTAAGCAGATTCCCAATTTTCTTCAGGAACACCACTTAATATACGACGAGCATTGCCCTGAGTCCAGGATATATAATCTGAGGCATCCAAATAATCATAAGTATCCACCGGATTTTGAATGGTAGAACTTACATTAAAAGATAATCTTGGTGCTTCACCTCGTTTACCACGTTTTGTAGTTACTATTACAACACCATTTGCGGCTCTTGATCCATAGATCGCAGCTGCTGAAGCATCTTTTAAAATATCTACACGTTCAATATCATCCGGATTTATAGATAAAAGCGGATTTTCACGCGAACCATAATTAATAATCCCAAGAGATTCGGTATTTGGTGTGATATTTATTGGAACTCCATCAATAACATATAATGGTTGATTGTCTCCTCTAATTTGGCTGAGCCCTCTAACTTGCACAAAAGCTCCGGCTCCTGGTTGCCCTCCTCTATTTTGAACATAAACTCCGGCAACTTTTCCTATTAAAGCCTGATCTACCGTTTGTGTTTGAATCTGCCCTAACTCTTCAGCCTTCACAGATCCTACAGATCCTGTTAAATCCTTTTTTTTTGTTGTTCCGTACCCAACCACCATAACCTCTTCTAAAGAATTCATTTCTTCCTTCAAGGAAATAGAAACATTTTTCATTGTAGATTCTACTTTTTGGTAATACATTTCATACCCTACACCCGTAATAACTAAAAACTGTCCTTTGTCTGCTTGAATTGAAAATTTGCCATCAAAATCGGTAACAGTGCCTCTTACCATAGTTTTGCTTCCATTTTCACCTTGCTCCATATTCGGCTGGGTACTGGAAATATAAACAGTCAATCCAGGTAAAGGCATTCCCTGCTCATCGGTGATTGTTCCACTAACAAGCAGCTGTTGTTGAGTTGTGTTCGGTTTTTCTTTAAAAATAATTGTATATTCATTATCATATACAAAATCAAAGTTGCTATCTACCAAACTAGAATTAAGCAAATTGTTAGCCTTGATAATTCCTTTTTTTAATTCGACTTCTGGCAAGTCTTTGAACAAATCGGACTGATATACAAAAACATAATCAGTTTGACTCATCACTAAATTAAGTACCTCATCTACTGAAATTGTTTTATCAGAATCGATGCTAATATTAGCATTTTGAGATAAAATGTTAGTAGACGTAAAACTGAATACAGTTGTACAGAATAAAAAAACGAAACTTTTCATTAGAATTTTAATGTACCTCCTAAACTGAACAGTCGAGTTAGTAGTTAATTTTATTTTCATAAATTTAGAGGGTGTTAATTAGTTAATATATTTAACTGGTTATTAATTGAAGGGAGAAAGCATCAACTTTGGCGAGTGCAGGCTTTACTCCCTTTTTTATTATGTTATTTCAGTATAACTACGTTATTTTTTACTTCATAATTCGTTATAAAATTTGTGTTTTTAAACAATTCTAAGATATCTTTTAACTCTTGGTCTTTTCGAAGTTGTCCATTAAATTTTACTTCCTTCAAATTTTCATCCTCATAAATAACCTGAACGTTATACCATCGTGATAATACGGTCATAATTTGCTCTAGGTTTTTATATTTGAACTTGAATACACCTTCTTTCCAAGAAACTTCATAAGATATTTCGACGGGCGAAATAATTAGATCCTTATTTTGTTTGCTGAAGATTGCCTGTTCCCCAGGAACTAAATTTTTACTTTGGCTATCGGTACTATTCAATTTTACAACACCCTCGACTAAAGTTGTATAGATATTAGTATCTTCTTTATAAGCTTTTACATTGAATTGGGTTCCCAAAACCTCGATATCCTGTTCGCCCGTTTTCAAGACAAATCTTGATCCTTTATGTTCTGAGCTTGGAGAGACTTTAAAATATGCTTCCCCATAAATCAATTCTACTTCTCTTTTTTCTCCGTCTTCGAAATTTTCTGGAAAGGCAATTTTTGAATCTGAATTTAACCAAACCTCCGTACCATCGGCTAATTCAACAAAAAACTCTCCTCCTATAGGAACACTTAAATAATTATATGAAACCTTTGAAGCCTGATTGTCTTTTTCACCGTGATAGATTAGCTTCTTCCCATCACTATAAACCGATGCTGAATGATACTCTTTTCCATTTCCTAAATTAACACTACAACCATTTGCAAGGATTAGAGTTGCTTTATCACCCCCTATTTGCACATTAGAGTCCCCAACTAAGTCAATCTCATTTTTTTGATTATAATAGTAAAAGTTAATTGCTGCAAAAAATGCTATACTGGCAGCTATAGCATATTTAAAGAAACTTTTCGTATAAAGCGGTATTGTCTTTGTCTCCGGTTCATATTCCAATGATTGGAGAATAGAAATAAGCATTTTACTTTTAAGTTCCTTCTCCTCACCCATTTTATCAATCCAAACATCGTCTTTCTGAAAACTTTCATAATAATTTATAAGCTGCTGAAGCTCTTCACTATTAATATCACCGCTTAGATATTGTTCTATGAGTTTTTGGAACTTTGTATTATTAATCTCCAATATTTTTAAAATCTAATTTAAGTTTCTCTAAGTATAGTGTCATAAAGACTAACTACCCCCCTAATAGATTTTAATATTTTTATTAAATTTAACATAATTTAATAAAAATAACATTCAATAATTAACATTTAAAACACTAACATCAACCAATAACAAAGGTTTAATAATAGACTTTTATAGATGAAAAAGTAGTACTATAAAGTATATATCCCCAAGAGATGAGCGAAGAATTTTAAGAGCTATTGTAATGTGATTTTCTACTGTTTTAGTTGAAACACCTAACTTTTCTGAAATCTCCTTATGAGTCAGTTGCTCATATCTACTCAGTTTATATACGTTTTGGCATTTTTCAGGAAGATTATTTACTACGACTTTTATATGTTCTTTTAATTCCTCGTGAATAATCTTAGATTCGGGAGTAACTTGTTGTAATCTAGAGTCTATATTTTCAAATAACTCAACGTGCAAAGTTTTACTCTTCCTAAATTCTGAAAATACTTTATATCTCACGCATGCAAAGAGATAACTTTTTAATGAAACTCTAATCTCAACCTTAGATCGGTTATTCCATAGATCAATGAACACGTCTTGAATAATTTCTTCACAAGTCTCTCTTTTATTTAGAAGATTAAAAGAAGATATATATAACATTTTCCAATACTTATTATATAAAGCTGTTAATGCTCGCTTGTCTCCTTCTTTTAGTGTTTTAAGTAATTCATCATCCATGAAACGTTGTTTTGTACAAAAACAATATTTTTAACAAAAATAGCTATTTTGTTTACAAGAATTTAATGCTGTGATGATTTTAGTAAATTAATAATAGAACAGTTTTTAGATTTTGAATTAGGAATTCTCTGCGCTAAAACTAATACATATCTAAAAATTGATCTAAATCATATATTATAGTACACCACTAAATTTCTCCATTTTTAGAACAACAGTTATCCTACATAATGCATTAAATTTTAAAAAATTATAAAAGAAGAATGATTTTGAAAGATCATCAAAGACATGAAGTCTATAAAAAGTTATTGCAGAATAATTCAAAAAATGATTTCGTATAAAAAAAGAAAAGTTTATAAAGGATACTAGTACCCTTTATAAACTATAACTCAAATTATAAAAAATTAGTCTAATTATGTAGATTCTTAGATTTTAAAAACTCCAATAATTTTTCAGGTTCATCGGTCTGTATAATATTGGCTCCGTTCTTAAGTATTTTTTTCATTACATTTTCTATCTCTCCTTCTCGAATTTCAGAATCAAATTTCCCTAAAGTGTTTATCCAAATTTTGGCATTATTATTTTTAATTAATTCTACCACTTTACTAGTATAAAATTTATCATCTATATGAATTACAGCGGGCTTAAACCGAGTAATTGCCGAATCTGCCATCTGATATGAATATGCACGAGGCATCAATTGTGCTGATTTTTTTAAGTTTTGAATTTTATTTAATTGATTATAATCATTATCAAAATATAAAACTTCATTATCAATAGCATTTTTCGCTACATTAGTAAGAATTCCTTCCACATTATCAGTTTTCATATCTAGATCGACCATAATTTTACCCTTAGTTATCTTTAAGAACTCCTCGAAAGTAGGTACAGACTCCTCACTTATTTTTCCAGAAGATGATTTTAAGTGATATTGACGAATTTCTGCTAAAGTCATCTCCTCTACTTCCCCATTACCAGTAGTGGTTCGATCTATTTTAGAATCGTGCATTAAAACTAAATGTCCATCTTTAGTGGTTCGTAAGTCTACTTCTATGATATCTACGCCAATTTGGATAGCTTTTTTTGTGGATGCTATAGAATTTTCAAAATTATTTAAATGTGCTCCCCTATGGGCAGCCACCAAAATCATTTTTGAATTAGCATCGTTAAAAACTTCTATAGTGTCTTTGAGATTACTAGAAATTTTGGGTGCTGCACAAGAAATAAAAAAGGAGAATATCCCTACTATTACCAGCTTAAAAATCTTCATAACTTACTTGATTTACTTTACTACTGATTATTGAAAGTTGCTTTTTGATTACTGTTTTTATTTTTGTATTCAAGCTATGAAAATATGAACTAGAAGTATTTATATTTTCATAGCTCGCGGGAATACTTAATCTGGCTTCACAAAATCTTCTTTTAATCTTGTAGGAGTTTTTGGCATCATATTTATCAATTTCTTTTTACCATTTTTTTTGATGATTTTAAAGGAATCGTAAAGTGTACCTATTGGAGTATATGCTCCATAACTAATCGAATTCTCTGCAACCGTAATAATCTGAAAAAGTTGAGTATATTCTCCTCTTCTCACCATCCAGTTTTGGTCTTTTGATTCATACATTTTTGGTCCACTTACCGATACTGCATACACAGTACCTATATCTTTCACAACTGTTAGCCCTTTACCCTTATTTTCAGGAAAACCTCTTGCATATGTATGATCATGCCCTTGTAATACCAAATCTACTTTGTATTTATCTATAAGTGGTTTTATAGCTTCTCGTAGTTCCCAATTATCACGCCCTTCAGCAGTTGAATATACGGATAATGTGTAAAAATAGTTATCCATTTTTTTGTATTTGACTTTAATACAGATTCCAACCATTCTATTTGTGCATTTCTTGATTCCATACTTTCATCAAAAGCTTCACTATCTATCGAAATCAATTTCATATCCTGATAATCGATAGAAAAGCAGGTTTCTTTCAAATCCTCTGTAGGTCCATTTTCAGGAAGTGTAAATTGAGGTTTCCAAAGAGAAGTTAAAACACCATCCCTGTATTCATGGTTACCTGGAGTCATTACACTAGGTACTGTGGCATGAATAAAGCTACCTGCATAAAACCATTCTCCCATTCTAGATTAGAGTCTCGGTCATTAATCAAATCTCCTGCATGAAGCATAAAATCAACTTTTGGAAATTTACGATATGAACTGCGTATAACTCTAGACCATAATGACTTTATATTGTTTTGAGCATCTCCAAAATAAATAAAGCTAAAGGGCTCTTCGCTCCCTGTTTTAGCGGTTTTAATTTGAAACCATTCGCTCCAATAGTCATCATTTTTTTCGCCATTACCTACTCTATATACATAGGTCGTATTTGGCAATAAATCTGTAACCAAAGCAGAATGGTAAGTAGCTTTAACCAGCGCTTCATTTCTATTTTGATTTTCAATTTTCTCTGATATGGCATCTATTCTACGAACACCATCTAGTAAAAACTCGGGCCATCAGTTGCTAGCGCTACTTCTACTACCCCATTTAAAACCTGCTGATCTGTACGCCAATTCACAGCAAAGGTATGTGCTTGATCTTCTGTAAGATTAGATATAATACGATCTGGAGTGCTTGAAGGAAATATTAATTTGTGAGCCGGCGTTTCAACATGTTCTGTGTAATGTGAATGATGATGGGTTAAGCTATCTGAGTGCTTATGTTGTGCATGTAGTGTAAAATTAAGCAATATCACCACTGATAATGCTTGTAGACATTTTTGCATTTTAAATACTATTTTATTGAAATTTAATACCTCTATTCTATTTGTTTAAAAACCGTTTTATTCTGATGAAAAGATTTTAAACATATTACTGTCTTTAGGATAAACGGGCTTCAATTGTACATTACTATTTTGTGATAAATTAATTACCATAAGGTTATTTAAGGAATAATTCTAAAAGCTAGCGTAACACCTTACCTTAACAACGAATTCAAATAATCTTTATAAAAGAGATAAGCTTCAATTTTCTCACTTAAATAAGTTGAATACCTATAACTAGATAATTTAAAATAATTTATAGCTGAAAATTAATTCCAAGCCGTATTGCTTTCAAAAATTTAAACTCCGAATAATGGAATATTAGCCTAGATCTCACCCTCTCTTTCAAGAGCAAAAGAATATAAAAGCGAATAAGATTAATACAATTATTTTACGATTATCTCATAGAATCTTAACCATTAGGGATAAATTTTATATGTAATATTGAACCAAGAGTTAATATTACAGCACATGGAATTTATTTTTGACAAAATATATATCCCAAATAACCACTCATTTATTACCAGAGAAATTGCGCTTTCTGGCGAAACTATAATACACTCTCATAAAAACATTGAACTAAATTATATAGCATCTGGGACAGGCAGAAGAATTGTTGGCGATAACATTTCTAATTTTGAAAAAGGAGATCTAGTGTTGTTAGGTGCTGAGTTGCCACATTGTTGGGAACTTCTAGATAGAGAAAAAAATGAAGAGCCTAATTGCATAGTGACTCATTTTTCAGAAGAATTATTATTAAATGAGTATTTCAAAATGCCAGAACTCCAAAATATTCTTCTCTTAATCAAACAAGCGAGTCGAGGTATTCATTTTAAAGTCGAAAATGATTATGAAATACGTGAAATCTTAATAGGACTTTCCCAAAGTGAAGGCTTGGAATATTATATAGGATTATTGAGGATTTTTAATCTCTTATTAAAGATTAAAGACCGAAAAAAATTATCGAATCCTTTGAATCAATCTTCTGTATTCTCAAAAAATATTGAAAAAATCAATAAAGTTTATGAGTACGTGTTTTTAAATATTCAGGAAGGTATTAATCTGGAAGAAGCATCCTCTGTACTAAATATGGCTCCAAGTTCTTTCTGTAGGTTCTTCAAGAAAAAACAGGTATTACATTTATGGAATATGTTAAAAATGTACGAGTAGGAATGGCGGCCAAACTTTTAGCTAAAACAGATAAGCAAATCACTGAAATTTGTTACGAAAGTGGCTATAATAATCTAGCTAATTTTAACCACTATTTTAAGGTAAGTATGGGTGTAACCCCTACAGAGTATAGAAAAAACTTCAGATAACATCTATTTAAGAGATACGTATTTCAAAACTAGGTTCTTACTTTTAAATTGTCATTGCATCTCATATTGCACGGTTCTCTGCTTTAAGCCGTTCATCTTCCCAACCGTGATCAACATATTCCCACGAAAAATCCTCGCTTTCTACCTTTATTTTCACAAAGCCCTCTTTGGTATTATGTCTGCGGCCTTTCCAACCATTTCCTGCTATAGAACCTCCAGTTAAGAATTGGAATCTATCATTCACATCTCCGTATTCCTTCCAATGAATATGTCCTTGTAATACTAATTTCAAATTATAAGCTTCTAATATTATAAATACTTCAAAAGCATTAGCAACTGTACGACTACCTCCCTCTCCGTTCAATTGGGAATATGTACAAATCATAGGTATATGGGTGGTAATCACAATAGGGGTAGAATTATTGACTTTTTTGAGATCCTCTTTTAACCATTCTAACTGATCTTGGTTAAAAAACCCTTTATATTTTTTATCATGGGTCACGTCTAAAGAATTTAACGTAACAAAGTGCCATCCTTTGTGATCAAAAGAATAATAAGAATCTCCAAAATGTCTTTCCCACATTCCATATTTATAATCTGGGTGGTTCTCATCTTCAGGACTTTCTTCTTCATATATACCAAACAAATCATGATTTCCTATACAATTATATACTGGCATTTTAAATCCCTGAATCAATTGTTTATATAAATCAAAAAGTGATTCGCTCTTCTTATGATCTCCACGCATAACATCGTAAACCAAGTCTCCTCCGGTTAAAACAAAGTCTGGATTTAACTCGTTTACTTTGTTTATGGCCATTTGAAAACCTTTAGGAGCATTCATTTCAGGTTTGATATGAATATCCGTTAAAAAAGCAAATTCAAAAGAAGTTTCACTTGATTCTTCTTTAGGCTCTTTAGATGAATTTTGGCAAGATTTAGATAAAAATGGAAAAGAAGCTAAAGCTAATCCTGAACGAGTTATAAATGCTCTACGCCCAGAATTTTTATTTTTAATATGGTCATTATTTTGAAAAAATTAGATTTTCTATTTTTTGAAGTGAAGTATCCCTAATGCTTATAGTAAATCTAAACTTAGATATTTCTGAATCTAAATTCATCTATCTACTTCAATACAAATATAATGGTCAGCTTAGCACTTACACTACATTTATTTTGACTGGTCTACATAGAATACTACCCAAGGGACTAAAATCACTATAATTATGATCACCACAAAATGATTTTGAATTCTCAAAATGCCCCGAATCTAAAATAAAAAAAACATTAGATCGCGCAGAGAGTTCAAGAATAGAATTCAATATCTAGAAATCATTCTGGTAACAATCAAAAAATAGAATACACTTTTATAATTAGTTCACCCTGAATTTAAAAATCATGAATTTTAGTCAAAATTCTATGCAAACCATATAAAATATAAGTGGCAGTACACTTTTTAAATTAGTTAATTTGTTTGCAGACGTTGCAATATTTGATTGTTGATAGATAATTCGATTCAAGTATGTACTATAAATTATGACCCCTATGAAAAAAAATAAATCATATTATCTTTTATATTTCTTCTATACTTCTTTTATCCTGTGGTGATTCTATTAACAAAACAAAACCAGATCAAGTAGTTAATGTTTCAGCTTATAAAGACACCCCCTACCAGCAAGATTATAGTATAAAATATAATTCCGCAGATGATCAAAAGATTTCTGAAGCTTATATGGACAGGAATGGGGTGATACAATTACTTTCTAGTGATGGTATTTTACGCACCCATGATGGACAATTTTTATACCCCGGCACGCTAGTTAAAGATAAAACTTATAGACCTCTTACAAATAAAAAAATAAGTAGCTTTTTGGTATATAAAAATCAGTTTGTGTATTTAGATGATAAATCAGTATTTAGCAATGCTTGGGCGGGCGATCTATATATAACTCATGATCTTACCCAAGCGAAACTTTTTGCTGGTAGCGATAACTTCGAGTTTTTAATCAGCGATGGTAAAATATTACAACTTCTTTCAAAAGATGGAGCGGGATGGAAAGGAGATATCGGTGATGAAGTTTTAGAGATATTGTACGATTCTTCTAACAAATTATTTTGGATTTTAGGAACCCATAGTGTTTCAAGCTTCGATCCAAATAAAAATATATTAACAACTATAGAACAAGAGGAAGAATTAACATCCTTCACACTATTCAGCGGTAAATTAATTGTAGGAACATCACATGGATATGCAGAAATAGATACAACAACCAGCAAAATAGATGG